>NZ_LKBD01000032.1 GCF_001399975.1 Pseudoalteromonas sp. P1-9
GCTTAGATTACTAGGCCACACATCGAGCGCCGCGATAAAAGCACGCTCAAACAGAACAAAAATAGAACAGCAAAGATCAACAGACCCTAGTATTCCCTACTAGCTCGATAACGAGCAACTAATCAATAAATTAGCGATTAAAAATATCCTTATAGAAATTAAGGTTTCTGTATTTGATTATTTACATTTTTGCTATAGAACAATGCAAAACATCTTTATAAACAGCTGCTGTTAAGCACGCATTTGCTCTACGCCCCCTAAGCTTACTGGCTTTAGTTTTAAGTACCTAAAGAACTTAGAATAATTTTTTCTGTTATAGAGTGTAATATTTTTCTAATCATTTTTTACGATAAACATTTTCATTACGTTTCAACTTAACGTAAAATCTCGGAAAAAATTTCTTTATATTTTACTCTGTTAGCCCGTTGGAGCCCCCTATGAAACTAAACGCTGTCAGAACCCTTGTATGTGCAGCCCTTGCTACGTCAGGTTTTTCGGCCTATTCACAATGCCACAGCCCGATTTATGGTATTGCCAGTGATGCAGGCCAAGGTGTTATTCATAAGCTCGATGAATACACAGGTCAAAGCCTGTCAAACTCAATCGCACTGTATGATTCTGCCGCAATCGCACTCGATAAAGCGTCACAGCGTTTGTATTATGTTTCAGTTCCACAAAATAATGGCCACAGTTATCTTGCATATTATGATATAAACTCGGGTTCACACCATCAGGTTGGTAAGACTAAATTCACTTACCGTTTGGTAAGCGATCCGAGCCAAAACTTACTGTGGGCCGCACACGACGATACCTTATTTACCATAGATCCAACGACAGGCTATGTCGCAATTTATGGAGAGCTTACAGGCTTTCGCAATGAACAAGATAAAAACTGGGGTGACTTAACCTTTATTGGCGACAACTTATATTTAGTCAGTAAAAACAGTTTGTATCGCGTTGATACAACAGCGTTAACCGTTGAGATTGTTAACCAGCATAACCTAGCATTAGCGACAGGGGCCGCTAAAAACCAGGTAGGCGAACTCATTTTTTCACGTCAGGATAATTTAGGTGGCTCTGAATTTTTCGCTTACGACATGGGTAAATCATCACTCAGCTATTTATCAACCAGTGCTCACCGCTTTACCGATTTAGCATCGGCTAACTGTGGCAGTGATGGTTCAGATCATTCTGGTGGTGAAGACAGCTACTATAAAATCAGTGCAATTTACAGCCTAGATAAAAGCCCTGAAGAAGGTGATGAAGCGCACATCCGCGTTAAATTCAACAAAATCCTCGATGATGACAAAGATTTAAACTTAAAATTAAGCAGCGGTACCGCACAAAAAGGGCAAGATTTTAATACCACAGCGTTTATTTCATTTAACCGTGGCGAAAGCTATCCGTATTTAGTTGATTTAGCCAGCCCACAAAAGATCTCTGTACCGCCAGGTGGTCGCCATATCGATATTTTGCTTGATTTAAATGATGACGGCAAAGATGAAGATACTGAATACTTCACGCTCGAAGCATGGCACAGAGATACACTGTCGGATCGCCTAACACTTAATCAAGATATTCTCGACCCATCAAGTAACCAAGGTGACCTTCGCGTCAACGCTGTTTATTCACGTCATAGTGATGATCTTGTTGAAGAAGGCCGCACCATTAAATTCCGCTTGAAGTTCAACAAAGATTTAGTACTACCAACGTTACTTAACCTTGAGCTTGATGCACTTTCGGCAACGATGGGCGATGACTTTTCAGCCAATGCGAATATTTCATTCGACCGCGGTGAAACCTTTGTACAAAACGTTGACCTATCTTCGCGCAAAGAAATTTTGGTGCCACCAGGTGGTCGCTATGTTGATATCCAATTTGAATCTTTTGAAGATGATATTGACGAAGGTTTTGAGGCATTAAAGCTTAATGCATGGCACCGTGCTGACCAATCTGATCATGAATTTGAAATTATCCGCATTCATGACGAAGACGCAGATCTTGATTTAGCAAAAGACGCGGTGCATTCGGTTTTTGCGCTTTATAGTAATGTAGAAGAAGGTGAATTTGTAACCTTTAGAGTTCAGTTTAATCAACCACTTAATGATGATGCAAAACTGCGTTTGCGCTTAAATGATGGCGCAGCAACCGCGCAACGTGATTACAATCCAAATGCAGAAATCTCGCTTGATGGCGGCGTTACGTGGCCAATGGAATACGATTTATCATCCAAACAACGCCCTCTTATTCCTGAAGGCACTGAATATGTGGATGTTCGCGTACATACTTTGCGCGACGATGAGGTAGAAAACAGCGAAGATTTCAATCTAACTGCCTACTTAATTAGCGGTGGCACGGATACACAAACAACAACAGTTACCATTTCAGATCGCACCGAAAATAGCGATGACTTCCCTGAAGTAAGTAGCATTACGGCAACGCCATTTAAAGTATCTGAAGGTAACTCAGCACTATTCAATGTGTGCTTAGACGGCACCACCACACAAACACAAGACTATTATTTAGAAGTAAACCCTGACACTGCTGTACTTGCCGACATTGACTCAGTTGCATATATCAGCTTCGATCAAGGTATCACATTTAACACACAAATTGACCTATCGAATACTGCCACAGTTGCAGTACCGCAAGGATTGCGTTGTTTTGATGTAAAAGTGACAACCGCTAACGACACTCTTGACGAACAACAAGAGCAGCTAGTACTTGCAGCTTGGGGGAAAGACGACGGCATCGACCGTAAAGCTGAAAGTTTAATAATTGAAAATCAAAACACGAACCCTGCTCCTGAAGTAGCTGATGTAATCGTAGAAACTAAAAAAGTAAAAGAAGGTAAGGAGCATACATTTACCGTATTCTTAACCAATGTGACAAATGCGGTAACACCTTTTTCACTTTCATTAGAAGATGTAACTGCTGTAAAAGAACGAGATTATTCATCTGAAATTGAATATAGCAGCGATAATGGCGCAAACTGGGTTAAAGCCAACTTAAACACTACCTCAGAAGTGACGATGCCCGAAGGCATAAATCATTTTCTAGTGAAAGTTGTTACATTAACAGATGAAGAAGCGGAATATACAGAAAGCTACAAGCTACAGGTTGCAAATGTTAGTGCTGAAGCAGAAATTTTAGACGATTCAAATTCTATACCGGCACGCTTAATCGAAAATGCGCCGCGAGAGTATGAAGTTTCTGAAGGCAACTACGCAGTATTTGAGTTAAGTTTAGATAAACAAGTAGTCACGACACAAAACGTGTTTGTAGAACTAAAGTCAGACGATGCAACAGCAAATGACGACTTTGATCCTCAAGCTGAATTCTCATTTGACAATGGCGCTTTCTGGCAGACAATCGACCTTAGCGCAGCAAATTCATTCTTGCTTGAGAAAGATACGCAAGAATTCCTTGTTCGCGTATCGATTATTAAAGATCAACACGCAGACGAAGAAATTGAAACCCTGCAACTACATGCATGGACTCAGCAAGAGCAACTCGATTTAATTGAAGCGCCAGTATTACTTATTGATGCGACGCCTAAAAATGCGGTAATTGATTTTATCAGCACTGATAAAAACCCAATGATGGAAGGTGAAGAAGTCACTTTCAATGTTGTGTTTGACCGTAAGTTAGAGAAATCGCAATCACTCAGCTTCAATGTGATTGGTTTAAATGATACCACCAATGACGACTTCTTAAATTCAGGATACGTTTCACTTGATAACGGCGTTACATGGCAAGAAATGTCGCTGGTTGAAAATAAATCGGTTAACGTACCAGCTGAAATTCAAAATGTATTAATTAAAGTAACCTCTTTAGTTGATGATAGCATTGAAGAAAATGAAGCTTATGAGCTATCGGCATGGTTTGAAGAAACCGGCAAACACGCAAAAGCAGTATCAGTAACAGACGGCACAGCACCAAAACCACAAGTGATGTCGGTTATTGCAATGCCAGATCCTGTGTCAGAAGGTGCTACAACCACATTTGAGGTTACGTTAGATAGCAAAGTAGAACGCGAAATTAGCTTCCCGTTCCAGTTAGTTGACGGTAATGCGCTTGCACAAGAAGACTACGACACAACCGTTGAGGTAAGCTTTGACTTAGGCCTGAGCTGGCAAGCCGTTTTACTTGCTTCAACACAAGATATTACGTTACCTGAAAACACAGATACTGTATTTGTAAAAGTAGCAACACTCACGAATGACGAATTTGAGCAGTCTGAAAGCTTTGCGTTAGTGGTGGATAACGTGGTTGGCAATGTATTTATTAATGACGATGACAATGCTGAGCCAATCGCAAACCCAGATACCCTTGAAATCAACGAAGATGAGTTCGCTGAATCAATTGCGGTTATCGCAAACGACGAAGATCCAAACTTCGATCCGCTGGTTATTTTAGGTACGCCGACATCATTACACGGCGTAGTGACTGTAAACGACGACAACAGTATCAACTATCAACCAAAAGCTGATTACAATGGTAAAGATATTATCATTTATAGCATTAGCGATGGTCGTGGTGGCGTAGCAACAAGCCAAGTTACCGTTGAAATTGCGGCTGTAAATGATGAACCACGTCAAACAGAACGCACGCTTACAACAAAAGAAGATGTTGAGATTACCAATATTAACTTGCTAAAAGGCGTAACTGATCCAGAAGGTGAAGCACTTTCAATTATTGGCAACCCAGTTGCAACAAACGGCCAATTAATTGATGCCGGTAACGGACAGTTCACTTACAAACCAAATGAAAATTACTTTGGTGACGATGAAATCCTTTTCGTGGTAAGTGATGGTGAAACCGAATTAAACGCAAAGATTGCCGTTACAGTGACCCCTGTAAATGATCTACCTACCGCAGAAACTGCTTCGCTAACGGTTGCAGAAGACAGCGAAAATGAGATTGTTGATACCAGCCCTTATACCCATGATGTGGATGGTGATACCTTAACGGTAACGAATGCCACAGCTAACCACGGTGAAGTAAGCGTTAACCCAGATGGCACTCTGAGCTATTCGCCAAAAGAAAATTATGCTGGTAGCGATCAGATTAGCTACACGGTAGTCGATGGTAACGGTGGTTCGGTAGTTGGTATTATCAATGTACTGGTAACAGGTGAAACGGATGCACCAAACGCAAATAACGATGAAGCACAAACCGATGAAGACCAGAAAATCGATGTGATTGATGTGCTAGCAAACGATAGTGATCCTGACAACGATACATTAACAGTAACTCAAGCTGAGTCTGACAACGGTGTTGTTACTATCAACGCTAATGGCACGCTAAGTTACCAGCCAAACGACAACTTCTTCGGTAAAGATACTATTCACTACACCATTAACGATGGTGAATTAAGTGACAGTGCAGTGGTTGTTGTTACGGTAAATGCTCTAAACGACGATCCAACAACAACTGAAAAAATCATTGAAGTGGATGAAGACTCTAAAAATAATGTCGTTGATTTAACTCAACATATTTCAGATGTTGATGAAGATCCTGCAAAAGCAGTATCGGCTACTGCGTTACACGGTAGCGTAGAAGTAAAATCAGACGGTAGCTTGCGTTATACACCAAACCTAAATTACTACGGTGACGATACTATCACTTACCAAGTAGAAGATGGTAAAGGTGGCACAGCAGAAGGTGTTGTAAAAGTAACCGTAAAACCACTTGATGATGCGCCAATTACACGTAGTGATTACCTTTCAATCAATGAAGATGAATCAGTTACTGGCTTTGATGCACTGCAAAATGACGAAGACCCAGACGGTCAATCAATTTCATTGGTCTCGGCGACAACTGCAAAAGGCAAAGTAACGGTTAACGGTAATCTTATTAATTACAAACCAGATGCTGATTTTTATGGCGAAGTGGGCATTGAGTACACCATCACTGATGGCGAAAATCAATCGACTGGCTACATTACAATTGATGTAATGCCTGTTAACGATGCGCCTACAATACAACCAGCATCAGTTGCTGTTGATGAAAACTCAAAAAATAATGCGATTAATATTCTCGATAAAATTGAAGATAAAGATGGCGACAACGCTAAGCCGGTTTCAGTATCAACTGATGACGGTACCGTTTCAGTAGATGGCAATGGCATTATTTACTTTACGCCAACCAAAGACTTTGTTGGCACTGCAAAAATCGATGTCACAGTGTCAGATGGTAACGGTGGCTCAGTAACCGGTTCTATTACGGTAGTTGTAAACTCGGTTAATCAACCACCTGTGGCTGTAGATGATGGCATTCAAGCATTCCAAGACACACCACTTTACAACGTTGATGTACTTTGGAACGACTCAGATCTTAACGGTGATGATTTAACGCTGATTTCTGCGGTTGCTAATCACGGTACCGTGGTAATTGATAGCAACCAAAACCTGACCTACACACCAGATGCTGGCTTCCATGGTCAAGATTGGATTACATACACCATCAAAGATCCTGAAGGTTTAACTGACAGTGCTTTAGTAGATGTACGTGTTAAACAAAACAACGCACCGTCAGCAAATAACGATGTTGCAACAATTGACCAAGATACGTCGCTAACACGCTTCAATGTACTAGCAAACGATAGCGACCAAGACTCCGATGCCCTTAGCGTTACAAACGCTGTTGCAAACGTTGGCGTAGCACAGGTAAACACTGATAACACCATTACCTTTACTCCTCCTGCAAATTGGGTTGGTAAAGCACGTATTACTTACACCGTGAGCGATGGTAAAACCAACGGTACAGCACAAGCGGTACTTGAAGTGACTGTACTTTCAACTAACCAAGCACCCATTGCGAACCCAGATTCAGCATCGGTAACGCAAGGTGAGCGCTTATCGTCAATTAATGTACTTGGTAACGACAATGACCCTGATGGCGATACCCTAACCGTAACAAGTGTTAGTGCCAGCCACGGTATTGCAACAATTAACAGTAACGGTACAGTACGTTATCAAGCACCTGAAAATTACGAAGGTCTAGTGGTCGTTACATACGGTATTAGTGATGGCAAAGGTGGCAACGCTTCAAGTCAGGTGAACATCAACGTAACGAAAGCATTAGCCCAATGTATTACAGAATCTGGTAATGGCTTAACTTTTGCACCAGGTACCAGTATTGCATTTGCCCACAAACGTAGTGCTGATTATCAACAAGCGTATAAAGTGCTTTCTAATGGTACTGCGATATCCAATTGGCAATATCCAGAGAATACAAGCAGTTGGGTAGAACGCGCTACACTAACAGGAGGCAATACGTTCTCGATAACGTACAAGTTTAAAGAAAATAACCGTACGTGGAAGTATGGTAGTTGTGAAACCATTTTAGGTAGCAATAACACAGGTTACATAAACTGTGACGATACCGGTGGTGATGGCGACTATAATGATACGCAGCTTCGCTTCCGTATCACCAATGCAAATGGTGTGTGTAAATAACACTCGTTAAGTCAGCTTATTAAAGGCCTGCAATTGCAGGCCTTTTTATTGCCGAAAACTATTCCATCTTGGGTTAATAGTTTGTAAACTCTAACACATCTGACCAGTTAAGCAGGCAATACCTATGCAAACACGCATTACCGAACTTTTTGGCATTGAACACCCAATCGTATTACCCGGCATGAGCTGGATTTCAACACCAGAATTAGTCGCGGCCGTTTGTAATGCCGGCGGTTTAGGTATTTTGGCGTCAGGTCCACTTAGCCAACAACAAACCCGAGATGCAATTGCAACAATCCGCTCGCTTACCGATAAGCCATTTGGCATTGGCATTACGTTAATGATGCCTGGCGCAAAGCAAAACGCCAAAATCGCACTCGAGCTACAAGTACCTGTGATTAACTTTTCACTTGGTAAAGGTGATTGGCTTGTCGAAGGCGCTAAGCAATATGGCGGTAAAGTAATCGCCACAGTGGTGACTGAAAAACATGCCCTTGCTGCACAAAAGTCAGGGGTAGACGCACTGCTTGTGACCGGACATGAAGCAGCCGCTCACGGCGGCGAAGTTACATCGCTATGTTTAGTACCCAATATTGTCGATATTGTCGATATTCCTGTAATCGCAGCAGGTGGTTTTGCCGACAGTCGAGGTTTAGTGGCAGCTCTTGCCCTTGGCGCAGACGCTATCGCAATGGGCTCTCGTTTTGCAACCAGTCTTGAAAGCCCAGTGCACCAAAATGTTAAAAATGCGGTGATTGAAAAGCGCGTCGCAGATACTATTTATTCCAAGAATTTTGATGGTCTTTATGCGCGCGTAATGAAAACACCTGCAGCACAAAAAGCCACTAGAAAACCAATGAACTTTTTAAGCGCCACCATTAAGTCATTTAAAGCAGCAAAAATGGTCGATATGCCGTTGTGGAAACTGCTTGTCGGCTTGATAGCCCAGTTTGATAAAATCAAAATGTTGTCATTATTTGGTGCCGCTACCGAAAAGCTTGAAGCTGCAACCATCGATGGCGATTTAGAAAACGGTGTGCAATTTATTGGTCAATCGCAAGGGGTTATTCATGAGGTTAAGTCGGTACAGCAAATCATCAACGATGTTGTTTCAGGAGCCGAAACGCGTATTCAAACACTTGCTAATAAATCAATTTAATGTGTTAACCCCAGTTAATTAGGTAGTAAAAAGCCCCGATATTACGGGGCTTTTTAATAACTAAACCACACTTTATTGGGTGCGGTACTTTTCAAACCACGCCATTATATTGCCAACTTTCTGGATCAAGTTACTTGGCCTTGCCGCAATACCATGACTTGCTTTAGGAATTCGCACCATTGCCGAACCCACTTTACGCAGTTGTAATGCTTGATAATACTGCTCAGTTTCACTCATCGGCGTACGCACATCTTCTTCGCCAGTTAATAGCATTGTTGGTGTGCTAACATTGCCCACTAGCGAGAGTGGCGAACGAGCCCATAAATGTTCAACATGATCCCATGGCATGCCTGGCATCCAATATTTTGTAAAATACGAATAACCGTCAGCGGTCAGAGCAAAGCTCAACCAGTTAATGACTGGCTTTGCCACTACCGCGGCCTTAAAACGATCAGTTTTACCCACAATCCAAGCAGTTAAAACACCGCCACCAGAGCCACCCGTCACAAACAAGTTATTACTATCAACATACGGTTTCGCAACCATGCCATCAACAACATCCATTAAATCGTTGTAATCTTGCGAAGGATAATTGTGATGGATAAGATTTGCGAAATCTTCACCGTAAGACGTACTGCCGCGCGGATTCGCCCACACAACAACATAGCCTTTTGCAGCCATTAACTGCACTTCGGCACTAAAATTTGGACCATAAGCCGTATGTGGGCCTCCGTGAATTTCTAAAATCAGCGGATACTTTTTGTTTTTATCAAAGTTAGGTGGCAGCGCATACCAAGCTTGAATATCACGACCATCAACCGTTGATTTAACAGTGATTTCACCCACTTCAGCGGTTGTTTTATGGGTGAGCAAATCTTCATTTAAAGAGGTGACTTTACGCGTTTTTCCCTTTTTAACCATCGCTAGATCAGCAGGTCGATTGGCATTGGCAAGTGTCACAACCAGTTCATTCGTATCTACTACCGCAAATTCACCCGAGGTATACGGACGCCCTAAAGACTGACCGCCCAGTTTGGCTATTTTTTCTGTGATTTTTCCTTTCAGATTTACGTAGCCTACGTATTTTTGGCCATAATCGTCGTAGCTAAAGTAAAGACCACGGCCTTTTGTATCCCACTTAGGATTGCCTATTGGTCTATCGAGTTTCGCAGTTAAACTTTTAACATCAGACCCGTCATTGTTCATGATAAAAATGTCATTGTTTTGGCTCGATAGTTTTTTATCATCAAAACGCAAATACGCAATCTTTTTACCATTTGGTGACATCACTGGCGCAGCATCGGGGCCTTCGCGCTTGGTCACATTAGTGGTTTCACCCGTCGCAACATTAATTTGGTAAATGTCAGACTCACGAGGTCTGTCTTGCCAATCAGGGTGGCGGTCGCCACTAATAAATATCTGCTCACCATCTTGGCTCCACGCAATATTGCCGCCATGGTGAAAATCGCCTGTAGTGATTTGACGAGGCGTACCGCCTTCTGCTGGCACAACATAAATATGGCGATAGCCATGGGGTAAAAACCCACGTCCGTCGCTACGATAACTCATCTGATCAATATACTTTGCAGTACCGGCCCAATTAGCCCCTTTTGGTTTTTTCGGCATTTCGCTAAAAATACCTTTCGCCTCTTGTGGTTTAAACATAGAAAATGCGATCCATTGACCATTCGGTGACCAACTTATATTACTTACGCCATGTTCCACATTCGTTACGCGAGCCATGTCGCCACTTTGCAACCAACGCACATAAAGTTGATTATCGCCCTCTTCATTTGAAATATACGCCAGCTTTTTTCCATCCGATGAGAAACGTGCCATGCGATACTGTGCCTTACCTGAAAGCAACGGCGTATGAGCATTGCTACTCAGATTGTACTGCCACAAGTTGATGCGTGTACTGTCACTCATAATGTCCATACTACGACGCTCATAAACAATACTGTCACCACTTGGACTAACTTGAGGTGATGCTGCATATTCGATGTTAAACACATCTTCATATTGCCAAGTGGCATTATCACTGGCAATTGCTGGGCCTACGCTCAAACTGACTAATCCTGCTAACAGCGTAGTTTTAATTATTTTACTCATAAAAAAGGGTCCATTTTTATTGGTTGCTTAGGCAATGTAGCAACTCAATTCATTTTTGCAACATGCCTAAGATAGACTGCATATTGGCGGGTTTAAACGCGCTTTATAATTTAACATCATGTTATTAAAGTAGATTTATGCTATGCTTAATAGCGATAACTAAAGCAGAAAAGGAGTGCTCAATATCGACAGAGACGTAAAACTCGCTCAAGATGAAAGCTTATCAATTAAGTTAAGCTATCTATTGCTTCCCAAAGAAACGCAGCGCCTCGACCTGTATTTTTCTTTGCCCGTAGAAATGGGCATCAACACCAGTACCTTAAACGAAGAAGACTATTTTCACGCCCATGTGAAAAGCCACAGTGCCTATTATTCTGAGCAATTACATTTACCTTTAGTACGTAGCCGCTTTATCAGTCAGTCAAAAGGTGAAAAATCTGATTATCGATTGAATTTAAACCTTTACTCTTATCAAATTCGCTTGGCGCTTGAGGCGGATATTAAACATACACAAAAAATCAAAGATGCCGAGGTGTTTTATCCCGCAGCCACTGAATTGGTTGAACAAGCAGGCGTGTTATTGAAGAAATTGCGCCGCTACACACCGCCCGACAAAAAACTAAAATCTTATTTCGACAACGCCGATAACTACTTAAGTTGGCACTGTGAACAAATGTTTTTAAAGCTGTTGTCAAAAGGTCCAAAAAGTAGTGAGTTTGCAAAAGCGCGTGAGGCATTACGTGATTTTTGTCGCAGTGAAAGCGCCTACCGTGAAGAGCGTGAGTACAATTCGAAACAAACCCTAGAGGACCCCAATCGCATCACCAACAAAATGCGGTTACTGCAAAGGCTAATCGAATATGGTGTGGTGTTTAGTAAAGAAACCAAAAACCTTAACTTAAACTTGCAGCGTTTGGTACGTGGCACCGTCACAGCGATTATGATGGCGTTTGTGATGTTTTTAGTTCTCAATGCGCGCTCAAATTTCCAAGAAGTTACATTAGCGCTGATTGCCATGTTGGGGGTTATTTATGGCCTACGTGAAACATTTAAAGAAGATTTAACCCGCGTAATTTGGCGCAAAATAAGGCAAGGGCGCCCCAAATGGCGACATATATTTAAAAGCAGTGCAGATAATAAAACCATTCATACCCAAACAGTATGGCTTGAGCATATTCGTCGAAAAGCACTACCCGATGATGTCGAGAATTTATTTAAAAAACGACGTCAGCAAAACAAACAAGCAGCACATTTAATTCATTATCGCTGTGATAGTAAAGTGATTGCTAAAGCGTTTTTACCGGGTTATGAAGAAATTCAGCAGCAAGTGTTTTTTAACTTAACCCCTTTTGTCAGATACTTAAAAAAAGGTGCAGGCAAACTCTACAGTTTGGACGGCAGCAAAGTATCGGGTCAATCGGTAGAAAGGCGTTATCAGATAAACTTAGTGGTTACCTATTCGGCCAATGGTACAAAAACAGCTAAACGCTACAAAATTACCTTAAACCGCTCTGCGATTGTCAGCATTGAAGCAATGCCTGATTAGGGCTCGCTGATAACTAAACCAAAACGTTATTTAAACGAGAGCGAAGCAATCGTTTGTGTGTTAGTTAAAGGTATATTGGTAACTTAACACCAGTTGCCGGCCTTTTCCTGGCACCGCGCCATCCCAAACTCGCGGATCAAAAATGCTATAGTCTTTATCAAATAGGTTTTCACCTGTTAGTGACAGTGTGTGCTGTTCAAAACTACGCGCTAACTTTATGTTTACTAGCGTGTAACTCGGTTGATAATAGCGAAACTCATCACTGCGCTCAGCTTCAATTTTGTCACGCCACAAGGCGTTGATATGAAAATCGATAAAGTCAGTTGGATAACTCAACTGTAAATTAGCAAAACGCTTAAAGCTTTGATTAATTGGCTCGTCAAATAACTGCGTGTAATTAGCGGTTATTTGTAGCTTGTGATAGAGCTTTTTAGCGGATAATTCCACCCCAGACATATTCTCATTAACACTATTTTCAAAGGTAAAAAAACTGGTTCCGGCAGTTGGTACTAGATTAATAAAGTCTCTTAATTGATTGTTAAATAGCACAGCTTCAAGTGATGTGCTTTTGCCATTATAAAGCCACGCTAGCTCGGTTGTTTTAACGTATTCAGACGTTAAGTTAGGATTGCCTTTGGTAACACTGTCGCTTGAGTAAAGCTCATTATTAACCGGGGTTCTGAATGACTCGCCGTATTGAAGCTTAATAGTTTGATTATCAAATGCATGCCAAATCGCTGAAAAACGCGGTGATAATTTACTATCTAGATCTCTTATGTCATCGTATCGCGCACCAATAAAAAACAACCAGCTTGGATTTAACTGCCACTTTAATTGGCTATATGCGCCATAAAAATCATGCGAAGCACGTAGCGCTGCAAATTCAGGAATGTTCTCAATCCGTTGTAATCCGCCTAAATAAAACGCATCGTTTGGAATTATTAACTGACTATCAAAATCATAAAAGTTGGTGGTAACACCCGCTTGATATTGACTGGCATGGCGGTATTCAAAACCAGAGTTTAATTGCTTATCGCTTGATAGCTTGTAATTATGGGTAAACTTTAACTTACTCCACTGCGTTTGCCAGTTTGGCCCAGTGAGAAAGTCATTACTTACAATACCCGCTTCTGTTGGTAACACCATGCCAGAAGAATCAATTTGAAAATTAGCGTAGCTTGCCAGCACGTCAATTTCATGATGATCATTTTGCCATAATTGATGCTGCAAACTAATGCTGGCAGACTGACTGGTATGTACATTTTGTTTACTAAAACCACCGAGGTTTATAAACTCATCCAGTTGATTTTCAATAAAATGAAAACGCAATTCACTATTTTGGTAACCCAATTGGGCGTTTACAAATACATGCTTTAAAGGGTCGTTAACCGTTAATTGCTCCCCTACGTCGTATGATTGCCCATCACTATGTTGTAACGAGACATTCGCACTGAAACTCATTTGCTTCTGTGTATTTGCATAACTGCCACTGAGCGCTTTATAACCGTGGTCGCCAATCGCAACTTCAAACCTTTTATGTGCTTTTTTAGTAATAAAATTAACTACACCTAAAAACGCATTGCTGCCGTAAAGGGCCGAACCAGGACCTCGAATGATTTCAACTTTTTCAAGCACAGATGTCGCAATATAAGGAGTATAAACCGTGGCTTTACCAAACGATGTTTCGTTTAAACGCACGCCATCAAGTAAAATTAACAAATAGCCATTGTCTAACCTTACCCCTCTAGCATGCTCTTTTGGCACAGCACCTACCCAATCGCCGCGCGCCATTTGCATACCCGGTACGTAGTTCAATACGTCAAACGCATTGTTTACACCTAAGGCTATGAGCTGCTTTTCATCAAACACCGTAATGGTAGAGGGAACCGTTGCTTTTGTTTCCAGCGTATTACTGGCAATAGTGACTTCAATTTCACTCAGCTGATACAAATCGAGCGCGAAAAGATCGGAATTTGTTGCACTAAAGGCATGTTCAGACACACTTAGCATAAGCGCAAGCGGCAGCAGTTTTACACAACGAAAAGGCAATATTGGCATTATTATTAGTGTATGATACTTACAAAATGTATGTTTTAAGAATAGTAAAAAGTGCCGAAACAGCAAGTGGTTAAAGAAAAATATGAACGATACAATCAGTAAAAATCTGCCTAATATATCCTTGTTTCAGGCTGTGGTATGCCATGTAATGAAACAAACTCAAACGGCATTTCCCAATAAAATAGACATTTCATGCTCTACGTTAGCGCACATGTTAATTAATCAAGGTGGATTTAATTGCGATTCGCCGCTTGATTTAGCAATTGAAATTAGCGCCGCGATTGATTGGTTGGAAAAAGCCGGACTTATTTGGTTTGGCGGCCATGAGCTTAATGATTATTTTGACGTAACGTTATCAAAACATGCATTAGCAAAGTTACTGTCTGACATAAATGGCAGCAGCTTAGCATCGCAACTTGCGACAGCCACCACAAGCGAACAACAACTTGTTGTAGTAAAGCAACTCATTGCTTAACACTTAAATAAGGGTAACTTACCTAAATTAAAAATTAGTTACCCTGTTTACCCATCTCAAAAAAACTTCCCGCTAGTCAGGCCTTTTAATCACTTATTTACGTCGTGATTTTTATTAAATTACAGCAATCAAGCTTCCGTTTTTCGATGATTGCTTCTTAAATTAAGCCCTTCAATAAATCGCCTTACGATTCTCCAATATTCAATTTACTTACAGTAGAAATAGTTTTAATTGTAACAATATGACAACAAAAAAATTATTTTTAAATAATTTAAAGAGTGAATTTTAACTTATTTAATCAGCCACTTAGCATTCAACATCATTGCAAAAGCATACACAAACACAAACATAAACGCCCCCTTAGATTTGAAATATTAGTTAGAGTTCATTAGAATTTATTTTTATTGAACGATCAATTAATAAAGATATGCCTAAAGTTGGATACGAACCCATACGTCGTCAACAGCTGATTGACGCCACATTAAACTCAGTTGCCGAGCTCGGATTAAAAGCGACAACGATTAATACCATTAGCAAACGTGCCGGATTGTCCTCGGGCATTATCAGTCACTACTTTGGCAGTAAGAATGGGTTAATTGAAGCGACCGTGCGTTACTTACTAACCAGTTTAAAATCCAGCTTAATCTCAAAAATCGACGCAAGCGTAAGTCAGCAACAACGCCTTATGCTAATCGTCGAAGCAAATTTCTCAGTTGTACAAAAGCAGGCTCATGTCACCAAAACGTGGCTGAGTTTTTGGGCAGAATCAATGCATGACGAACAATTACACCGCTTGCAAGCGGTTAATGCAAAACGTCTGTACAGCAATTTACTTTATTCGTTCAAAGCGTTATTGCCTTATGAACAAGCATTACAAGCTGCAACTCTTAGCGCAGCGATGATCGACGGCCTTTGGTTACGTGCCGTATTAACCAAAGCTAACGAAGATGAATTTAGCAATGCCGAGTTGCTTGCTAAAAACTACGTTAACTCTCTTATTCCAGTGTGTCAGGATTAATTATGTCTCTTCCTAAATTGCTCAATTTTATTCATGGCGAACTACTTGAAAACAAATCAGGTCAGTCGTTTGATGTTATCAATCCCGCTACAAACGAGGTTATTTACCAAACTGAAATTGCCGACGAGTTTATTAAAGAGCAAGCCATTGAAAGTGCCAAGCAGGGTTTTGCAACTTGGTCAGCAATAAGCGCTGTTGAACGTAGCCGAATTTTATTAAAAGCGGTTGCCCTATTGCGTGAGCGCAACGTCGATTTGGCCAAAATTGAAGTCCTGGATACAGGCAAGCCAATTCAAGAAGCCGATTGTGTGGATATTGAAACGGGTGCCGATGTCATTGAGTATTTTGCAGGTCTTGCGCCAACACAACTTGGTTCACAGCAAACGGTTGGTAATGACTTCTTTTACACGCGAAAAGAACCATTAGGTATTTGCGCAGGTATTGGCGCATGGAACTATCCATTGCAAATTGCCTGTTGGAAATCGGGCCCAGCACTTGCGGCAGGTAACGTTTTAATTTTCAAACCATCTGAAGAAACACCTAGCGGTGCGGTTGAACTTGCCAAAATATTCATTGAAGCGGGCATGCCAGCAGGTGTATTCAACGTGGTACATGGCGCGGGCGATGTTGGTCAATGGTTAACAACACACTCAGACATAGAAAAAGTCTCGTTCACTGGCGAAGTGGGCACGGGCCAAAAAGTGATGCAAAGTGCGGCCAGTAACTTAAAAGAAGTGACCATGGAATTGGGCGGTAAATCGCCGCTAATCGTGTTCGATGATGCCGAAATCACAGAAGCGGTAAGCGCCGCAATGCTCGGTAACTTTTATACCCAAGGTGAAGTGTGTACCAACTGTACCCGCGTTTATGTTCAAAGAAATGTTTACGATGAGTTTATCGAAGAGTTAAAAAACCGTACCGAAAATAACATTGTAATGGGCGACCCACTCGATCCGAATGTAAATTTAGGCGCGCTAATTTCGAAAAAACACTTAGCCTTAGTTTTAAACTACATCGAGCTTGGTAAACAGCAAGGTGCCACGGTTTTAACCGGGGGTTATCAGGCAATGCCGAAATCTGCACCTAACGGTAACTTCGTTGCACCAACTATTTTTGTTGATTGCACTGACGACATGACCATAGTCAAAGAGGAAATTTTTGGCCCAGTAATGTGTGTATTGCCGTTTGACGATGAAGACGACGTAATTAAACGCGCTAATAACACAGACCTTGGTTTAGCTGCCGGTGTCTTTAGTCAAAACATTAAACGCGCTCACCGTGTGATTCATCAATTAAATGCCGGTATTTGTTGGATAAACAGCTATGGTAATTCACCTGCTGAAATGCCCGTTGGCGGATACAAGCGCTCAGGTATTGGCCGCGAAAACGGCGTTGAAACACTAAATAGCTACACCCAAACCAAATCAATTTATGTTGGCATGAGCCAAATTGAAAGCCCATTTTAGCGAGTAATTTTATGCAGTACGATTATATTATTGTCGGCGCAGGCTCAGCTGGGTGTGTGCTCGCCAACCGCTTATCTGAAAATCCCGATCATTCGGTACTTTTACTGGAAACCGGTGGTTCAGATAAGAGTATTTTTATTCAAATGCCAACGGCGTTATCAATTCCAATGAATGGCGATAAATACGCATGGCAATTTCATACAGAACAAGAGCCTTACCTTAATAATCGCAGTATGCACTGCCCACGCGGCAAGGTATTGGGCGGCTCTTCGTCAATTAATGGCATGGTGTACGTACGTGGTCATGCAAAAGATTTTGACGAATGGGCCGAACACGGCGCCGAAAACTGGGATTACCAAGCGTGTTTACCTTACTTTAAAAAAGCCGAAAGCTGGTATTTAGGTGAAGATAATTACCGCGGCGGCAATGGTGAACTTGGCGTTAATAACGGTAATGAAATGGCTAACCCTTTGTACCGTGCGTTTATTGAAGCGGGTAAACAAGCAGGTTATGACCATACTCACGACTACAACGGTGAAAACCAAGAAGGTTTTGGCCCGATGCATATGACCGTGAAAAACGGCATTCGCTGCTCGGCAAGTCGCGCTTATTTAGATCCAATAAAGCACCGCAAAAATTTAACCATAGTAACCAATGCACTGGTAACTAAAGTACGTTTGGAAGGCAAAAAAGCCACGGGTGTAAACTACACCATTAAAGGCAAAGCCCATCGTGCCATTGCTAATAAAGAGGTTATTTTAAGCGCGGGGCCGATTGGCTCACCCCATATTTTGCAGTTATCGGGTATTGGACCACGCGAAGTGCTTGAACAAGCCGGCGTAAACGTGCAGCACGAGTTACCGGGTGTCGGTCAAAACTTACAAGATCATCTAGAGTTTTATTTTCAGTACAAGTGTAAAAAGCCAATTACGTTAAATGGTAAATTGGGGCTGATTTCAAAAGGTTTAATTGGCGCAAAATGGTTGTTTGCAAAAAAAGGTCTCGGTGTTACTAACCACTTTGAATCCTGTGCGTTTATTCGTTCAAAAGCGGGCGTTGAATGGCCTGATATTCAGTATCACTTTTTGCCTGCGGCGATTCGTTACGATGGTAAATCGGCATTTGATGGCCATGGTTTTCAGGTACATGTGGGCCACAATAAACCGAAAAGTCGTGGTGCGGTAACGATTCACTCCTCTGATCCGAGTATTGCACCAAAGATTCAATTTAATTACTTACAGCACCCCGACGATATTGAAGGGTTCCGCGCTTGCGTGCGTTTAACTCGCGAAATTATCGCACAGCCTGCGTTCGATGATTACCGCGACGGTGAAATTCAACCTGGCGAACAAATTCAAACTGACGAAGAAATTGATGCCTTTGTGCGTGATGCCGTTGAAAGTGCTTATCACCCAAGTTGCTCATGCAAAATGGGTGAAGACGATATGGCGGTTGTTAACTCAAATACGCAAGTGCGCGGAATAAGTAATTTACGCGTCGTTGATTCGTCTATTTTCCCAACCATACCGAATGGCAATTTAAATGCGCCAACCATTATGGTTGCAGAAAAGGCAGCTGACATCATTTTGGCAAAGCCAGCGCTTAACTCAACTGATGCACCTGTTGGCATTAAGCCAGATTGGCAGCAACAACAGCGCTAAAAATTGATAATAGCGATGAAAGCATCACAACTTTGATCGTTATTTTCAGCAAATAGCAATTCGCTAATGATTAACTATGACAACAACAAATAGGAAAACTATGAACTATTTTTACTTATACTGGGAGGGTGACAATGACCTTATGGCTTAGTGCTGGCATTTTGTTCACCTTACTTTCAATCGCCTTTATTTTATATAAATGGGGCAATATGCAAGTAGTGGGTGTCACGCCTGTTAAAACATTTACCTTTATTGCAATTCTGTTTACATCTGGCCTCGACGTTGGCCTGATCATGTTCCCGCTAACCGAGTTTGCCGGTTATGCAGACATAAAAGCAAGCCCAGAATATGGCTTCACAAACCCACTCGCGATTGAGTTTGGTTTTTGGGGATTTTTAATTTGGGGTTTCTACTTTTTGACCTGTTTTTATTTCTGCGTAATTGAACCTAAGGTGAAATTTTTCGAAATTCCACTGGTAAAATTGGTTAACAACGTGGTGATTATCGGCACCTGTGCATTTACCGCCTTTTTGTTACTGAGTAACTTGCCTTGGTATCTACCCGCAGTGGGTGATGGCGAATCAATTGTGCCAACATTTTACTTAATTGTATTTGCAGCAATTTGTTTTGCTGCTTACTCAAGTACCAGTATTCGTTATGTACGCTTTTTAAGTATTACAACAACCTGGGTATTTATCGCGTTAATTGTTGCTATGTGGGCAGGCGCTTTTGTATTTGGCGACAGTGAAATGAGTGCCTACACAAATAACTTAGCACTGATTGGCGACTACTTTGCGAATATTCACCATTTTGTATTGCCGCTTAACGACTACCATGAATTCTATTTATTTTGGTGGTTCGCTTGGAGCATTATGATAGGTCAATTCACCTCTCGTTTTGTTGGTGGACTTAAAACCTACCAAGTACTCGCTGCGATGTTGATTTTCCCGTCAATTCCAATTGCTGCGTGGTTTGCCGTGCTGTATCACTACCATGATGCCGGTATTGCAACCGATGGCTTGGTGAATTTTGCAATGGTATTTGTCGGAATTGTGTTTGTGATCAATTCACTAGACTCACTGATCCGCTTATACACAGATAACCTTAACCTAACCGTCGCCCATTTAGGTAAGCGCAATTATCTGTTGCTAAATATTGTTGCACTTTCACTTTTAACACTATTATTTAAACTGAACTTTTTACAAATCCAATGGGTTGGTGCCATTGTTATTGCGATTTTCTTTGCTGGTTTTGGTTTTATTTTGGTTAATAAATTCAAAACAGTTAAGACTATTCAAAGTTCGCCAAAAGAAAACGCAATTGATTTTAATAAAATAGAGACAATAAGCTAATCATATGAAAAATTTAATTAAATTATCACTAATCCCGGTTGCAGTAATGACAAGCGTGGCGCATGCCGATTGGAGTACAACGGTAACTGGGGCATCTGACTACACCTTCAACGGTGTTAGCCAAACCATGAACGACCCTGCGCTACAGGTTAGTCTTGATAAATCATTTGAAAACGGCTTTTATGCAGGTAGTTGGGCATCAAATGTTGATTTTGGTGACGACACTAACATTGAGTGGGATTTTTACGCTGGCCACTATATCAGCCTTAACGACGCGTTAAGCCTTGATTATGGTATCGCATATTACACTTACCACGGCGCAAGCTATTCAGATGATGGTAACTACCCTGAAGCTTACGCAAAATTTGGCTATTCATCAGCCTTGGGTAGCACCGAGTTTAACTTCTGGTACAGCTGGGATTACTTTGGCACAGGCGCAGGCCATACCATTGCTATGCTAGCGCATTCTTATGAAATCGCGCCAAATCATACGCTACGTGCAAGTTTTGATGTGTCAAACTCACTTGATGGCGATAAGTGGTTATGGGATGGCAATAATTCATCATACCATCACTATCGTCTAGCTTATCAAACCAGCTTTAAAGGATTTAACCTAGAGCTTGCAGCTGAAAATACAAACCTTGATTGGGACACCGCTGATGAGCGCCTAGTGTTCTCCATTTCAAGAACATTTTCGCTGTAACCTGCGGTTAGGTACATAAAAGTAAAAAAGGCGCACATTGCGCCTTTTCTTTTACCTAAATAACCCGAGTCTGGGTTAAATAAGATTAATCTAGTTCTGCCAATCGGGTAATTAACGCATTGAGCGCAGCAACACTAAAACCACGATCATAAAAATACACCACTTCACCTTGGCGATTTAATAATACAATACGTGCATTATTTGGTTTTTCATTGCCGGTAAAAGCTTGAATACGCTCACCGTGCTCATAAATTGTAATTACCCCACCCCATAACTCTTTTGGAATGCCGCGGCGCATGCCCTCGTCTATTTGAGTACTAAACATGCGCGGAAACATCCCTGCAATAGTCGGTAATTCAAAAGCAACCACATCCACTTCTTTCATATCAAGTCCAATTAACCAGCGATCAATATCAAATTGCGAATCTTGTTTATAACCAATTAAATATACGCTCGGCTTGCCAGCAACATGCGCTGGTAAATTAACAGTTTGTTTTTCTAAACTCGTGCCAGTGACATTTGGAAACGGTTTACCTTCAATATCTTGGTTAGGATAATGCGTTGTGCATCCAGTAACTAACAGCAAAAGAATTAAAATAATGACCTGTCTCATAAGCTCCTCGCGCGTATCGCGTTTTTTAATTAAAAGTTTTTAGATTTAAGTAAGTTAGCTAAGGGAACTCGTTATTCGACTTCTTTAACCAAAGATTCGAGTTTGCTCATAAACACATCTTTTAATTTGCTGTGCTCATAATCAAGGTGATAAGTGTTGTGAAAGCCAAAACGTAGCAATACACCATTTCCTTTCAAGTAAATGGTGTAGCCATCAATATCAGAAAACGCGGTGATCCCTTGATAGAGTTTACCGTCTTCAAAGTCTTCGCCTTTTTGGTAGATAAGGTCGAATACTTTCAATAATAGTTTTGCGTCTAGCTCGTTTCTCATAATTATGCACTCCCTGATTTCTCAAATTGTTACTTAATTATAGTGAGTTACTGGACGTTTAGATCAGTTAGCGGAAAGTATCAAGGTAAAGAGCTTCAACTTTATCACGCGCCCATTGAGTGCGACGTAAAAATTTTAGCGATGATTTAATCGAAGGATCGTTTGAAAAACAGTTAATTTTAATCTCGCGGTAAAGGCCATCCCAACCATACTCTTCGACCAATTGTGTCACAATTTTCTCTAACGTTAAGCCATGTAATGGGTTATTTGGTTGGTTTTGCATTTTTGCTGCCTTAAATATTAAAAAAGCCCTAAACGGGCTTTTTTTAAAGAATGGTTGAACTCTTATAGTTTAACCAAATCACCTTTTAATGTCACACCGGCCATAACAAAACCTGCGCCACATTCAAATTCAGTGTCACTTACAAATTCGCGTTTTTTGTAGTACGAACTGATGTTCATTACGGCATTCATACCTTCTCTGCGCGCGCGCTCTTGTAATGATTTCAATGCGCTAAGCATTACCCATTGGCACGCTTCTTTATCGCTTTTGTTGAACGCATTGGTTTTTTTATTAGTTTGCACTTCACCGTAAGTTGACTTTACTTCGCCCGCTTTTTGCTTACCAAAAAATAGTTTAATGTTTGGATCAAGCGCTTGCTCAGCTTTTGCTGTGCTTAGTAGCTCTTCAACCGAGTAACGACCAATATCATCACGCGCGGTTGCAGTACTCGCAGCAAGTGCAAGCGAAACACCAAGAATTAATTTTTTCATTACTTCTCCCTAATTTTTTAATGAATAGAACTTCCATGCAAAGCCAAAACCAAGTGCAACGTTGTGATTATCACGCAACAGGGGACTTTGCTGATTTGCACTGTGTGAATAATTATAATAACGAAGAAAACCGCCGGCCCAAAGCCAATCGTTATCGTAAGTTAATCCTAAACTAAATACCGATGCAAGATAACCCGCATCAGCATCAAAAGACAAACGGTCAATTGTTTGAAATTGTTCAGCAACGTGATAAAAGTAGCTGTTGTATGCATGGCTGCCAAAACGGGTACTAAAACGTCCAGTAAAGTTTACCTGATGCTGACCATCTTGATAAATCTGCTGCCCCGCTTCTAGCATAACGCCATACACACTGCCGATATCGTCAATATCTCCGCCATCAAATGCGTACGCTTTTCGAATAAAAGGTGAAATATATAAATAGTCGTCTGAGGTAGGATTACCAAAACTAAAATATTGATAGCTTGGGCCTATTTCGCCCACCCAAGCCAGGTCGTCCATGCCTTCGCGGGCACGATTATCTTTACTTGATACGGCAATCGCACCACCTGCACTGACACTAATATAATGATTAGGTGCAACTTCATAAAATGACTCGAATTCGTTGCGCTCAACTTTATAGTGTTCTTTCTCAATGTGAATATACGGCAGGGGAACCACATAACTTTCGTTTTGTTCTGCGCCTAAATAATGCGGGAGCGATGAATAAAACGCGCCAATACCAAACGTGACTTCATCGGCAACACTATGTGTTGAGATAAACAGTAAGCTAAGTGCAATCCATCGCATCAACATGATTTACGACCAGCGTTTGAAGATTAACGAGGTATTGATCCCACCAAACGCAAAGTTGTTACTCATCACATAATCGGTGTTGATTTCACGCCCCTTTACACTTAAGTAATCGAGTGGCGCACATTCTGGGTCTACATTATCTAAGTTCGTCGTGCCACCAAACCAATTGTCTTGCATCATATGAATGCTCGCCCACGCTTCAATAGCACCGCACGCACCTAAGGTGTGTCCTAAATAACTCTTTAACGAACTAATCGGCACCTTACCTAACGCATTGAAAGTTGCATGAGATTCAGCAATGTCACCACGGTCAGTTGAAGTGCCGTGAGCATTCACGTAACCAATTTGAGATTTTTCTATACCCGCCTCGGCAATTGCTTGCTCAATCGCCACTTGCATGGTTTCGCTGGTTGGTTGGGTTACATGTTGCCCGTCTGAATTACAGCCAAAGCCAACAATTTCGGCAATAATATGTGCGCCACGCGCTTGTGCGTGTTCTAACTCTTCTAAAATAAAGGTACATGCACCTTCACCAATCACTAGGCCATCACGGTCTTTATCAAACGGGCGTGGGGTTTGTTTTGGCGTGTCATTTTTGCAGCTGGTTGCGTATAACGTATCGAATACTGCAGCTTCGGTTACACATAATTCTTCTGCGCCACCTGCCACCATTAGCTTTTGACGACCAAATTTAATCGCCTCAAAAGCATAGCCCAAACCTTGTGAGCCTGATGTACATGCCGAGCTTGTCGTAATTACACGGCCTTTTAAACCAAAAAATACGCCCACGTTAACTGGCGCGGTATGGGCCATCATTTGAATATAACTCGTTGCTGTCACACCCGTCATTTCGCCACTGTCCATCATGCGGCCAAATGGAATAAGCGGCGCAGTAGAGCCAATTGATGAACCGTACGCAATACCTGTATCGCCATTTGTTAACGATGGGTGCTCTAAAAGGCCAGCTTGTTCGAGGGCTAATTCTGTTGCGCGCGTTGCCATAAGTGATACCCGTCCCATTGAACGGATCTTTTTGCGTGAATAATGCTTAGGCTTTTCAAAATGCTTCACTGGCGCGCCCAAATTGGTATTTAAGCCATTAATAAATGTCCAATCTGGCATTGTCTCTACTGCATTTTCACCTGTTTTTAAGGCACTTTTAAACGTTTGCCAATCATCGCCTAGCGCAGTAATCGCAGACATTCCTGTTACAACAACGCGTTTCACTAAACTAACCCACCATTTACCGAAATAACCTGACGCGTAATATAGGCAGCGTCATCTGACATTAAAAATGCCACTGTACCCGCCACTTCTTTTGGCTCTGCCATACGGCGCATAGGTACCATTTTTAAAATTTCATCGACTGGTAAATCATCAACCATATCGGTTGCAACTAAACCCGGTGCGACGCAATTTACTGTAATTTTACGTTTTGCCACTTCCAGCGCCAGTGCCTTAGTTGCACCAATTAAACCTGCTTTTGCTGCGCTGTAGTTAACCTGCCCACGGTTACCAGCAATGCCCGATACCGACGCCATAGTGATAATGCGGCCGCCTTTACGAGTTTGGATCATCGGCATCACCAAAGGTTGCACTACGTTGTAGAAACCATCTAATCCTGTAGTTAATACTTCATCCCACTCTTCACCTGTCATTGCAGGAAAGGCAGTATCGCGTGTTACACCGGCATTGCAGACAACGCCATAATACGCTCCATGTGCTTCGACATCCGCAAGCAATGCTTGCTGCGTTTTTTGACGGTCACATACGTCAAATTGAACAAGGCTAACGTGCCGGCCAAGTGCTTCTATTTGTTCTTTTACTTGCATTGCCGCGTCAATGCCACTGCGGCAATGAAGCGTAATATCGAATCCGTCTTCGGCCAATCTTAATGCGATGGCCTTGCCAATTCCGCGACTTGAGCCAGTTACTAATACACGTTTTGTCATTGTTGTTCCTTTAAAAACTGCACAGGATCATCTGGTTGAAAGACATTGATTTTAGCTTCAGCAAGAACCGTATCTGCATGCAGAATTTGGCATTCAAATACACTTAACCCTGTTTCTTCTTGAAACAGTTTTTTAACCGAAACAGCTAACGTCTGCCCTAGCGTAAACTCAGGAGTAAATGTCTTATATTTACGCGAACCAATTAAAAATCCAATTTTAACCGCAGCATTGTCATCGAGTGCTAAAGCACCTGCGTATGCTGCGATAGATTGTGCCATATATTCAGTACCAATGTAACTTGCAACTGATTGAGTTTGTTCGTTAAAAAACGCTGATTGTGCAGAGATATCGACCTCGCAAACTGCAGAGTCTTGATCATAGCTCACCAAGCGCGTGAGCAAGATCATTGGGTCGGCGTGAGGTAGCACCGCTTCAATCGAATAATGTGTCATGAATTAACCTAAGTTTCGGATTAAGGGTGCAAAATAAACAACGCCCAAATAGGGCGTGAGCACTTAATCGAGTTTACTTGCGCTGGCACTTAAGTATTAGCACTGATGCCTAGCGTTACATTTTTAATTCGGTGTTTTTCCGTTGATGCGCTAATTACCAAAAACAAGTGACACATTATTGCCACCAAACGCAAACGAGTTGGATAAACAAAAGCGTATTTTACCAGAAGAATTCGATGCTGCGAGTCTAATTGACGAAAGTTTTTCATCCAGTTCCGCTACGGGGTAATTGGCAGGAATAATCTCGTCTTTATTGAAATCACTTAGTAGCAACCAACAGATCCCCGCTTCCAATGCCCCAGCCGCACCAAGCGTATGACCAGTAACACCTTTAGTTGAACTTACTAAACAATCAAAACCAAGAGTATGAATGGCATTCGCTTCCATTTCATCGTTTTTCGGTGTGCCGGTACCATGGGCATTTATGTAACCAATCTCTTTGGCATCGATGCCAGCGTCTTGCAAAGCTTTCGTCATACTTGCAATCGCACCACGGCCAGACGGTTCTGGCGCTGAAACATGATACGCATCCGAGCTCTCACCTGCACCACATAAACGCACAGCTGCAGGCTGTTTACTCATTACAAAAAGTGCCGCTGCCTCGCCAATATTAATACCATCACGCTCGCTGTGAAACGGTTTACAGTATTCAGCCGCGGTCGATTCAAGCGCTTTAAAACCATTTAAGGTCATTTTACATAAACTATCTACGCCGCCACAAAGCACCACATCTGCGATACCCGATTCAATTAAACCGCGCGCACTGACCAATGCTTTACCGCTTGAGCTACAGGCTGTTGAAATGGTGTAACAAGGGCCACTGGCGCCCGTAATATGCGCTAAATATTCGCTTGGTGCGTGTAATTCTTGCTGACGATAATTAAAATGCGCTGGGTAATCACCCGCATCTGTAAATTGCTGATAGGCGTTTTCACCTTCACTTATGGCACTTGTGCTGGTGCCTAAAACAATAGCAATACGTTGTTTTTCAAATTGTTTTGTAAGCGCTGTAAATGTGTGCTCAATTTGTTTGAACGCAGTTAACAGCAATTGATTATTGCGCGTATTAAAATGTGGCTCACAAATTTCTGGTAACGTTGCACTTACAGCACCGACAAAAAATTCAGTTCCGTCATTGCCCGGTTTATCAAATTTGGTCAGTAATTGCGGCTGTGATAGTTCACTGTTGGACAGTGCTGTCATCACACTTTGCTTACTGTCGCCTAGGCTACAAACAAGCCCTAAGTCATTTAAACCGATTGCCATATTAGTTTATCTCTTCGATAGTGATTGTGTAGTGACGACGCATGTGGGTAATTGTCGTAGTGGTGTCTGTGTAGCGAATGCGCATTACCTCGCCATTTAGGTCGCTAATAATGCGTGCGTCTTGCTGCTGTGTAATGGATGCTCCAAGTAGCCCTTTTTTTACATTTGTAAGCGGCCATGTTGCCAATTGCATATCGGCTAGCATATGGCTTGGGTACAAATTAATACCGGGTAGATGGTTTTCAACGTGATAATTACCGTCTTTGAACAGCGATAATGAGAATAAACTTATTCCTTGCGCTGTTAGCGCGACTAAATTGAGTTGCTGCTCGGAACGTTCGCTTTGTAACAACAAGGTATTTTGCTCATCACCCCGTGTTACTGTGATCAATTGCAGTGCAGACATTTTTGGCCAACTTTCAGGTACTGCTTGTAATTTATAGTGAATTTCGTGATCAAGCGACACCGTATCAATACGGTGTGCACTTGAACAACCTACTACCAATAAACACAGTATTAGTAAGGTTACTGATACTCTTTGCATAACTTCGCTAATACATCTAAACGACGCTCGCTATGTGCAACGTATGGATTACTTGTATCCCACGCGTAACCAGCAAGAATTGAGCATACCATTTGTCTGATTTGCGGATCTTGCTCTTTATGGAAGATAACGTCTTGGAAACGACCGTCATACCACGCGGTAACAAAGGTTTTAAAGCAATCAACACCTTGCTTAAGCGGCTCTGCATATTGTGTAGCAAGATCTACTTCTTTGCCATCGAGCAAATCATTTACTACAGGTGCAATTAAACACGCAGAGCGAAGTGCAATGGTTACACCACTTGAAAATACAGGATCTAGGAACTCACCAGCATTGCCTAACAGCGCAAAACGCTCGCCATGTAAACGTGTTACGTCCGCTGAATAGCCTTTAATTTGGCGTGCAGGTGCAATCGCTTTGGCATTTTTTAGTAGTTGAGATAAGTTGGGTACTTGATTGATATAATCAAACAAAATCTCTTGGTGTTCGCGCTCAGCTGCCACAACTTTTTCAGGCTCAATTACTACACCAATACTTGCGGTACCATCTGAAAATGGAATTAACCAATACCAAACATCTGGATGCTCTGGGTGAACCGTTATCAGAATTTTATTGCGATCAAAGTTAGCATCATCAATATTGTCTTCAACATGCGTGAAATACGAACTGCGCACAGGGAATTTTGACGGTTTTTCTAAATCGAGTAAACGCGGTAACACTCGACCAAAGCCGCTCGCATCTAATACAAATTTTGCCTCAACCGTATAGGTTTCACCACTTTCGTCGATCACTATTAAACGCATAAAATCAGCGTGTTCAGTCACTTCAATTACAGTATGACGATAACGAATTGTAACCCCTTGCTGCGCTGCACCATCGGCAAGTAATTTATCAAAGTCTGCACGTTTTACTTGAAACGTAGTACCTGGTCCTTCGGTAAATTTATCGGTAAAGTCGAAAAAGGTGTGTTCGCCTGATTTTTCAAATGCGGCACCATTTTTAAACTGAAAGCCAAGTGCATCCGCTTGTGAATTTAAACTATCAACTAAGCCAGCTTCAGCTAAATAGGTCATGCACTGAGGTAATAAGCTCTCGCCAATTGAAAAGCGTGGGAATGTTTCACGCTCAAGCACGACAACCTTTTTTCCTTGTTTATTTAATAAACTACTTGCAACTGCGCCTGAAGGACCTGCACCAATTACAACTACATCAACTTTTTCTACCTTCATTTCCTTTCCTTGACAATACACGGAGCCAATAGGTAAAGGCTCACTAACCCGATAACTAAGGTTAAACCAAAACTAAAAACAGCCGGTGTTTTACTCAATATTAATATGCCAAACACCAAACATGATGAACATAATGATAAACTTATTGCCTGCAAGTTACTTTGACACAAGCCTTTACTACGATAAAAAATTAGATAATCAATTGCCAGCGCTAAAATTAAAATTGTTGCGAGGTAATTAAATAAATTCACCGCACCTTGTATCCAACTCGAGAGTAACAATGCATACAGCGTCACTAAACCAATGATTAGCCCTGACAATAACGCCGTAACCAAGTCAAAACGTAGTGCCATAACGAGCATTGCAACCACCGCACTTAATGCCATAAGTCCCATTACTGTAGAGCGATAATGACCTAATGCATCTGAAATTTCTTGACGTTTATCAAGTAAATGCAAGAAATCTCCATGTTCGTTTAATAATTCATTCAGGGTATCACTCGTTAATGTGTCAACATTAAACCAAAGCACCGCATTGTGCGCATCTTCAAACACTAAATGAAGCGGTAACAGCTGCTTAAGTGGCGACTGTTTAAATTCGCTCACCGTTAATGGCGAATATTGCTCAACCCCCACATTAATACCAAGCGAATTACTCACCTCAGTATAGTGACCTGCCACTACTTTATTTTGTAGTAAGGTGTAGGTAGTTTGCTGCGCATTTAGTGACGGCAAGTAATTTGCCAAACTGTTTACTTCAACCTGATTGGCGTTTTTTTCCAACCATTTAACTACCGTCTCTTGTTTTTCAAGCGCCGACTGCATGGAGTCAGCAGTCAGTAAAAAGTGGTGCTTATTACTTTGGCCAAGTAAAGCGAGATTAAACATTTCATTATGTTTAAGTGTCTCACTTGTATTACTCAAAACAGCCACGTCATCTTGATGCACAATCGGTTTCACTAAAAAGCTAAGGGAGAACAATACAACTAATACTGCCAATAACTTCGCTTTTTCACGGTTTAATAGCATTAACACATTCGCCCAAGCAATACGCGGCTTTTTAAGTTTAAGATCAAGTGCATACTGACAAAAAAGAGAAAACACAAGCGCACCAAGCAGACCAAAAATCATAAACACTGCGACTTGTTGTAATAAGGCCATTGGTGAAAAGCTATAAAGTGCATATCCTGCGGCAGTTGTTACAAAGCCAAGAACCAAGCTCGTTGTAATAGTGTTTTTTTCCGCGCACAGCACATGGAATAAGTAGTCAATGGCGACGCCAATTAAGGTCACTGAAAACACTAAGCCAATCAATTCAATGTTATCGAATACTAATACCAGCGCGGCCATACCCCAAATGCAGGCGTTTAAAATTGTCACCAGCATCAGCCCAATAACAATTAAATTTCTAAAAAATACGAGTACAAGCAACACCACTGCAACCAAGCTAATGATGCCAAATGTCGAAATTTCATATTCTGCTTGTTGCGCATTTTCACTGCCATGAAAGGCAAAGCCTGAGAAATAAATCTGGCTGTTATATTCAGCCTCAAACTGGCTAATTAAATCGGTAATTTGTTGCGTTAATGCAATATTTTGCGAAAAGTCTGCGCCGTTTTCAGTTAGCATAAAACGCGCAAGATAAAAGGTTTTGTGCGGGTCATCCGCGGCAAAAACCTGTTGTTGCGCCCGTGACAACTGAACTTTAAACAAGCCATCTTGCTGCCCCATACTGCCCATATGCGACACACCATTTAGAAAACTTGCCAGCGCTAATGTTGGGTCACTCGATAGCGAGCTTGCACTTAAGGTACTGTCTGGCTTGGTTAATTCTGCCAAAGTGTAATTGAGTAATTCACTGGGCTCTGACAGTTGGCTAGGATAACTACTCGACATTAAACTGCCTGGATAACGGGAGTAAAACGCCACCACTTCGTCGAGCTTAATATCAGGTGGCGGGATGTACGTCAGCGCAGCATTTTGCTCTAGTCTTTGCTTAAACGCGAGTAACGCGTGTTTGTTGCCACTACTAAACACCAGCTGCCCGGATGAGCGCTGCTGTATAATTGCCTTCGCGTGAGTAATCGAAGGAGACGCACGTACATCAGATTGTGGCACCACCGCTAAAATATCACTGCTAAATTGTGTGTCGCCACTTGTAAATTGTTTTGCGATAATTGCACAAAACAACGCAGCAATCACAACAAAGGCAAGCGCGATGGAAATTCTTTGAGAATTCAACTTAATTAGCCGCGGCATAGGTTAAATTGATCTCAGTGGTATGCCCCGCTTGCTCGCTGAGCACAATTCGCGAGATGGTGCCTGTTCCACACAGTTTTACCGCACTAAACACTTGGTCAAGCGGCTCATTTGCCGACAAGTTTATGCAATTATCTGCCACCGATTGAAGCTGTAAATAGTCAGATAACTTAACTGGATCTTGCAATAACAAGGCTTGTAGCAGCGGAATATAAAGATCAGCATTCGTCATTTGGCTTTCATTTCCGCGATGATCTATGCTGTAAATGCCTTGTTCATTCATGCGGATTGTTGAAGCAATCGGTGTTTTTTGCTGCCACACAAAGCCGCTTTGATCGGCACTAAAGCTACCAGCGGAAACAATACTGTTTTTTAACACTTTAATTTTTTTGTGTTGCTCAAATTGTCCACTAACCTTGATCTGATTAACAAGCTTTAGCTCACTAAACGCATCAACAAGCGTGGTATTTGCGTTTGCAAAAAATGCCGCAACCGCAATACAAACTAACAATGCGCTACGCATCTAACACCTTTGATAGTTTTTCAATCAGTGCTGGCGGGCTCACATACTGCATTTCACCATCACTAATGCTCACCGCAACCTGAACCGAATAACCTTTTGTCAGCTTTTCGCCTGTTTCTTTACAGCTGATCACATAATCAATTTTGATGCGGTTTTCGTATTCTTTTAAATACGCCGTTACCACAATCACTTGGCGAAAACGCGCAGGTTTAATGTATTTACAACGCATATCGATGATCGGCCACATAAAGCCAGAGGCTGCCATTTCATCATAATCGTAATCAAACAAGCGCAACAGTTCACAACGCGCTACCTCAAAGTAACGGGCATAGTTACCGTGCCACACCACTTGCATTGGGTCGCAATCGTGAAACGGTACATCAATTTCAACCTGCGTAGTTAATAGCGCATCTCGACTATTCATATAACTTCCATTTCTGCTGTTGAATTGCATAAACTGTATCACGCAAAGTACGCTCAAGCGGGCGGTCTTCATCAAGGTTCGGGAAATAACCAGTAATGTCTTGGTACATTTCGGTTAATCCATTGGCAAGACTGTCGGCATCAACTTCGCCGCGCTCTTTACGAATGCGCAATGCTTGAATTGACGCTAACAAGGTACTTGCTAATACTTGCTCAGTTAACTGAATGACTCGCAGTGCATCACGCGCTGCGATGGTGCCCATGCTTACTTTGTCTTGGTTATGACATTCAGTAGAACGAGAAAATACACTTGCTGGCATCGTAAGTTTTAACGCCTCTGCAGTATATGCAGATGCGCCAATTTGCACCGCTTTAAAACCATGGTTAATGTACTGACGCTCTGGATCGCCATTTGATAAGTTACTTGGCAAGCCATTGTTAAACTTACTATCAACTAATGACGCAATTTGACGGTCGGCCAAATCAGCTAAGTTAGCAACCGCCGTTTTCAGCGTATCCATTGCCATTGCAATATGTCCACCGTAAAAATGACCACCGTGCAACACGTGTTCACCAATACCATCAATAATTGGGTTATCGTTTGCCGAGTTTAGCTCGTTTTCAATTAACTGACGTAACCAAGGTAAGGTATCTGCTAGAACGCCAATAATGTGCGGCGCACAGCGAATAGAATAACGGTCTTGTAAACGGTCGGCATTGCGCGGATGAGTGTGATAATTTAGGTCGTCACGGATCCAAGCAGCCACTTGTTGTTGCCCTGCATGAGGTTTTACCGAGAATAAAATATCATCGAAATGGTGTGAATTTCCCATTAAACCTAAACTCGCAAGTGACGTAAGGCGAGTCGCAAGTTTGACAAGGTATTCGGCGCGGTCATAAGCAAGGCATGCAAGTGCCGTCATCACCGCAGTACCATTCATAATCGCTAAGCCTTCTTTAGGTCTTAACGTAAGCGGCGTTAGATTGAGGGCTTTCATCACATCGCCACTATTTGCCACTTCACCATTAAAATACACATCGCGCTCGCCAACTAAGGCACCGGCAACGTATGAAAGTGGGGTTAAATCACCACTTGCGCCCACTGAGCCTTCTTGTGGAATAACAGGCACAACATCGTGGTTTAGGTATTCTTTTAACAGCGTCAGCATATCCCAGCTAACACCCGAGTAACCTTGTGCTAATGAATTTAATCGGGTCGCGAGTATTGCGCGGCCCTGCTCTTTTGAAAACACATCGCCTAAACCACAACCGTGAAAACGCGTTAGGTGCAGTGGTAATTCATTTACTAGCGATAGTGGTACTGCGCGCGTTACTGAATCGCCATACCCGGTTGTTACACCGTAAATTACGCCGTCTTCTGCGAGTAATTTATCTAAAAAGGCAACGCCTGCGTCAATGCGTTGAGTAAATCCGGTATCATTCGACAGCTTAGCCTGTGTGTGTCCTTTTGCTATCGCGACAATATCTTCAATTGAAAGCGGTCCTTGGCCGAATGTCAGTGGCCCTGTTTGCTGTTGATTAATCACTTCTTACTCCGAACTAATCCCGGCTGACTTTACTGTCGTCAGTCCAAAAATCATAAAAATTAAACCATTGGTAAGGATACTGACTCGCAAAAAAACTCAGACGTTCTGAAAAATGCTGAATTGTTGTTTGTAGATCCTGCTGTCGTGTTTTACGGCTAAATTTTAACTTATCCGCAACTTTTTCAAAAATAACTAAATAGCGATTATGCGCTTTTAAACAAAATAAATAATACACTGGGCATTCGAGTAAACTCGCAAGAATAAATGGCCCTTGCGAAAACGGTGCTGGTTTACCCATGAAATTACAATAGTTTACCCTGCCTGCGACACTTGAGCTAGTGCGGTCACCAACAATCACTATTACTTCGCCATCATCAATTTTTTGTTTCAGTAAAATCGCCAAGGTTGGGCTCATATCCGTAACTTGGATGAGGTTTACTTTGGCATCGGCATTGATTTGTTGCAGCACCTTATTAAATTCAACTGCGTGATGGGTAAATACCAAAACGTTTATGGTTACTGCGTAACGACCTTGACTGAGCGCCCGACATACTTCCAAATTACCCAAGTGAGAGCCGATAAAAATGGCCCCTTGCTTACTTTTTTGCAATTCAGCAAATTCTTCATGGTTTTGATATTGAATGGCATCAAGTGGGATTTTGCCAAGCCAAGCGTCTATTTTATCAAACGCCGAGTCGGCAAATTTGCAAAAGTGTTTTAACCCCTGCCAAAAACCTGCATTTGCCGGTTGATTGTTATGCTGTGCCACTTGGTTTAAAAACGCAATGCTTGCCGTACGTTGCGTTTTGCCTGTGCAGTAAAAATAAAACACCACAGGAAACAACATTAACCACAATACACGACGCCCAACCAAGCGATAAAAGCCCAGTAAAAAACGCATGCCAAGCAAGGTACCGCGCTCTTGCATTGTCGACCAATGTTTAGCCACGCAGTTTTCTCCAAAGCAGTAATGGAACGCGTGGTAACATGCCGAAAAACAAGCGTGTGTGCATCCAGCTAATAAGTACGTTATCTTCAAATGCGCGAAAGTGTGAGCTACCGCCTTCTGGGTAGATAACTTTCGTTGGCATAAACCGACTTGGCGTACCACGCCAGAATAGGCGCACCATGATTTCAATATCAAAATCCATGCGCTTGCCAAGCTGCTTATCACGCAGCAGTGCAGCCGTTGCTTTCACTGGATAACAGCGAAAGCCACACATTGAATCTTTTATACTGAACGATAAGGTTTCAATCCACACCCAAAAATGAGTAATGTAACGACTGTATAAACGCACTTTCGGCACAGATTCATCGTAAATAGGCTGGCCGCTTATGACGCTGTCGGGATACTTTTTGCCAAGGTAGATTAAGGTTTGAATATCTGTTAGGTCGTGTTGACCATCTGCATCAACTTGTATTGCGTGGCTATAACCCAATTTATCGGCTGTCAGCAAACCCGTTTGTACTGCGCCACCTTTGCCCTGATTTTCACTGTGTTCAATCAACGTTAATAACGGAAACTGAGATTCACATTGACGCATGACAGCGCTCGCATCCGCTGTTGAACCGTCATTGACCATAATAATCGGTAAATCGAGGGCACTTAGCTCCGTTAGAACCGATTCAATCACAGCAACATGATTATAATTTGGAATAACAATACACGCGTGCATAATGTTAGCTGTGCACCACTACGCGGCCAGATGAATGCTGACCATGTTCTGAGTGAAAACTAAAGGTAAATTTGCTGTCGTTTTTCTTGGTGAGAGTAAGCTCAACCTCTGAATTTGCAACAATCACCACTTGAAACTTCAATACTTCAACAGAATCAACCAGCGCAGAACTTAACGAAAAGTATTGCTGTGCGTATTTTACTGCCCAATCTAACTGTACAACACCGGCTAAAATCGGTGCTTGTGGAAAGTGACCGTTAAAATAATCTAAACTACCGTCAACCCAAAGGGTGAGTTTTACCGTATCGTCATGCTCTTCAACGGCGCGTACTTCTGGTAATGATTCTTGTAACTTAGTCAAATAACTTCTCCAATTCTGCAAATACGTACTTACCTTGGCTGTTAACTGGCAACTCATCCACGTAACGAAATTTACGTGGCATGCACACTGCTTCAAACTGCCCAGCAAGCACTTGCTTTAAGCGCTTATTGAGCGCTAGTTTACCGTTTTTATTCAGTTCGCCAAGCCCAGCGGCCGACAATTGTGCAACTAATCCCAGTTGCTGGCGAAATCCGTGCGTTAACAAAACAACTTTACACTCGATAATCGCACTATCGTCGCTTAATACACGCTCAAGTGCATCTAAATTAACGCGTTTTTCTTCAAGTTTAATGGTGCGATCCAAGCGACCTGACAAACTAAAGCGCCCGTTTTCTAAAATCTCACCACAATCTTGCGTGACAAACATTGCATCATCAAAATAAGGTGATTTAACTGCAAGCTGCTGCTGATGCTTTAATACCGTTATACCGTCAAAGCACTGCCATGGTTCAGTTTTAAACTCAGAGACTTGGCGATACGCAATGCCGCCCGTTTCAGTGCTGCCATATATTTGCGTCGCAGCAACGCCCAATTGTTGAAACAAGGTCACTGCACTGCTGTCGCTAAGCGGTCCGCCTGATGAAAATACTCCCACAATATTGTGTTTAACTGAAACACATACATTGTCACGAATAAGGCGGTCAATGAATGCGGGACTGGTAATGATAACCGAAGGCTGTGTTGCGACTAACGCGCGTAATTGCTCAGGAAATTCAACAAATGTGAGGTTTACTGAGTAATTCGCACGTAACGGCCAGAATAACTTAAATAGCAGACCGTAAATATGCTGATGAGATACAGTTGCAACAATTTGGCAATCACGAGTAAACGCAAAGGTATTGCACAAATTTGTAAGCTCAGCATTAATATGCTGCCAAGACTTTACCACAGGCTTACCGTAACCTGTTGAACCAGATGTATAAAATGTAAGTTTTCCAGATTCTGGCAAACTTAACGCATTGGCAGGTTGCTGTAACGATTCAGCAAAGGTAAGGGAATCAAGCGAAAGGTGTTTGTCGCCACTAAATTCATCTACCAACACATAGTCGGCATCTTCACTGGCGATCTGGATATTCTCTGGCTGCCCGTTGGCTGGAAATATAACATCAAAACCTGCATGTGCGGCCGCGAGCAAACGTACCAAAAACACATCACTTGCAGCATGGTATAACACCAAAGACTGCGCACCGGTTTGCTGTTTAAACACGCGTAATTGATTGGCAAGTGCCGTTACCACATTAGCACAGATATCTCTATCTAAAATCGAAGGGCTGGTTGTATGCATACTAATTTAATGATCAAACTCGTGACGCTGCTTTACAACATGACGAACAAGTAACTCACCTGCCATTAGTACGCCCATTAAAATGTACGCAATCAATCCGTTGTATAGCGTCCAAAGCGCAATATCTCCAAGGTATATGGTGTAACATGCAAGTGCAATATTAATGCTAAAGAATACGCACCACACTTTGGTGACATTTCGCGTATAGGCAACAACATGTTCTGGTAATGTTACATTTTGCTTGTCTTTGCTTTTACGTTTTTCATCGAGTAGCGCAAAGGTTTCTATCACCGTAGGCCCTTTGAACAATGAATACGCAAACGTGACAAGCATAGTGCCTGAAATAAGCACAGGGTAAAACAAGGGTACCTTGCTGTTATCAAGTAACCACGCCAATGCGACACATACGCTGCCTAATACCGTTGCCGGTAGAAGCCATGGCATGGTGCTACTGGCCGCCCGTGTAAATACATAGCGACCAACAATGGCGATAAGTAAAACAGGTGCAATACTGGAAATACTCGCATACTGCAGGCCAAAATAAATAAGCACTGGGTAGGCCAGTAATAATACAATGAATACTGTATTCAGTATTGCTTTTATCATGTGTTTTACGCTGAAACCAACTTGCTTACTTCGTTTACCACATCTTCTACAGTGCGTACTTGCTTAAACGCTTCAGGATCAATCTTTTGCCCTGTGATTTCACGCAATTTCACCACCAGATCAACGGCATCAATACTGTCGAGATCTAAATCTTGATAAAGGTGTGCCTCAAGCGAAATATCGCCTTGATCTATTTCAAATTCTTCCACCAAGATATCAGTTAATACTGCGAAGATTTCTTGTTGTGTTTTCATACCCTACCCGCTGTTATGCGTTTTGTTCAATAAACGCTGCTAACGCATCAACCGATGCAAAATGCTGCTTTGTTTCTTCTGAGTTTGCGTCAATTTTAATATCAAACTCTTTTTTAATCGCTAAGCCAAGCTCTAGCGCATCAATGCTATCAAGACCCAAACCATCAATAAAAAGTGGTTCGCTGTCGTTAATGTCATCAACGGTAATATCTTCTAAATCTAATGATTCAATAATGAGCTTCTTGATTTTAATTTTTAAATCACTCATAGCTGTCTAATTCTCCTTGAAAAAATGCCTGCATATCGCGCGTAAAACTACGCGCATGCTGCGTCAATTTCGACGCTTCAAAACTGGGTAATTGCAATTGTTGTTTCGTCATTGCGAGATCAAATTTAACCTGCGTAGGTGCCACTTCGTACCACATTTCTGACTTAGTTAACGTTGACGGTGCAACATGAATTAACACAGAAACGATATCAGCACGACAGCGCAGTGCGATATTTGCCGCACCTCGTTTAAATTTTAACGCTTGACCAGGTGTCGTACGAGTGCCCTCGGGAAACACGATCAAGTTATTTCCCGCAGCAAGTGATGCTGCACAATCCGTTAGTAAGCCCTCAGGGCTTTCATTGCTTATATAACCGGTGGATTTTATCACACCTCGCATAAATGGGTTACTAAATAAATGTGCTTTAACAACACAATCTGCATTGGGAATAAGCGAAATAAGTACCACAACATCAATCAAGGTCGGGTGATTAGCAAGTACTAACTTGCCTGTTAAATTGGCAAATTTAGTTCGATCAGCAATAGTGAATTTAAAGATTCCTAATGCGCCCATCAAGCCAACAAAAAACTTAAACAGCAAATGCACTGTATAGCGCGCTGCCTTGCGGCGCTTTTCTTCATCACGATAAATAAGGTACTGAATAGGCAATACAATTAGCGGAACTAACAATCCACCTAAACCAAACACCGCAAAACAAAAACCGGTTGCGACAATGCGCCAGCAGCGTCCTAGCTTGGTTAACAAGGCGTTACCTCATCAATATGCAAGTGCCACGCACTTTGACTGCCGAGTACAAGCGCGTCGTTGGTTTTGTTTGTCGCTAAAAATTCCACAAACTGTTTTGCCTGTAACGGTGTATTGTTAGGCGTATCGCTAGGAGTTAACGACAGCGTAATACCCTGTTCATTGTCTTTAGATACGACAAATGCACACGCCAAATCACAACTATTCACATCGTCAAATCGTGCATAATCGTCAGGTAGTGGTTGATCGCAATACACAACGAGTACTTCGGATATATTCGGGTTATTTAACTGAATGCTTGCTTCAATTAATGCCATCAGCAGGGTGTTCTCGCCAGCCGCGATACTGTTCATTGGCTGTTGATTATTCGTCAAAATCGAATAAAGCCCAATAACTGCATTATGAACAGATAGGCCAAACGATGTTGGGCTGATCACTTCTTGGTGAGCTAAATCTTTTAAAATACTTGATGTACGGTGAAAGTCGCCATGTTGCGATGCAAATACAACGGGCATCGATTCTGCACCACTTTTCTCGGCGCTATTTGCTGCAACAAACAACGCCATTTTTGCATAGTGGCTTAGTCGTCGGCGCTGCATTGCTGGCACCCAATCCAATTGTGGGCTTTTGCTCATTGGATCAAACATTTCAATTTTTGCGTTGGCGAGCTGTGCTTCGTCCTTAGCTTTACACCAATAATTAAAATGTGAGAGCACCATTTTCATGTGATGTGCGTCCATGTTGTTTGAAAATGAGGCGAAACTATAAAAAAACTGCGCAAAAGAAGCAATGCTAAAACGCAAGAATGTTAAATTTATGCGTACTTTAGACTATTTTTAACTCAAATAACTGTATTTAACGACATGTTAATAACATGTTTCAGTTAGCAGATGCTGAATTTGACAACGTGCTCATAATAAAATTAATAAACTTTGGCTCTTTCAACACCCCTGCATGCGATGCATTAAAGCCCATCATTTTATTTGCTTCACGCTGAATATTAGGCGGAATTTGACTAGATAATGCCACAACGCCATCATCACTTGCACCGTCTTGATAGGAAAATACCAAAGCGTAATTAATTTCTGGCTGCAGTGTCTGAGTATGCAGCTGATTAACATAGTCACTGTTAGTTGCAACATCACGCCATGAGTTAATTACAAGGGGCGAACTTTCAACCCCTTTTCGAGCACTTTGCATACCCAGTAAAGGACTGTTTACCGTAATGAAATGATTAATTTTATAGTTACGTGCATGACCTTGATGACTTAGTGCGTAACCTCGGGTAATCAGCCCACCCATACTGTGCGCTAGCACCGAAACCGCATCAAAACCGTAGCGTTTTTGCATAACCTCAATGCTTTCTAACAGATAGTCTTTAACCAAATGCAACCCTACGCCACTTGGGTAGTACAATACCCACACTTGATAGTCAGAATCTTCAAGCGCCGTAACTAAAGCGGAAAATTCGCGCGGGTTGCCCATCATGCCGTGCACTAGAATAAGCGGTTCTTTTTTAGCGTTATACGGAGACAACATAAATAAACCAGACTCCACTTGTGCAAGAAAATCAAGCGGTCGCCAAAACCCCATATCAACATTATGGGCATCAAACATAGCGTTCTCTAAATTCGCTAACTTGCCGATATTATTAATATTGTAATTATCACTGTATTGAACCGCATACCCTTTTTTTACAGGCTTTGCGAAGTGAATTGGTTTGGCTTTGTATTTGGCTTTATCGTTAAGCGTAATTGCTTGTAACATGCCAACCGAGTCAACATAAGCAACGCCTGTTTCATTGTCGTCGTAGGTCAAGTTGTGGTTGCTGTCTTGATATACAGCAACGTAATAAGTGCCTGGTTTTAGGTAGAATTTAAACTGCCCGTTGCTATCAAGTAGTTTCTGATTTTCTATCGCGAAGGTGTTGTCGTTACGGCTTAATATAGCAACTACGAGTTCGCCACCATCTGAATTAGATTGATAATCAACTCGGCCATTTATTTCAGCAACACTGTCGAGTAATTGAGATTGTTGTTTAGCTTGGCGAAAATGCTGACAGCCAATTAAGCTCAAAACACAGCAAAGTAGTAAAATATGTCTCATCGAATTCCCTTCGCGCTAGTCACGCGCAACTTACCTGTTTTTTATCACAATCAGCAAAGGCGCAACATCAGCTTGATAAATGTGCTGTTACACCTTGAGTAGCGCTATAAACTTGCAATAAACGTGATCACACACTCTTTAGTTAACGATTAATTACATCAACTTATTGCAATAATTACGACTATAGTTGAATAATGTACCGTCGTTAGCCAAATTTAACTGATTATGCCCGTAGTATTTGCTTTTTTGTTATTTTTCCCGCTTTTTGTATTTGCCAATACCGAATTTGAGCAAATATTTGATGATCACACCGCTGTGATGCTACTGATTGAGCCAAAATCAGGAAAAATTGTAAAAGCCAATCAAGCCGCGGCGGATTTTTATGGCTACAGCTCGCAAGCACTGCAAAGTAAAACCATTCAAGAAATTAACTTATTTACCGCAGAGCAAGTCGCAGAAGAGCGTGAAAACGCCCATCGACAAAAGCGCAACTATTTTATCTTTCGCCATCAAACAGCAGCGGGTGATATTAAAACCGTTGAAGTTTATTCCATTCCCATCGAGTTTCATGGTGCAACACTGCTCTATTCGGTCATTAAAGATATTTCCACACAACGGCAATATCAAAGCGAAATTTGGCAATATCAAAAAAACCTAGAACAAATGGTTGATAGCCAAGTTGCGATTATTAAAACCAAAAACAATAAAATACATGCCATTTACATTGCGGGTTTAGTAGTATTAATTGCGCTTGCACTGTTTTTAACCTTTTTACTACGCATCACCCGAAAAGCGCAAAAATACAGTACCAAACTCAGCCAAATAGTGGAGCAAAGCCCCTCTGCAATTATCACAACCGACTTACAGGGCTATATTGATTATCAAAATAAACATTCTGAAAGTGCTCTTTTTAGAAAATTATCATCAAGTAAACAAAGTTTATTTGATGAATTACGTAATTTAACGCAGCACAGCGACGAATTTGATAACGCAATTAGCACCAATACCCCTTGGGTTGACCGCATTAATTTAGGGCACGAGCACCATTGGCTCCATGTGCATCTTTATCCGCTGATAAATAACCAGCGAAAGAAAAATGGCTATGTGCTTATTCTCAATGATATTTCAAAGCAAAAACAGGATGAAAAACAACTTAGGCTTACATCAACAGTATTTCGTACCGCCAATGAAGCCGTAATGATTTGCGACAAAAACGCAAAAATTCAAGCAGTCAATGAAGCCTTTACTGAAATAACTGGCTACAGCAGTGACGAAGTATTAAATAAAACGCCTGACATACTGAGCTCAAACCTGCAAACAGAACCTTTTTACGCCAATATGCAGCACCAACTTGATGAAAATAACCAATGGCAAGGCGAAATTTGCAATCGCCGTAAAAACGGTGAACTTTATTATGAATGGCTTTCAATCACCGCCCTTCGTGATAATAACGGCGAGATTGATGCGTTTGTAGCACTGTTTAGCGACATCACAAAACGTAAAAAGGCAGAAAATAAAATTTACCAGCAAGCTAACTTTGACTCACTTACTGGGCTTGCAAACCGCAACTTATTCTCAGATCGTTTTGAGCAAGCTCTTAATAAAGCACAGCGCGAGAACTCATTTCTGGCGCTATTGTTTATCGACTTAGATGGTTTTAAACACGTTAACGATACCCTTGGTCATTCACAAGGCGATACCCTTTTACAGCAAACAGCAACGCGCCTGAGCGAAACCTTACGTAAATCAGATACTATTTCTCGCTTGGGTGGTGATGAATTTGCGGTACTTATCGCAAGCGATAACAATCAGTTTAAAGTTGATCGAGTCGCCCATAAAATTCAGGCGGCAATCGCCACCCCGTATCAACTGGATAACGCACAAGGGTTTGTCTCTGCTAGTATCGGTATAACAACTTATCCAAACGACGGGCAAGACGTAGAAACACTGATGCGAAAAGCCGATAGCGCCATGTATAAAGCGAAAGCAAAAGGTAAAAATAATTTTCAGTTTTTTACTGCCGAAATGGACGAAAAAGCGCAAAAAAGGCGCACCCTTGAGAGCGAACTGCGAACCGCCATCGATAACCAACAGTTTTTCATTGATTACCAACCCATTTTTGATGCTAAACATAATGTTATTTATGCGTGTGAAGCATTAGTACGCTGGCATCACCCTACCAAGGGCCTTGTTTCACCTGACCAATTTATTGAACTTGCTGAAGAAATTGGTGTAATCGCCAATATTGGTGAGTTTGTTTTAGAACATGCCTGTATTACCGCAGCAAAGTGGCAAGATGAATATGAAAATGCGCCCGGTATTAGCGTTAACATTTCTACTATTCAATTCCAACGTGATGATTTTATTGCCACTATTAAAAATGCAATTGAAATCAGTGGCTTGCCAAGCAACAAGCTGATATTAGAGATTACCGAAAGCTTACTCATTGAAAACGATAAAAAAACCATTGCCCAGCTCACTATGTTAGCTAATTTAGGCGTAAAAATAGCCATTGATGATTTTGGCACCGGCTATTCATCGCTCAGCTATTTAAAGAAATTCCCAGTGCATAAGCTCAAAATTGATAGAAGCTTCATTAAAGACATCGAACATAACGCCGAAAGCCAAGCCCTTACCAAAGCCATTATTGCAATGAGTAAGAGCTTAAAGCTTGAAGTAATTGCCGAAGGCGTTGAGCTCAATGCGCAGATGCACTGGTTAACCGCATCGGATTGCTCGCTAATTCAAGGCTATTGGTTTGCCAAGCCCGTTGATGCGTTAACGATTAAAGAATTACTCACTGAGCACAACAATTAGCATACTCTTTCAGCTATACCACTGATTTATTTTGCCACGGCGCAAGTTTGCTCTGGCGTGTTACTTGGCGCTTTAACCAGCTTTTTATTAAATTCACGACGAATTAACAGGTGGCTGACCAAAGCTTGAATAAACACAGTAACAATTGAACAATACCAAATTTGTTCAATGTAAAAGTCGTCTTGATTCACTAAATAAATAACTGAAACCGCAAACAGTGACAAACGCACAAAGGTGCTCAGTAACGCGGGCCACGTATTTCCAAGCGCTTGAAACATGCCTGAAATGGCAAATACATAGCCAGCAGGAACAAAATTAAGGCCAACAAAACTCAAGAACGTAGCTGCAACTAACACCACGTTGGCATTGTCACTAAAACCGGTGACAAATAGCTCCGGTACCCATAAACACAGTACCATTAACATACCCATTAATGAGCACGTTAAAAACGCGGTGATGTGAAAGGTTTCGTATACGCGTGAGATTTTCCGCGCTGCGAAGTTTTGTCCAGCGATGGCAGGCGCGGCAAAGGCAATGGCTATAACCGGTAAAAATAGCGATTGCATAATACGCCCACCTAAACCAAAGCCGGCTTGTGCTTCAGCAGATACACGACTAAGCGCCCAATAAATCAACGATATATACAAGAAGGTCAGTAAAAATTCACCGCCCGACGGTAAACCAATATTAAGTACTTTGCGTATCGTTTTCGCTTTTAACGCAAACGATAACCAGCGCACTTGAAGATATTGCTCTTGTTTATTGAAATAACGCACCAAAAGCACAAACGATAGCAACATTGAAATACTGCTCGCCAGACCCGCACCAACGACACCGAGCTCAATGCCAAGCCCCCACCCCGTTATCAGAATAGGCGATAGAATAATGTTAGCGATAATACCAATCACCGAAATCGACATAACCGGTTTTACAATACCAGTCCCGCGCAGCGCAGCACTTAATGCGGTAAATACAAACTGCAGCAGTAACGACGGTAAAAACCAATAAAAGTAACTCTCGGCTAATGCTTGTGTAGCAATGTCGGCGGTCATAAACGCAAAAAATACGTGACCAAATGCGTAGCCTATCGCTGCGCAAAACAGGGTTGCCCAATTGGCAAGCGCTAACGTTTGATTAAATACGTGACTGGCTTGGCGCTGTTTTTTGCGCCCGACCGCATGCGATACTAGTGTTGCACAACCAATATTGAGTACTTGCGTTAATGCCATAACAAAGAAAAACAAACTTGATGCATTACTCACAGCGGCAATCGCGGCACTGCCTAGTTGACCAACAAAATACAAATCAACTAAGAAATACAGCGTTTGAATAAGCAGACCAATGGCGATTGGCACTGCCATTGAAATTATGTGTTTTGGAATGCTTCCTTTCGTAAGATCGTGCATAACTGCGCAACTTTCCTTTTAAATAATAAGGCTAACCGAGCCTTGCAAGCGCTTTATCGAGCTCATCAGCAAAGGCTTTTTTATCAGTGTTTGATAACGCGCTCGGGCCACCTGTTTCAACGCCACTGGCACGCAAAGTATCAAAAAAATCACGCATATTTAAACGCGCTTTAATGTTACTTGCGGTTAATAACTCGCCGCGCGGGGTGAGCGCAATCGCTTCTTTAGTGATCACTTCATCGGCGAGTGGAATATCTTGTGTAATCACTAAATCGCCCGCGACTACACGTTTAGCAATTTCATTATCGGCAACATCAAAACCTTTTTCGACCTGTAATCGCTTGATAAAACGAGACGGTGGAATGCGGAAACTATGGTTAGCAATAAAGGTTGTGTTGATCTGTGTACGCTCTGCTGCACGAAATAAAATCTCTTTAATTGCAACAGGGCATGCATCTGCATCGACCCAGATATTCATAAAGTTCCTAGGCTCTTAAATAAAAATGCAGTATACGGAAGCGACTAACTGAATGCGAGTGATTCTTAACGGCGAAATGTGTTAACGCTTATTTTTAAGCGACAACATAAACTGCTCTACTTTTAAGGTCAGGAATTGTTCCACCTGCTCTTCCATGCTGTCGACAGTAAAGCCATTTACGCTTAACACACGTTCGGCTTGCTCTTCTGAAATTAACTTACCGTTCAGTAAAAACTCCCATTCAGGCAAGGTTTTATCATAGCGAGGGATCACATCAAGGGTGACAAACGGATAGGTAAAATCAACCCGATTTATCAATCGGCAAAAATCTTCAATGTAATCAGTACCCGTTGGCCCTAAACACCCAGGCTCTAAACGAAAGCGTATTGCTAATTTCAAATAGGACATACCTCTTCCTTTAAACACGCAACATAGAATAAAACTACTTTACAAACTATGTGATGTAACACCGCAAACCGCAAGTTAATGTTTAATAAACTTTCTATGTGTATAAATTATAGCTATGGCTCTTGAAGCACAGTTTAAGATAGCCTAGTGTATAGTTTTTAACGTTGGGTTAACAAAAAATGGAAGAATTTATCGCTCAGCTCGACCTCAATCAATACTTGCCAACGGCACTTGATTGGGCAACTAACTTATTACTTGCCTTCGCCATTTTAATTATTGGTATTTGGCTTGCCGGCAAAGTAAATAAAGCTATCATCAAAATCTCTAATCGTCATGCACAACTAGACGATACCTTGTTTAAGTTTTTTGGCAGTGTAGCCAAATACACCATTTTGGCATTTGTCGGTATTGCGGTGTTAAACCGTTTTGGTGTGCAAACAGCCTCTATAATTGCACTGCTAGGTGCCGCTGGGCTTGCGGTTGGTTTGGCACTTCAGGGCACGTTATCGAACCTTGCTGCGGGTGTAATGCTGCTTATATTTAGACCGTATAAAGTGGATGATTTTATTGAAACGGGCGACCAATTTGGCAAAGTGGCTGAAATAGACATGTTTACCACCATTTTACAAACCTTTGATAACCAGCGTATTATCATTCCTAATAGCGATATTTGGGGCAATAAAATTGTCAATCACTCTCACCATGAGATACGGGGTGTTGATATGCGTTTTGGCATCGCCTATGACGAGAACATCGACGCTGCTCGCACAGTTATTAATAAGGTATTAGACGCGCACCCACATATTTTGAATGACCCTAAGCCTTTTGTTGAAGTTGAAACCCTCAACAATAGTTCGGTCGATTTCTTAGTACGTCCGTTTTGTTCCGGTGAACATTATTTCGATATTTTGTATTCGGTACCCGAGCAAATTAAAAAAGCGCTTGATGATGCCAATATTGAAATTCCATTCCCGCACCGTAAAGTTATTTTAGTTAATGAGAACAAATAAATAACGTATAGGCATGCCTTTAAAACGCATGCCTACAGTTTAGTTTTAAGGATTTAAATGAACTTAAACCAAGTAACATTACCGGTAACGCAAATGAGTGATGCCGTTAGGTTTTACCAAACGCTCGGTTTTGAACTTATTGTCGACACACCCCATTATGCGCGTTTTGCCTGCCCAGAGGGCGATTCAACATTTTCGCTGTCACTTGAAGAAAATGCCGTTAATGGCGCCACGATTTATTTTGAACATGCACAGCTCGATAACTGGGTTGCTGACTTACAAGAAAAAGGCGTTATATTTTCCCAGCTACCAACTGATGAAAGATACCTGTGGCGAGAAGCCGTGTTATTTGACCCTTCAGGCAATAAAATCAAGCTTTATTGGGCAGGAGAAAACCGTTTAAACCCGCCGTGGCGTGTTAAAAACTAATATTTATACCGTTACGACGAACTAAGGATAACGATGCAATTAGCTCAACTTAATATCGCGCTTGCAAAATACGCTCTTGATACCCCAGAAATTAAAGACTTTGTTGATAACCTAGATAAAGTAAATTCACTCGCTGAAAAAACCGATGGTTTTGTATGGCGCCTTAAAGATGATTCTGGCGATGCAACCAGTATTCAAGCTTTTGAAAACCCTAATATGTTGGTTAATATGTCGGTTTGGCAAAATGTCGATAGCCTGAAAAACTTTATGTTTAGAACCAACCATCGTGACTTCATGCGCAGGAAAAACGAGTGGTTTGAAAAGCTAAATGAAGATAATTACGTGCTTTGGTGGGTAGAAGAAGGCCATATTCCATCGCTAAGTGAAGCGATATCACGACTAAACCATCTTCGTGAGCACGGTGATACACCTTATGCATTCAGCTTTAAAGCAAACTTTACACCGCGCGATTTAAGCGAAGAAACCACCAGCTAATTGCTGCACTCAGCGCAATTTAGCGAATATCCATTTTCTCTTTCATCCACGTTTTTACCGGCAGAACCCACTGTGGCAATGGACGGTAAAACGCGCCATGCGACAAACCGGTGTTTATCGCTACTTCTTTAAATGATTGTACCTGCCCACTTTTGTCTTTTAACTTTTTGCAGGTATTTGATTTATCGGTTTTTTCATAAACTGATAAAACATGCCCATACACTTTTATATCATCAAGCTTGCTTGAGATTAAACGGCCGCAACCTGCTAGTAATACAGTATTTACGCCAAAATCAGCTAGGTGGTTTGATATTAATCCCGTAATAAACGCGCCACGCGAAAAACCAATCAAGGTAATGTTGTTGGCGGGCACCCCATTGTTAATCATGTTTCTAATCGTCGCGCTTTGCGCTTTTGCATATTCAAATGGATCTGTGTTCTTTTTACGATGAACCGCAACTAACGTATAGCGATCATCAGCAAGCGCTTGCTTTACCTTTGGAAAATCATACAAACCCCAACCATTTTTCACTTCAACGGGCGTTGGGTTGTCTCCTTCAACAATATAACCATGGGAGTAGAAAACAAATTTATCGCTTGGTTCATATTGCTCAGGTAACTTTTCGACAATCTCAGCGGCATTTACAAAACTTGAAAGAAGTGCACAAAGAACCAAAGAAAAGGCATTTAAACGAGGAAAAAGCTGCATATAGAGTTTATTTTTATTATATAAATTATGCGCTTAGTTTATTAATACAAAAGCTGTTTGTATATCGCCAATTTGTAAGAAAACGAAACAAGACAAAAAAGTGATACATACTTAAGTGTAAAAAGCGCGATTGTGAATCGCGCTTAACTAATTCAACTTAATAGCCAAAACGATTATTAACGTTTCGATTGTGCATTAAAGTAATCGGTGGTGCCGTGCGCTTCAATGGCTTCGGTTAAAGCACGCAACGCTACGTTATATACACTGTCGCGCAGTGTAATGTCTTTTTCTTGATAGATTTGCCAAGCATTTTCAAACGCTTTTTCAAGCTTTTGATGCAGCTTTTCTTCTACTATATTGAGTGACCATTGCTCGCCTTGTCTGTTTTGCAGCCATTCAAAATAACTTACAATAACACCACCAGCATTTGCCAAAATATCCGGCACCACTGTTACGTTATTTTGCTGCAAAACACTATCCGCCTCGCTTTCAACGGGACCATTTGCAATTTCAACAATGTACTTAGCGCGCACATCATTGGCATTATCACGGGTGATCACACTATCGAGCGCTGCAGGGATCAAAATATCAACATCTAAAGTAAGCAGTTCTTGATTGCTAATGTGTTTAAACTCTTGCACTTCGCACACCGATTGTTCGCAGTACACAGCAGAGAGTTTTTTGCTGCGCTGCTTTTCTTGGAAAATACTATCGACATCCAGTCCTTGTTCTCGATAGATCCCCCCTTGCGAATCGCTTACAGCAACGATATTAAAGCCAGCTTGCTGCAGCAATTTGGCGCAGTGGTAACCACCGTTACCAAAACCTTGTATTGCCACAGTGAGCTCTTGTGGGTTTAAGCCCAGTTTTTTTACCAACATTTGCGTACAAATAAACGCCCCACGACCTGTTGCACTTTCGCGTCCTAAACTACCGCCTAACGATATCGGTTTTCCGGTGATCACCGCAGGGGCTTTACTGCGCGTTATTTTTTCATATTCGTCCATCATCCAACCCATAATGCGCGCGTTGGTGTAAACATCGGGTGCTGGAATATCGGTATCGGGGCCAATAAAATCGGCCATCGCACGCACATACGCACGCGATAATCGTTCAAGCTCCATTGGTGATAGCGTTTTCGGGTTCACCGTAACACCGCCTTTGCCACCACCCAGTGGTAATCCCACCACAGCGCATTTTAGTGTCATCCAAAACGCGAGGGCTTCTACTTCATCTTGATTCACCGCTTGGTGAAAGCGAATACCGCCTTTGCACGGGCCTAAGATATCGTTATAGCGACAACGATAGCCTTTAAAATAAGCTAAACGGCCACTGTCTAAACGTACGGGTAAATTACACGCTAATGTGGCGTGTGGGTGACTCAGTGCTTCAATCACTTGCTTTGAGGTATTTGCTTGCTCGCCAATTCGTTGTAAGCGCTCTATCGCACTTACTAATACAGAATTACTCATACACTATCCTTAATTATGAACACTTCAATAAACAGTCATTATCTTAATTGTCTAAAATATAGAGCGTTTTGACCTATACAGTCTAGGCTACTTTAGGGTAACAGTAACAACGCATGTGGTTAAACGCATCACATCGTTGCCAATCGACTTTCATTAATAAGTTGCGTTACACTATTTAAAACGATGGTCATTTTAGACACGCAGCGTATTTATATAAGTGTTTGGTTTTATTACACACTCACTTCAATACACTGCTTTTAAACGTGACGATCAGTTTGCCTGCGTACACTGTGTTTTAGCCGTATTTTAAAAAAGAGAAACGGATGTTCGAGATAGACTTAGATTTCACCTTAATAATGTTTCACTTCAAGCAACTTGGTATTGCTTTTTTGCTGTCATTGCCGATTGCATTAAACCGAGAGTCAAGGGAAAACGGCGCTGGCCTTAGAACATTTCCACTGGTTACCATTGCCTCATGCGCATTTATGCTCGTCGGTATAAACGTGTTTGAAGGTTCTGATGCCGAAGCAAGGGTAATGTATGGCATTATCACAGGTATGGGATTTATTGGCGGCGGAGCTATTTTCAGGGATAAAGACAGCGTAAAAGGCACAGCTACCGCAGCTGGACTTTGGAATACAGGTGCAATTGGCGTATCTGTAGCGTACAGCCGCTATGAAATTAGTATTGTTCTATCGTTTATTGGCTTTTTAATCTTTCAATTCTCTGAAGTACTCAAGCCTAAAGAAAAAGCAAAATAACAACATCCCATTACTTTACTAATAAGCTGATAATTTTAATTAGATCAGAATGGGATGAACCGCATTTTTGGTTATCAGGGTTATCCATTAACCCTTTTACAAACCCCGCCCCAAAAGATGCCATAAGCCCTTCTTTTGACGATAAAATCGATTTCACATTCGTTTTTGCAACTTGTGTGTTGTAGTCATCAAACGCCTTTACCGCGAGGTATTCGGCTTTTGCTTTTTCAAGTTGGTTCAGATCATCTTTAAGTAAAAACTCCATGTTAGTCTCCGTTTAAAAGTAAAGACGCACTCGCTTTAAACCCCACGCGATGCCATATACGCTTAAGCTGAATAAATAGCCATACCGCTAATGCACTGTTAAAAAGTAACAAGCTGCCAATTACCAAGGCTAAACTGGGATACATTTTATAGAAAGTTAGTCCAACCACTGCATTAAGCAAGAGCCAAATTACACTCACAATCACGACCAGTGTTAAACAAATCGCGAATGAGAGTAGCGCAGCGCTGAGGCTAACTTTAGCCTCAGCCGCTACTAAGTTTTTTGACGTGATGAGCTTGGCAATTTTACTTTCAAGCAATGCTGTTACGCTTTCGAATGTTTGCGCCAGCTTCGCCTCGTTTTCAGGCTGCTGATTTGGCTCGCTTTGATTGTTAAAACCGCCCTGCTCGGGACCCATGTTGTCCATCGTCTTAAACCTATATTATTTACGTTTAATAATTGCAGACACCAACATACCGAGTGAAAATGCAATACCTGCTGTTGCTACTGGGTTTTCTACTGCGTATTTTTTAACGGCTGACTTTTCCCACTTAGCTTTCATTTCCTGCTGCTTTTGAGATAGGGTTTCTGAGCTTGAATGCGCGGTTTCGCGCAGCGTTTCTTCCGCTGTACCAACTTTTTCAGTGATGGTATCGACTGAATCATGCATAGAGCTATTCAATTTATCGGCAATCGGATGACCATTTGATGCGTTTTGCTTAGCTTTTGAATTCGATGCATTTTGATTAGATGTAGCCATTACAAGTTTCCTTCTTTTGTCGTGTAAAAATATCTTGCTTAGACTTGATGCAACAATAAAACCAACTTTTAATTACAATATAATCAACAACTTAAATATTTTTCGTGCTATTTAGTGATAACTTATGTGAATCTTTTACATATCTACTGGTAAATTTTTCAAACCACTGTGCAAGGATTACGTTTCAAACGCGTAATACCGCCTGCAACAAGTACTTGTGCCTTTCTGCCTAAAACTTATTTCTTGTTAAGTTATAAGGCGTTAAAACAACACTAAACGTCATAACAAGTGAATTGCTACGGATAAATGTACAGTGGCACAACAATTGATTAGTTAGAACGTGTTACCCATCTTTAAAATATAAAAATGCGCGAAGTTAGGGCTATCAGCTAACTTGTAGTGCAATGAGTCTGTACTGAGTCATCACTAAAGCGCGCCACTTAAATAAGGAATTTCAATGATTGCGACACTTATTACGCTAACGGTTTTATTTATAGCAGCAACGTTAATTCCTATAGTGCGAAAGTCGCATTGGGTAATTAGGGTATTTGATTTTCCAAGGGTTCAGTTGTGTGCGCTTGGGATAAGTTTACTGATATGGCAAATATTCATATTGGTTGATAAGCCCAACATATTTTACGTACTACCTGTTTTAACACTCTGCGCGATAATTTGGCACTTGTTGTGGATATTGCCTTATACCCGTTGCTGGCCAAAAGAAGTCAAAGCAGCTTCTGGACACAGATCATTTGATGAAATTACCATTCTCAATACAAACGTATTAATGACAAACCGCAACGCAAAAGCACTTATTCAACTCATAAAAACACATAAGCCCGACATTATTGTTACGCTAGAATCCGATAGGTGGTGGGAGGATGCACTCAAAGGTATAACAAAACGCTACCCCTACCACGTCAACTGCCCACTAGATAACCTTTATGGTATGCATGTTTTCTCAGCATTACCCATAGGTGATGAACGCATCGAATTTTTAGTTGAACAATACGTACCATCAATTCACGCATCGGTTACACTAAAAAATGGGGTTAAACTGCAAGCTCACTTTTTGCATCCTGCACCGCCAAGCCCTTCGGAAAATACCTATTCATCTGAGCGTGATGCTGAGCTAATTGTGGTGGCAAAAAAAATAGCAAAATCAAACCAACCAATTTTGGTTTCAGGCGATCTTAACGACGTGGCTTGGTCTTATACAACTCGGCTATTTAGAAAGATAAGTGGGTTACTTGATCCAAGAATTGGCCGAGGCATGTTTAATACATTCCACACCAAGTATTGGTTTGCCCGTTGGCCTTTAGATCATGTGTTTCATAGCGAGCACTTTACCTTACATAAAATCACCCGTTTGCCATCCATTGGCTCTGACCATTTTCCGTTACTAACAACCTTAGTATATGAAGCAACATCGCAAGACAGTCATGTTGATGCAGATAAAGAGGATCAAAAAGCCGCGGAGCGCCTAATGCAACAAGAGGGCGTAAATATCCAAGATGTACCCAAACCTAATAAGCCGTAATTTAACTTATTGTTATTGCAGACTTTCAGTCTGTAAAATATTCATACCCTGTGTTGTTGCTACAAAAGTAAGTACGTAAAAGTTCCAGACCAAAACCATAACTCAATGAATTTTAAATAAAAAATTATTGGAACACTGTTTGCTGCCTTAGATTGACTTTAAAAGTTTAACATTAACAAGGATTTACTATGAAAAGCACATCATTATTATCATTAATTTTATCGTCAATTTTAGTAGCACCGGCCATCGCCAAAGAAGAGGCTGATGTAGATCATCGCGGTGTTTATGTGGGTGGTGGTTATGGATTAATAAGCGCCAGCGGTGACGATGATTTTGATGATGATGACGACGCTTACAATGTATTTATTGGTACTCAGTTTAATCAAATGATCAGTTTAGAAGCGGGTTACTTGGATTTTGGTAAGTTTGGTAACGATAACTTTAACACCAAACTCGATGGCTATACGCTTGGGCTTAAGCTTGGTTTACCGGTTACTGAGCGTATAACACTGTTCGTAAAAGGCGGTAATTATTGGTGGGATGCCGACTTAAATGGCTTTGATAATACCCTCTCACTTGATGGCAATGAGCTATTTTACGGCGCTGGTGCATCATTTGCGATTTCAAAAAACTGGCAACTTAATCTAGATTACACTCGCTACGACTTTGAATTTGAAGATGATGAAATTGGGATTTTTTCAAATGTAGATAAGTTTAATGGTGAAGTAGACTACGCAAGTCTTTCGGTGCAATACACCTTTTAATCAATAAAATCAGCGCTAACAGCCGCTGATTAAATTTAATATTTTCGCCCTTTCTACTGCTAACGCTGTAAAAAGGGCGTTTTATATTAGCTGGCTTCGCTTGATGACACTGGTTTGCGCGATTTAGTCACCGCTTTTTCAACACTTTTACCGGTGACAGCCCAAATCATCAGGCCTGACCACGCAATGAGTGAAAAACCCGCTGGCACACATGCGGCTGCGATTAATTTTGCATGTTTGCGATTAAAGAAAAACGCGAGAACTGCCGGTAAAAACCATAAAACTAAGCTTGCTAATGCAACAGCTAATATAAACACCGGATCTGCGTTGGCAAAAAGATCTTCAAAAAAAGTAAGTGTTTCCATAATCGTATTCTCAATAAAAGTAACTGGGGCCAGACTACTTGCCTATGAGAAATAACTTGGCAAAAAATGCTAAGCGGCAAAATGTGGTGATTAATGGTTAACAACCAATGTAGTACCTAGATACTACCCGTTAATTAACCAAGTGGTTTACTATTTAGCGCATAGGTTAAACACGTTACACGCAGCATTGATGCGAGATTTTTAACACTGCCATGACGTTCAATTACTTCTTGATACAAGGTGGAAATAAACTCCGGCACTGTTACTTTTTCATCGGCTGCTATACGCTCAAGAATTTGCCAGATTTTATTTTCTAGCGAAATACTTGTCACCACCCCCTGAATGCGTATTGAACGCTTGGTGCTATCGTAAGATGTCTGCGGCTCTTGAGCATATAATTCACACATAAGGTATTCCTAACAATGGCAAAAATGATTCACAGTATGATCCGCGTAGTAGACGAATCAAAGTCACTGCGATTCTATCAAAACATACTTAACTTAACAGAAAAACGTCGGATTACTTTCGATAGCTTTTGCTTAATTTACTTAGGTAATGAAGAGTCAGACTTTGAACTTGAACTAACAGTAAATTTTGACCAAAAAGCACAGTATGATTTGGGTAACGGTTACGGCCACCTTGCAGTAAGTGCTGAAAATATAGAGGCAATACATCAAAAAGCAGTTTCTCTTGGTTATCAACCAAAAGACGTTAAAGAGTTTTATAACGGTGATTCACTCGTTGCGAAATTCTTTTTCATCAACGATCCAGACGGTTACGCGATTGAAGTAATTGAGCGTTCAGATACGTTTAACTAGATCACAATGCGAATACATTGTAAAACAAATACTTACGCTGTGTTCGCGTCTTCTCATACGCAAAATCGCCATTTTGCGTATTAACTCACATTTCACTTTTGCCAGCGTACTTAATTCTACATGCAACAATATTTATCGCTTTCATAAAACGCTAACCAGTTAATACATTTAATTATAAAACAAATATTTAGTCTAGAATGGGAACGTTTAAGGTAATAGTTTCCATGGTGCAAAATTAACAATAATTATTATCATTAACTATTCCAATTTTATTGCTATTTGCTTAGAATGCCCGCAACCTTTAAAGAAAATAACGTTTACTTAAAGCAAAATTAAACGGCTAACTTAAAAGTACTGCTTGTCCGCGACATTTTGCCTCACTGAAGCGTTTAAAGCACATTTGGTCTGTCAATCAAATATGTAAAGCAACGAGTTACAAAAGCATAGCTCGCCGCTACCGTTATTATGAGCAATAAAGTATGAATATAAGAAAAGCCTTTTTTTGGCTTCACCTAATTATTGGTTGCATCGCTGCCCTATTTATTTTTTTAATGTCGGCCACCGGTGCGTTACTTACCTATGAACGCCAAATTATTCACAGCGCAGAGCAATACGATTATCCCCAAGCACCTTCTGCAAACACGCAAAAACTTACGCTTGAACAAATAAATACTATTGCCAGTACCTTAGAGCATAAAAAGCCGTTAAGTATTGCGATTAGAAACGAACAAAACGCCTTTATTCAAATTAAAGAAGGCCGCAAAACCCTTGCCTATTTAAACCCATACAATGGTGAACACATTAACGAACCAGGGCTTGCAACTAAAACATTCATGCGTAAATTACGCGCTTTTCATCGCTGGCTAACCCTTGATGGTAAGTTTAGTGAGACAGGTCGCTGGGTTAATGGCATCGCTAATATTATTTTCTTTGTGTTAGTGCTTTCGGGTCTTTATTTGTGGTTACCAAAACGCTTTAATAAACGCGCTTTTAAACAAAAACTTACTTTTGCTAAGTCTTACCCAAACACTAATGCGCGCGACTACCAATGGCATAATGTGTACGGTATTTATTTAGCGCCGGTACTTGCGGTACTCATTGCAACAGCTTTCTTTTTCTCTTTTAAATTGCCGGGAAACACCTTAAAAAAAGTGGTATCAAACGATGCGAAAGTTGAGCAGCTAAAAGCGTCGCCATTAAATAACGGCACGCCAAAATCGCTTAATGTGCTATTTGAAAATGCAATTAACCACACACCAAAATGGCAACGTGCACAGTTTACACTTGCTACTAAACCTATGGATAAAATAGCGTTTAGCCTTGATACCGGTACAGGTGGCGAGCCACAAAAACGCTTAACGGTAACGGTAGATACACAAACTGGCGCTGTATTACAAACGCTCACCTTTGATGATTTATCAACATATCGAAAAGCACGCAGTTACATTCGCTTTTTACACACAGGCGAAGCGTACGGCATTATCGGCCAAACCATCGCAGGCCTCGCCTCATTATTAGCGTGTTTGCTCGTTTATACAGGGATCATGCTATCGTGGCGCCGCTGGCAAAACTATCGCGTGCGCAAAGCAAAACTAGCATTAGAAACAGCTTAATATCATCAAACTAAAAAAGGCTAACGTGTGTGTTAGCCTTTATTTATCATTCACTAATTAAATCCTTTCACAAAACAAATAAACATGCGGTTTCATTTTAATGTTCAACGATCAATAGGACTTCTTGTATTACCAAACCGCGTACCTACAACATGCGTGTAAATTTCTGTGGTTTTTAAGTCAGTATGACCAAGTAATTCTTGTACAGTTAGAGGGTCTGTTGACCTTTGCAGTTCTATTTTTGTTCTGCTTGAGCGAGCTTTTATCGCGGCGCTCGATGTGTGGCCTAGTAATCTAAGCGAATATCGAGCAACAATGAGAAAAGTGCGCTCAAAAGAACCGTTCGG
>NZ_LKBD01000033.1 GCF_001399975.1 Pseudoalteromonas sp. P1-9
CACACACGGCTTTAAAATACAAAACGCCCGATGAAGTGCATCGAGCGTTTTAATATTAAAAGTGTCAACCCATGCTAGGATGGGTCATTTTAAAAAGGATAGGCACAAACCCTATCCTTTTTTAAACTTAGCCTTTGTTTTCTTCTTTAGCCCAAGAATCACGTAAGCCAACCGTACGGTTAAATACTAACCCTTCAGCTTTACTATCTCGACAGAAATAGCCTGTACGTTCAAACTGGTAACCCACTTCAGCTTCTACATCGGCAAGTGCTGGCTCAACAACCGCAGAGGTTAAACTTACTAAAGACTCTGGGTTCAATACAGTTGTAAAGTCTTCTTCTGCTGCCGGGTTAGGCACAGTAAATAAACGGTCGTATAAACGTACTTCTGCAGGAACACCTTGGCTTGCACTTACCCAGTGAATAACCCCTTTTACTTTACGACCATCACTTGGATTTTTACCCAGTGTTTCATCGTCGTATGTACAGTAAATAGTAGTAATGTTGCCTGCATCGTCTTGGTCAACACGTTCAGCTTTAATAACATACGCACCACGTAAACGTACTTCTTTACCCAGCACTAAACGCTTATATTTTTTGTTTGCCTCAAGACGGAAGTCTTCACGCTCAATAAATACTTCACGCGTGAAAGGTACGATACGCGTGCCCATTTCTTCGATATTTGGATGATTTTGAACTGTCAGCTCTTCCACTTTATCTTCTGGGAAATTCTCGATAACTACTTTAATCGGATCAAGTACTGCCATTGCACGCGGTGCATTTTCGTTTAGGTCATCACGGATACATGCTTCTAACATGCCCATTTCTACCATATTATCTTGTTTTGTAACGCCAATACGCTTACAGAATTCGCGTACCGAAGCAGGTGTATAACCACGACGCTTTAAACCCGCAATTGTTGGCATACGCGGGTCATCCCAACCTTCTACGTGCTTTTCTTCAACTAATGCATTTAACTTACGCTTACTCATTAGTGTGTATTCAAGATTTAAACGAGAAAACTCAATTTGTTGTGGATGACATTCAAGTGAAATGTTATCTAACACCCAATCGTATAGACGACGGTTATCTTGGAACTCAAGCGTACAAAGCGAGTGCGTAATACCTTCTAGCGCATCTGAAATACAGTGTGTGAAATCGTACATTGGGTAGATACACCACTTATCACCTGTTTGGTGGTGATGTGCAAAGCGAATACGATAAATAATTGGATCGCGTAGCACCATAAATGAGCTCGCCATATCAATTTTTGCACGTAGAACACATTCGCCTTCTTTAAACTCACCATTTTTCATTTTTTCGAAAAGCGCTAAATTTTCTTCCACACTGGTATCACGGTAAGGGCTGTTTTTACCTGCTTCTGTTAACGTACCGCGGTATTCACGTGCTTCATCTGGTGATAAGAAACATACGTACGCTAGGCCTTTTTCAATTAGCTCTAACGCGTAGCCGTATAACTCGTCAAAGTAGTTTGACGAATAACAAATATCGCCATCCCAGTTAAAACCAAGCCATTTAACATCTTGTTGAATTGAGTTTACGTAATCGATGTCTTCTTTTTCTGGGTTTGTATCATCAAAACGTAAGTTACATAGGCCGTTGTAGTCTTGTGCAATACCAAAGTTTAGGCAGATAGACTTGGCGTGACCAATATGTAAAAAACCATTCGGCTCTGGTGGAAAACGTGTATGTGTTGCTGCATGTTTTCCTGATGCTAAATCTTTATCAATTAAATTAGTGATAAAGTTTGTTGCTCGATTTTCTGCTTCCGCCATTGCGAAATTTTCCTATATTCATTAAATAAATTAACGGTCTAATTATTACAAATAAAAGCCGTATCGCCTAGGTGCAAACTAACCAAGGACTAAAAAAATGTGAAATAAAAAACTAATTTCGAATCTGTTAAGTATGTAACCAAATAACACGCTAATTTAGCTCATTGAATCCAATAACTAACCCGTTAAAGACTAATTCCATGTACGAGTAATAAATGTACTTTCAACGCATTTTTATGAGTTGATATAACTTGGGGTGATGGTTATTAGTTTCAAGATTTAAAATTTAGGTAATAAAAAAGGCTGCAGATGCAGCCTTTTTTAAACGATAGGTAAATTACCAGCCAGTTTTTTCTGCTAGTGCTTTACCGATATCAGCTAGTGAACGAACAGTCTTAACGCCTGCTGCTTCTAGCGCTGCGAATTTCTCGTCAGCTGTACCTTTACCGCCAGCGATAATCGCACCAGCGTGACCCATACGCTTACCTGGAGGAGCAGTAACACCAGCGATGTAAGAAACTACCGGCTTAGTTACATTAGCTTTAATATATTCAGCAGCTTCTTCTTCAGCTGTACCACCGATCTCACCGATCATTACGATCGCTTCAGTTTGTGGATCTTTTTCGAACATTTCAAGAACGTCGATGAAGTTAGTACCTGGGATTGGATCACCGCCGATACCAACACATGTTGATTGACCGAAACCAGCGTCTGTAGTTTGCTTAACAGCTTCATAAGTAAGTGTACCAGAACGTGATACGATACCTACTTTACCTGGCTTGTGGATATGACCAGGCATGATACCAATTTTAGTTTCACCCGGAGTGATAACACCTGGGCAGTTTGGACCAATCATGCGAACGCCAGTTTCGTCAAGCTTAACTTTAACGTCAACCATGTCTAGCGTTGGAATACCTTCAGTAATACAAACGATTAGCTCGATACCTGCATCGATAGCTTCAAGGATTGCATCTTTACAGAAAGGTGCTGGAACGTAGATTACAGATGCAGTTGCACCAGTAGATTCTACTGCTTCACGTACTGTGTTAAATACAGGAAGACCTAGGTGAGTTTGACCACCTTTACCTGGAGAAACACCACCAACCATTTGTGTACCGTACTCAAGCGCTTGCTCTGAGTGGAAAGTACCTTGGCCGCCAGTGAAACCCTGACAGATTACTTTAGTATCTTTGTTAATTAATACAGACATTATTTGCCCTCCGCAGCAGCAACAACTTTCTCAGCAGCGTCAGTTAGTGACTCAGCTGCGATAATGTCAAGGCCAGAGTTAGCAAGAACGTCACGACCAAGATCAGCGTTAGTACCTTCTAAACGTACAACTACAGGTACATTTACACCAACTTCTTTAACTGCACCAATGATACCTTCTGCGATCATGTCGCAACGTACGATACCACCGAAGATGTTAACTAGTACTGCTTTAACATTGTCATCAGATAAGATGATCTTGAATGCTTCAGCTACACGCTCTTTAGTCGCGCCGCCACCTACGTCTAGGAAGTTAGCTGGCTTGCCGCCGTGTAGGTTTACGATGTCCATCGTACCCATCGCAAGGCCTGCACCGTTAACCATACAACCAACGTTACCGTCTAGTGCTACGTAGTTCAATTCCCACTGAGCTGCATGCGCTTCACGCTCGTCTTCTTGTGACGGATCGTGCATTTCACGGATTTTAGGCTGACGGTATAAAGCGTTACCATCTACACCGATTTTACCGTCTAGACAGTGAAGGTTACCTTCGTCAGTGATTACTAATGGGTTGATTTCTAATAGTGCGAAATCGTGGTCGTTGAACATGTTAGCAAGACCCATGAAGATCTTAACGAACTGCTTCATTTGCGTAGGGTTTAAACCTAGTTTGAAGCCTAGTTCACGTGCCTGGTAAGCTTGAGGACCTACTAGTGGATCGATCTCAGCTTTGTGAATTAGTTCTGGTGTTTCTTCTGCAACTTGTTCGATTTCAACGCCACCTTCAGTAGATGCCATGAAAACAACTTTACGAGAAGCACGGTCTACTACAGCGCCAAGGTATAATTCGTTAGCGATATCTGTGCAGCTTTCAACAAGGATTTTAGCTACTGGCTGACCATTTTCGTCAGTTTGGTAAGTAACTAAGTTTTTACCTAACCAGTTTTGTGCAAATTCTTTGATTTCTTCTTTGCTGTCAGCAAGCTTTACACCGCCCGCTTTACCACGTCCACCTGCGTGAACCTGACATTTAACAACCCACTTGTCACCGCCAATTTTATCAGCAGCTTCTGCAGCTTCCTGAGGAGTGTCACATGCATAACCCTCAGAAACTGGTAAACCATAGTCGGCAAATAATTTCTTTGCCTGATACTCATGCAAATTCATGATGCTTTTCCAATTGTATTACGTAAAGGGTTGAACCGTTGTTCAACCATCCCAAATTGCGCACCTAGTATAGTCGCACCAATCAGGTATGAAAACCCCAGTACGACCAAAGGCGCAAAAAAAAAGCTGCGAATCACTCCACAGCTTATTTTTTAATCCAAATCTATTATACGTCTAATAATAAACGCGTTGGATCTTCTAGTAGTTCCTTAATTGTAACCAAGAAACCAACTGATTCTTTACCATCGATTTGACGGTGGTCGTACGATAGTGCTAGGTACATCATAGGTAAAATTTCAACTTTACCATTTACCGCCATTGGACGATCTTGGATTTTGTGCATACCAAGAATAGATGACTGCGGTAAGTTGATGATTGGTGTAGAAAGTAGTGAACCAAACACACCGCCGTTAGTAATAGTGAAGTTACCACCTGTCATGTCATCAACAGTAAGTTTTCCGTCACGACCTTTAAGTGCTAGTTCACGAATACCTTTTTCAATCTCAGCAACTGATAGCTTGTCACAGTCACGAAGTACTGGTGTTACTAGGCCGCGAGGCGTAGAAACAGCAATGCTGATATCGAAGTAGTTGTGATAAACAATGTCATCACCGTCGATAGACGCGTTTACTTCAGGGAAACGCTTCAGCGCTTCAGTAACTGCTTTCACGTAGAAAGACATAAAACCTAAACGGATGCCGTGACGCTCTTCAAATACATCTTTGTATTGCTTACGAAGATCCATGATTGGTTTCATGTTTACTTCGTTAAACGTTGTAAGCATTGCTGTTGAATTCTTGGCTTCTAGAAGACGGTTTGCAATTGTCTTACGAAGACGTGTCATAGGAACACGCTTTTGCGTACGCTCACCAAGTGCAACAGCTGGTGCTGCCGCCGCAGGTGCTGCTGATTTAGCTGCTGGTGCTTTTAAGAACGCGTCTACGTCTTCTTTAGTGATACGACCGCCTTTACCAGAACCCTTGATTTGTGAAGCATCAAGGCCTTTTTCTGCAATTAGACGACGAACAGAAGGCGTTAACACGTCTGAATTTTCGTCAGATGCTGCTGGTGCTTCAGTTGCTGCTGCTGGCGCTGCCGCCGCAGGTGCTGCACCTGCAACTAGTTTACCGATTACTTGTTCGCCAAGTACTGTATCGCCTTCCGCGTGAATGTGATCACCCATTACACCATCTTCTGGCGCTACAACTTCAAGAACAACTTTGTCAGTTTCGATGTCTACTAGGTTTTGGTCACGGCTTACCGCTTCACCTGGTTGAACATGCCATGTTGCAATCGTAGCGTCTGCTACTGATTCTGGAAGTACAGGAACTTTAATATCCACTTCTTTACCTTCTGCTGCTGGCGCCGCTGCTGGCGCTGCTGTTGTTTCTGCTGGCGCAGCTGCTGCATCTGCCGCACCTAATAGTGCAATCACTTGTTCACCAAGTACCGTTGCACCTTCCGTTTGAGAAATTTCTGTAACTACACCATCTTCAGGTGCAACTACTTCTAACACTACTTTATCTGTTTCAATATCAACAAGGTTTTGATCGCGGCTAACTGTATCACCAACGTTCACGTGCCAAGTTGCAACTGTTGCATCTGCAACAGATTCAGGAAGAACAGGAACCTTAATTTCGGTTGTCATCTCTTATTCCTTATTTTTTAATTGTTAGAGCGTCGGCGATCAACGCAGTTTGTTCTTTAGTATGGGTAGACATATAACCACATGCTGGCGATGCTGATGCTTTACGGCCTGCATAGCTTAAGTTAGCACCTTGTGGAATTGCTTCCCAGAAATGGTGTTGCGAGCAATACCAAGCACCTTGGTTTTGCGGCTCTTCTTGACACCATACGAAATCTTTAACATGTTGGTAACGCTGCATAATTGTTTCCATTTCCGCATGAGGGAATGGGTACAATTGTTCAACACGTACGATAGCAACATTGTTAAGTTCTTGCTCACGACGCTGTTGCAGTAGCTCGTAGTAAACCTTACCGCTACAGAACACAACACGCTCAACTTTGCTCGCATCAATATCATCGATTTCATCAATCATATTGTTGAATACACCCGTTGAAAGCTCTTCAAGGCTTGAAACAGCAAGTGGGTGACGCAGTAATGATTTAGGTGTCATAACAATCAATGGACGACGAAGTGGTCTAACTGATTGGCGACGGATCATTGCGTAAACCTGAGCTGGCGTTGACGGCACACATACTTGCATATTGTGGTCAGCACATAGCTGTAAGAAGCGCTCTAAACGTGCAGAGCTGTGCTCTGGACCTTGGCCTTCATAGCCATGCGGTAGCAATATAGTTAAGCCACATAAACGGCCCCATTTTTGCTCACCAGAACTTAAGAATTGGTCAAATACAACCTGTGCGCCGTTGGCAAAGTCACCGAACTGCGCTTCCCAACATACAAGCGATGTTGGTTCTGCAGTTGCGTAACCGTATTCAAATGCAAGTACCGCTTCTTCAGATAATACCGAATCGTATACTTCAAACGCGCCTTGTTCAGGGCGAATATTTTGTAGCGGTAAATAGGTTGATGCATCAGCTTGGTTGTGCACTACTGCATGACGGTGGAAGAACGTACCACGACCAGAATCCTGACCGGTAATACGAATATCAGTACCTTCGTCTACTAATGATGCGTAAGCAAGTGTCTCAGCCATACCCCAATCAAGCGGCTTTTCACCCGCTGCCATCGCTTTACGATCATCGTAAATTTTCTTAACGCGAGACTGTGCTTTATGGTTTTCAGGGTAATTAGCAACTGATTCGCCCAATGCTTTCAATTTATCAAGCGGCAGCGCTGGATCGTATGCAACGTCCCAATCATGACCAACAAACTTAGACCAATCTGATGAGTGTTTAGTATCTGGTTGAATTTCATCAACAACGCACACACCGTTGTCTAAACCGTTACGATAGTTATCAGCAAGCGCTTTTGCGTCATCAGCACTTAATACGCCTTGAGAGACAAGTGTATCAGCGTAAATCTGACGTGGCACTGGGTGCTTTTTGATTTTCTGATACATTAACGGCTGAGTCGCATTTGGCTCATCCGCTTCGTTGTGACCATGACGACGGTAACATACTAAGTCAATTACTACGTCACGCTTAAACTTGTTACGGAAATCAAGGGCAAGTTGCGTTACAAAAGCAACTGCTTCTGGGTCGTCTGAATTTACGTGGAAAATAGGTGCCTGCACCATTTTCGCGATATCAGTACAGTATTCAGTTGAGCGAACGTCTTCTTGCTTAGACGTTGTAAAACCAACTTGGTTGTTTACAACGATACGAATCGAACCGCCAACACTGAATGCACGTGTTTGTGATAGGTTGAATGTTTCTTGAACCACACCTTGGCCAGCAATTGCCGAGTCACCGTGAATAGTGATAGGTAGTGCTTTTGAGCCATTAGTACAACCTAAACGGTCTAAACGTGCACGTACTGAACCCATAACCACTGGATTAACGATTTCTAAATGCGACGGGTTAAACGCAAGTGCCATGTGCACGTTGCCGCCCGTAGTTGCGAAATCAGATGAGTAACCCATGTGGTATTTAACGTCACCAGAACCAGCTAATTCACCATATTTACCAGCGAATTCATCGAACAGAACCTGTGGATTTTTACCAAGTACGTTAACTAAAACGTTTAAACGACCACGGTGTGCCATACCAATAACGGCTTCTTCCTGACCACTTTCCCCTGCTCTGTGAATAAGCTCTTTAAGCATAGGTACTAGCGCATCACCACCTTCAAGTGAGAAACGTTTTGCACCTGGGAATTTAGCGCCTAGGTATTTTTCAAGACCATCAGCGGCCGTAAGGCCTTTTAAGATGCGTAACTTAGTTTCGTTGCTAAATTGAGGCTGGGCAAAGTTAGATTCTAAACGCTGTTGTAACCAACGCTTTTCTTCTGTAGACGTGATATGCATATATTCAGCGCCAATCGAACCACAGTAGGTTTTCTTAAGTGCTGCATATAAGTCTTTTAGTTTCATAGTGTCACTGCCTGAAGCAAATGACCCTACATTGAATTCTTTATCTAGGTCAGAATCCGTTAAATCGTGGTGTTCAAGTGTTAAATCACGTACTTTTTCACGCTGCCACAAACCTAATGGATCAAGGTTTGCATTTTGGTGACCACGGAAACGGTATGCATTAATTAATTGCAGAACCCTAACCTGTTTTGCATCAGATGCGCCACCTGCTGCAACGACTACTTCTTTATGCTTGTTTTTCGCAAGCTCGGCAAATTGTGCTCTTATGTCGGAATGTTTTACATCGACATCTACACCTTCTACTTTCGGTAGTGCATCAAACACTTCACGCCATTCGTCAGAAACTGAACTCGCGTCATCTAAATACGCTTCATACAGTTCTTCTACGTATGCGACATTACCACCATTAAAGTGAGAAGACTCTAGCCATGCCTTCATTACACCTTCGTGCATTTATAAGCCCTTTTTACTAGCGCAGAATACTAAGTTTTAGTTAAACGGCGATAACAAAGTTATCGCCGCGGTGTTTTGTGTTACTGCCGTTTTATACCGAACGGTTTAGTAACATAGACTTAATGTGACCAATTGCCTTAGTTGGATTAAGGCCCTTAGGACACACGTTGACACAGTTCATAATACCGTGACAACGGAATACGCTGAATGCATCGTCTAAATCTGCTAAACGTTCTTCTGTCGCCGTATCGCGGCTATCAGCTAAGAAACGGTAAGCGTGTAGCAAACCAGCAGGACCAATGAACTTGTCAGGGTTCCACCAGAATGATGGGCATGAAGTTGAACAACATGCACATAAGATACACTCATATAAACCATCAAGCTTGTCACGTTCTTCAATTGATTGAAGACGCTCTTCACCACCTGTTGGCTTATCGTTGATTAAGAATGGCTTAACTTTCTCGTATTGTGAATAGAATTGAGACATATCAATTACTAAATCACGAACAACTGGTAAGCCAGGTAATGGACGAATAACGATTTTACCCTTACCTAGTGCAGATAATGGAGTAATACACGCTAAACCGTTTTTACCATTCATGTTAACACCGTCAGAACCACATACACCTTCACGGCATGAACGACGGAAAGAAAGCGTTGGATCTTGCTCTTTCAATTGTAAAAGTGCATCCAATACCATCATATCGCGACCTTCTTCTACCTCAAGGGTATAGTCTTGCATACGTGGTGCGTTGTCTACATCTGGATTGTAACGATAGACAGAAAATTGTAATTGTGCCATTGACTTCGCTCCTAGTAAGTACGTGCTTTAGGTGGGAAGGCTTCACGTGTTTTAGGTGAGAAGTTCACCTCACGCTTAGACATTTCTTCCGTCACTGGGCTATAAACTGAGTGACATAACCAGTTTTCATCGTCACGCTCAGGGAAATCGAAGCGCGAATGTGCACCACGGCTTTCTGTACGGAAATTCGCAGCAACAGCTGTTGAGAATGCAGTTTCCATTAAGTTATCAAGTTCTAAACACTCAATGCGTTGCGTGTTGAACTCAGATGACTTGTCGTCAAGACGTGCATGCTGTAAACGTTCACGAATTTCTTTAAGCTCTGTAAGACCTGTTGCCATAGAGTCACCTTCACGGAATACCGAGAAGTTAAGCTGCATGCATTTTTGTAGGTCTTTTTTGATCTGTACTGGGTCTTCACCTTGGCCTGGTTTAGAAGTTTCCCAACGATTGAAACGAGCCATCGCTGCTTCTAGATCAGATTCTGATGCTTCTTTCGAAATTTCTGCATCTTTCAGGTAAGTACCTAAGAAGTTACCCGCAGCACGACCGAATACAACAAGGTCAAGTAGTGAATTACCACCTAAGCGGTTTGCACCGTGTACAGATACACATGCAATTTCACCTACTGCGAATAAACCTTCTACTAATTTCTCGTTGCCTGCGCCATCTACGTTAATAACTTGACCATTAACGTTAGTTGGTACACCACCCATCATGTAGTGACATGTTGGGATTACCGGGATTGGTTCTTTTGCCGGATCTACGTGTGCGAATGTCTTAGAAAGATCACAAACACCTGGAAGACGTAGGTTTAGCATCTCAGCACCTAAGTGGTCTAACTTAAGTTTGATATGCGTACCCCAAGGGCCTTCACAACCGCGGCCTTCACGGATTTCTGTCATCATTGCACGAGCAACAACGTCACGACCCGCTAAGTCTTTTGCGTTTGGTGCGTAACGTTCCATGAAGCGTTCGCCGTCTTTATTTAGAAGGTAACCACCTTCACCACGACAACCTTCAGTAACTAGTGTACCTGCACCTGCAATACCCGTTGGGTGGAACTGCCACATTTCCATGTCTTGCATTGAAATGCCAGCACGTGTTGCCATACCAACACCGTCACCCGTGTTAATGTGCGCGTTTGTTGTTGATGCGAAGATACGACCTGCACCACCAGTTGCTAAAACAACCGCTTTAGATTTGAAGTAAACTACTTCGCCGCTTTCGATATCGATAGCAGTACAACCAACAACGTCACCCTTGTCGTTTTTAACAAGGTCTAATGCGTACCATTCAGAAAACACATTTGTTTTATTTTTAACGTTTTGTTGGTATAGGCAGTGAAGAAGCGCGTGACCAGTACGGTCAGCTGCTGCTGCAGTACGTGCAGCTTGTTCACCACCAAAGTTTTTCGATTGACCACCGAAAGGACGTTGGTAAACACGGCCATTTTCAAAACGTGAAAACGGTAGACCCATGTTTTCTAATTCTGTAATTGCTTCAGGACCTGTTTTGGTCATGTATTCAATCGCGTCTTGGTCACCGATGTAATCAGAACCTTTTACCGTATCGTACATGTGCCATTCCCAGTTATCTTCGTGGGAATTACCTAAAGCAACTGTGATACCACCTTGTGCAGACACCGTATGAGAACGGGTTGGGAATACTTTAGAAATAAGTGCACAAGTTTTACCTGATTCACTGATAGCCAATGCAGCACGCATACCCGCACCACCGGCACCAATTACTACAGCGTCAAATTCTCTTGTTGAAATAGCCACTTACACACTCCAAAGAACAAAGAAACCAACAGCTACATATGCAAAAGCCATCAGGTTTAGGAAAAAGCCTAGGATTGCGCGCAATTTAGCGTTCTTAACATAGTCAGTTAGAACTTGCCACAAACCAATACGGGTATGAACCATCATGCAAACTAGCGCAGCTAAGGTATACACTTTTACTGCTAAGTTAGAAAATAATCCCTGCCACGCTTCAAACGTTACAGTTGGAGTAGTAAGAAAATACCCTAAGATAAACAGAGCATATGACGCTAATACAAGTGCTGTTGCACGTAATGATACAAAATCTTGTACACCGTCGCGTTTTAGAGATGCTTGATTAACTACCATATCCATACTCCTGCTAACACGGCTAATACAACCCATAGTGCCATTACAAACTTAGCACTTGCGTTACCTGAACCTAATTCTTCGAAACGACCTGTATCCATTAGAAGGTGACGTACACCTGCAATTAAGTGATACAGAAGCGCGATTACCGCACCCCATGCAATGAATTTGGCAATGAACCCGGTAAACAGGCTCTTGACGAATTCAAAACCTTGAGGAGAAGAAAGTGATTCAGACCATGCCCAAATTACAAAAGATAAAGCGAAGAACAACGCCACACCTGAGATACGGTGCAGAATTGAAGCTTTAGCAGTTGCTGGCATCGAGATAGTAGATAAATCTAGATTTACAGGTCTTTGCTTTTTCACTGTTACTTGCCCATTGACTCTAAGGAGTCCAACTATTGTTGTTATAACCCACCAAAATATTGATGGAACCATCAAAGCGAAATTTGCCACACTGCGATGACGAGTCGCGGTATGAAAAAACAGCATTCGCTCCAGACGAAAGGCATTCACCTTTTAGAATGCCTACCACAGTATATAAGACCATATGGCCTATTACAATTCTTGTTTAATAAGAGGTGCTTGCGAAGTAGCCATTGGTATAATATTTATCCGTTTGAAGAATAGTTATCATCAATTGATGCATTTAAATTGACTTTCTTCCCTATTTATAAGTTAGAATAGATAGAATTTGCTTAACATCCGTATCAAAAATAACAAACTGGTTTGTTATATTTAAAGGAGATAATTAGATGGCAGACAAAAAAGCCACGGTCCATATTGATGGGCTAGATCCTATCGAACTTCCTATTTACTCTGGCACAGCTGGTCAGGACGTTATCGACGTTCGCACCCTAGGCAGCCATGGTTACTTCACGTTCGACCCGGGTTTCATGTCTACTGGTTCATGTGAATCAGCTATCACGTACATTGATGGTGCTAAAGGTGTTTTACTACACCGCGGCTACGCAATCGACGATTTAGCTGAACAATCAAACTATATCGAACTATGTTACTTACTATTAAATGGTGAGTTACCAAATGCCGAGCAGTTAGCTGGTTTTGAAAACGAAATCACAACTAACACTATGCTTCACGAAAAAATTGGTGCTTTCTTCCAAGGTTTCCGTGTAGATTCACACCCAATGGCAATGCTATGTGGTGTTGTTGGTGCGCTTTCTTCTTTCTACCACAAAGATTTAGACATCACAGATCCAGCACAACGTCACCGTAGCGCTGTTCGTCTAATTGCTAAGTTACCAACAATTGCGGCGATGTGTTACAAGTACAACATCGGTCAACCGTTCGTATACCCACGCAACGATTTAAGCTATGCAGAAAACTTCTTACACATGATGTTCTCTGTACCTGCGGAAAAATATGAAGTAAGCCCAGTTCTTGCAAAAGCAATGGACCGCATCTTCATGCTTCACGCAGATCACGAACAAAACGCGTCAACATCCACTGTACGTTTAGCTGGTTCATCTGGTGCTAACCCGTATGCATGTATCTCAGCTGGTATTGCATCACTTTGGGGCCCTGCGCACGGTGGTGCTAACGAAGCATGTCTAACAATGTTAGAAGAAATCGGTTCAGTAGACCGTATCGATGAGTACGTTGCAAAAGCGAAAGATAAGAACGACCCATTCCGTTTGATGGGCTTCGGTCACCGTGTTTACAAGAACTTCGACCCTCGTGCAACAGTAATGCGTGAGACGTGTCACGAAGTACTTAAAGAATTAAACATTGAAGATCCACTACTAGACGTAGCAATGCGTTTAGAGCAAATCGCACTAGAAGACCCATACTTCATCGAGAAGAAACTTTACCCTAACGTAGATTTCTACTCAGGTATCATTCTTAAAGCGATTGGTATTCCAACAAGCATGTTCACTGTAATTTTTGCAATGTCACGTACCGTTGGTTGGATCTCACACTGGGATGAGATGCTATCTCAACCTGGTCAGAAGATCGGTCGTCCTCGTCAGTTATACACTGGTGAAACAAAGCGTGATTATAAAGACGTAACGTCTCGTTAATCCTCTTTGAGTTTAAAAAAGCCGCTATTTGCGGCTTTTTTAATGTCTAAATCCCGTCAATAATTGCGAAAATTAGTGTATTTCATTAAAATCGCCGCTCGCATTCTCAGGTGGCACTATGTTAGATAATCAAAAAGTTCGTTCTCATTTTCCATTTTTTAAACACACTGAGTCTGTTTATTTAGATAATGGTGCAACCACGCAAAAACCTCAAAGTGTGATTGATGCAATTACCGAGTTTTATACTTGCCATAATGCCAATGTGCATCGAGGTGTCAGTGAATTTGCATCAAACACCACTGCCTTGTACGAACAAACGCGCACAAAATTAGCACACTATTGCCAGGTAACAGCGGAACAAATTGTTTGGACAAAAGGCGCTACCGAAGCGATAAATCTGGTTGCCAGTTCAATTGATGCACATGTCGAAAAAGATGATGTCATTATTATCTCAGCGCTTGAACACCATGCCAATATTGTGCCTTGGCAAACGCTGTGTAAACGCACAGGTGCAACGCTTCACATTCTGCCTGTCGATGCAAATGGTGTACTAAATTTAGATGTTAGTTTAACCATGATTAATACGCTAAAACCGAAACTGATGGCGATTAGTCACGCATCAAATACTTTAGGTAATATTTTACCAATACAAACCTTACTTGACGCCGCACATGCAATCAACGCTATCACTTTGGTTGATGGTGCACAAGCGATGCAACATTTAAAGCCAAATATCAGTGAACTTAATTGTGATTTTTATGTGCTTTCTGCACACAAAATGTTTGGGCCGACTGGCGTTGGCGCATTAATAGCTAAACCACACAGCCTATCTTTACTGTCAACTTACCAAACAGGCGGCGAAATGATAGAACGCGTTAGTTTTAATGAAACAAGCTTTCGCCACGGTAACGCCCGTTTCGAAGCAGGTACGCCCAATATAGCCGGTGTGATTGGTTTTTCTGCTGCACTTGATTTTATGGACTCAAGCGATATGGCAACGCAACTAGCTGTTGAAAAGGCGCTCTATCATTACACGCTAAACGCACTTAAACAGATTGATGGCATAAAAATTTACGGCGATTTAATCAATAATATCGGCACAATTAGTTTTAACTACAAAGATGAGCATAACCTTGACGTTGCAACCCTACTCGACCAAGCAGGCATTATTGTACGTTCAGGTAACCACTGCACTCAGCCATTGATAAATTTACTCGGTGTTGCGGGTACCATTCGTGTCAGTTTAAGTTGCTATAACAACATTAATGATATAGACCGCTTTATTGTTGCATTAAAACAAGCTATCGAATTACTAGATTAACCATGACAGAACAATATCAAATATTAAAACAACACTTTATCGCCAAACAAGCATGGCAAGATAAGTACCGTGAAATTATGTTGCTTGGTAAACAGTTACCAAAATTACCAGCTGAACTCAAAGTTGACCATGCAAAAGTGAATGGCTGCGAAAGCAATGTTTGGCTTTATGTCGACTTTGACGAAAGCGAAAAGCATATCGTTGTGACTGCAGACTCTGATACACGCATCGTGAAAGGACTTATCTATATTATTTCTACACTGGTTAACGGCTTAACAGTAGATGAAATTAAGCGCATAAATATTCAGACTGAGTTCAATGAATTGGGACTTTTACAGCACTTGAGCCCAAGTCGCGGTAACGGTATTTTAGCGATTGCAGATGCAATTACACAGTTTGCAATACAAAGTGATGATTAAAACACTCGCAAAGATTATATTGTATGCAGTTTTTATAACGAAGTTTTATAGGTAACAATCAAAGCAACTAACTTTGATTGTTATACCAATCCGCATAAGTAATTAGCCAATTCAGAGCTATCCAAAGGTGGGAGGGTAAGCAAAATTTGTGAAGGTCTAGTTGGTCTAAATCGAGAAAATTTGGCGCAATCATCGCGCCTTTGGAGCGCTCCTAACAGGCGAGTTTAAAAGCGTTTCATACTGCGTTATTGACTTTAACAAGGGAAACACCATTCTCTGCAGTCAATGCCTTGCCTGAAACGCTTTTAATTCTCGCTGAATGACCAATTATTTATGCGGATTGGTATTACGCTCACATTTTTCTAAGTATTTTTTCACACTTTTTGCCGCTGCAAAAAACGCAAAACTGCCTGTCACCATGGTTAACGAGCCGAAGCCTGTTTGACAGTCCATATTCATATTGCCATCAGCACCGGCTTTCGCATGGCATACACTGCCGTCACTTGATGGGTAAACCAATTGCTCTTCTGAATAAATACAATCCACGCCAAATTTACGTTTTGGATTGCTTGAAAAGTTGTACTGCTTACGTAATAAATAGCGTACTTTCGCAAGCAACGGGTCTTGCTTGGTTTTAGCCACATCCCCGATTCTGATTTGGCTTGGATCGATTTGTCCGCCTGCGCCGCCTATTGTGATAATCGGTAATTTGTTGCGCTTACAATGAGCGATCAGTGCCGCTTTAACTTTTACTTGATCTATGCAATCAATAACATAGTCGAATTGTTGAATATGTTCTCTGATATTCTCAAGTGTTAAAAAGTCATCGATAACAGACACGTTGCAATCAGGATTTATCTCGTTAATTCGACTTGCCATGGCATCAACTTTCGCCTCGCCAATGGTCGATGTCAACGCGTGGATTTGACGGTTAACGTTAGTAACGCAAATATCATCTAAATCTATTAAAGTAATGTTACCAAGGCCGGTACGTGCTAAACTTTCAGCGACCCAACTACCTACACCGCCAATGCCAACAACACAAAAATGGGCATTATCTAGCAGTTTTTGCTGTTCAATTCCGTAAAGGCGTGCGATGCCACCAAAACGATTTTGATAAGACTCTGTCATGTAATTTTTAACCTTAATTAAACTCGTGCCAAGGCGTGTGCCATTGTTCGATAAGCTTTTTTGTTTCACCGTGCTCAAATAAACCATCGCATGGCTTAACACTAAATTGATATGGTCTATCACCAAACGTGAATTTAATCGCATATGCATGTAAATGACCACGTTCGCTGTGCTCACCGCCATAGCGTTCATCACCTAAAATAGGCACCGATAGACTCTTAAGCACAACACGCAGTTGATGCGTTTTACCTGTAATTGGTTGCAGCAAATAAAGACGTAAACTGGGTTCAATTAACTGGGATTGGAACCGCGTTACAGAGGGGTTTTCCATTGTTTTTTGTAGTTTATAACACCCACGACGCGCCTTAACCAAGTCCCCTTTTACCCAACCCTGCTTTTTTGTTGGTTTTCCTTGAGCAACTGCTAAGTAGTATTTTTCAAGTGCATTTTTGTGCTTTTGACTAAACAAGTCACCAAATTCCGCAGCAGCTTGTTTGGTTCTCGCAACAATAACTAAGCCCGATGTCATTTTATCTAAGCGATGTACTGGATAAAGCTTTTCATTGACCTGCTTTTCAAGCAGTACAAAAAAGCCCTCGCCGCCTTCGCTATGGAAGCTTACATCATGGGGTTTATTCACCACATAAAATTCATCGCATGCGAATACTATTGGATAACTCATCAACTTACTTGCTTAAAAAAGCATTCACCTTAGCGAGATCTTCAGGCGTATCAACACCTGGCTGCGGCGCTTCGATTGCGGTTTGTACTTTTATCTTTTTACCATGATATAAAACACGTAGCTGCTCTAACGATTCGATTTGCTCAAGCGGTGATACGTCTAGAGTAATATATTCTTTAATAAAACCCGCACGATACGCATAAATACCAATATGGCGTTGATAGAAATCGCCAATTTCAGATATTTCATCTTTGCCTAAAAAGCGGTTTCGATCGTAAGGAATCGTTGCACGCGAAAAATACAACGCATTATTGTGATTATCAGCGACAACTTTTACCGCATTTGGGTTAAGCGCTTCTTCAATATCGTCGATTACCACACTTAACGTTGCCATTGGCGCAGAATCGGATGCTAATAAGTTTGCCACTTGCGCGATGTTTTGCGGTGGGATTAACGGTTCATCGCCTTGTACATTTACCACGATTGTGTCATCTGATAAATTTAGTTTTGTCACCACTTCAGCAAGGCGTTCTGTGCCCGACTCATGATCTTCACGAGTCATTAAAACTTCACCATTAAAGCGATTAACTGCCGCTTCTATCTCTATATGATCCGTTGCGACAATTACCCGTTTCGCACCTGATGCCAGTGCTTTTTCATATACGTGCTGCACCATTGGCTTGCCTTGTATATCAGCCAGGGGTTTAGCCGGTAAACGACTCGACGCATAGCGCGCTGGAATAATGACTACGAATTCCACTTTTCAACCTCTTCAAGTGATAATTCGCGAGCCTCTTCTTCAAGCAATACCGGAATATCATCTCTTACTGGGTAAGCCAACTTTGCTTGGGTGCTAATAAGCTCTAAATTCTCGCGGTCAAATTTAAGATGACCTTTTGTTACAGGGCAAGCAATGATTTCGAGTAGTTTTGTGTCAAACGCCATGATTATGGATCCCTTTTTCAATTAATAACTGGTCGAGTTTGTCGACCAATTGTTTAGTCGGTTTAGCGGTAACTTTTAAATAATACCAATTTGTTTTCGCAAATGACTGGCATTTTACGGCATCTTTTTCTGTCATTAATATTACACCGTCTAGTGCGGCAAAATCACTTTCACTGTATGTATGATGATCTTTAAAAATAGTATGTCCGTGCACCAGAATATTCTGCTCGTTTACACTTTGCTCAAAGCGACTTGGATTACCTATTGCGCTCACTAAGTGAACTGGGTTGTCTAAATTGGCAACTTTTTGCCCATCAATTATGCCATATACTCCATCTACCGCTAGCTGGTAACCGTTATCCACTGCTGTGCCATTAGTAATGGTTAAATCAACATGTTTTAGTCTGCTTTTCGCTTCGCGAAGTGGACCTGCTGGCATCACAAAACCATTGCCAAATTGACGTTTCCCATCAACAATGCAAAGCTCTATAGCACGCGCCATTTGGTAATGTTGCAATCCATCATCAGCAATAATCACATCAGGGTTAATGCGCTTCTTTAAATAATCGATGCTTAAATTTCGATTTGGGCACACTACAACCGGTGCACCTGTGCGAACAGCTATCAACTTAGGTTCATCACCACATATTTCGGGCGATATGCCATCTGTCACTAATAAAGGTTGGCTTTGAGTTTGACCACCATAGCCACGTGAAATAACCGCAACAGATAATCCTTTTTGCTGCAAATAATCAACAAGAAACAAGGTAAATGGTGTTTTGCCTGTGCCACCTACCGCAATATTACCAACAACAATGACTTTTGGTTTATCAGTCGCCAATTGTAATCTTCGCTTGCGACAGAAGCGATATAACGTAATTAGGTAAAACAGCGCGCTTAGCGGTAATAAAAGCCAAGTAATACCAAATTTTTGATACCAGCTTTTTTCAATCACATTCATTAGTCATTAGCCTGCATTTTTTGCAGTGCTAAATAGGCACCTTGCTTATCAATTAGCTCAGCGTGCGAACCCGACTCGATTATTTGCCCTTTATCTAATACATAAATGACATCAGAGTTTTCAATCGTTGATAAACGGTGCGCAATAACAATCGACGTGCGCCCTTTCATTAAATCGTTTAACGCATGTTGAATTAATTTTTCTGACTCAGTATCGAGTGCTGACGTAGCTTCATCTAAAATCAAAATTGGCGCGTTTTTAAGCAGCGCTCGTGCGATAGCAATACGTTGACGTTGTCCGCCAGATAACATTACGCCATCTTCACCGACAATGGTTTGTAAACCTTCTGGTAAGTCTTTTACAAATTCCCAAACGTGCGATTGCTCAACAATTTTTTGCAGCTTTTCAGGGGTGATATCACCTTTAAAACCGTAAGTGATATTGTTCTCGATAGTATCATTGAATAACACAACTTGTTGCGACACGATGGCAAATTGTTCGCGCAACCAAGTTAAATCAAAGGTATTAACCGATAGCCCGTCGAGTTTGATATCGCCATTAGTATAGGTATCGTAAAAACGTGGTAACAGGTTAGAGAGTGTTGATTTTCCTGAGCCTGAACGGCCAACTAAGGCTACTGATTGCCCAGGTTTAATATCCATCGACAGTTCGTTTAAAATATTGCGCTCGGTATTTGGGTAGGCAAACGACAAGCCCTCGATTGTGATATGGCCCTGACATTTTTCCAGCGTTTTTGAGCCGGTGTCTTTTTCATTTTCCAAATCTAAGATATCAAAAATACTTTTTGCAGCTGCAATACCACGCTGCAGTTCAACATTCACATTTGATAGCTGTTTTAACGGGCGTAGCATCATCATCATTGCGGTTAATAAGCTAACGAATGCGCCTGTAGAAATAGGTTCAACAAGGTTAAAGCCAATTGCAGCCAACACCATGGCGATGGCAGATGCAGCAATAATTTGAATACTGGCAACGCTCAGCGCTTTCGTCGCATCCATTTTTACTCGCTGTTGGCGATTACGGTTATTTACATCGGCAAAACGCTGCTGTTCAATCTCTTGACCACCAAATGAATGAATTACTTTATGCCCTTTTACCATTTGTTCTGACGCACGTGTTACGCCCCCCATGGCATCTTGAATACGTTTTGCAATAACACGAAAGCGTTTAGACACGATTGAGACAATGCCTGCAACAATGGGCACGACTAAAATAAACAACAATGATAATTGCCAGCTGGCAATCAACATATTGATCACTAAGAAAACAACAAACGCCCCTTCTCGCACTATGGTGATCAAGGCTTTTGTTATCGCTGTTTGTACTTGCTCTGCATCAAAGGTAATTTTTGAAATTAATTCACCGGTTGAATGCTGATCGTGAAATGACACCGGTAAATGAAGCAACTTAGCAAACAATTCTTTACGAATTGCCATCACTACATGTGAGCCCACATTAGCTAAACAGTAACTTGAAACGAAGTTAAACACACCGCGAAATAGCACCAATAAAATCACCACAACCGGTGCCCACTTCATCACCTCTTGATTTTTCGCCGTCAAACCTTGCTCAATAAACGGGTCCATTAAATAAACAAATAATCCGTCCATTGCGGCATAGCCTAACATTCCAATAATGGCGAATGTGGCTGCGAGTTTATGCGGTTTGACGTAGGTTAATAAACGCTTGTAGTAATCAGATGAGGTTGTCATGGTGCTAACTTGAATTTATTTGCGCCTATTGTATAGCGCTATGATGCAAAACCCAAGAATTTCGCAGTGTTAATCAACGAGAAACCAGTAATTTTGCTGTTTTGCATAACTAAGTGTATACCCGCTTGATGTAACCTCTATTTTGACTGCGCCGCGTGAGGTTGTTAGCTGCTTGGTACCATATTCGGCATAACGCGTAACAACCGCCAAACTTGGTAATCGCCAACGATTATATGCATTCACCGAATGAACTACCCAACGTGGTTGTGTTTTATCAATAAAGCCCTCGGTTGATGAACTATTACTGCCATGGTGGGGCGAAATAAGCACATCGATATTCTGAATGCTCGGCTCCGCTAACAATGTGTTTTCCCGCTCAGCCTCAATATCGCCTGTTAATAACAGTTTAAATTGGCCACTTGTGATAAGTAGAACACAGGAACTGTTATTATCACTGTGTACTGTATGAGGCGCCGCAAACGACTTAAACCTTACATTTTCTAACCAATTTGCATTTATATTACAGGCTTTTTCAAACCCACTTATCGTTGAAAAATAACCAGCATGCCGTAAATCGGTTAACCCACCACTGTGATCATTATCATCGTGACTTATCACTGTTTTGATTAAGGTCAAACGGTTAATCGCTAAGGTGGGTAACACCAGATGATTAAAATAGCTGAAGTCTTGATATCGCGCGCCTAAATCATAGAGTACCGCTTCACCTTGTTTACTTATGATCACCGATAAGCCATGACCCACATCCAATATACGTATTGTCAGGTTCGGTTCTTTATTAAGAGCATGGACATAATAAAATACTAGAATAGGTAATGTTAGCAACGCGCTTCGATAGTAATAAAGCAACAATAAAACAGTGGCGATTGTCAGCATTATTAACTGCCAACTGATTGGAGGCACATAATGCCATGTTATATGTTCTCCAACACGCTCGATATAATTGATAAGTAATTTCAATAGCGCATCAAGCCAACGATACGGAGTTGAGAAAGAAAACGCATAATCAACTAACACCACACAAAGCATTAATGGCATGACAAATAAAGAAAACAGCGGAATTGCTAAAAGATTTACAAAAACACTAAATACACTGGTGCCGTTAAAAAAGAACACAGTCAACGGCGTTAACGTGATGCTAATTACCAATTGAATAAATGCAAGTTGATACAAAGGATGCTTTATTCGCCACTTTTTTGTCAAATCAATGGCCACTAGAATGCTGGCAACTGCGATAAATGAAAAATAAAACCCCGCACTTAACAACACAAATGGGTTAACTAATATAACCAGCAATAGCGCGCACAATAATGCCCGCTTACTGGTATAACTGCGATTTACAAATAAGCATAAGCACACTAATACGATCATAATAAATGCACGTATTGCTGAGGTAGCATAATCAGCAGCATGCAGATAAGTTGCGCACACCGCTATGGCAATAAAATAAGGTACAATTCTAAGTGTATTGTGAGATGAAAACTTGCTCACAAGTAATAGCGCTAATTTTCCTAACCAAAATGAAAAGCCGAATACAATCGCCATATGTAGGCCAGAAACTGCAAATAAGTGTGCAATTCCTAAATTGCGAATTGCGCTTTTAATATTTTCAGGCATTGCACTTGTATCACCAAATAATACACCTCGATATAGCCAACTATAGTGAGATAAACTCCCCAGATTAGTAATGTGCGACGGCGCAGCTCGTGTTAGCACAGCAAAATCATCACTTTTTGAAACACTGCCTTTGTACTTTAATCCCACATAAAAATTATGTAAGCGCCTGTCAAACAAGCCCTCATTTAACCTTGGTTTAATTGGCTTGAACTTGGCACGTATTGATATGGTGTCGCCCACTTTGGGGCTATACTGAGTATTGATTGCTCGAGATATATAAACTTGTGTTCGCATTAACGCATAAGGCTTTAAATTCGTATTGGCAATTTTTGTTGTTTTAACAATTAGACGGTCATTAAATTGATAGTTATCTATTTGCTCTATAACGCCGTGCAGTATTTGTTTTTGTTGTAACTCGTCGTAGCTTAGGTTGCTGCTATAAACACAGTGATAATATAAAATGGGGTAACTAGCACCGACTAGTAGCGTGATTATCGAGTAAAATTTGGCGATGTTCTTTGCTGTAATAACGACGATGACTAGTACAACCAGTATAATTGTCGAAAAAAAGACTAGCGTATTGAAGAAAAATAGTGACAATATGCAGCCAACAACAAAGCACACTATGCTTTGCCAAAAAGGAAGATGTAAACCGCCATGCCAAAAAAAACGATCCAAAAGCTGTTACCTGATCATAATAAGATTAAGCAAAACAAAACGCTTAGTATTTTTGGCGATATGTTACACGATGCAAATTTATGGCATTTAAATCGACGCTCAGCGCGTGGTGCATTTGCAGTTGGGTTATTTTGGGCATTTATTCCAGTTCCTTTTCAAATGCTGCTAAGCGCAGCAATCGCGATTCCATTTCGCGTAAATCTCCCACTATCTGTTGCATTGGTTTGGATTACCAACCCTTTAACTATGGCACCGATTTTTTATTTTAACTACCTTGTTGGCTATTTGGTATTAGGGCAACAAAAGCAAGATTTTACCTTCCAAGCAAGCTGGCAGTGGTTTGTTGACAGCTTATCAAGCATTGGTCCTGCGTTTATGGTAGGCAGTTTAGTATGCGCAGCAGCAGCCTCCGCTATTGGTTATTTTGGTATTGATTATTTATGGCGCTATTCAGTGCTAAAACAATGGAAAGCACGTAAAAACAGAGGCTAAAGACGTTTAACTTGGCATAAGAAAAGCATTAACTGCATATTCTCATTTAAGTACTAATGAAACTCCCGAGATTTCGCGGCTAATTTATCTAACTTATCAGTTAGGTCGATAAGTTTGCCTGCAATAATATGAATAACATCGCCTTCTCGTTCTAATACTCCTTTAACTTGTAAAATTTTCGCCCCAAGAAATGCTTTTTTCTGTTCGTGTGATGTGCCCTGCCACACGACCACATTGATATTTCCTGTCGCATCTTCAAGCGTAATAAACGTCACGCCAGCAGCAGTGCCCGGCGCTTGTTTTCCTGTCACAACGCCAATCACTGTCACTAATGATTTATGTGTTTTTCCTGTTAATTCATTCGCCTTACAAAACGATGGTAATACTCCCTCAGCTTCTAATAAGTCAATTGGGTGTAAACCAAGGGAAAACCCGGTTGATTGATAATCTTCAACGACATTATCTAATTCACTGGGTGCTTGGTTAAACGACACTGCTGGCCTTTGCTCTGTTGTCTGATTAGTGTTAAAGCCGTTAAAGAGTGGTAAATCACTTTCACTGTTCATAATCTGCCAACGTGTTGCAAAGCGGTTGCCTGCAAGCACAGATAAAGCGTTGGCACTGGCAAGTTGTGCTAATAATCGCGCTTTAACGCCTTGTTGTTTAAGCTGTTCAATACTTTCATAGCCTGTTTTAGGTCGCTGGTCGATAAGCTGTTCAATATCAGATGCAATCACACCTTTAATAATACAAAAACCGATTTGTAATACACCTTCTTTAGTAATTGTATGTTGATAATGTGAGTGATTAACACATACCGGAGCAATTTCAATATTGTGTCGTTTTGCATCTTGCAGTAACTGCGACACACTATAAAAACCAAGAGGCATGCTATTTAGTAAGGACGTATAAAACTCGACAGGATAATAGTGTTTAAGCCAAGCCGATACATATGCGAGCACAGCAAACGACGCCGAATGCGATTCAGGAAAACCATACTCGCCAAAGCCACATATTTGTTGATAAAGGCGTTCTGCAAACTGCATTTGGTAACCTCGAGACAACATGCCATTTATCAGTTTTTGCTTAAACTTTTGTAATTCCCCTGACTTTTTCCAGCTTGCCATCGCACGCCTTAATTGATCGGCCTCACCGCCAGTAAAGCCCGCGGCGACCATGGCTATTTTAATAACTTGCTCTTGAAAAATAGGCACGCCTAGCGTACGCGCCAATACTTCTTTAACCTCATTTGAGGGATATGAAATGGCCTCAATGCCATTACGTCGTTTTAAAAACGGATGCACCATATCACCTTGAATAGGCCCAGGCCGCACTATGGCAATTTGGATTACTAAGTCGTAATAACTTGTCGGTTTTAGCCTCGGCAGCATGCTCATTTGCGCTCGCGATTCGATTTGAAATACCCCAACCGTATCGGCTTTTTGAATCATCTGATAAACCGCAGTATCATCGCTTACTCGGGTAATATCAGCGATAGACAATTGCCTTTGATGACGCATTTTAATTTCTTGAAAGCATTTGCGTATTGCATTAAGCATGCCCAAGGCTAAAATATCGACCTTTAATAAACCAAGGGTTTCTAAATCATCTTTATCCCATTGGATCACCGTACGTTCTTTCATCGCGGCATTTTCAACAGCAACCAGTTCATATAACGGGCCTGATGAAATAACAAAGCCTCCAACATGTTGTGATAAGTGCCTTGGAAATCCTAAAATTTGTTCCGTGAGCGATACAAAATGCTGCGCTTTATTTGATTGTGGGTCTAAACCCAGCTGCTGTAACTGCGTTTGCCAGTGCGTTGTTTTATCTCGACGATTGATATTTTTAATAAAGTATTCAAGCTTGCTGCTTTCAATATCCAGCGCTTTACCAACCTCACGGATGGCACTTTTAAAACGAAAACTCACCACAGTAGCGGCTAATGCGGTGCGTTCTCTACCATATTTTTGATAAATATATTGGATCACTTCCTCACGCCTTTGATGTTCAAAATCGACATCAATATCAGGCGGTTCATTTCGCTCTTTACTAATAAAACGCTCAAACAATACCGCTATTTGTCGCGGATCAACTGCGGTGATTTCAAGGCAATAACATACCACTGAGTTAGCAGCTGATCCCCGGCCTTGGTACAAAATGCCATTGTTTTTAGCAAACATAACAATGTCATGAATAGTTAAAAAATAAAATGGATAATCCAATTCTTCAATTAATGCGAGTTCTTTATCAATGGTCGCCTGTATATCCGCTGTGATCCCTTCAGGAAAACGATGCGCAATACCCTGCTTCACTAACTGCCTTAAATAAGCCATTGCACTAACGCCTTTTGGCACTAATTCACTTGGATACTCATACCTCAGTTTATCAAGGTTGAAATGGCATCGGTTTGCAATAGCCGTCGTTTGCGCTAAAACATCAGATGAAAATAAACGTGACAACTTTTGTTTTTCACGTAATGCATATTCTTCATTGGAAAGTAGTTTTTGCCCTAATTGAGCGACTGTTTTACGTGTTTTAATGGCACTTAATACGTGCTGTAACGGCAACCTATTGGCTTGATGCATCAGCGCATGACCACATGCCACAGGCGTTATATCGTATTGCGCTATCAAGCGTTGGCAGTGCTCCATATACTCTGACTCGTGCGCTAATAAAAAGCGTGTTAACCCCAACCATAAACGATCTTCATGGTGTTTTTTAAGCCAATGAGCCCAAAGATGATCAATATTTTCGCCCTTTGGTAGCCAAATAAAAAGACAGTGCTTGATTGACATTAAATCCCATCGAGTCAGCAGGTAATTACCTTTTTCACTGCGTCGCCGTGCATTGGTGATTATTCGACACAATTCTGCATAAGCTTTTCTTGTTGGGCATAACAAAACGACTGTTAAACTATCTTCGAGCGTAAATAAGCTACCAACAATTAACTTAATTGCCCGTTTGTGGTTTTTAATCTCACGATGTGCGCGCACAACTCCAGCAACAGAGCATTCATCTGTAATCGCAATATGGGAGTAACCAAGGTTATCGGCCGTGGCAACCAACTCTTCGGGATGTGATGCCCCATGTAAAAAAGAAAAATTTGATTGGCAAACTAATTCTGCATAATTCATTAGCTAAAAAACCCATGAATAAACCATTGTTTTTTTGGCGTACGAAAAACCCACAGCCACCGTCCACTCTCATCTCGTGCAATAAAATAATCACGAGCAACATTATTATTATCCCACCAACCTGTCACTATGCGTTCAGGACCGTGCGATATCGTGATCGGCTGAGTGAGCGCTACAGGTGAACGCAGCATAAAACTTGGCCGGATTAAATTCATTTGTGGCGCATTTGATAACGTATTGAATGTATTTTCTTGGCTAGCTATTTCTGGCCTTAAATCATTATAGACAGTTAAGGTTTTAACCTGCTCCTGCCCAAGTTTTGCCTGTAATATTGCGGTTAATATTGCAGTATCAAAGCTTGAATTATGCTGTGAAAACAAGTCACCTTCTTCACCTAAATTAGATACAAGGTAATCGCTTTTTATAGTTAATGCGATAACGGGTGCTGGTAACTCGGTATTTTCTAAACGTAATAAAAAAAGCGTTAACCAGTGTTCAGCTCGATATTCAGCATGCGCTGACGATAGTTCAAATACCAAATTGGCTACTTCTCTAAAATGCAAAATAAGGGTCACTTGCTTTGCTAACTTACAAGTAGAGAGTAAAAAGGCTTGTTGTTGCTTTAATACAAGCAAAAGTGGTTTTTCAAGATACTTAGTGAGCGATACTTCATAATGTAAGGTTAGTTGTTTTTCAAAATGAGTATCAGGTATATAAAAAGTCACTCGATGCGGATATTGGCCTGTTAATTTACCTACATACATTACTAATTCACGTGAGTAGCGTTTAGCTAACTCATCAAGCGATACACGCAACAACTGCTTAAAGTGCGTAATCCCTACGCGGGTTAGCAAAGCAATTTCTTTTGTAGTGATATCAGCAAATTGTAATGACAATAACGCAAGCTGATTACGCGCATTTTGTTGGTTTGCAAAAATCACATTAGTACCCGCTTGTGCTAATGCTTTTGCCAACAATGGTGAAGATCCGCTTGCGAAATAATACTGAACTCCCAATGTTTTTAACTGTGTTTCAAGCACATGCCAATACTGATCACTATTGTTATATAAGGACTGCATACCATCACACGCTATCAGTAAACCTTTTGGCGGCATCATACAAATATCTGCAGTGTAGTTATAAAGTACACTGGCTATGCGCTTAAGCTCTGCCACTTCCACTTCTTCTTGATATGGGTAAACCGCCAGATCAGAGACCAATAAACTAGCTTGCCCTAACCCTTGCCCTTGCGTTAATCCTTTTTTTTTAGCCGCCGTTGAAAGTTGTACTAAATTACCTTGGTGATTGGCCAAGGCAATTACCTCAGTACTCGACATTGCAAATTGCGCATCAAGTTGTAACTGTGGAAAGTAAAGGTAAAGCCAATTTAACATTAACCAGCCTTATCAACCGGAAATGCAATCACATTGCTGATAGGCGAAGATGCAATGGTGCAATAAGGCCATGTCGTTTGCATATCAACAATAAAATAATCACTTGGCCACCCGCCTTTTCGACGATTTATCTTTACTTTCAGCCCTTGTGGATGTGCTTGTAATGTTAAGCTTAAAGTAACAGGTAAACTCGCTTGACTGGTTTTATAACTACTTAAGTAAAACAAACGGTTTTTACCCGATTTACTTGCTTGCTGAAAGCGCTGGATATGGGAAATCGTTAAATCTTGCTGCGGCCAATAAATAACATCGCTACAACTGCCACTTTGTAAACATTGTTCTACTGCCCAAAGCGCATCTTTATGTTGCTCAGGATACAGTACTAACACTTGACTAACATCAACCCCTAAATGATGCAAAGCAGCACTGTTAAGCAATGCAGGCGGTGAAATAAACACAATAAAACAGCTTTGCCGCATTTTAAAGCTGGGTGCAATCAATCGAAGTTCACCAATGCCGGGGTTACTCAATAGTTCTATCACGCCATTAGTAGGCATACCGCCAGCGAGCTTTTCATCTAAAACCACAAAGCCCGTTTGATGCTTTTCTATCTGCTGCGTTTGAATACGGTTGGATGCATACCAAAGCAGATTGCGATGATGTAATTGCTTGATCAGTGAATTCATGAATACACCAAGGGTTATACTGTATATAAATACAGTATAACCCTTTGATGTTGAGGATCAATGGATCCATAATAAAAAAGGCCAACTGTTTTTGCAGTTGGCCTTCAATCATAACTTTATCAATATGTTAAAAAGATGAGTTTATATCTTATCTTTTAATAAACTCATCAAAACATTACTGTATAAAACACTTCCTATTTAAAAAGCGTCGTCTAATTGCTACAAGTGGCAATAATAATAACCCTAATGCACCAAACGATGCACCTTGGCGCTCATATGTTTCTTGCGCTTTTTCAGGACACTTCTCAGCTACACCCCCAGCGTTATATTTCAGCTTCACTGAAACAATCACACTTTCTTGCTCTACTTTGCCGTTATCATCAACCACAACATTACCTTGTGCATCACGCTTATCTACTGTTTTGGTAGCTACTCCATATACAGTACCATCATTTGAAATACTAGTTGCTTCCGCAACCACATATGGAAATGATGATTCACCATCGTTTGCAAAACACGGTAATAAATCATTAAGATTTGTGAACGTATCTGTATTGATATCGTAAATAAATGCTTCTTTACGACGGTTTGCTGACGAGCTTGTCTCAACTTCACCTTGACCAATAATAAGGCCGTTATCATTTATGTCTGTCGCAACCGCAGAACTACTTTTAAAAAAGTCTGTTGGAAAAACTGTCTCACCGGTTACAACATTATGGTAAAAAAACTTAGTACGGTCAGTGTTCTCAATACTTTTAATTGCATAGCCTGTAATAATATTATTATTATTAATAGCTGTCGCACGACCCGGTCCATAGTTCTCTTCGTCGATAAACTCTACAACATCGCCATTTTTATAATATACTGGGTACGAGTAGACTCTACTGCTATCGCGATACTTTACATCAGAATAACCTACTGCAATTTCATTTTCGTTAACCGCTAATGCTGCACTGCGCCAAGCCTTTTTTTGCTCGTCTTCATCAGGTATAAAACCAAGGCCAAGGTCAACAGTTTCAAGCACATTTAAATTACTATCTAAACGCCACATAGTCGCATGACGGTTATATAAAGAGTTTATATATGTTTCACGACAAACTTCTACAGGTGACTTTTCACCATCACAACGGTCATCTAATGATTCTTGAGTATCTGAAGCAATACTTATTGATGTTTCACCCACTACCAGGTAACCATCACTTTTCTGAACGATGTTATACGCACCAGAAATACCACCATAGGTTGCTTCTGAAGGCATTAAATCAACTCGTTCTCCAGCATTATTGATTACAACACCACGGCGTGTAAAATCACGAATATAATGTGTTTCCGACTCTGTTTCGCCATCTTCAGTAAATTGAATCTTGGTGTAAGGTGCAGAGCCCCAGCCAGCTTTAACACCATCTTCAGCGATTGAAGTAAAAATATTTTCAACCGAGCGTGTTAAGCCACCGTCATAATCAGGGTGTTCAACATCATAAATAACACGTTCTTGCGTTGAGTTATTATACTCAATGGCAATATTAAACTCGGTACTTGTACTACCTGAAATTTTTTGGTACGTGCTGATATTGTAATATCTAAGTAAAAAGTCTTGTAGGAATTCTTGCGCGTCACCATTGATATTACCATTTTCGATATCATCTAGTGTGAAGGTAATTTCTTCATCACGATTTTCGAAGATACGCTCACGGTCTTTATACGAATTTATAAGACGTGTGTCTTCAAAATCTAATTCCGCAATATCAATAACAATATTGAATACGCCTTGCGCCATACCAACGGCTTGACCCGCTTCGTTTGCATCAGTTACATACGCGTGTTTAGCGTAATCTAGATTGCCAAGCTCTTCTAAAACATATGGAGTAGCGCCTTGAACCTGTGGCGTGATTGCAGCAAAAACTGCCGCTGCAAGTAATTTATATTTCATTTTTATTCCTACTACTGATCCTGTAATTGTTCCAATTCTTCCCAGCGCATAAAAGCGGTTTCAAGCTTCGACTCTGCTTGCTGTAATTGGTTCAAGGTTTTCTGAGTTTGCTCGCTATCTTGCTTGAAAAAATCGGGAGAGTTAACAACTTCTTGAAGTTCTTCAACTTCTTGTTCAAGCGATTCTAATAAAGCGGGTAGCTCTTCGAGTTCTCGTTTTAATTTGTATGATAACTTGCCTGCTTTTTTAGCTAAAGGCTTATCTGCGACTTTTTTGTCCTTTTCTGTGTCTTTTTGTTTTTGTTCAATTACTGTTTTTTCAGCAAGTGACTGCGCATAATTTTGGAAATCTTGGTATCCACCAACCACTTCCACTACTTTGCCATCACCTAAAAAGCCCCATACCGTACTACAGGTATTGTCGATAAATTCACGGTCGTGACTTACAACCAACACAGTACCTTGATAATTAGCGAGAATTTCTTCAAGTAATTCAAGTGTTTCAACATCTAGATCATTGGTCGGCTCATCGAGTACCAATACATTGCTTGGTTTAACAAATAATTTTGCCAGTAATAAGCGGTTTTTCTCTCCACCAGATAACGACTTAACCGGTGAACGCGCTCGTGCTGGTGGGAATAAAAAGTCTTGTAAATAGCCAAGCACATGACGACTGCGGCCACCGATGTTGACCTCTTGTTTACCGTCAGCAACATTATCTTGCACGCTGGCTTCTTCGTCGAGTACCGAGCGATATTGATCAAAATAAGCAACTTCTAAATTAACACCTTGCTTTACTTTGCCTGATTCCAGCGCTAATTCGCCAAATAGAATTTTCAATAAGGTAGTTTTACCTACACCATTTGGCCCAACTAGCCCAATACGATCACCACGCATAACTAAGGTAGAGAAGTCTTTCACTATTGGCTTATTTGTAAAGCCTTGGCTAATGCCTTTAGCTTCAAATACTAACTTGCCAGAACGCTGAGCACTTTCTATGTTGAAATCGGCCTTACCTTGTTTTTCAACACGGGCTTTTCGTTCCACACGCAGTTGTTTAAGTGCGCGAACACGGCCTTCGTTACGCGTACGGCGCGCTTTAATGCCCTGACGGATCCATGCTTCTTCTTCCGCGAGTTTTTTATCAAACAAGGCATTTTGGCTTTCTTCAACTTTTAATGCGTGCTCTTTTTGCTCTAGATATTTTTCATAATTACCAGGGTAAGAGGCCAGCTTACCTCGGTCTAAATCAAGAATACGTGTTGCCATTGAACGAATAAATGCACGGTCGTGAGAAATAAATACGATCGCACCATTAAATTCTTTTAAGAATTTTTCCAACCACTCAATGCTGGCAACGTCCAAGTGGTTAGTTGGCTCATCTAGTAATAATAGATCTGGCTCACCTACCAGTGCTTTCGCAAGCGCTACTTTTCTAAGCCAACCGCCCGAAAGTGAGGTTAAATCACTGTTTGGATCGAGTTCTAACTGACTTAACACTTGGTTTATTTGCGTTTCGAAACGCCAACCGTCGTTTGCCTCTAACTGAGACGATAAGCGCTCGAACTGTTTAAGTGTTTTGTCACTGTTATCTTGACTTAATCTCGCGCTCACTTCGTGATATTCAATTAACAGTGTCGCAATGTGCGGTAAGCCATTGGCAACATAATCAAATACGGTGCCATTCGCACCTTTTGGTGGATCTTGCTCAAGGCGTGCTACTTTTAATCCACTCAGACGGTTAATTTCACCATCATCCAACTGAATTTGACTATCAAGCACTTTAAGCAAGCTTGATTTACCAGCGCCGTTACGACCTACAATACATACCCGCTCGCCATTTTCAATCAGCATTTCTGCATTATCAAGCAATGGGTGTGTGCCGAACGCTAACTGCGCTCCTGTAATTCTAATTAAATCCATGATTATTTATTTTTTAAAATGTCTTCAAGATAAAATGGCCAAAATAGTTTTGTGCCAGTGCTAAACTCAGCTACCGGAATCGTCGTTTGGTACTCAGCCATTAACGTTTCATCGTCAACAATGTCGACTAAATCTAGCTCTGCAGCTAAGCCGGCTTGCACAAATAATGCATGCGCTTGCTCACATAAGTGACAACCCTCTGTGTGATACAGCGTTATCTTAGGCATTACGGATAAGCCACGCGTTGTGAATTTGCTTATTGCGTTTAAAATCAGGCGAAAGTGTTTTATCGCTGATATTTTCTGCTATCAAGCCAAGGTCTAGTAAGCCTTCTTCGTTCATCGTAAAACCGCGCTTGTTATTTGAAAACAACAAGGTACCGTTTGGTGCCAAAATACGTTTTACCCAGGTAAACAACTTAATGTGATCACGCTGAACATCAAACTCTTTTTTCATACGCTTTGAGTTTGAAAATGTCGGCGGGTCTAAAAAGATAAAATCAAACTGACCTTTTGCTTGTTCTAACCATGCAAGGCAATCCGCTTGTTCAAAATGATAACGTGGGCTGTTAAGGTTATTTAACGCAAAGTTTTCACGGCCCCATTTTAAATAGGTATTACTCATATCAACACTGGTGACCGATTTTGCACCACCTACCGCTGCGTGCGTTGATGCACTACAGGTATACGCAAACAAATTAAGTACACGTAAATCTTTGCAGTTTTGCTGCATATAACGACGTGCTAAACGGTGATCTAAAAATAGTCCTGTGTCTAAATAGTCGTGTAGATTAACTTTAAATTTCACACCGTACTCTTCTACCGTCATGTTATTTTTTGACTTGTCGGTACGCTGTGCTTTTTTATACTGAGATGTGCCCTTTTGCTGCTTACGCTGTTTTACAACAATGTTGCTTGGTGCAATATCAAGGGTTTGCGCAGATAAATAAATAATATCTTGTAAGCGCTTTTCTGCGGTGGCTTCATCAATGGTTTTTGGTGGCGCATATTCATAAATCACCAAGTACTCGTTATAAACATCAACGGCAACGTTGTACTCTGGAATATCCGCATCGTATAAACGGTAACAACTAACGCGTTCTTTTTTAAGCCATGATTTTAGGCCTTGACGGTTTTTCTTAAGGCGATTAGCAAACGCCATTGAGCCATCGTAGTTAAGTTTAGTTTGGCTTGATTGCTCAGTGTTTTTTTCGTCTAAATCATAAAGGTTAAGCACACAATCTAACGGGCCATTTTTCAGTTTGTACTGCTTTTTCTTGGCAAGTTTTAAGAGGGCTAATAAACTAACATCGGTTGCAAATAGCGCTAAATGCCAAAATTTAAAATGCTTTTTAAACGCATCACCTAAATGACGATATAAATTAACTAGCTCTGCTTTTTCACCCAAACGCTCACCATACGGTAAGTTAGATAGCACCACTCCAGGCTGTTTTGCTACGGCAGTGAGTTTATTGGCATCTGCTTTTTTTAACTGAATAAACTTTGCAAAAGGTAAATTTTCAATATTATTTTGCGCTTTTTGTAATACGCGTTCATCAATATCATTACCGATTAAATACAGCTTTTGATCAGTTTGTTGGTCTTTAAGTTCTTGCTTTAGTTCTTTGAATTTTGCCGCGCGAAACCCCGGAAGTGATTCGAACGCAAAATGTTTACGATATAAACCCGGTGCAATATTCCACGCCATCATCGCCGCTTCAATTAATAGCGTTGCTGAACCACAACACGGATCAAACAACGGGCGTGAGGTATCATTTAGCCAACCTGAACGACTCACTAACGCCGCCGCTAAGTGTTCTTTGATCGGTGCATCACCTTGATGAGGACGATAACCACGCTTCGAAAGGCCTGGGCCTGAAAAGTCGATATATAAAGCACACTTTTCTTTGTTTAAACGACCAACAATACGCACATTAGGTGACGTTTTAGAGATACTAGGACGTTGTTGATGACTTGCAAAGAAAGAATCGACAATTGCATCTTTTACTACCAGTGTTGAAAACTGAGTATTCTTCAGTTCACGATTAGTACCGCTAAAATCAATTGCAAACGTTTGTGTTGGTCCAAAGTACTCTTGCCAATCAAACCCTTTGGCAAGCGCGTATAAATCATCTTTGGTATTAACGGTATCCGATTCGGTCAACAACATCATCACCCGTGTCGCATAGCGACTCGCTAAACACAGTGTTTGTGCTTGCTTATTGGATGCGTTAAAACGAATAGAACCAATACTCTGTTTAGTAATTTCAGCACCAGTCGCTTGAATTTCAGTAGCGAGTAAATTTTCAACACCAATCGACGTTAGTGCAATAAAAGAAAGCGAATTGCTCAAAGCAAAAAACCCAGTTAAAAAATCTGGCTGAAGTATAACAGTTTTAAATTCGAGTAGCGATAAAGCCTAGGCGCGTTTTAGCTGTGATTGGTTGATTAAGATAGGATTTACGCGATCGTTAAGCACTTTAATGGTTTCAAAACGACTTAATGCAAAATTATCGTCTAGTTGCATTTGGTGCTCTAAACACATGCACACACTGGCATCATTACCGCATTCAATGATCAAAAACTGACCGCTTTGCTTTTGCGAATTCAAGGTAATAATCGCTTCGGTACTTGGGGTGTGACCTTGATAAGGTTTGAAAAACCAACTTTTAGCCAGTACTGGCTTAAGGTGTAATTTGGCTGCAGTCGCATGGAGTGCAATGACGGCTATTTCGCCTTCACTCCAAATGCTAAAAGCTGAGAGATAATGACAGATCTGCTCATACAGGGCGGCATCTTCGAGGCTAAAGCAACTGCCCTCGATTGCTGCTTGCGTAAGTTGACGCGTTTTATATGGCATAACAAGCTCTTCGCGTGTTGATTCTACATACAACACTAAACGGTTTCGCTCTTTACACGTTAGCCAACGCCAATCTTTCCCTGCTTGCAACATAATATCAAAAAATCCCCAAAACATGACATCTTGAGGATTATAGAGCTATGGTACTAAAAATAAACTATTTTTTAGAATATTTTCAATAGGATCATAATGTTAAATAACCGATCCTTATAAGGAGTTTATGATCTTTTTGATCATAGGTGGTCCTTGGTAAATAAAACCGGTGTAGACTTGCACTAAATCAGCGCCAGCGGCGAATTTTTCTTTCGCTGATTCGGCTGAATCAATGCCACCGACACCGATAATTGGCAACTCACCGTTAGTTAAGCGTTTAATTTCTTTAACTATTTCCGTAGATCTATGACGAACTGGATGACCCGATAAGCCCCCTGCTTCATTCGCATGTTGCATGCCTTCTACTGCGCTGCGATCAAGCGTCGTGTTAGTTGCAATCACGCCGTCAATTTTATTATTGATCAATGATTCGGATACTTGCTGAACTTGAACTTGATCAAGATCCGGCGCAATTTTAACCAGCATAGGTACTTGTTTACCGTGTTTTGCTGCTAAATCAAGCTGCTCATTCTTAAGTGAACCAAGTAAATCATCTAGCGCCTCACCATATTGTAAGTCACGTAGTCCTGGGGTGTTGGGTGATGAAATATTCACCGTAATATAAGATGCACTGGTAAATACTTTACGCATACAGTGAATGTAGTCGTCTTTACCTTGCTCATTAGGAGTGTCTTTGTTCTTACCAATGTTAATGCCTAAAATGCCTTTGTATTGCGCATTTTTTACATTCGCCAGTAAGTAATCAACACCTTTATTATTAAAGCCCATACGGTTAATCACCGCATTAGCCTGAGGTAAACGGAAAATACGCGGTTTGTCATTACCTGCCTGTGGGCGCGGTGTCACCGTACCTACTTCAATAAAGCCAAAGCCCATTTGTGAAAAGGCATCGATACATTCGGCATTTTTATCAAGACCCGCAGCAAGACCAACAGGGTTTGGCAATTCTAAACCTAAAAACGTGGTTGGTTTACTGGCAACCGATTGAGACCAGCACATCGATAACGGTGTATTGGCAAATCGCTTTAGGTTTGATAAAGCAAAGTCATGCGACCATTCAGCATCTTTACTAAACATAAAACGACGCGCTAAATCATAAAACATAATTGTGTTGACCTCTTAATAAAAAAATACCCCGGAAAATTCCGGGGTATTGTATCTAAATTTTTGTTATTGCGCAGTATCGCAATTGTGGCTTAGTAGCATTAATTCGCGTAATGCCACCGAGAATTTTGCAAAGTCGTGCGTTTGCGACGTTTTAAACTCAGCCAACATATGCTGCCAACGCTCAAGCAGTACTTGGTGCTCGTTCATCCAGCTTTCAATGATGGTATCAACATCACAACCTGCTGTTTCACAGTTATTAAGCACAACTTGTGAAAGAGAACGCTGCTGCCAATCAAGCTCTTCACGGTACGATGCACGTGCAAGTGCTTGCCAGTGGTTGGCAACCGGTTGCTTGGTAATTTGATCTAAGAACCAGTGTAGACCCATGCCCGCACCAAGCTTGAAGTAAGTTTCAGAAACTTGTGAGATTGGTTTACTTGATGCATCTGCTACTTGCGCTAAGTCCATCACTGAGAACAAGCTTGAAAGTTGTGCAATGCGCTTAGCAAGTGCACTTGGTACACCTTCTTTAGCCAATAAGTTAATTTCTGTATTCAGTTTTTCAGCTTCTTCATTAACCATATACGACGTGATGTTTTCACTTAAGTCATTAAACGCTGGTGCAAAGAACTCGATTGTTTGTTCAATGTTGAGTGCTTTGTTGCGGTGACGTAAGAACCAACGTGTCGCACGACGAACAGTACGGCGTAATTGATACAACATTTCTGTTTGTACAATTGACGGGATCTGGTTATCAAGTGCAGAGATATCTTGCCATGCATTACCCAGTTCAAATACTGCTTTAGCCATTGAGTAACAAAGTACAATTTCACTTACTGGCGCACCTGTCTCTTCGCTCATACGAACAATAAAGTTCAGACCCATATCATTAACGATTTGGTTCGCTAGTTTAGTTGCAATGATTTCACCACGCAGTGGGTGGTTATCCATCGCATTGTTGAAACGTTCGCGCAGCGGTGCTGGGAATGCATCAACTAACAAGCTTCGGTAATACGGATTATCAGTGATTTCTTCGATTACAAGCTGCTCTTTAAGCACCATTTTAGCGTATGAAACAAGTACAGAAAGTTCTGGACGAGTTAAACCCTTACCTGCTGCTTGACGTTCTGCTAACTCTTCGTCTGACGGTAAGAATTCGATATCACGGTTAAGCTTGCCATCTTTTTCAAGCGCATGAATAAAGCGAATTTGCTCTTTTAGCGTTTGAGGGCCTTTTAACTGTGTTACAGAAATTGTGTGTGTTTGACGGTAACAATCTTTTAATACCATCTCTGATACTTCATCCGTCATTGAATAAAGCAATTCGTCACGCTGTTTCTTAGTTAAATCACCTTCAGAAACCAAACCATTTAGTAAAATCTTAATGTTTACTTCGTTATCTGAACACGCTACACCACCCACGTTATCGATGAAGTCTGTGTTCATGCGACCACCGTTAGCTGTGAACTCGATACGACCTAATTGCGTTGCACCTAAGTTACCGCCTTCGCCGAAGATCTTCGCGTTAAGCTCTTCACCATTAACACGTAGCGCATCGTTTGCACGGTCGCCCACATCAGCATGCGTTTCAGATTTCGCTTTAATGTAAGTACCAATACCACCGTTCCAAATTAGGTCTACTTGCATCATTAAGATTGCACGTAACAACTCATTTGGTGTCATTGTTGCTTTCTTAGTACCTAGCATTTTCTTAATTTCAGGAGTCAGTGTAATTGATTTCGCACTACGTGAGAAAATACCACCGCCTTGAGAAATTAAGTCTTTGTTATAGTCTTCCCACGATGAACGTGGTAGTTCAAACATACGCTGGCGCTCTAGGTATGAAGACGCTGCATCTGGGTTAGGGTCGATGAAGATATGCATGTGATTAAATGCAGCTTGCAGACGAATATGCTTAGATAACAGCATACCGTTACCGAATACGTCACCTGCCATGTCACCGATGGCAACACAGGTAAAGTCAGTCGTCTGACAATCAATGCCGATTTCGCGGAAGTGACGTTTAACTGATTCCCACGCACCTTTCGCTGTAATACCCATGGCTTTGTGGTCGTAACCAATTGAACCACCTGATGCGAATGCATCACCTAACCAGAAACCGTATTCTTCAGAAATGCCATTTGCAATATCTGAGAAAGTCGCGGTGCCTTTATCGGCTGCAACTACTAGGTATGGGTCGTCTTCGTCATGACGAACAACATCTACTGGCGGTACAATTTCACCGTGGTGAATGTTATCTGTGATATCTAATAAACCACGAATGAATAGTTTGTAACACTCTTGACCTTCTTTAAAGAAGGCTTCGCGATCAGTAGGCAGCTGTTTACAAACAAAACCACCTTTTGAACCTACAGGTACAATTACGGTGTTTTTAACTTGCTGTGCTTTAACCAGGCCTAGTACTTCTGTACGGAAATCTTCTCGGCGGTCTGACCAACGTAAACCACCACGAGCAACCTTACCACCACGTAAGTGAACACCTTCAACACGCGGCGAGTAAACAAAAATCTCAAACGCAGGCAGTGGTAATGGCATTTCAGGAATTAGGCTTGGTTGAACCTTAAATGAAATGTAAGGCTTGTAGATGCCGTCTTTATCTTTTTGATAGAAGTTAGTACGCAGTGTTGCACCAATCATATCAACGTAAAGTCGAATAATTCGGTCATCGTCTAAGTTCGCAACGTTATCAAGTTCAGCAATAATATCGTTAACGATTTTCTCATAGCCTTTTTCAGTAAACTTAGACTTAGGTGAGAACTTCTTATCGAATAACTTCACAAGTAACTGTGCAATATGTGGGTAGTTCTCAAACGTGCTTTCAATGTAGCTTTGTGAGAACGTCACACCAATTTGGCGCATGTATTTTGCGTAAGCACGAATGATCGACGCTTCGCGGCCTTTTAAGCTTGCCGCAAGAACGAGTTTGTTGAAGCCATCATCTTCAAGCTTGTTGTTCCATACATTAAGCAATGCAAGTTGGAAACGCTCCGACACCTTTGAGAAATCATCAAGGTCATCGTTGCTCATCAGCATGCTGAAATCCATAATCCAGTTTACTTGCCCATCTTCGGTCTTCACTGAATACGGTGTTTCACCAATAACACGAAGACCAAAGTTTTCAATAATTGGCATTACATCTGATAAGTGAATTGGTTCGTTTTTGTGATATAGGCTTAAACGTACCTGATTTGTATTGGCACTTTCTTGTGGACGGTAAAACAGCATGGCAAGCTTGTTTTCGTCTGACAAGCTTTCTAGCTTTTCAATATCAACAACAGCAGCACTTGGCAGTACTTGTTCACGGTATGCACTAGCAAAGGCTTTAGAATACTTACGTGCAAGTTCATTGCCGCGCGATTCGCCTGCACGCTCTAGCAATGCACCGTGAAGTTTATCTTCCCATGTACGGGCCGCTTCAATTAGATTTCTTTCGATTTGTTTCACTGTATATTCAACATTTTGGTCGCAACCACGTACCGTATAATGCGTACGTGCTAGCATTGATTCTGAGAAGAAGGTGGTAAACTCAACGTGTTCATTTGAGCCAAACGCATTTGCAAGAATGCTTTGCGTTTCACGACGTAATGCCGTGTTATAGCGCTCTCTTGGTACATAGACCATGCACGAGAAGAAACGACCATAGGTATCTTGGCGTACAAATACACGTGACATATCACGTTCTTGCATATGGTGAACACCAAGAGCAACTTCTAATAATTCTTTTTCGCGTGCTTGTAATAACTCGTCACGTGGGTACGTTTCTAAAATATTAAGTACCGCTTTGTATGCGTGCGTGCCAGGTGCAAAGTCTGTCATATCAAGTACGCGCTTGATCTTACTTTTTAGCACCGGTACGTCTGCTGCACTGTTGTTATAGAAGCTTGAAGAGAACAAACCAATAAAGCGATCTTCACCAATTACATTGCCTTCGTCATCGAAACGTTTAATGCCGATGTAATCAATATAAGCTGGACGGTGAACGCGTGAAAGTGAGTTTGTTTTGGTAAGGATAAGCAAGTTATCACTGTGTGCTTCTTTACGTGCAACTTCTGGTAAATCAGAAAGGCGACGAGATTTAGTCTCATCTGATAACTTCATCATACCTAAGCTTGTATCAGCCACACCTGTTAACTGATAGTCACCTTTAATTGGTGATAAGTCGTATTGGCGATAACCCATAAGCGTGAAGTTATCTTTTGCTAACCAATCTAAGAACTCAACTGTTTCTTTAACTTCAGTTTTATTTTTAATGCCTTTACGTTTTGGCAACGCTTTGCTGATAGACACAAGTTTGTCTTTAATTGCTAACCAGTCTTCAACGGCTACCGACACATCTGCCAACACTGACTCTAACTCTTTTTTAATAGATGCAATAACCGACTTATCAGACTGACGGTCGATTTCAATAAAGAACACGGTTTTGTTTGAGTCAGATTCTTGCTCTGTCTTCATACCAGACAATGCAGAGATTAAACCATCTTTGTCGCGCTTAATTTTTAACGGAGAGTGAAGTAATAAGTGTGAAACAATATTTTCACGCGCCAAAGCCATGCGAACAGAGTCCACTAAAAACGGCATGTCTTTTGCGATTATTTCTACGATTGTGTGAGAGGATTGCCAACCATTATTAGCGAGTTCTGGATTAAATACACGGATAAGCGCTGTATCATCAGTGTGTTTTTCCAAGCTATTCCATAAGCTAAGCGCTGCGCCATATAAGTCACTGTCATTACGGCTTGCTAAGTCTTCAGTCGACATATTACTGTAGAGTGTTTTAGCAAACTTTTCGACAAGCGACACATTTGTGGCTTTTACCTTACTACGGATCAAAGACGATACGTTTTCGAGTAAAACTGAGGTTTGGCCTTCTTGTTGAGTCATTATGTGTTCCTTATCTATACCTACCTGTGAACGGTAACTATTTGCAGTCTAACAAACTGCAATGGAGTCAGGTGAATTCTAACTCTTTTAGCATAGATATAAATAGCATTTTTTGTAGCAAACCAGTACATATTTCAACCAGTTGGCTTACTATTCACAAAATATAGATAGAAATGGCCATTTCTGGCCATTTCAGTACACATTTATTCAGAAGTTTTTTTGCGCCACAGTAGTGTACCTAGCGCTGGTAGGAGGAGTACAGCACCTAACATGTTGACCAAAAACATAAAGGTTAGCAAAATTCCCATGTCCATTTGGAACTTAAGTGCAGAAAATACCCAAGTGCTTACACCAACAGCTAAGGTAATACCGGTAAACAGTACCGCACTACCACGCTCAATCAACGCACGGCGATATGCTTCTGTCAACGGTACGCCTTGGCGCAATAACCCACTCATTGACGACAGAATGTAAATACCATAGTCAACACCAATACCAACACCAAGGGCAATTACAGGTAAGGTACTCACGGTTAAACCAATTTCTAGCGATACCATTAGTGCTTGTGCAAGCGTTGACACCACATAAAGCGGTAACACGACAGCAATGGTGGCACGTAACGAACGGAAACTGATTAAGCAAAGTAAAATTACCGCACCATAAACGTAAATCATCATTGGCAATTGCGCTTCGCTTACTGATTCGTTAGTTGCCGCCATAACACCAACAGGACCCGACGCTAACTTAAATCTAAGTGTGTCTGTGCCCTCTTCTTCGGCGAATTGCTTAACCGCATCAACAACGTGATTAATCGTTTTAGCTTTATGGTCTTCAATAAAGGCAACAATTGGCATCACAGAGCAATCACTATTTAATAAACCTGAGCTTGTTTCTACGCGGCTAGAGGCTTGTACAAGTGACGCTGTATTGCGCGGCAGAGTTTGCCATTTTAAATTACCTTCGTTATAACCAGCGTTAACCTGCTGTGCGATACTGCTAAGAGATACAGCCGATTGCACGCCGTCAACGTTTTGTAACTTCCACTGGAAACGATCGATTCGCTCCATTGTGTCGTGGAAAGTACACGCTTCTGGCTCTGCCTCAACAATCACTTTTAAAATATCAACCGAGATCGAATATTTGTCGGTGATAAGGAAGGTGTCTTGGTTATAACGGGCATCTTCATGAAGTGACGGCGCACCTGCATGTAAGTCACCAATTTGCATTTCGTTTGATTTGATAAAACCAAATACAAACAGCGCAGCAGCAATAAATAAAATAGCCTTACTCGCTTTTGGCTCAGTGGCTTTAACAAGCATTTCACGAATACCTGCAAATGCGTCGTGCGTTTCGCCATTACCATCATCAACACGCTTCATTTTGGTGTAGTCAAGGTAAGATGCAATAACGGGCAGTAATACAAGGTTGGTAAAGATAATTACCGCTACACCCAAGCTCGCTGTTATCGCAAGCTCACGAATAATACCAATATCGATTGATAATAATGTGATAAAACCAACGGTGTCAGACAGTAATGCAATACCACCAGGGACAAGCAATGCAGCAAAACTAGATTGCGCGGCAACTTTGTTAGACAAGCCCTTCGCAACTTTCTGACCAATACTGTTGATCATTTGCACACCATGACTTACACCGATAGCAAATACCAAAAATGGTACCAAAATTGACATTGGATCAAGTCCAAAGCCAACTAAATTTAATAAGCCAAGTTGCCAAATTACAGCGATAAGTGAGCACACAATTGGTAACACGGTTAGCTTCATACTCTTACAGAAAAGCCATACCATTACAGTTGTAATTAAAATTGCAATCAAGAAAAACAACACTACATCTTTAGCGCCATCAGCAACATCACCTGCCATTTTAGCGAAACCGATAATATGAATAGATACGTTATCGGTAGTGAATTTGTTGCGAATTTCCGATTCAAGCTTTTCAGCAAATACTAAGGTATCCAGTTTTTCTTGCGTCTTTGGATCAGTTTCCATCAGCTGAGCTGTTACCATAGCGCACGAATAATCGTTCGCGACCATACGGCCAACAACTTTTGCTTTTTCAATGTTTGATTTAACAGTTGCAAGACCGCGCGCGTCGGCTTTGAAATCTGCAGGAATAATTGGTCCACCGGCAAAGCCGTCTTCTACTACTTCAACAAAGCGCGCGCTCGGTGCAAATATCGAACTTACAAGCGGTCGATTCACGCCCGGAATAAAGAATAACTGGTCGTGCACATTTTTAAGCTGGGTAAAGAACTCTTCATTAAAAATGTCACCACGTGTATCACACACTGAAATTAGAATACCGTTAGCACCGCCAAATTGCTTTTCGTGCTTAAGGTAGGTTTTCATATACTCGTGATTTAACGGAATATTCTTATTAAACGACGCATCAAGTTTAATTTGAGTAGCTTGGAAACCTAAAAATACAGTGGCCGCAATAAAGATAAACAATACTGCTAAGCGGTGTCTAAAAAGACTTGTTTCTATTTTTGTTAATAATGAATTCATAATTACTGCACGCTAAGTTTATGTATTCCCGCTTCTGATGCGACGATTAATTCATTATTATTCTTCGCACCCGCCAAAAGTGATTTGCCGTCTTTTGTAACAAATTTAACTAACTGGTTATCACTGTAGGTAAACCACACACCACTATTTGCCAAAAGCACCGCTTTATTACCGACAATTTCAATATTATTTATTGATGCTGTGGTGTCAGTTTCTAATTGTGTCCACTCAACACCATCAGTACTAGAAAACGCAGTACCGCGCAGACCACCTACTAGGTATTGATTATCTAATTTATTGAATGAGAAAAATGAACCGGCATAGATTTCATCTAGACGTTGCCATGTTTTACCCATATCGCTACTGGTTGCCATTAAACCTAGCTCACCCACTAGCCACAGTGTTTCGCCATCTAAAAATATTTTATTAAAATGCGGCAAAATCGCTTGGGTTTCTATTTTGTACCCTTGTGGATCTGATTCTTTTAAGTCATTCAGGTACGCACGATCTTCTTCATACAACAGCGAATCATAAAATTCTTTTTGCCATGTTTTACCGCCATCAGTTGTGCGATAACTTAAGCCATACGCGCCAATTGCTAATCCGTGATTGGCATCAAAAAACAGAATATCAAGTAACGGTTTATCTAATTCAGGTAAAAACTGCTGAATTGTCCAGTTCTTTCCGCCGTCTGTAGTATGCAAAATCGTTGCGTCGTGGCCTACCGCCCAACCAACATTTGCATTTATAAAATAAACTCCCGTTAGCAAGCTTTGGACTGGAGAGTTTGCTTGTAGCCACTCTTGGTTGTCATTGCTATAAACAATGTTTCCCCACTTACCAACTGCCAAAGTTTGGCTGCCGACACGGGTAATATCGGTTAAGAGGTTTTTAGCCGCAAGTTTAGCTGGAATTGCCGCCTGTGGTGTTACTTGCGCAATTGCGCTAGTCGTCAATAGAGAGCCGATTAAAAATAGATATTTTTTCATATAGGTAGCGTTGTGAGAAAAACGGCCCTCGCGGGCCGTATTATTATTTAGCGTCGACCAGAGCGACGTAATGCGTTTGAAGTAAACTCGGTGTCTTTGAACATTTCTTGGAAGTCATACATCTTCTCTTCGTTATCTAAGCCAATTGCTAAGTAACGACGTGAGTTAAGATCGTGATAAACATCCAAAGTACTCCAATGAGTTGGTACTTCGTAATAGTTCACACCATGAGCCATTGCTACACGGTATAACTGGTCGCGGTTATCATAAAGATCTGCAACATGAATTTGCCAGCTATCTTCGTCAATAAAGAATACACGCTTCTTATAAATATGACGCGTACCATCTTTAAGATTCGCTTCTACTACCCAAACACGGTGTTTTTCATAACGTACGTGTTCTGGGTTAATGTGACCTGGCTTCAAAATGTCATCATATTTCAGCTCGTTGCTATGTAGCTTGTAACTGTTATATGGAATGTACATTTCTTTTTTACCTAATAACTTCCAGTCGTAACGGTTTGGTGAACCGTTAAACATATCGAAGTCATCAGTTGTACGTAAACTATCCGACGCTGTTCCCGGTGCATCATATGCTACGTTTGGTGCACGACGAACACGGCGTTGACCCGTGTTATAAGTCCATGCCTGGCGTGGTGTTAATACTTGATCCATTGTTTCGTGAACAAGTAGTGCTGTACCTGCTAAACGCGCAGGTTCCGTTACTTTTTGTTTAAACTTAAACAGGATATTCGACTTTTGCAGTGACTCAGGAGTCGCATCTTGCTCTGAATACTTAACCAGTAGTTTTTCATCAAAGCCAACAATGTTGTATGAGCCGCTTGCCGTTGGAGCCGCTTGACCACCGTAGCGCTTAATCGAAAGACCACGGTAACGTAAGATATGGTTCCAAATTGCTTCTAAACCTGTTTCAGGAATTGGGAACGGAATACCGATTGCAGTATTTTTAATACCATTACCTTCTTCAACAAGCTCTGCCGTTGTTGCATACTTTTTAGTTGCATCATAGATGAACTGTGGATATGACGCACTACGACGTGTTTGGTAAATATTCATTTTGAAGCTATCTGGATAAGCTTCAAACATCGCTACCTGACCAGGAGAAAGCATCTCTTTATACTGTTCAACATTCGACTTATCGATAGTGAATAATACTTTATCGTCAGCAAATGGATCTGGGTGGTGATCACCTACTTTATAGTTGTCAGGTGCTTTTGTAATACCACCTTCCCATGATGGAATTGAGCCATCCGCATTACCCGCTTTTTCAGCACCAAGTGGTGTTAAATCTTGACCTAAACGAGCAACTTGTTCTGGTGAAATTTTAGCTAAAGCTTGTGAAGCGCTAAATACGCTACACAATGCTAGAGCCACTAGGGTAGGTTTTTTAATCATATTGTTACCCTTAAATAGAATACTTAATATTAAATGAAACATAATCGCGGTCTGCTAAGCCATTGGCTTTACCGCCCCCCCAGAAACTATTGTAACCAAAGTCGAATGACCACTGGTTTTGATAGTTAAAATTAAGGGTAACAGAAGTAGACATACGATCTTCAACAAATAAGAACATTGGATCTGGTGTTGTACCATTCACATCATGTGAGAATACAACACGAGGTGAGAAGTTCACACCTGCGAATAGATTGTTGTATTCACCTTTAGCTACTAGGCGATAACCCCATGATGTTGCTGATGCAAACTGCTCCGTTTCAGGACCGTTAGATAATAGCAAGTGAAGCGCTGTGTAATCATCAGCTGGACCTTGCATAATACCGCTGCGACCTGTACCTGGCACATTCAAACGAAGCTCATCATACTCTGGCATATCAATAACGTGTACACCACCTACTTCACCTAAGACTGCCCAACTATCAGCACCTAAAGATGGACCAAATAAGTGTGACAAACTAAATTGAAGCTGCGCAGAGTCACGTAGAATATAGCCTTGTGCAACTTCACTTGGTGATACCGTTTCTACTTGTGAGATGCCTGCAAACATGTCCTGACGTACCGCATCTGGCACACCTGGGTTTGCCAACTGCTCAGCCATACCAGCATATAGCAATTCAACGTCATCAATTTGTAATGGCTCGTCTTTTCTATAAGTGAATTCACCCGCAAACGCTGTTTCACCAATGGCGGTGTTCCAGCTAAGTGCGTACATTTGAATATCTTCTGGATATTCAAGTTGTGCTTCAGTAAAGCCTTTTAAATTAGTGATGTTGTCTGCAGTAATGGTGTTTGTAGCGATATACGCTAAGTCGTGCCCAATTCCAGCAGCAGTAAAATCTGACGCCTTACCTGAAATTAACGGTCTGCGCTCATGGTAGTTTACGTAATAAAACCCAAACTCAGTTTCATTAAGCTCAGGGACAAACCAACCTAATTTCAAACCATACTGGCCTGAATCTTTTGGTTTTTTAAGTGCTTTGTCGCCATTGGCTTTAATCGCAACTTTAGTTGGGTGCGCTAAATACATACTAGCAAGTAGCGATTGCGCTTCAGCGCTTGATGGATCCATACCTTGAGCGGCAACAACTTGGCCCCACTGTCCATACATACTGTTTAGTGAGTTAGTTAAATAAGCTAAATCGATATCTGGGTTTGATGTAAAACCAAGCTGAACGTTGTTAGCATTACCGTTTACCGCCGCAAAGTCATTGGTAGAAAAATAGGTTCCAGCGACAGGAAGGCGTGTTTCGTGCCACTGATATTGATAAAACATTTCAGCAGAAACATTTTCTGTAATACCGAGTGATGCCCAAAGCATACCTACAGGAATAAAGGCTTCTTTAACTTCAGCACCTGGCGCTTTTAAACGATCCACGTCGACTGGGTTAATATTAATACCATGTGAAATTAAGGCACTTTCACCCCAGTTAATTACTTGCTGACCTAAACGAACTGACAATGGGTTGTAGCCATCATTCAAATCAAAATCTGCATACACAAATGCATCAAGTAAACGAAGATCTTTACACACAAGCTCTTCCGACTCTTTATTTGCACATGGGTCAACGCCCTGTCCTGATGTCGGGTTTTTGTATGCTAAGTCTTTATCGTTAAGAGCAAAATCATAGAAATACATAAAACGTGTAAAGAAACCGAAGTTGTCTTTGCGTATTTCTAATTCATGGGTGCCTTTTAATAACTGTGAAAATGCTTCACCGCTATCAAAGTTAAGGTTACCGGCATCACCATTATTTGAGTAAATACCTGGCTCAGCCCAGATTTGGTCTGATGTGTAGATTGGGTTAAGTGCAGGATGATATCCTGTCCAATCAAAGCGAGGGTGATTAGATTTACCAATGTGAGTATCGAAATCACGGTCTTCTAAACGGTAGCTAGTACCGTAAGAAAAAGTAGAGTCAAATTGTACTTCAAAACCACCAACTTCAAATGATGCAGCTGAAGCACTTTGGCTTGCAAGTGCCATACACGCGGCTGTAACACCTAAAGCCAGTTTATTTTTGACAAAAAGAGGACTTTTTATCATATATATTCCCCCTATGGCGGGCTGTTTTGTTATCAAGTTATTGTTTTTAGTATGCTTGTAACGATAGAAAGCAATTCATAAAATTACAAGTAAAACATGAGATATAGCGTAATCTATTAATTCGATTACATATTCGCTCTTGTTATTTGATATTCTACTTTCTAATCACATAGGTAAGACATCTTACCAGTTAAACAATCGAAATGAAAAGTGCTTAATGAAAAGAACTTGAAAAAGTTCTAAGAACGCCCCCAAAAAGACAAATAAGCATATGATTTTAATTAACTTTCTCTATTGAAATAAATTTATTTTCGGTGGTTAAATGGATACGAAAACGCCCTTTTATGCCAATTGATGACATAAAAGGTCGTAATTTTTCTGCGGCGAAGCGAATTGTTTTACCACAATCACTTAGTACCTGAATGCTGGTGTAATGGCCTTTATAGTAGGCCATACACTCTTGATAGTTTAAATTAATTGAAAAGTAGTAGGTGTTACGCTCCATTTAACGCGTTACTCACCTTTTCAAACAAATCAGGGCTTAGGTCTGGTAAATCAGCGAGACGTTGTAATTGCGCTTTAACGTGCATTTGACGTTCATCGGTATGACGCTTAAAGCTTAACAGCGGCGTAATTAAACGTGCTGCGTTTTGTGGATTAATTTTATCGAGTTTAATCAGTAAATCCGTCAGCAAACGATACCCTTCACCATTTAGCGCATGAAATGATTGCGGGTTAAACATACAATAACTCATTAGCAATGCACGTACGCGATTTGGGTTAGTAATATCAACTTCACCACTTTCAAACATGGCGCGGATCACATTTGTTGTATTGTCACCCTTTAATCGCCCTTTCAATGCAAGCCATTTATCCAATACCAATACATCGTGATGCCATTTATCTTTGAAACGCTCGAGTAAGCTTTCGTGGCTGGTTCGTTTATTTTCACATGCTGCTGACAGTGCATTTAAGCTATTTGTCATGTTATCGCTGATAAACTGCGTCTCAATCTCACTCTCTACATCCTGCCAATCTGCCGCTGCAAGATAATCTAGTAAGCGACCTTTTAATGCACGCGTTGCAATACTAGTTGCATCTAAATCGCCGTTTTCGCTTAGTGTTTGATAACGCGCGGCGATATCACTTAACAATGTAGTCGCTAAAAATGATTTTACTGCATGCACTTGTTCAGTAATGGCATCTACAGGAATTGGGTGATAATCACTTGCAACCGTATCAAAACTCGGCAGTGTTAAAAGCTCGCTTAATAACGCGAGGTCCTTAACGTTTGAGGTAAGTAAATAGCAAAACAACGCCACTATTTCTTCATCAAGTTGCGTGCCGTTATCGATGCCGGCTTTTAGCGCGTCAACCATTATACGCTGCATCGCATCCCACTTCGAAAAATCGCTGCGCGCATATTTAACAATCGTGATTAATTCAGAAAGAGATTGTTCAAACTTCACTTTACATGGCGCTGAGAAATCTTCCAAAAAGACGACCGCAGTGTCTTTTGCAATATTTTCAAATATAAATTGCTGACGTGAATCTGTTAGGTTGATAACGCGTTCAATCTTATTACCGTCAATAACTAAGGGTTGTGATTTACCTCCAGGTGAAATAAGTTCTAGTGCGATTGGAATATGCAATGGCGATTTATCGCTTTGATCTTGCATGGCTGGTGTAAACTGCGACACAGTCAGGGTTAGTGTATTGTCGGCTTCATTAAATTCTCGCTCTACCGCAAGTTCTGGTGTACCTGACTGACTATACCATTTCGAGAAAAGCGAAAGATCAATGTTAGATGCGTCTTGCATACTTTTAACAAAGTCATCGCATGTCGCCGCTGTGCCATCATGGCGTTCAATATACAATTGCATGCCTTTTTGGAAGTTTTCTTCCCCCAAAATTGTATGCATCATACGGATCACTTCTGAACCTTTGTCATATACAGTAACGGTATAAAAGTTATTCATTTCTATAACTTTTTCAGGGCGGATCGGGTGCGCCATCGGGCCTGCATCTTCACTAAACTGCGGTCCACGCATCACTTTTACCGCATCAATTCTATTTAATGCACGTGAGCCAATGTCTGAGCTAAATTCTTGGTCGCGAAATACCGTTAAACCTTCTTTTAACGATAATTGAAACCAATCCTGACACGTTACTCGGTTACCTGTCCAATTGTGAAAATATTCATGACCCACAATGCTTTCGATGGTGTGATAATCTCGGTCGGTCGCGGTAGCTTGGTTTGCTAATACACATTTTGAGTTAAATACATTTAACCCCTTGTTTTCCATTGCCCCCATATTGAAGAAATCAACCGCAACAATCATGTAAATATCAAGGTCGTATTCAAGGTTAAAACGCTCTTCATCCCATTTCATCGCGCGCTTAAGCGATGCCATAGCGTGATCAGCTTTATCAAGATTACCTTTATCAACAAATAGCTCGAGTTTTACATCACGGCCAGAGCGCGTTTTAAAGTTATCATGTAATACATCAAAATCACCTGCCACTAATGCAAACAAATAGCTCGGTTTGTTGTAAGGATCTTGCCATGTATTAAAGTGACGGCCATCGGGTAATTCGCCAGACTCAATTTTGTTACCATTTGACAATAAATGGGTAAACGCCTTATCTGCAATCACCTTTACTGTGTATTTCGTTAATACGTCTGGTCGGTCTTGAAAATAAGTTATCTTGCGAAACCCTTCCGCTTCACATTGTGTACAGTAAGCGCCATCGGATAAATATAACCCTTCAAGTGACGTATTGTTTTGTGGATCAATTTCAGTCTCGATATGTAGTTCAAACTCTGCTGGCAAGTTTTTAAGCGTCAAACCCAGCTCTGACATTTCATAATCGCTAAACGGTAAGCCATTTACGTTAATGCACAATAATGTTTGATTGACGCCATCAAGCCATAACTCATTATTCTCGCCGACACGATGATACTGCGCTTTTTGCAATACACGGGTTTGCGTGGCTTTTAAGTCAAATTCTAAATACAGTGACGAAACCGTGTAATCCGGTGCTTTATAGTCAGTTCTGAACTTAGCTTGGTTAGTTAATTTTTCTTGTGTTGTCATAACGTTTGCTCCACAAAATTATTCATCGCTTGTCTGTAAATGCTTTGGCGTAATTTTTAAGATTTTAATGCCTAAGTAGGCGTAAATAATTGCCAATAATGGATTAATTAAATTAAAGAATGCATACATCGCATAATCAAGCGGGTTAATGAGTAGTACGCTTTGCATATACGCACCACAGGTATTCCATGGGATAAGAGGACTTGTGATAGTACCGCCGTCTTCTAATGTTCGTGACAAGTTAACGTTGGCAAGCCCGCGTTTTTCATATTCTTCTTTATACATGCGTCCAGGCATTACGATTGCCATATATTGATCTGCCGCAATTAGGTTAGTGCCAATACAAGTAGCAATTGTCGACGCAATCAATGAGCCGGTACTTTTTGCAATTTTCAAAATGCTGGAAACGAAGACTTTTAGTAGGCCCACTTTTTCCATTACCGCGCCAAACATTAACGCACAAATAATTAACCAAGTTGTATTGAGCATGCCCGACATACCGCCACCACTTAATAAGCTATCCATTTTGGCATCACCAGTTGTAATGCTAAAACCGTCAAATAGCGCGGCCCACACCAATTTAAACGTACCAACAAAGTGAGATACACCAGACTCAATCTGCCCTGCAATTAAGTCTTGTTGAAAAATAATCGCCCAAACCGCGCCAAATAGCGCACCAATGGCAACCGCCGGGAAAGCAGGCATTTTTTTAATTGCTAATGTCAGTAACACAACTAAAGGCACTAACATCTCAATACCAATATTGAAATTCTGCAGTAGAATATTAGAGATTTCTTCTATGCGTCCTTCGTTTGGTACGCCTTCAGCATTAAAACCCATTACTAAGAAAATAATCAGCGCGATAACAAAGCTTGGCACAGTAGTCCAAAGCATATGATGGATATGATCAAATAGATTACTGCCAGCAACAGCCGGTGCTAGGTTTGTCGTTTCCGACAATGGGCTCAATTTATCACCAAAGTAAGCACCCGAAATAACCGCGCCCGCAGTGACAACTTGATCAAGGCCAAGACCCGTTGATACGCCGAGCAAGGCAACACCGATTGTTGCAGCTGTTGTCCATGAGCTACCAATACTCAAGGCAACAATAGCGCACAATATGCAACTTGCGGCATAGAACCAATGCGGGTTTATCAGCTGCAAGCCAAAATAAATTAACGAAGGTACTGTGCCCGACAATAACCAAGTGCCTATTAATGCCCCTACCATAAGTAGAATTAATACGGCGCCAAGAGAAATGGTGATGCCTTTAATCATCGCCTCTTCTAGTTCGGCCCATTTAAAACCATTTTTAAGACCAATGATCACTGCTATTGCGGCTGAAAATAGTAACGCTATTTGGTTTGGGCCATACGACGAATCGTCGCTGTATAGATAAACGGATGTGCCAAGCAGTAGCACTAAAACGCTAATTGGAATTAACGCGTCTAAAAAGGTCGCTTGTTTTACTTGCTTCACAAAGATACCTCAAATTGTTGTCATTATTTATCAACTGACTTCTGTCTAAGCACGAAGCGTTGAGTTTTATTATTTTTAGTTTTACATAAAAAAGCGCCGACTTTGTGAAAATCGGCGCTTACTACATTAGTTATAAATTAATGTTTTGCGTAACGGCCATACTTAATAAAATCTGATGTTATATGAACCGCTTCTTCAAGTCCCGGGTCGATTTCATCAAGTACGTCTGGTGCATCGTCTAGTGATGCAATTGCATCAAGCCCTAGACGTTTTAACCTTTCATTTGCTCGAGCGAGTGATTTTTGCTTGTCCTCTTCGCGTTGTTTCTCACGTTTTGCCTTAACAAGCGTCACTGATGCACGGTCTTTCTCTTTTTGATACAAGGCAATGTCATCATTGAGATAGATAAACTCAGGCTCGCCTGCAATACGCTCTTTATGCTTATCAGTCAAAAACGTAATCGCTGGCGTTAAATCGTCAAGCTTTGAATAATTCGCTTTACGAATGTGATCCCAAGGTAATGCGTTGTCTTCTTGGCTTTCACCCCACTCTGCGGGATCAATTGGCGATGGGTATGTGATATCTGGGATCACGCCTTTATGCTGCGTACTGCCGCCATTAATACGATAAAACTTAGCAATTGTGTACTGCACGCTGCCAAGCGGGTTTTCAAATAAATCAAATGCTTTTGTTAAGCTACGATGCTGTTGCACTGTACCTTTACCAAAGGTTTGTTCACCAATAATAACTGCGCGGCCATAGTCTTGCATTGCCGCAGCAAAAATTTCAGACGCTGATGCACTGTAACGGTCAACTAATACTGTTAACGGGCCGTCGTAATAGGTAACGCCGTCGCGATCTTTTTGTTTTTCAACTTTGCCGTTAATGTTGTGTATTTGAACAACTGGGCCTTTGTCGAAGAACAAACCAGATAATTGTGTCGCCTCGTATAACGAACCACCGCCATTACCACGCAGGTCGATAACAATACCGTCTACGTTCTGTTCTTGTAATTTAGCGAGCTCTTTTTTAACGTCTTTAGACAAGTTGTTATAAAAACCTGGGATCTCAATGACACCGATTTTAGTATCAAGTTCTGAGTAAACGGGTTCAAATACACTTGATTTAGCTGCTTTATCTTCAAGGCGAATCTTATCACGGATAATTTCCACCTCATGTGGGGTACCGTGTGAGTCAGAGCCTTTTAAGTACTGCAACCTTACTTTGGTGCCCTTCGGCCCTTTAATTAGGTCTACTACATCATCTAAGCGCCAACCGATTACATCAACAAAGCTTTCTTGACCTTGTGCAACAGCAATAATGCGGTCATCAGATTTTAGTTTTTCGGTTTTAGATGCTGGGCCACCTGGGACAAGTGAGCGGATCACAGTGTAATCTTCATCAACACCTAACACTGCGCCAATACCTTCTAGTTCAAGCTGCATGTCTTGCTTAAACTGTTCAGCGCGGCGTGGTGATAGATAAGAAGTGTGCGCTTCGATGCTTCTTGCAAATGAGTTCATCGCAATTTGGTAAGCATCTTCGCTATTTGTTTGTGAAATACGTTTTAGCGTGTAGCGGTAACGTTTTTTCAGAATTTCTTGGATTTCAGGCCATTCTTTGCCTGTCAGTTGTAAGCGAAGCGCGTCGTACTTTACGCGTTGACGCCAAATTTCATGCAATTCCGCCATTGTGGTTGGAATTTTTGCATCTTCGCGATCAAAAAAGTAATTGTCTTCAACGTCAAATTTCATTTCTTTATCAAGTAAAGAAAGTGAATATTCAAAGCGTTCAAAACGACGACGCATATTCAAGTTAAAAATTTCAAACGCAAAAGACATATCGCCTTTAATTAATGCATTATCAATTTCATACTTGAAATGGTCGAATTTAGCCAAATCTGATTGCAGGAACAAGCTTTTGTTACTGTCAATCGACTCGATAAATCGGTCGTAGATTTGGCTCGATAAGTCATCGTCTAATCGAATAAGTTTGTAGTGCGAGCGAGTAAATAAATTGGTTATTCGCTTGGTTGCAGCAATATGCTGAATTTCCTGTTTTAACTCAGGTAAGTTTTCGATGCTAATATTATCGGCAGAAGCAAATAAATTTGCTGAAAATAGCGCTGCCGCCAGTGGAATAAGCCTAAACTTCTCACTCATACACTGTCTCCTTATACGATAAATAGACTCTCTGCTTTTGTTTTCACCTGCATGCCTGTTACAAGCACTACATGAATGTCTTCCTTGTTCACTTCGGTGATAGTACCTTTTACTAAAGCTTGGCCAAGTTTAACTTTTACCTCAGCATCCACTTTAATATCACCTGAAGGTAGCGCTTCTACTTTATTAGAACGACGGGCAGGTTTGTCTTTATTAGTGTTGCTAGAACTAAATTTAGTTCCTTTTGCAGCATTTTTATCAGCAAAATTGCCTTTCTTTTTGTAAGATTTCTTTTCACCAGCGTTACGCGGTGCAGGTTTTTTACGTTTAGCAAGTTTAGCACGGCTTTCTTCTAATGCTTTATTTGCATGCTCAACATGCTCTTGCTCAACTTTTTCTGCATCGTTACCATCAAGGTCAATACGGAACTCATGTTTTGTAACAGATTCTAAATAACGCCAGTTAGACGTATATTTACGAAGCGCTTGGCGAACCTGTGTTTTGCTTACGCGCTCATCGTTTTCGATGCGCTCAGCAATATCTTTAAAGATACCAACCTTCAACGGCTTGATGCCGTCTTTCTCTTTGAAGCAGGCTGGAAACTCTGTGAAAAGGTAATTTAATACCTCTTTGATGTCTTTTAGCTTGTTAGTAGAGTCCATGTGTTTAACCTTAAGTTTTAAATCTCTTCGTCTAAGTTGTTTTCCAATTGGTTTGTCACGTAATGTAACACCCAATCGATTAATTCTTCGTGTTCGGCTTCCAAAATTGCAGTATCACCGCGTAAATGTTGCCAAATACCTTCAATAATCTTGTCTATCGTATCTGCGTCTGTTTCATCAGGCAATTGTTGCCATGCAACATGAATCAATTCATTCAGGTTTTCCGCAACGATTTCTTCTTGCCCTTCCCAATCACCTACCTGATCTATACCAAATAAATAATCTTGTACGCTAAGCCAATCCTTCATATTAAAGATGCTCTGCCAATGACGCCATAATTCGCTCTAGGCCAGTTTGATCATCACTATCAAAACGACTTAGGCTTGGGCTATCAATATCAAGCACGCCAATATAACTGCCGTCTTTAATAAGTGGAATCACGATTTCTGAATTTGATGCGGCATCACACGCAATGTGCCCTTCAAAGTCGTGAACATTGTCAATGCGCTGTGTTTGTTTTTCGGCAAATGCTGTACCACATACACCTTTACCAACAGGGATACGAACACACGCTGGATTACCTTGAAACGGTCCCAAAACTAATGTGTCGTTTTCCAGTAAATAAAACCCCACCCAGTTGATATCTTCAAGTGAAAGATTTAACAAAGCACTTACATTTGCAAGGTTCGCTATCAGGTTGGTTTCGTCTTCAATCAAAGCAACTACTTGGTTGTTCAGACTTTGATATAAGCTTTCTTTATTCATTACGTAGAAAAGTTAACAATTCAATATTCACAAAGCTTAAAGGTACTCTTTCATAACAACAAATGAAACCTTTTTAAGCTAAAAAAAGTGAATATCGCTAAATATTCACTTAATTGTTTACTAATTATTCGACTCTGAAATCTATTTTTGCTGTTTTAATGTAAAAATAAATATGCCTGCTGCGAGAGTTGCCATTAACGTATTTACAACAAATACTTGCCCTGACGCGACATTAAACATAAAACTAAATAACGCACCACCAAATATCGCTGCCATTATCATTGCGGTGTTATTTGATTTATTTCGCTTTTGCAAATACATGTAAACAGGTACAACACATATCGCCATTGTTAACCCTACTACATGTGCATTTGCAACCGCACTTAATACAATCGACAAAAATAGTTTAGTTGTTGCGCCATCTAATACTGCAACATAATAAATACCGATTAAACAACCAATTAAAAAGGGGGAAAACAACGAGTAGGCAACACCCTTAAGTACAATTTTTTTATCCATAATCGCGCCAAATGCGTTAAACACACGATAAGCATGGCAAATAGATAAATAATTAACAGTAGACTTAAGTATAAAGATAAGAATAAGTGGCGGAGAGATAGGGATTTGAACCCTAGATAGGCTATTAACCTATGCCGGTTTTCAAGACCGGTGCTTTCGACCACTCAGCCATC
>NZ_LKBD01000034.1 GCF_001399975.1 Pseudoalteromonas sp. P1-9
TATGTGAGTCAGCCGATAACACAGTAGAAAACCCAATCAAGCGCTGCCGAACGGTTCTTTTGAGCGCACTTTTCTCATTGTTGCCTACATGGATGTAGGTAAGGGGCGAGAGCAGGACGCGTTAGCTTTGCTCGATATTCGCTTAGATTGCTAGGCCACACATCGAGCGCCGTGATAAAAGCACGCTCAAAAAGAACAAAAATAGAACAGCGAAGCTCAACAGACACTAAGCAAATTAATTTGTTTTAAAGAGGTGTCATGGAAAGACTAAATGCGAACGACATGCTACGAGTGGTTAACGAACTACTAAGCAGCAAAAACGCAGCTGAATTATTAGTGAAGCTGCAATTAGGTTTAAAGCCAATTGCTGAAATTAGCGATATTTTGGTACTAACCCAAGACGCAAACCAGTTATGTGCGTTAACCAGCACCTTTGAGCCATTAAGCGGTGTGTGCTTACTTGAGCCCTCCTTTGTTAAAAAGGTGTTCAAGCGTAACGTTTACGCCGCTAATATTTGCCAGCTCCCAAGTGATTGGATATTTCCTAGCCACTGCCACGAAACCGTTATTTTTGTTGCTAATAACTTTGCTGAGCGAAAAGGTGTTTTTGTTCTGTTTATTAAAGACGGTGATGATACTGGGCAAATGGAAAATGCATTGCGTGCAGTCGATATTTTGTTTCGCCAGGCATTTTTACAGCTTGATCAGCAGCATCAAATGTCACAAATGTTGTTAGACCGCACTTATGCGTTAACGCAAAGCCAGCAGCGCTTTCAAGCCTACGCAGAGCTCGCATCAGACTGGTTTTGGGAAACTGATGAAAGCATGTGCTTTACCTACTTGTCGTTTTTAGAACAAACCAAACCAAGCAATTTTTCACACTTTTTGCATAAAAGCCCGTTAAATATTCGTAGCGACAGTGAAAGCACGCAATTTAAAAAGTGGGAGCATTTTTTACACCTTGTAAGGCAGCACAGTGAAATTCACGAATTCGAGTTTGAAGCGATTGATAATCAGGGACATCGCGTTTGGGTGTCAATTAGCGGCAAAGCGAAGGTTAACGCAGACAACAGCTTTGCTGGGTATTTAGGTATTGCAAAAGACATTAGCTTTGCTAAGCAGCGTGAATATGATCTAAAACTTGCAAAAGAAAAAGCCGAGAGCGCCAATAAAGCAAAATCGCACTTTTTAGCCGTGATGTCTCATGAAATTCGTACACCAATGAATGCTATTTTAGGCATTCTAGAGTTGTTAGAAGATACTCAGCCGAATGAAAAACAGCTTGAGTTAATCGATTTTATGCGCGATAGCGCCAAGTTGTTACAAGGGGTGATCAGCGATACCTTAGACTTTGCCAAAATTGAATCAGGCACCTTAGCCCTTGAGAATAGTAATATTAATTTGCATAAGCTGATTAAAAACTTAGTCCAACAATTTGAAACTCAGGCAGTTAAAAAAGGCATACATTTTAACGCTATTTTAGGTGGTGGCGTGCCGGAGCAAATTAATACCGATGGTGTGCGTTTGTCGCAGGTTTTGCTTAACTTACTCGGTAATGCATTTAAATTTACCTTAGAAGGCGAAGTGAGTTTGCTGGTAAACCGCAGTGATACGGAATTGTTTATCACCGTTAAAGATACTGGGGTAGGTATTGATGACGCGCATATTCAAACCCTATTTGAGCCATTTTCACAATTGCATGATAAACAAGTAGGCAGACAGCAAGGTGTTGGGCTGGGGCTCAGCATTACCAAGCGTTTGTTAGAATTAATGGAAGGCAAAATTGAATGCGCTAGCGAAATTGGTGTCGGCACCGAGTTTGTTGTCACGATTCCACTGATCCCACTAATCACCGCTGAAGGACATGCGAAAGACGCGGAAATTGAAAATAGCATTCCCAGTTATCGCATTTTGGTTGCGGAAGATAACCCCGCAAACCAGTTTATAATTAAAGCGATATTGGAAAAGCGAAATCATTCGGTTGTACTTGCTGATAATGGTGAAAGCGCTGTTGCGGCAGTGAAAAAATCCCGTTTTGATTTAGTTTTAATGGATATGGTAATGCCCGTTATGGATGGGGTTACTGCTGCGCGTACTATTCGCACTGAGCTTGGTGAATTAGCGCCGCCTATTATTGCACTAACAGCCAATGCAGGCCTAGCTGATAAAACAAAGTGTTTAAATGCGGGTATGCAAGATGTGCTAACAAAGCCACTTAATAGTGCGTTGCTTGATGAGAAGATAAAAGCCTTATTTTCCTAGTTAAAAAACTCGGTTGGATGTTTTAAAAGAGGGTACCCAACCGAGTAAGGTTAGTAACATTAGTTGTACCCAAGAACGCAATCATAATCTTCACGTACGCTTGGCTCTGCAAATTCGTCTTTCAGTTGTTGCAGAGCGCGTTCTTGCTCTTTAAAGCTAAATATCACTTTGCGGCGATAATCAATTGAGCGATTAAACAACTCTAGGTCAATATAAGGTCTCATCGCTTGCAGTTTTTGGTCAATTGAGAATGGTTGGTTACCGTTTCGCATAATGTTTCTCCAAATGTTTGCTCACTAACATTACAGCAAGATACAAACCAAATTTAATATATTGAAATTTATGCGAAAGTTAACAGCATCAGGGTTGTTGATTAAAATTGCGTTGCAAAATGCGAAGTGGTTTGGCGTGAAATAAGTCGTATTATTTAGCGTGTTTTATAAACATTGACTCAAATTGATTCATAAAACGCAATTTCAAATTCAGTACCCACGCCAACTTCACTATGTACTTTCACTTTGGCATTGTGCTGCTGCAAAATACCATAGGAGATAGCGAGGCCTAAACCGGTACCTTCTCCGGGCGCTTTGGTGGTAAAAAATGGCGTAAAGATATCGGCGAGATGGTCTTTTTCAATCCCATGTCCCTGATCTTTGACCCGCACAATAATTTTATTACGGTCTTTCTCACAGCTAATGGTCAGCGCACCGCCATTTGGCATGGCGTGTTTTGCATTAACAAACAAGTTAATAAACACTTGCTGTAATTTACCGGCATTGCCAAGAATATTCGCTTCAGGTAGCAGGTGTTTTACTACTTCATGGTGATATTTGAACTCGTTACTGACCACGTTCAATGATTTCTCAATCACTACATTTAGATCAATACTATCAAGTTCGTCGTTATCCATGCGTGAGAAGGTGCTGAGATCTGACACTATGTCTTTAACGCGTTCAAGCCCCTGCACTGAGGATGTTAATATTTCTTGGCTGTCATCAAACAAAAAATCCCCATCTAATGACTGCCACTTAGCTTGCATCGCAACAACTTTTTCCTGTTCAGAGATGTTGTTGGCATTAAGTGGCGCCATAATTTCAGCAAAATCAGAAAAGTACTCTCGCATTGTATCTAGGTTACTTAATACAAAGCCAACAGGGTTATTTATCTCGTGTGCTACGCCCGCCGCTAGCTGACCAAGTGATGCCAATTTTTCTTGTTGCACAAGTTGTTGCTGTGTTTGTTCCAACATTTTATTACTGGTTTCAAGGTCAACAAGACGCTCTTGTAGCGCTTCTTCTGCGCGTTTACGCTCAATCGCAACTGATAACATACTGCGCGATGATTCAAGTGTTTGCAGCTTAACGATATTGATATCGTCTTGTGATTCATACAATAAGATGGCAATACCCACACCTTTGCCCGAGGATAAATCTAAACTGTACAAAGGCACTAAAACGCAATCACTAAACTGTTCATTGGCGCTGTTACTAATGCTTTCGATTTCAAAAATTTGTGATTCGGACTCACTGCTTACTTGCTGATACAGTTCATCACGCTTAAATTGACGCAATACTTGTTTATAAGAGTCGGGCAACGAGGATGCATGCTGTTTAGTGCTTTGGCAGTAGTACTGAAATTGGTGATATGATAAATCCGCGTGTATTTCGACAAACAGATTATGGGCGTTAGTCATAAAGTTATTGGTTCGCTCAAGGTAATTTGCGACAATTTTATTTAAGCTAGGCTGGCGCCATGTTTCTGCTAATAAGCCCGTTAAAAATTCAAGCTGCCCCTGTTGGGTTGCAACTTCTTGTTGCGTTTGGTTAACCGCCTCTTCCTGCTGGTAGAGCTCACGGGTGTAGTCTTCTAGCTGTTTTTCCGCTTCTTTTCGCGCCAAACGCTCACGGGCTAAAATACGTTCTAGCGCTGCCAATTTGGCAAGTGTTTCATTATTTTCCATTGAAAACGACTTCTATCTCGCAGTATTCGCCACCTTGATGCATGCATACGGGTTGAGAAAGGCTTACGGTTTCACCAAAATGTTGTGCCGCGCCTAAAATTAAGCCTTCCGATAAAAAACATAATTTGCGTGGTGATTGATAAATCATGGTTAGTTTGTCATCGATATGATCGTCGTAGCTAAATTCGGGTAGTTGCGCGTCTTTATATAGCTTTTTAACTTCAACGTGAATGAGTTCGTCTACCATCATTAAAAATGCACGTAACGACGGCGCATTTTGCGCTTCTTGTGGCGCTTGCGGCATTAATAATGGAAATAAAAAAACGCCAAAAGCACGCACTAAGTCAGGAATTGGCACCTCTAAGCGCTCAGATAAGTAGCCTACTATCGTAAATAATTCGCTGTCATCATATTGCTTTGTGGACGTGTAAATACCGTGCGAGGGCAGAGTATTATTACTGAGCGCGTCGTCCCAAACTTGGTATCCGTGCCCTTGCTCAACAAATTCTTGTAATGCATTAAATATCGCGCCTTTCATAACCGCTTCCTTTTTTACACATAATCAGGTTGATCTATTTAAAAAATAGTGTCACTTTTTAGTTAAGGCAATGTTTTTAGAGTAAATAGCGTATTGGCTTCGTTCGAGGATTACTATGACAGATAAGTTAAAATTAATGATCGTCGATGATGAAATGGAAGTGCTTAATGCATTGAAAAGGCTATTCAGAAAAGACTTTGAGGTTGAGTCATTTAGTGATCCTGAAGCTGCAGCACAACAGTTATCTGAATCTACCTATAGCGTGATTATTTCAGATATGAAAATGCCTAAAATGAGTGGTGCTGAGCTGCTTTCTAAGGCGTTTGACGTTTGCCCCGACACCCCTCGCATTTTATTGACCGGTTATTCAGATATCGATTCTACTGCGATGGCGATAAACCAAGGTAAAATTAATAATTACGTGAGTAAGCCATGGAGCAACGACGAGCTTAAAAATGTGGTGTTACAAGCGTCTGAGCAGTTTCAATTGAAGCAATCAGTAATGCGTCTGGAAAATGAGTTGCAACTTAAAAACGAATTACTACGCAAGCAAAACCAAGATCTTGAAAGCAAAGTGCAAGCGCGCACACAATCACTATCAAAACTCAACGATAAGTTAAAATCAGCCAACAATCGCCAACGTAGTTTGTTTTATGATGTCATCGAAATGATCAATTTGATCATTGAAGATACAACTGGAGGCGGTGAAGGCCATGTAAAACGTGTTGCCAGTCATTGCCGAACGCTCGCTGCAGCCATGGGACTTGAGAAAAACCAAGTTACGCAAGTGTACCTTGCTGGCTTGATGCATGAGATTGGTAAGGTCTCGCTGTCAGATACGCTAGCAAAAAGTATTGAAAATGAATTATCTCGGGCTGAACTGGTAGAAAAACAAACCCATGCAGTGAAAGGCGCTGAAATATTACAAACGGTACCGCATTTAAAAGCGATTGGCATGGCGGTAAAGCATCAGTACGAGCGCTTTGATGGCAGCGGTGTGCCAGATCATTTAATTGGCACCAATATTCCGATTGCGTCGCGCATTCTAACCGTAGTAAATGAGTTTGATAAGTTAGTGCTTGGGCGAATTAGTGAGCAAAAGCTTTCACAGCAGCAAGCTATTGATTTTCTTAAAAAGGAAAGTAAAACTTATTTTGACCCAGAGGTCGTAAAAGCCTATGTAAACCTGCTCAATAGTGAAATTTCGCTCGATCAGCACAATATTGATCTATGCCTAGGTGTCAATATGTTGGAACCGGGCATGCATTTGAGCCAAGACTTACTTAATAAACAAGGTGCAGTGGTATTAACACAAGGCACTGAAATTACCCCAACACTTATCGAAAAGTTAAAATCCTACGAAAAAGAATGGCGTTATATCTTTAACGTATTTGTTCACTGATTTTGTTGCGAAATATGTTGATGATAAAGGGCCTAACTGGGCGCTTTATCGCAATTATTTGTTAGTTTACCTAATGTGATACATTTAAATTTCTTATGGTTAACAATTGAGCAACTTGGTGTGTCAAAGTGTGACCAAAAACACACTTACTTACCTAAAAAGCCTATTTTGCAGCCCGTCTTATTTCTTTGAGGGTTAAACTATTTCCCACTTTCTTGCGACTAATTTCTAACTATAGTCAAGCACGTTGTTTGCGAAAAAATAAAATAGGGAACGCAATGAACATTACAACTCGGGCTTTAAAAAATCCGGCGGGGGTGGCAATTTTTGTAACCCTATGCTTGGTGTTAGGGGTAGTGAGCTTTACTAAACTACCTATTCAACTTTTTCCAGATATTGAACGACCTCAGATTACTATTTTCACTAGCTGGCGACAGGCGTCACCAGCCGAAATGGAATCAGAAATCTTAGAACCTCAAGAAGACGTACTGCAAGGACTACCAGGGCTCACCAGTTTACGCACCTTTGCAAATTCAGGTTCATCGTTTATCAATCTTACATTTACGCTTGATACCGACATGGATAAAACCCTGATCGAAGTGATCAGCCGTATGAATCGGGTGCCGCCATTACCACGCGATGTAAATCCACCGGTGATAAGTCTCGGTGGCTTTAATGGTGGTGCACCAGCACTGACCTATTTTTTCATACAAGCGTTGCCCGGCAATGAAAAACCGATCGGTGAATATGCAACATTTTTTGATGACACTATTCGCCCTCGGTTAGAGAGTATTCCTGGGGTTGCTCGCGTTCAATTGCAAACGGGTAACTCGCGTGAACAATTGCAGATTGAGTTTGATGCTTATCGCGCAGCGGAACTTGGCATTAATTTAACACGAGTAAGCAATTTAATTGGTTCAGCAAATGATGCATCGGGTGGGTACGCCGATATAGGTCGCCGCCGTTATACGCTGCGCTTTGCTGGTCGTTTCGACCCAACTCAGCTCGGTAATTTGGTACTGGAATGGCGTGACGGTAAACCAATTAAACTCAGTGATATTGCTGAGATTAAAGTCACTCGCGATTCAGACAATGGTAGTGCGGTGCAAAATGGTAATCCGGCAATGTCGGTGCGCATAGACCGTGAAAGTGGCGCCAATGTGTTAGCAACGCTTGAGCGTGTTAAAGCAGAGGTCGACAAAGTTCGCAGCCAAGTGCTTGAACCACAACAACTTACAATGCACCAATCCTTCGATGCCTCAGTATTTATTTATCGTGCAATTAATCTTGTTTCGAGCAACTTAGTACTTGGGATCCTGCTTGCTGTAGGCGTACTTTGGTGGTTCTTACGCCAGCGCCGCGCGACCTTGATTGTGGCAATGGCGATACCTATTTCAATTATGACCACCTTTATTGTGTTGAATATCACAGGTCGCTCGCTTAACGTGATTTCACTTGCTGGATTGGCATTTGCCACAGGCATGGTGCTTGATGCGGCAATTGTGGTGCTTGAAAATATTGTTAGGTTGAAAACCCAAGGTTTACGCGCTGATAAAGCTGCTGCGAAAGGCACACAGTTGGTGTCGGGGGCGTTGATGGCCTCTACTGCGACGACCATTGCGATTTTTGTTCCGGTGATATTTTTACGTGATGTGGCAGGGCAATTTTTTGCGGACTTAGCGCTGACCATCGCCATTGCAGTATTTATCTCCTTGCTGGTGGCACTGACTATTTTACCTGTGGCTGCGAAAATGTGGCTAAACCAAACAGTTGAAGAAGATAGATTAGAAGGCCTTTGGCAAACTATTACACGTAAAATTATGGTGTTGACTAACTCAGGTAAAAAACGCCTTGCAGTGATTTTCACCTTGATGGCGGCACCCGTTGCATTGACTGTGTGGTTGTTACCGCCACTTGATTACTTACCACCCGTAAAACGTGACGCAGTAGATGCATTTGTGCGTTTACCAACTGGTTCAAACCAAGAATTTGTTGAGCGCGAGTACATTAAGCCTTTGGTTGAGCGTTTACAGCCCTATATGGATGGTACGAAACAGCCAGCGCTTAAAAATTACTATATTTTATCCTTTCCTGGCAACGCAAACTTAGGCGTGCGCGCTAAAGATCAATCACAAGTGAAAGAACTTGAACGCGTAATGCGTGAAGAGATTTTGGTTGATTTACCCGATACCCGAGTGTTTTCACAGCAAGGTAATTTATTTGGCGGTTTGGGCTCGGGACGCAGCATTCAAATTCACTTACAAAGCCGCGACACGCGCGCCATGGCTGATGTGGCCGATAAAACACGCGAGATCTTACAAGCTCGTTTTGAAGACAGTAACATTAATATTAATCCAGGCACCCAAGATGCAGAGCCAGAACTGCGGTTATTGCCAAATGATCGTCGCATGATGGAAGTTGGATTTAATCGCCGTGATTTAGCACAACTTACCCGAGCAATGGGCACAGGCCTATATGTTGGCGAATATTTCGATGGTAATAAACGTCTTGATATGATTTTCAAAGCTGAAGGTTGGCAAAACCCTGAAGAATTATCGGCAATGCCGATTACTACGCCAAGTGGCACTGTAGTGCAGTTAGGCGAGTTAGTTGATGTTACACGAACGGTTGGGCCGTCACGTATTCAGCGAATTGACCGTCGTAGAACCATTACAGTTAATGTAAACCCACCTGAAGGTATGTCGTTACAGCAAGCAATGGCTATCATTGAAACTGAGATTGAACCACAAATTCAGGCGCTTATGCCTGCAGACGGTTCGATTAATTATGGCGGCAGTGCCGACAGCTTAAAGCAATCGATTAAAACCATGGGGCAAAATTTTATTTTGGCGCTAGGGCTACTTTTTATTCTGATGGCCGGTCTTTTTAAATCGTTAAAAGACAGCTTAATGGTAACGCTATCCATTCCACTGGCAACCGTTGGTGGTGTTGTGGCATTACAGTTAATGAATCTTATTCAATTTCAGCCGCTCGATTTGTTAACCATGATTGGCTTTATTATTTTACTTGGATTGGTTGTAAATAATGCGATTTTATTAGTCGACCAAACCCGCCAAGGTGAATGCGAAGGGTTAAGCCGCGAAATGGCAGTCGAGCAGGCACTTAAACTGCGCTTGCGCCCTATTTTTATGAGTACATTAACCAGTATTTTTGGCATGTTGCCGCTACTTATTATGCCAGGCGAAGGCAGTATTATTTATCGCGGTCTTGCTGCGGTAATTGTTGGTGGCATGGTGTTTTCAACCTTATTTACTTTGGTACTGCTCCCGGCATTACTAAAACAATTTGCAACGCGTAAAAGTGTTCAACCAACCCCTGTTACTTCTACTCAAACGCAACTGGAAGGGAATTAGTTATGAGATACGTTATTTCGACAATTGTATGTGCTGTGCTGACATTACTTAGTTGTTTTGCAACAGCCAATGAACGCCCAGATCCTTTGGTTGCTCTAAGTGACGTCGAGCGAGCTGAAATCGCTGAGCAAATGTGGGTGCCAGGTACTGTGGTGAGTCGTTTTGATTCGCGTTTAACCACTGAAGTTTCGGGCGTTTTAAAGCGCATTGCAGAAGTTGGTGAGCGCTTTAAAAAAGGCGATACGATTTTACTGTTGGACGATGCGTTTTTACAGCTCGAAAAACAACAAGCCAGTGCCAGCATAAAAAGCTTTAGCACGCGTGTTAGCTTACTTGAACGCCAACTTACTCGTATTGAAAAATTGGGAAAAAACGCCTCGTTAGATGCCCTTGAAGCAAAAGAAGCGGAGTTAATGATGGCAATGCAAGAGCTTGAACAGGCAAAGATCAGTTTACAGCGCATTGTATTGCAACTTGATAAAACAAAGTTAATCGCACCCTTTGATGGCACCATTGTTGAGCGCTACAAGCAAGTGGGTGAATTTAGCCAAACAAACTCACCTGCAGTACGGTTAGTGAGTTTAGATGACTTGGAAGTACGTGCAAATGCACCGCTATCCCATACGCAATTTAATAAAGTGGGTGACAGTGTATTAATTGCCAATAAAGATATGCGTTTTAATTCAACACTACGTGCTTTGGTACCTGTAGGGGACGAATTAAGCCGCACTATGGAAGTACGCGCGTCGTTAACTGAGCAATCTTTACCTATTGGCAGTGCGGTAAGAGTGAGCCTTGCAAGTAGCGCTAAGCATAATGCGTTAACGGTTCATCGCGATGCGTTAATTTTACGTCAAGATAAAGTATACGTGAATGTGGTAACCGATGACTTAACCGTAAAACAAGTAACGGTAGTCCCCGGCAGTGGTTTCAATGACTTTATTGAAGTGAAAGGTGAACTTGCGCTAGGTGAAAAAGTGGCAATACGCGGCAGTGAAATGCTAAAAGAAGGTGCAAAAGTACGTGTTAAAGCATCTGAACAGTTATTTGCAGTACGTTAGAAGAATTAGTTAAGAAAAAGCGCGCGACCAAGTTACTTGGCCGCGCCTTTTTTTATCTGATATTGATCTCTGGATTAACAGCAACATCGCCAAACTGGTCAATCGTTGCAACGCTCTCGCCTTGGGTTAGTACCGCAAGTTTGCCTTGCGCTGTAGTACGTACAAACGCCAAATCATAGCCAAAGTTGTATAGATCATACATCGCGATCCGTTGTTCATCACTCAATAAACCCATGTGCTCATTAAAGCTAGGTGTATGATGTCTGCGTTCAAACATAACGAGGTCCTGCAAAAATCCTGCATGCTTTAACTATAGTGTGCTCTGTTGGTTGTGTAAAATTTGTACAGTCGGGGTGTGCCAAACGGTTGCTGTTTTGCACGTAATTGATTACAGTCTCGACACTTTTTATCGCATGACTAAATCCATGTTTTCGTCTCTTTTTCCGTTAGTCATAGTGGCCTTGCTTGGTTATGTTGCGCTTCGCAGCCATTATGTGTCTGCCCAAACCATTGGTGATCTTAGTAAAATTACCTTTAGTTTGCTGTTCCCTTTGTTTCTATTTATTAATATCGCGCAAGCCGATTTATCGGGTATTATCTCGTATTCAGTGTTTTTAACGTTTTATGCCGTTGTTATATCGACCTTTATAATAACGACGTTGCTCGCACCTCGACTTTTCAAGATACAGTCTGCTGGTAGCGCTGTATTTGCGCTAGGCAGTACGTATTCAAATACCATTATTGTTGGTTTGCCTGTGTTAATTAGCTTGTTGTCGCCGTCTGTTGCGGCGCTGGTGTTTTTAATCATCAGCTTTCATAGTGCTGTTTTATTTGGCGCGACCAGTATTTTTTCGAGTTTTGCGACGGGTAATTCGTTTCAATTTAGGCGCTTTTGTAAAGGTTTACTAAAAAATCCATTATTAATCGGGATCTACAGTGGGTTAATGGTGAATATGTTGGGTATTGATGTACCTGGTTTTATCGCAAGTACCTTACATTTAATTACCCAAGGCGCGTTAGCGCTTGCGCTATTTATTTTGGGTGCCAACCTGTATCAATATCGTTTGGCTGGTAATTATCAGCAAATTATCAGTGCCACGATTATTAAACTGATTGTATTGCCTTTGGCGGTTTTGTTAGTGGCGCGTTTGGGCTTTCGATTAAGTGATGAAATAACGTTAATTTTGGTTGTGCTGACAGCATGTCCAACTGGTGTAAATGCATACATCGTTGCTTGTCAGCAAAACAGTGGGCAAAGCCTAGTTGCAGGAACCGTGGTACTCAGCACATTAATGAGTGTTGTAACTATTCCGCTATGGATTTATGTCTTGCAAACCCACTTGTTTAGTTAACTGCCAACTTCACTCCCGTTTTACACTTCTACTCATTTTATCTTTACTAAAGCACGATTTGGCATGCGCCTTATCGTGCGTGGCTGCGCCCGCTGTTTGACAAATGTTCAGCTAATTGATTAGTGCTCTAACTAATGTTATATTAATTAGAATTCTAATTAATTTTGAAGTGGTTTGTTTTGTGTAGAACAATTAATCGTTCTAATAACTTGATTTTATTGAGTCAACCCCGCCTATGAAACGATATTTATATTGCTATCAACTCTAAATATACAGTGCCTTTTAGATTAAATTTTAATAAAGCATAGATTGAATAATATTTTTATACGAATTAACAGCCAGGATATAAATCATGCAAGCGACGCAATTTGATAGTGAAACCACGCTAACAGGTAACACTATCCGTTTCGGCAAATTAAATGACCGTGTTTACATTACTGATGCAACAATTGAAGTACCAAACACCTTTCATAATGAAGTAGAAAGCTTTGCTAAAGAAGGCGGTTACAGCAAAATAATCGCCAAAGTAAAAGACGCACAAGTATTGCCATTTCTAAAGCGCGGCTACCAAATCGAGGCGACCGTGCCTGGTTATTTTGGTTTGCAAGACGCTATTTTTATTTCTCGGTTTTTTGATGAAGAGCGCGCTTCGTGCGATCACATGGATTTAAGTGACGGTATTATCAACGAGGTTCAAAATGTTGATTTATGGGAGCCTGGTTCGTTCTCTCAGCCTGTGCTATTTCGCAAGTGTAACCAAAGCGATGTACGTGCGTTATCTAAACTTTATCAGTTAGCATTTTCTAGTTATGGCTCACCAATCGGTGATGAAAACTACATCATAAACAGTATTGAAAACGGCGTAGACTATTTTTGTGTTGAATATATGAACGCCATAGTTGCCTGTGTGCGTATTGAATATGAGAAAGATGCACCAAATGCAAGGCTTTACGATACCGTTGTGTTAAGCCAATTCCGTAATGAAGGTATTGCCTCAGCGCTTATTTTTGAAGCGAGCAAATACCTAAAAAATAACGATGTACAGTTTATTTATTCGGTTTGTCGCGCGTCGTCTTTTGCTATAAATAAGGTATTTGCGCGATTAGGCTTTGAATATGGTGGCAGACTAATCAATAATAACTTAGTCAATAACAAGTTGGTGTCAATGAATGTGTGGTCTCAAAAGCTTTGATATCAGTTTAATTAAACGTAATTAATCTGAGAGGAAGCAAGGAATGAGAACGATATACAAAGATCAATTAGATAAACTAACCAATTCGCAAAATGAGCGTTTTTTTTCTAGCTCTATCAGTTCGTTATTACGTGAACGTGCAGATGAATTGGATAAAATGCTAATTGATATGTGGCGTGAATGTGGCTTAGTTAATTCGCCTTGCTCACTCAATGCCGTTGGCGGTTATGGCCGTGCAACATTGCATCCTTATTCAGATATTGATATTGCGATTATTACGCCCGATGACGCAAGTGAATTTCCCGAAGATAAAGTGAGGCAGTTTGTTACTGGGCTTTGGGATCTAGGGTTGGATATTGGCCATTCCGTTCGTAATTTAGTAGAAGCGAAACGTTTCGCCACCGAAGATATTACCATAGCGACTAATTTACTTGATATTCGCTGTTTATACGGCAACAAGCAACATGCAGAGTCGTTACTAAGCTTTTTGTACGATGAAACCACACTAAGCGATTTTGACTTTTTTAAGGCAAAGCTAGAAGAGCAACAAGCTCGCCATGAAAAGGCGCTCAATACCGCACTCTACCTTGAACCAAACATAAAAACTAATCCCGGTGGTTTACGTGACTTTCAAACCATTATTTGGGTTGCGCGCAAACATTTAAAGTTATCAAACGTTGGTTTATTTGAGCATGGCGAACTACTGCAAGAAGATGAACAATTTGAGCTAATTGAAGCCCACGACTTTATTTGCCGCATTCGCTGGGCGCTGCACTGCGTGGCTAATCGCCCGCAAGAATTATTATTATTTGAATACCAAGCTGATGTTGCGGAATTTCTAAAGTTTGGTCGTGGAGACAGTGCACAACAGGCAATCGAGCGTATGATGCGACAATTGTTTCGTGCCATGACCCGTTTGCAAGAACTTAACCAAATTCTCTGTGAAAATGTGAGCCTGTGTATTTCGCGCGATAGCGAAAAAGAAGTACTGCAAGTTAACGAAAATTTTGCCATTGTTGATGGTTTGGTTGATGTGAACTCATCAAGTGTATTTATTGATAAGTCGCAAGTGATCAAGTTATTTGGCTTATTGGCAAATCACCCTAAGGCAAAAGGGATATCGTCCAATACATTGAAGTTGCTGCGAAAAGTAAGGCACCGCTTGCTGGGCGAATTACAAGATTACCAAAGTTGCCGTGAAGAATTTATTCGCCTGTTTGAGCAGCCTAAAACCCTTAAAAAAGTACTGGGTTTAATGCACCGTTATGGGGTGCTAGAGATGTATGCGACGCAATGGGCGCAAACCGAAGGGCGTATGCAATTTGATATTCATAATGCCTACACGGTTGACGAGCATGTATATAAAACCGTGTCGTATATTTCTGACTTTGCAAATCATCAAGATGATCATGAAACCTATCATATTGCTTACGGCCGTGTGCAAAATAAATTGGCGTTATCGCTTGCTGCGTTTTGTCATCATTTAGCCGGTTCACAGGATAGTGAAAGTCATAGCACCAGCGCGATTTTGGCAAAAGAGTTTGCCGCATTCCACAATTTAAAGAATGCGTCTGTGGAGTTAATTGAGTGGTTGATTGAAAACCAAGAGTTGTTAATTAACACCAGTCGCACCTTAGATATTTACGACCCGCGCACAATTCGCAGCTTAAACAAACAGGTGAAATCGTTAGAGCGCTTAAATGCCCTGTATACCCTAACGGTAGCAGATATTATGGCGACTAATGAGGATGCTTGGAACGACTGGCAAGCCGCTATATTAGAACAACTTTACTTAGCAAGTCGTGAAGCATTCAAAACCGATGGGCAAAGTATTTTCGAGCAGCGAACAGTGATCCGCGAAAATAAAGCGCAGGCACAAACTATTCTATCTAACAGCGATGTTGCTCTTAACGATGTCACTCAGTTTTGGTCAACCTTGCCTAATAGTTTTTTCACATTTACCAGTGCAAAAGAGCTTTCTGAAATTACAGCTAAAGTTGTTAACGCCACCCAGTTTCCTTTAGTATTTTTAACGCAGAGCGATCAAATCGGTTGTTCGACCTTGGTGGTGTATACGCCTAATAGGCAAAAACTCTTTGTCGATATTTTTAACACGCTTACCCAAGCGAAAGTGAGCGTTAAAGATGCTGAGCTACTAGAAACCAAAGACGGCAACGTGCTTGAAGTTTTCCGAGTGCTTGACGTTAATGATGAGCAGTTAAGTGAAAGTTACCGCATTAAACGGGTTATTAGCCAAATCGAACGTGTTATCGAATCTGGTCATAAAAGCTGTAAATTACCGGTTGCTAAAAAGATTAAAAGCTTTGATTCAGAGCCTATGGTGGAGTTTATTCCAACGCCAAAACGCGATAGAACGCTGCTCAAAGTCACGACGCTTAATAACCCTACTTATGTTGATAAAATTTGTTCGGTGTTTCGCAACTTAACCTTGTCTATTCATTCGGCAAAAGTAACCACACTAGGTGAGAGTTTAGAAAGTGTGTTTTTGCTTTCAGATAGCAACAATGAGTGTTTAAAAGAGGATTTACGTAGCCAAGTGATCGACGCATTTGGCTACAAGTTATCTTAATGTGCGCGTTGGTTTGACTGACGACGCACATCGATTACATTAACTTTTATTGTTGTCCTCTGAGCTTACAGTCATTGGCGCAATTTCAAGTACCGGTGCTGCATCAAGGTCAGTTGCATCCATCATATTAGCGATACGCTGCATTGAAGAAAGCAGCAGGCTTTGTTCCCACTGCTCAAGCGCACAAAAATTTTGAATAAAGTGTTCTTGCAGTGGTTGCGGTGCATCAATTAATGATGTTTTGCCCTTATTGGTTAAAAACAAGCTAACGCGACGTTTATCTTCATTGCTGCGCACACGCTCAATTAAATCACGGGATTCTAAACGGTCTAAGATATTCGTTACAGTTGCGGCACTTAGGTTAATCTCTTTTGCAACTGCACTTGCGGTAATACCTTTCACGCGGGCAATTTCTTGCATAATAAGCAGCTGCGGGCCGGTTAATCCAGACGATTTATTAAGTTGTTTAGAGTGTAAATCAATAGCTCGAATCACTTTACGGATTGACACTAACAGTTCTTCGTATTTTTCCATGGCTAAAGTAGTAACTCGCGTTTTGAACGGGAAATTTAAATTATTGGGTGATGGTATCAAAAATGCCACGTGCAAAACATAGCTTTAAACAGATGGGTGAAAATAACATTACAATTGCTCAATTAAAAAACATAAATTGGGTTTGCAGCAGACAGGTTTACCTTACTATCTGTAGATGAGCTATTTACTTTGAACTTAAGCGTTTAGAATTACTATTAAACAGCAGCGATAAAATAATGATGAAAAGCAGTTTTAATTTTGAAGATATTATTCAGATTTGTGTTGGTGCATTTGCACTTGCAGTGCCGATTTCATTTTCAGAAGAAGCATGGCAGCTTGCACAAACATTACCGTTTACCAATTTATTGCTGCTATTGAGCTTGTCATTTCTATTTTTAAGTTTATATACGTTTGAAAGCGTATTTCAACGCAATATCCGTACGCGACGTTTACTGTTTGTGTCGCGTATTATCTTTGCTTATGTCATTACATTTTTTATTGTGGCGCTAGTACTTTTAAGCATTAATAAACTGCCACTTCTTACAGAACCTCTTGTTGCTCTCAAACGCATTGTTGTGATTTCAATGCCGGCGTCAATGGGCGCGATTATCGTTGATAGTTTTGATAAGGAATAAGGGTTATAACGACGTTTCCGCTCCGCTTTACAGTTAATTTAACCCTTGATTTAAAGTATAAAAACCCGTCTTCAAATTGTATTTGTAAGGCTATCTGCCATACTCAAATGTAAACTTACTGCAAATGTAAGGGATTTCCGTTGAGCACGATGACAGAGCAGTTTTTTCGCGGTGATTACATGCCTCATGGTCACTGTTACTTATGGCAACCTCATATTTTATGGACCCATGTCGTTTCTGATTTACTGATAGCGACCGCCTATTTTTCAATTCCTATTGCGATCGTTATCTTTATGAAAAAGCGCAATGATATTGGCTATAACAATGTGTTTTTACTGTTCTCATTATTTATTTTATTTTGCGGTATCACTCATTTATTTGGTATTTGGACTATTTGGCAAGGGGTGTATGGCTATCATGGCATGGCAAAAGCTGTAACTGCGCTGGTGTCGATGACTACTGCGTTTTATCTGTACAAACTGTTACCTGAATTACTTAAAGTACCTACTATTTCGCAATACGAAGGCATTAAGTCGGAGTATGGTGTTTCTCGTCAAGAAAACAAAAAACTAACCAGTTTACTCGAAGGTCATATTCAAACTAAATGGATGCTTGATTCGCTACCGCTTAATTTTTTACTAGCAAATGAACAGGGTGATGTGGTGTTTGCAAATGAGTATTTTAAATCAGAGTTTGGCGATATAAATGGCAAGTTAAGCAATTATTTAAAGGCAAATAGCCAAGAATTTGAAACCATAATCCAATCGAGTGGAAAAACCCTTGCGCTAAACGAAAATGCTAGCTTTGTTGGCCAAATCAAAACAGATAAAAAAAATCAAATTGTTGAAATTATTCTTACCAAAAAGGAGTATGCAGGTGAGGTGCAGCTACTTATTACCTTAAAAGATTTAAAAGAAGTGGCGGCATTAAAACAACAATTGGTTGAGTCAAATGCCCTTTTTGCGCGAGCTACTTCAGCCACAAATGATGGTATTTGGGATTGGAATATTCAAACCGGTAAGCAAGTGTGGTCGCCAAAACTATTTGAGTTAATCGGTGTGCCTGAAAACCAAGAGGCGAATTATGAAACTTGGTTTAATCACGTTCACCCCGATTTTCAAGACATAGTACAAAACGCGGTAGATGCGCATCTAAAACATAAAGAACGTTATGAAGTTGAATACCTTGGTCGTAACGCTCAAGGAGAATATAGCTGGTTTCTAACACGCGGGGATTCAATTTGTGAGAGTCACGGCAACCCCGTCACCATGTCGGGTGCACTCAGAAATATCGATGAACAAAAGAAAGCGCAGCGCTTACTTGATGAACGAACACAATTTTTAGATGCCTTATACATGGGCACAAATCACGGTATTTGGGTGGTTGAATATTTAGATAACGACTTTAAATTTACTACTTATAATAATACCGCGCTTAAATGGGCGGGTATTTCGCAACAGCAGATTCTGAATAAACGATTATCTGAAATCACGTTTTTTCCTGCTGAAGTTAAGCAACATTTGCACGCAAAATATTTAACCTGCGTCGAGCAAAATTCGCCGCTCGAATATGTCGAGCATATTCCATTTGAAGGTGATGCTCGCTGGTTTAAAACGTCACTTTATCCGGTTAAAAAAACCGGAGATAAGCGTAATACATATCTCATCGGTAGTGCGGTAGATATTACTTCTGAAAAAGAAGCGCAGCGTCAGCTTGCTGACAGTCATAACTTTTTAGAAAGTCTATTAGACAGCTCTGTATGTGGTTTTTATATTTTTAATTTAGACACGCAACAAAATGAGCGAATTAATAAAACCTACACAGAGTTACTCGGCTACGAGTTAGATGACTTTGCAAATGATATTGATTTGATGGAGAAGTTTCACCCAGACGATCGCGCGAGCATGATTGAACATATGGAACTGATCACCCAATCAACCGGCAATGAAAAGTACTTTTTAGAATATCGCTTTCGCCATAAAAATGGTCATTGGGTGTGGTGCTATTCGGTTGATTCTGTATTGGAGCGAGATGAAAACGGTAAGCCCAAACGTATGCTAGGCACATTTGTCGATGTAAGCGACAAAAATGAATTCTTAGGTAAATTAAAGGCATCAAATGAATACTTAGAGCAGTTTGCCTTTATTGCATCACACGATTTACAAGAGCCGCTGAGAAAAATATCAGCATTTAGCGAGTCGATTTATCAGCGATTACAAGGTCAATTCAAATCGGACCCAGATAGTGAGTTTGAACTTGAGCGATTGCAGTTAGCTGCTAAACGGTTAAGTAAAATGATTGAAGATTTGCTCAAACTGTCGCGTATTAACACTAACGCTTTGTCGCTTGAAACCGTGTCATTTAATACAGTGTTAACACCGGTACTCGAAAATCTTGAGTTGAGCATTTTTCGAACTAAATCAGAAATTGAGTGCGACAACCCAGAGCTATTAATTACCGCTGATGCGGGGTTATTTGAACAGGTACTGCAAAACTTAATTGCTAATGCAATTAAGTTTACTAAGCCAGATAACATACCTGAAATCAATATTCGGCTCACTGAGCATGAATCGTCAGTTGAAATTGTTATTGAAGATCAAGGCATTGGCCTCGACCAAAGCCATGCGAAACGCATTTTTGAACCTTTTAAACGACTGCATACGCGAGAAAAATATGAAGGCAGTGGTATTGGTCTTGCTATTGTTGCACAAATAATCAAAGTGCATAACGCGCAAATTCGCTGTGAGAGCATAGAGGGGACAGGCACTCAGTTTATTATTAATTTGCCAAGAGAAGTGTAGCAATGCTGAACCTAATTTTAATTGATGATGATCCCGATGAGGCTTACATCATGCGTCAGGCGCTAAAAAAGGTTGATGATGAAAAAACGCTTGCACATTTTGATGATGGTAGAGAGTTTGTTGCATCTATTGACGCTTTTGCAAACGCGAATAGCTTAGTGTTACTCGATTTGAATATGCCGCAATGCGGCGGCTTTGACGTACTAAAATTAATTAAACAAAATAAACACGCGACTAATTTACCGGTCGTGATATATTCTAATTCAAATAGCCCTCATGATATTGAGTTGTCGTATCAGTATGGTGCTAATTCTTACGTGCGAAAGCCACAAGGCTTAAATGAAACCGTTGAATTCTTAAGCTCGCTGTTGAATTACTGGCAAAGGATCAATAAAACATGAATGATCAACAAAAGTACAAATCTAATCATCTGATTTACTTGCTCGAAGATGACAGCGATGATGCTTACCTGATTAGGAATGCACTAAAGAGTGATAAAATTGTTAGTCACTCAATTATGACTTTTGATTCATTGACGAAACTGGTTCAAGCGCTCGAAAATTTTAAGCCTGACTTAATTATTATGGATTTGAACGTCACGGATAGTGATGGTTTTAATACCATGTTAACGGTAAAGCACAGTGCACAAGCAGTGCCTATTGTAGTGGTGACTGGAGTGGCCGATGAAGCCATGGGCGACCGTCTGATTCAACTTGGGGCGCAAGATTATGTACCTAAGTCAGAGCTTACATCGTCGCTATTGCAGCGCGTAATTCGCTTTTCTAAAGAACGTCATCACCTTTTACAAATACTTGAAAATTCAGCAAACCGTGATGCACTAACTAAACTATATAGCCGTAAAGCACTGGATTTAAAACTTGAAGAGCTGGTTGAACATGCGCAGCGTTACGGTGAAATGTTTGCCATTTTATTTATAGATTTGGATAACTTTAAACCCATTAATGATGAGTTTGGCCATGATGCGGGCGATCAGTTGTTGCAGCATGTCGCTAATCGCTTAGCTCTATTTAGTCGTTCCACAGATTTTGTTGCGCGCTTCGGTGGCGATGAATTTGTTACTTTGCTGCCGCACGTTAAAAGCACTGCTGATGCAGAGCAAGCAAGCCAACAGCAACTCAATGCCATTTGTGATGAATTTTATATTACTGACGTTGATGGTCAGGCGCAAAAGGTCGCACTTTCTGCGAGTATTGGTTTTGCCTTGTATGAGCAAGATGGCTACACCGTTGCTGAGCTTATTAAAGCTGCCGACACCGCGATGTATAAAAATAAACGTAAGCACGATTAATTAAAGTGCTTGCTGATCGGGATGGGTCAGAAATAAACGGGAAATAACCGCCAAGGTGACGCTCTACTCATAAAACGTCAGTCTTGGAGGTTAGTTGTTAATTACCTTGAACGTATTGCTAATTCAATTTAATCGTAATAATCAAAGTGGCTATCGGCAATTTGCTTGTTGAGCCTAGCTTCGTCTTTTAATAATTCTATACGCTGCCAAGGTGATAACCGTTTTTTACGGTGCACTTTCATTGGCGCGGGTTTTCCCGATGTGTAGGAGATTTGATATTTAACTTCCAACTCATCATCATAGTCAAAATCAGATACGTCAATATCCATTTTTTACTACCTTCTATCTCATTGCTTCGTGTTTGTTAACAACGATTAAGGTTGATAATACCGGCTAAAAAGCCGCTTTTTTACTTGGCGATAAACTGTAAAAGCTATTGCTTTTTGTAATCGCTATTAGAAATTTTTTCCATAACTTTACAGCGTCAAGGGTTGCGGCTTCATCGCTGTTTAATTCTGCGACAAACATCGCCTCTTCGGCATTTTCTGGCGACAACAAGCCGTTATGCAGGCCGTATAAAGTATCACCGTATTTAATCAGCTCTTCTGATCCGCCAATACTGAAATAGCCGCTGCGTGACAAACCATAAGGAAATGTGTCGCTGGCATAAAACGGTATTTTTCCTTGTCGGATTGCCGTTTCTATTAGTCTTCACCTAAACCCACATACGTGAGTAATTCACTGTATGTGGCGAATGTGTCAAATCCTGAACCTTCAAGCTCGGTATTCACACAGTTTAATAAGTTAGTCTCATGTTCGCCGTCATTTTCCGCTAGAATATCTTGGCAATATTCCAAGTAATTTAACGCAATTGAAAGCGGTGCCTTTGTGCTATTTTCAGCGATAACAAACGCCGAGCTAAGTGATACAATCAAACCGAGCGCGACCATTTTAGTGAGTTTCATTGCCAGTCCCCTGGGTTAACTTCTGCGCTAAATTTAGGGCTTGTTAAGGGAAATGAAAAGCAAATAATTATTGTCGATATAACAAAAAATCTTTAAATTATTAGCTGCGGTTTTAATACTAATTCGCTTAATTAATAACGCTGTTTTGCAGCAATAAAACGTCGTTAATATCATAGGGTGAATTGCGTTATCTATTTGTTTTAAATGCAAATTTGAAATCAATTAGCAGCAGATGAGCCCCCTCTAAGAGATTAAGTGTTATTGCGAATTGGTTGAATAGGTGAAAGTATGGATATTAAGGTTTTTAAGACGTTTATCGCGGTTGCGGAAAACAGGCATTTTGGCAAAGCATCGGAGCAGTTATACATTACCCAAGCTGCTGTGAGTGCACGCATAAAACAACTTGAAGAATTTTATGCCACGCCGTTATTTATTCGCGAAAAAAATAATCTGACCTTAACGCCTGCGGGTAATGCGTTACTGCCTTATGCTCATCTGGTGATTGAACAAATCGCACAATCAAAAGCTATGGTGGGCTTGGCCAGTGAGCAAAAAACGGTATTTAATATCGCAGCAACACCCAATGTATGGGATGCATATTTGTGCTCTCGCATAAATGAAATGAATACGGTATTTGACTCGGTTGTGGTCGGTACGGAAATTTCAGTGCGAGAGGCAATCCAACGCAAACTTGATGATAAAAGTTTGCAGCTCGCTTTTTTAACAGACCCAATTAAAGACAGTGATTTTATTAATACCCATGTTGGTGATTTTGATATTTCGCTGGTTGGCAGTTGTGCTGAGTTCAGTGAAACATGCGACAATTATATTTATGTTGATTGGGGCATTACGTTTGCCAAAGAGCATGCGGCTCACCATAAAGTGCAACCGAGTCATCGCACCTCAGCAGCAACCATAGCGTTAGATTTGATGTTGGCCAATGGTGGTTTTGCGTATTTACCGAGTGATCTAGTCAAATCCTATATAGCAGAAGGGCGTTTATTCAATATAAACAGCGCCATGCAGTTAAAGCGACCAGTTTATTTGACCTATAAAAAATCAGCGCCACATTCGGCGCTGACAGATGAACTTTGCTATTTACTCGCAAATAGCTAAGCGTACTAGCTATAGGAATTTCCAACGGCGAAACATCACTAATGCAACAACACCTATGCCAGTTAATACACCGCAAAACCAATAAAAGGCATTGGGGTTATCAACGCCTGGCATGCCGCCCACATTAATACCGAACAACCCGGTTAAAAAGCCAAGTGGTAAGAAAATGCCGGCGATAATCGACAGCATGTAGGTATTGCGGTTCATCACTTCGCTGTTAATTTGCGCAATACGGTTATTAATCACGTCGATTTGCGCAATGTAGAAATCGATGGTGTCGACAATACGAGACAAGGTATCAAGCTCGGTCGCAAGCTCTACATGATAGTCATTAAATGCTGCCACATTGTTTTTACTCAATGCCGATAGTGCATACAATTGCGGCTTTAAAAAGCGATTTAAACGCAGTAGTTTACGGTGCTTAACACTTATCTCAGCAATGGCGTCTGAGCTAAACGCATCGTTATCTTGTGCGTTAATAAATTGCTCAATTGGCTCAATTACAGATTCAATTTTGGCATTTAGTTGGCTTAATAGCTCAATTACCAAAGATTCAAGGGTATCGGGTCCTTTATTCTTCTTTAACTGAGACGCTACCGCTTCAATTGCACGTAAGCGCTGAATGCTACACGTAACAACGCGCTCTGGCGTGTAAAGCAAACGCACAGTTAACATATCGTCGGGCTCTTTTCCGGCATTTAGGTTTACACCTCTTAAAATAAGGAAAAAGCTGTTCTTATCAATTTGCTGAAAACGCGGTCTTGTATCGGTGGCAAGCAGTGATTCAATAATTGATTCATCAAAACCAAGGGATTCTAACCAATGCTCAAATTCAGCCGATGAGCGATCACAGTGCACCCAATAATTTTGCTCTGCTAGTTGCTGTTCTGACGTAACAGCATTAGGCCTGTCGTTATGATTCAGTTGCCAACCTTCAATTATAAAATCATGCTTCATGGTTATTTCCTAAGTTAGCTGTCAGCTTTGTTCATCGGTTCTGACTTATTAACAATATTAAGTGTGCCATCAAGGTGAATATCCCGCTGCGGGAATGCAATCGTAATATCTGCTGCTTTAAACGCTTCGTCTAACCCAAATCGAATATTGCTGGCAACTAATCGTAAGCCACCTTCAACTTGTGAGTTAATCCAAAAATACACTTCAAACAGCAGCGAGTTATCGCCAAAATCTTGAAAAAAAACTAACGGTGCCCGGCCATCTTCGTTTAGTGTTTCTGGTTGCGCGTTGGCAACTTCTAACATAATACGTTTTACACTTTGACAATCGGTACCGTAGGCAACACCTACAGCTACTGTGCCGCGCACTAATTTGTCGCGTAAGGTCCAGTTGGTCACCGTGTTCTCTAATAGCTTGCTATTTGGGATCAGCATGTGAACGCCATCAACACGGCGAATACGTGTTGAGCGGGTATTAATTTCTTCAACAACACCCTTTACGCCTTCAACTTCTAAAAAATCACCAATGCGGATTGGCTTTTCGCCCATTAAAATCCAACCACTAATAAAGTTATTGATAATGTTTTGTGCCCCAAAACCAAAACCAATCGCGATTGCACCAGAAAGAAATGCAAATGCAGTGATCGGCACATTGATCATCGAAAGGGTTGTCATAAAAATAATAGCGAGCGCCACCACATACAAAATACGCTGTACTAAGTGAACAATATTAGGATCTTTATTTTTCTTTGTAAGGCGTTTACCAATCATTTTTATAATGAAGTGGGAAAGCCAAACACTGGCGATTAACCAAAGCGGAACGGCGAGCACTTCAATCAGTGTGACAACACGTTCATTAAATTTAAATAGCGGGAAATTGAGCCAATATTTAACTTGTTCTAACATCAATAAGTCCTTGTTATGATTAGTTTTTTGCTATTTTACAACAATCAGTATACACAGGAAAATTTACAATCCGTGTTGCTTGCAGCTAGCACGCAGCACCACTGGTCCATACGTCTAACTGCATTACTGTTAACTTTGCGAGGCGACAAAGCCATTTGCAGGGTCAATAAAAAAGTGGTCGCCCATCGCTTGTCGACCTAATAACATTAAATAGGTCATATCTGAGCGATCGGTCAATGTTATTTCAATATTCCATTTATGCTCGCCAAGTATCGCAGGCGTTTTAATTACATAACGCTGTTCGCTCATACCATTCGATGACTTTACTTTGCGAATATCATGCAAAATAGCGGTACAGCGTACGGTTTTGTCTACGTTATGAATTTCAGGGTGAATATCAAACGATACTGCAGGCTTTTTATCCAATTTAGTTCGTTGAATATTATCAACATGCAGCGACGATGTTTGTGCGCCTGTGTCTACGCGCACTGTCATTTGCGTAATGCCTAAATCGGGTAGATCAATGTTTTCTACATGGCCGATAATTATTCTGTTATTCATAACAATCCTTCACTGTTCACAATATGGTTCACAAGTTCTTCTTCAACACTGCCAATATGTTCAGCAATTTCTTCATCATCTTCTTTAAAGTAAGCAATGTGGTACATGGCTTCGCCTTCTTGTACCAAAGGTATATTTTGTTTACCTATAATGACGCCACTTTTGTTTGCCAACACTTCCGTTAAAATCTCGCCGTACGGGCTACCGATCTCAGCAAGCACTTGGCCTTTTTTAACTTGGTCGCCCAAGTTAAATAAATGGGTCACAATGCCACTGCTGGTTGCGCGCACCCAACCACTGTTATTGGCGACAAATTGGTTAATTGTTTTTTTGCGTGCTCCACCTTTTGGTGTCATTTTCAAATGGCGCAACACATTTACAATGCCTTTAATGCCGGCGCGAATTGAAAACTCATCAAATCGCAGTGCTTCTCCCGCTTCGTATAACAACACCTTAGTGCCGTTATCAACCGCAGCATCACGCAATGAACCATCGATTATTTCCGAATTTAAAATTACTGGTGCACCGAATGCATTAGCAAGTGTTAAGGTTTCTTCATCCGCTAGTTGCGCCCTAATTTGTGGCAAGTTTGAACGGTGAATAGCACCTGTATGTAAATCAATACCGTAATCACAGTGGCTAACAATTTCTTTTAAGAAAATATTAGCGACACGTGCTGCCAAAGAGCCTTTCGCTGAACCTGGAAAACTGCGGTTAAGGTCGCGTCTATCAGGCATGTAGCGGCTTTGGTTGATCACCCCGTATACATTCACCATAGGCACAGCAATTAAGGTGCCTGCTGAAATTTTAAAGCCTTTTAAATTGATAAGGCGTCTGATGATTTCAATGCCATTCAGTTCATCACCATGCACCGCGGCGCTAATAAAAATTGTTGGGCCTGCTTTTTTACCGCGAATAATATGTACCGGTAAGTGCACATCAGCATCGGTGTACAATTTGGCTACTGGCAAATCAATTTTCTTTGTTTCGCCAGGCATAATTGTGTGTTCACCAATAATCAATTCGTTCATAACTGTTCCAATCGCGTTAATTAACCTTGTCCTTTGGTTTTTGTTGAACCAGACTTAGCCGTCTTTTCAATAAACTCAATGAGCTTACCTGCCACGTCTAATCCCGTTGCATTTTCAATGCCTTCAAGACCTGGAGATGAATTTACTTCCATTACCATAGGGCCATTGTGTGAGCGCAGTAAATCTACACCGCAGAAGTTAAGCCCCATTACTTTGGCAGCGTTAACCGCAGTTGCACGCTCTTCTTTGGTTAATTTTACAAGTTCAGCACTGCCACCACGGTGTAAGTTTGAACGGAATTCACCTTCTGCACCTTGGCGTTTCATCGCTGCAACAACACGGCCACCAACAACTAAGCAGCGAATATCAGCACCGCCAGCTTCTTTAATATACTCTTGCACGAGAATGTTAGCTTTTAAGCCCATAAACGCTTCAATAATGCTTTCTGCTGCTTTTGCTGTATCAGCGAGTACGACACCAATACCTTGGGTACCTTCTAGTAGTTTGATTACTAAAGGCGCGCCACCCACATTTTTAATTAAGTCTTTAATGTTGTCTGGCTTGCTTGCAAATCCTGTGCGTGGCAGACCAACGCCTTTACGCGACAGTAACTGTAGTGAGCGTAATTTGTCTCGAGAGCGGCTAATCGCTACCGATTCATTCACGTTAAATGTACCCATCATTTCAAACTGGCGCGCAACTGCAGTGCCATAAAACGTAACTGATGCACCAATACGCGGAATAATCGCATCGTATTTTGGTAGCTCTTGACCGTGGTAACGCACCGCAGGGCGGCTACTGGTGATATCCATGTAGCAATGTAGTGTGTCGATAACATCAACCTCGTGACCACGTGCGATACACGCTTCTTTTAAGCGGCGGGTTGAATATAGGTTTTCATTTCGAGATAAAATAGCAATTTTCATAATTTGGCATCCTTATTTTGGCGTTTATTTGTGCAATAAAATTTATGTTGGGAAAATTAGTTGAAAATATCTAAAAAGAAAAACAAAATAAAAATCACAAATTGATAAAATAATTTTATTAAAAAGGGTGTTTTCGAATGAAAATTGAGCTTTTAACGACGTTTTTGGAAGTGAGCCAAACCTTACATGTGCGAGTCGCAGCCGATAACTTATACCTAACGCAAGCCGCTGTTAGTAGCCGTATTAAACAGTTAGAAGAAGAGCTCGGTGTGCAGTTATTTGATCGCACACAGAAACGTTTAAAACTTACCGCAGAAGGCCACCGCCTCGTTAAACATGCCAATGAAATGCTAATTATGTGGCAAAAGCTGAAACAAGATGTCGGCGTCGCTCAGCCTAACGCTTATCAATTGTTTGTTGGTTCAATGATGTCAATTTGGGACATTGTACTGCAGGATTGGCTGCAAAAAATTCACCGCAATCTAGATGACGTTCATTTATATACCCATACATATTCGCCACTAGAGCTTAGAAAACAAGTAATTAGCCGTTTAGTGGATATCGCGTTTTTATTCGAACCGCCATTTACAGAAGACATAGTGAACGAGAAGGTTGCAACGGTACCTTTGCAACTCGTGTCGACTGACCGCGATATGACATTACACAATATTGAGAACATGGTTATGGTTGATTATGGTGAGTCGGTAAACAGTCAAATTTTACGTGATTACAGTGAGTTAAATGCTATTCGCCATCATATGAGTCAACCGCGGATCGCGTTAAACTTTATTTTAGAGGCATCGGGTTGTGCCTACCTGCCAAAACAAATGTGCTTTGAGCATATTCGCAAAGGTAAATTACATGCGGTTGAGGGTGCACCTGAATATAGCCGTGATATCTATGCGATTTACCTTGCGAAAAGTCATAAGAAGCAGTTGGTGCAAGATGCGCTTATGTTATTCCCATACGTGCGTAACTAACGTATAAGCCGGAATGTTCAATAAATTTAATTTATCAAAAATCTAATATTGAAAATTTATTTTTATTGCTGCCTATAACTTAACCGTTTTAACACCAAAATTTTGAAGATTTTTTTGATCTTATTTTTTCGTAGGCAATATTTTGCTTTTATTTAATAATGAGCAAAAACAAAAATCGTTTTTAGCGTCTTTATGAATAATCCGAAAATCCGTCAAGTTGGTATTTTTACCGAGTCAGAAGAAATAACCCATTGGTTAGCGTGCACACTCAAGCTTACAACGCTGTCGTTTGATAGTATATGCATTCTCAATAAATCGAGTGATATTGCGAAAAATAGCCCGTCGCTGATTATTGTTACCGAGTGTAAATTCAGAGCGCTGTACAATTATTTGAATAAAGCAAACACGTTACTGCCTGTGCTGGTAGTAACGCGCGACTTTAATGGTTTTCGCGTGCCAAACGCCAATCGTTTAACTATTGATTTGTTGCCATTACCTGCAGCTACTATTGGTTTGCTTGAACATAGTATTAAAGCCGTATTTCAAGACTTTAAGCTGAATCAGGAGTTAACGAAGCTTGCCCACTATGATGCACTAACGGGTGCTGCAAACCGATTATTATTTCAAGACCGCTGCAAGCAAGCGCTGAAAATGGCAAAACGCAATAAGCGAGCGGTTGGTTTATTGTATTTTGATCTCGATGAGTTTAAACCGATTAATGATACTTATGGCCACGATATAGGCGATGAGCTATTAAAGCGATTTGTTGAAATTGTTTCTTCGGTTAGCTGTGAAACTGATACGTTAGCGCGCCTTGGCGGCGATGAATTTGCTTTGTTGCTGCCGGATCTGAGCTGACGCAGTTTTGTCAAAAAGTGGTGCAGTGTTTAGCGCAGCCGCAGCAACTAAATGAACAGTTAATTGAAATAAAATGCTCGATAGGTGCTGTTTCGACCTCAAAAGAAGAACATGTAACCTTAATCCCGCAAAAGCTTATCAAGAAAGCAGACCAAACAGTTTATCGAGCAAAAGAAATACAAGGCACTAGCTTTGTTATTGTTTAAACGTGTTTTTTTTATGATTGTCGACTAGAATTTTGTTATGGCCTAGACGTTAATTGCGCATTTTGTTGCTTGAAAACGGCGAAGCATCTTAAATGTGCTTGCTAAAAACAATAAATTATTCCTAATATAGTGGCGTTTTATTTTTATATGCCGATAACTAGGTTCTTTATACGCTGCACGAGTCAATCTTGAAACAAAGTAACACACAATGATCTGTATTACTTTTTTAGGTTTCGTAGCGTTAATCTGTTATTTTTTAAGAGGTGCTTAATGTTTTTAAATTGGGTGAACAAAAGCGAGTTAGAAAAACTACAACAAGAAAACCAGCGCCTAAAACAAGAAAACGCCGAATTAAACCAAGCGTTAGCGCGTTCTGAACAGGATAGCTTGGGATTCAATAGTGATTTAGATATGTTGTCGGAGCGCGCACAACATCAAGAATCTTTGTGTAAATTGTCGCTGCAATCAGGTGAGTTACTTGGTCAAATTCGTGAGAGTCTCGCTGCTTCATCTGCAGAATTAATTGCACACCGCGATGACTTTAACGCGTCGCAACAGTTATTTGATCAAATTAAAGACTTGCTCGCCGCTACAATTAGTGCGACTTCGGTGATTTCTAATGACTCACAGCATGCGTCAAATTCGGTAGACGAATTAAATGAAGTGACCAAAGGCATTAATGATTTCGTTAATATTATTAAAGGGATCTCTGATCAAACGAACTTGTTAGCACTCAATGCTGCAATTGAAGCCGCGCGAGCAGGCGAGCAGGGCCGAGGTTTTGCTGTTGTGGCAGATGAAGTGAGAACCCTTGCTCAGCGCTCTGCCGAAGCATCAAATGAGATTTCAGTATTGATTGAACAAGTAAACAGTCAAATGAAAGATGTGGTTAGCAGTATTAATGGTGTTGGTGAAAAAAGTGTCAAAATTAAAGACAGCACAAGTTGTATTGATAAAACCGCAAATCGAATTGTAGATTTTTCACAAAATATGTACACGGTAATCACTAATTCAACCGCTGATGCATTTTTACAAACAGTAAAAATGGATCATGTTGTATGGAAAATGGACGTGTACCAAGTAATGTTGGGGTTATCTAATAAATCACCAGAGGACTTTGCGGATCATACAATGTGTCGTTTAGGCAAGTGGTATTATGAAGGTGAAGGTCACAGTAAATACACTAGTTTTTCGGCATTTAAAAAACTTGAAAAGCCTCATGCTGAAGTGCATCAAAATGGCTTAGCTGCACTAAATGCAAATCTTAAAGGCGATAAAAGTACCGCCGCTCACCATCTTGCTCTAATGGAATCAGCAAGCTTTGAAGTGGTTGAACAATTAACGCAACTGTCTCATCAGGTGGCAGGCGAAGTTACTTTAATAAAAGATCATACTGAATTGTTTTAACCTAGCCCTAGCTTTGGCGGAACAATAATTTGGCCGCCAAAGTAAAAGAGCACGACAAATTACTGCGCGTTTGACGACTGAAAATAGACTTTAAACGCGCCTCTTAGTTCGCCAAGTTTAAAGCCTGTGGCTGTATCTTTTGGGTAATGCGCTTTGATTTTTGCCTTTAAGTCGTTGCTAATATTTTCGCCATGGCAAGCAAGGCAAAGTTGCCCGGTTGGAATCGCTTTCATAAATTGGTATTCGCCGCTTTTGGGGTTTAAGTTCGAATAATACACTGTTTTTGCAGGCTCACCGCTAGCAAGTCGCTTGGCAAAGTCTTGTAATATCGCTATCTCATCAATATTTGGGGTATTCTGACTATTACGAGTTTTTAGACTTGTGCGGCTGATTTGCCAACCATGACTCGAGTATTTTTTGGCAATTTCAGGGGCTTGCTCTTGGCATACCTCAATACCAGCAGATAGCCCGCCTTTTGCCACGGCTGTCATTAAAGTAGCTTTTAGCTCGGTTGCAAATGCATTGGTGATCTTCTTGGCTTGCATATCGAGCTGTGCTTTTTGCGCGATTGCATCACTAGCGTGAACAGCACCTGCAAATACTATTAAAGATATTGCACAGGCATTAATCGCTGCTTGTATCGTTGAACAGTTGGTTTCGGTCATCTTGCTACCTATCTAATTTTTTAAAGTGTCGGTTAAGTTATTTCGGTTTAGCAGGGTTTCGAGTTGCCAAAAAGTGCGCTTTGAGCTCGAAAAAGGCAGATCTGCTGTGAACACGGGGCAATAAATTTCACTGAATTTATCCCACTTTATGCTGCTTTGTTTGAGTACATTGCCCATGCAAGTGGCTGAAAATTCAAGAGCACTAGATTGCAAGCAAAACACCATGTTGTCACAAATAAGCAGTGATACTTTCAAGCTATTTGCTTTGACATATTGAATGGTGAGTATTAAATGGCCTAAATGCAGCATTTCATTATGCTCAAGCATGTCACCATTACTTAAATCTAACGCGACATGATTTGATGTATTTGTTAAACACGCTTTTGCTAGCATCAACTGCCCTGTAAATCGCTGCGCTAACTGATTCACCCAACTTAGTTGTGCATTGGCATCGCAAGCGATTAACCACCACTGTGTTTCACACGGGCAGTTTTCAAGTCGCTCAACCATATAGTCGTGTTTTTTCTGATCTGAAATACAAAGTGCAATTACCGCACAATAAGGCGTTAACGTATCTCTAATTAGATAAGCAATTAGCTGGTTATCATAAACAATCTCAATGACACCTAATGACTCAGCCATAGCACTTTTCCTCTGAGTTATTTTCTTCAGAAAATACACGACCATTTTCAATATCAATACGCTGATTAAGCGTTAGTGCTTTCGGCACAATATGGCTAGCAATCAGCACGATACAGGTTTTACTCAATTGATTAATAAGCCGAACCATAAGTGCAATATTGTGATTGTCGAGCGCTTCAAACGGTTCATCTAGTAACACCACATCGGGCTTAAATAACAATGCCCTTGCAAGGTTCAGGCGTTGTCTTTCGCCACCAGAGAGCTGTTTGCCGCCCGAACCTAGCCATTGCGTAAATGCGCCTAGGTAAGACAAATTAGCGTCATTGAGCACCTGCTGTAGAGTGTCTTGCTCTATTTCATGACCTAAAGAAAGGTTCTCAGCCAAGGTGCCATCTAATATGGGGGCTGATTGCCCGCAATACACAATGCGCTCATGTAGTTTGCCAAAGTGTTGAACGATGGATTGTTGGTTAAACGAAATATCGCCCTGAAATGGCTGAAGCCCGGCAACCGCCTTTAATAACGAAGACTTACCAGCTCCCGAGCTGCCTTCAAATAAATAGCAACCGGTATTATTTATTTCAATTGAAATGGGCAATCGTTGCACGCTGCAAGCGGTTACATTATTAAGGCTCAGCGCATGAATTGCTTGGCTATGTCGGGTAATTTTTGGTGACCATGATAGCGCTTCTTTGTCGACTGTATTCACCAGAGCTTTTTCAGCGTCACCTTGTTTGGCTTGAATAAAATCTACTAGCCCAGATTGTGAATGCAGTAGCTTGCCAAGCCAATCGTTAATGCTTAGCAATAACATGGGCACTAAAATAAACAATGCATTTTGCGATGCCGCGCCAGCATACTGCTTGAAAAGCAGATACAAAGCTAAAGTGGCGAAAAGCTGCAAACAGAGTTGGCCGTAAAAAATCGCCTTTTGCTGTGTTTGTTGCGCGTTTAACAGTTGAGAGGTTGATGCAAATTGATTGTTTTTTTGTTGAATATGTTTGTCTAAAAACTCAGTTTGAAGATGCCAAAGCGGTGAGCTATGTAACTTATCATCAAATTCAGTGATAAAGCGCTCTTTTTGTTTGGCAATTTTGCCCGCTTGTTTTAAGCCAAAAATAATGAGCAGCGCGTAAACTAAAATAAAAGCAAATGTTACACACAACACATAAGTAAGATGACTAGGAATAAGCAGGTTAATACTGATATTTAGCAGCAGTAAGGTGATAAACATCGCAGCATTTTGATTTACCCAAGCAATCCAAAGCGCCGCTTGTTGCTCTGTGGTGGTGCTCATTGCCTCAACCTGCGCGCTGCTTTTAACTTGCTCAAGCAAGCTTAAGTTATCCAAACTTTCTGCAAATAGTGTCATACGTTTGGTTTGTAACGATTTAAAAAAGCCACTGTGACCAACCAACAAAGCCGCATAACCCGACGCAATGCGAATAAGTGCTAAAGCCCGAATAATAACAGCGGGTAACATGTAATTTAAGCTACTGCCCACTACACTTGCCGCGGCAATAAACCAACTCGAAACCAGCAATAACCCCATTGCCGCTAGGCTATAAGCCACACTCAGTAACAGCGCCAATAAGTTGGTTTTTAATGTATTAGTTTGCATGACAAAGCACCTCGCCAAGCTCGTTAATGTGCCAAATATGGCTAAACCAGCCCTGCGACTGTGGCTTATGACATACCCAAATAACGGTTTTATCTTTTAGAACCGTTTCAATTAACCTGCAGAGTCGCAAATGTTGCGCGTCACTTAAAAATGCGGTGGGTTCGTCGAGTAAATACAGGTCGGCATCGCACAGTAACAGCCTTGCTAAACTCAAGCGCTGTTTTTCACCGCCAGAAAGAGGCGGACACTCGTCCATAGGCGTGTTAAGCCCCTGCTTTAAATTTTTATACCAAGCCATTAGCTCAACTTTTTCTAACATCGCAAAAAGCGCTTTATCAGCAATTGGCCTGTTGAGTGTTAAGTTGTCGCGAACAGTGCCGCGTAAAATGCAGGGAGATTGTGTCAGCAGCGCCACTTTCTGTATGGTTTGATGGCTTGCTTGTCGCTGTTTGCTAAGCGCTTCAAATAATAGCGTTTTGCCAGCACCTGATGGTGCACTTAGCCAAATATGCTGGCCACGCTCAACAAATAAATGCTTTGCAAAAACCGCGGTATTAACAACCTGAAAGTCATGCCAATCTATGCTAGGAGATTGCAGTACATCGGCACTTTGTTGACTGTTACAAAGCACACTAGCCAGCTCTGATGCTGCAACCTGTGCAGCCGCTTTTTGGTGGTATAAATTGCCTAATTGTTTAAGCTCGCTAAACACCATAGGCACCGCGATGAGTAAAAATAAGCCATCGGCAAACACCAGTTTGGGCCCTAAATTTATCTCTTCTAACAGGTTAAACCCAACATAAACGGCAATGAGTGCCATCGACAGCGTTGAAAAAAAATCTAAAACAGTTTGGTTTAAAAAAGCCACTTGAAGCACTTTTAAGGTGCTGGAATTAAGCGTGTTTGAACTTTGCTCAAGGCGCTGTGTTTGCTGCCTGTTGGCAGAAAATACATTGATCAATTCAATGTTGCTAAGGCGATTGGCAAACATACTGCCTAAACGCTCAAATGCCACAAAATAGGTGTTATGTAAGTGCTTTGTGCCTTTGCCTATGATGATCATAAACAGCGGCACCACAGGCAAACACACTAATAAAATAACAAACACAAACCAGTTCACATAAGCAATCACGCCAAGCAATAACAAAGGCGCAACCACCGCAAGCCATTTTTGTAATTGAAATTCACTGATAAATTTCACTATCGCATGAAGGTGCTCGGTGCTGAGTTGCTGCCAGTAAAAATGACTATGTTGACGAACTAACGCGTGCTGGGCTTGTTTAAAAGCGCCATGTAACTTCGCTTCTAAATAGGCCAAGCTGCTTGCTTGTAATGCCATTAGGCGGTTATGCGCAAAAAGGTTAAGAATCACGCTTGAAACTAATGCCCCAACCAATATATTGAGCGCCCATTCATAGTGTGTGTTTGCGCTAAAAAAGTGACTCATAACCAGACTATTAACATCACTTGCGAGCAATCTGGCCACTAAAAAGCTAAATGCTGCGAAAGCCGTCAGCTGGCATAAAAAGGCACCGCTTTTAAGAGCTAACACACCCTGCAGCGCATTTTTTACTTTTTGCTGCTGGCTATGTAATAGCTCGGTAGCGGCGACCTCCATGTCGCCATTTGCTGCGTGATTGTGTTTAATCATCGCTGGTGTCGTCTCTGTCCATGTCTTCGGTGGCTTCTAGCCACATCGCATTAATAATGCCGAAAGAACACGCTAATAAAACACCTAAAATCCAAGTGAAATACCACATAAGCCACTCCTTAATAAATTGTGTGTGGTTTATCTAAATCTTGCGCTTTAATACGCCCGCGCATCACATAAAAGCTGTATGCGGTGTAACTCAATACAATTGGCACAAAAATACAGGCAACAATAAACATGGTTTTGAGCGTTAAGTAACTCGATGTGGCATCCCACACTGTTAAACTCGCGTTTGGCATGCTGCTACTTGGCATAAGGAACGGGAACATGGCAGCGCCTGCGGTTAAAATAATGCCCGCCATCATCAATGACGACATTAAAAACGCCCAGCCACCGCGCTGTTGCTTGCTAAACCATGCAGAGCCAAGCCCCGCAAAAATGCCAAGTACAGGGGCAACTAGCATCCACGAGTAAGTGCTGTAATTGTTAAGCCACGCGCCCGATACTACTTCAACCGTTTTGGTCAGCGGGTTTGATGTTGCTAAAGGGTCAACACTTGAAGTGATCACATAACCGTCAATATTGGCAACGACCACACCCGCTAACATAAAGAGCAACACAGTCACTAATGACAAATAGAACGACACAATGCGCGCGCGTGCGAGTAAATTTTCCTCGGTTTTAAGCTGCAACCAGTTAGCGCCATGGGTCAGCAACATCGCGACCGATACCAGCCCTGCTAAAATGGCAAACGGATTAAGCAAGCCAAAAAAGCTGCCGGTATAAGTCGGACGTAAGGTATTATCAAATTCAAATGGTACGCCTAGTAGTAAATTACCAAACGCCACACCAAAGATAAGCGCGGGCACTAAGCCGCCACAAAATAGTGCCCAGTCCCACGCTGTGCGCCAAGTTTTATTGGGCAATTTACTGCGGTAGTCAAAGCCAATTGGGCGCATCCATAAGGCAATGAGCGTCAGCGCTAAAGCGATATAAAACCCCGAAAATGCTGCCGCATAAATAAGTGGCCAAGCCGCAAAAATTGCGCCGCCAGCAGTAATAAACCACACTTGGTTACCGTCCCAATGGGGGCCGATTGTATTGATCATCACGCGGCGGTCTTCGTCGCTTTTGCCTACTAGCGTAAGCAGTGCTCCCACGCCTAAGTCAAACCCGTCGGTAATGGCAAAGCCAATCAGCAATACGCCTACTAAGCCCCACCACACTAAGCGTAAAAATTCATAATCAATCATGATTGTGCTCCTTCAGCCGATAGTTGCGCATTGCCATCGAAAGGTGTGCTTTGTTGCTCTGGCACTGGTCCTTTTTTGGCGTATTTCTTCATTAAATAGAAGCCAATAACAAACATCACCGCATAAAAACTGGTGTAAGCAATTAAGGTAAACCACACTTCACCCACGGTTAGGTTTGATACCGAAGCATGCACAGGTAGCACCTCGGCAATTGACCACGGCTGGCGACCAAACTCAGCAACAAACCAACCCGCTTCAGAGGCAATCCAAGGCAGAGGTAAAGAGAACAGCGACAGCTTTAACAGCCATTTGGGTTTGGTGATTTGATGTTTAGTGCTGTAATAAAATGCTGCGGCAAAAACGAATAGCATAACAAAGCCAGAGAACACCATAATTCTGAAACTCCAGAAAAGAGGTGCAACAGGTGGGATGCTGTAATTGACTGCTTTTTCGATGGCTTCTTCACTTGGGCTGACAAAGTCGTTGGTAAATGGTTCTAATAACATGGCATAGCCCAAGTCTTTTTTATGTGCTTCAAACAGTGCCATTTGTGCTTCTGTTGCGTTACCGCTGCGCACGGTATCGAGTAAGTTTTTGGCAACCAATCCAGATAAAATACGTTCACGATGCAGTACTTTGTGCTCTTTAATGCCCATCACTTCTTCATCAAGCGAGCGCGTCGCGATAATGCCCATCAGCCAAGGAATGCGCACCGCATATTCGGCTTCTTCTTTTTCATCATTGGGGATAGCAAACAACGTAAATGGTGCAGGTGCAGGATGGGTATCGTATTCGGCTTCAACAGCCGCGAGTTTTACTTTTTGTACATCGCCAAGCTCATAGCCACTTTCATCACCGAGCACAATCACCGATAAAATTGACGCTAAACCAAAGCTTGCTGCAATCGCAAATGAGCGACGCGCAAAGGCAATATGTTTATGTTTTAAGAGGTAATAGCTTGAGATAGCTAGCACAAACATTGCGCCTGTGACATAACCCGCTGATACGGTATGCACAAATTTAACTTGGGCAACGGGGTTAAACATCACCTCAGCAAAACTGGTCATTTCCATACGCATCGACTCGAAGTTAAATTCTGCGCCTACCGGATGCTGCATCCAACCATTGGCAATTAAGATCCAAAGCGCCGAAAAGTTAGAGCCTAACGCCACAAGCCAGGTTGCCATAAGGTGCCTGACCTTTGACATTTTATCCCAGCCAAAAAAGAACAAGCCAACGAACGTAGATTCTAAGAAAAACGCCATTAACCCTTCAATTGCCAGCGGTGCACCAAAAATATCACCGACATAATGCGAGTAATACGCCCAGTTCATACCAAACTGGAACTCCATGGTTAAACCCGTAGCCACACCAAGGGCGAAGTTAATACCAAATAACTTTCCCCAAAACTTAGTCATGGTTTTATAGATTTCTTTGCCCGTCATCATATATACCGATTCCATAATGGCCAGCATAAAACTCAGGCCCAAGGTCAGCGGTACAAATATGAAGTGGAACATGGCGGTAAGTGCAAATTGCCAACGTGACAATTCAACCAATGCTTCATTCATTTCGAACTCCTTTAGATTAGGTTACTTCCTGTTATGGCAGAAAACATACCAACCTTAGATGTAGTCGAAAAATAAAATAAGGCGTTGTTTTTAATCGTTAATTTAAAATTTAAAAAATTCATTCGATAAAGACGAAATCATTAAATGACATTTTTGACAGACAAAATGAGGTTTAAAGGCACTTTTGTCACAACGCTTTTTTTGCAGTACACTCGTTTTAAGTTAAACGGTGCGAACTAACTTGGGTAAGTGTGAGATATGGCAAATTCGGTGATCCAAGGTTTAATCAATATTATTGAGAAACCAGCAATTTTTATTGACCTAAATTATGTCATTGTGGCGGTGAATAACGCCTATCGCGATACCTATCAAACGCCAATTGAGCTGGGTAAAAGTACCTGCTTTGCCATATCGCATAGATCCAGTAAACCCTGCGATCAAATGGGTGAAGCTTGCCCCATGATCGAGTGCAAAAAAACCAACAAGCCAACCAGTGTCGTGCATATTCACGACACCCATTTAGGTAAGCAATATTGCGATATTGTGATGAAGCCTATTTTTGATGAAAACGATGTATTAATGGGCTTCGTTGAGATCCTCGATAAAATCGACTTTGCCTCAGTAAAAGCGCAAAAGAATAAAATGCTTGGCCAGTCTGATGCCTTTAAAGCGCTACTCAATAAAGTAAACCGAGCTGCAAAAACCGAAATCTCGGTTTTATTACAAGGCGAAACCGGCACAGGTAAAGAGTTGGTGGCTCGCGCGTTGCACGATGCAAGTAGGCGTAAAGGTAAGCCGTTTATTGTTATTGAATGTTCTGGTTTACCCGAGCAGTTATTCGAGTCTGAGTTATTTGGTCACGAAAAAGGCGCGTTTACTGGCGCCACAAGCCAAAAGAAAGGTCTGGTCGAAATTGTCGAAGGCGGTACATTGTTTTTTGATGAAATTGGTGATGTACCGCTTAATATGCAGGTAAAACTGTTGCGATTAATTGAAACACAGAGCTTTCGTGCCGTCGGCAGCTTAAGACAAAAACGCACAGATTTTCGCTTAGTCTGTGCAAGCCATAAAAACCTGTTAGAAATGGTTGAAAAAGGCGAATTCAGAAAAGATTTGTATTATCGTATTGCTACTTTTCCGATAAATTTACCGTCACTGCAAAGCCGCCAAGCTGACATTGCATTGCTAGCTAAGTTCTTTTTAAAACACTCTGAATTTAAAGACAAACAATTCAGTGAAGCGGCACTTAAAAGGCTCTCGCAATATGCTTACCCCGGTAATATTAGAGAGTTAAAAAGCATCGTATTGCAAGCTGCTATTTTGGCCGATGACGATGTCATTTACGACACCGACATCCCTTTTGAAAACACAGCTAATTTGCAGCCTACAGCAGAGCCTAACGCAGATTTGGCACAGCCAATTTATGGCGAAGTATTTGAAGTGCTATCGCTAGAGCAGGCTGAGCATACCTACTTAGCAAAGGCCGTTGAACATTTCCAAGGTAGCACTGAAGAGCTGGCTCTTAAACTTGGTGTCAGCAGTCGGACTTTGTATCGCAAACTCACTAAATATGGCTTGTCGCTTATAAAATAATTAAACAAAATCTTTGATTGTGAAATTTGTAGAGGTTTGTTAACGTGGTGGCGTTATGAAAAATACGTTACATATTCCTACTATCACATCATTCACATCTTGGTGGCGCTCAAAATAGAGCGGCACAGGATTTTTACATTCTTAAGCTGCTGGTAGGTAGCTTAAGCGACGCGTCTTTTTTGTATCTCCAGTAGCGATTTTTTATCTTGGAGATACACAATGAGACAAACAACATCACAGCAAAACGAAATAATTTTAACCGGCGATAGAGCTACAGGCCCTTTGCATTTAGGGCATTATGTTGGCTCACTCAAACAACGTACCCAACTGCAACATGTGCACGAGCAAACCATTTTAGTCGCCGATATGCAGGGCTTAACCGATAACGCCCACACCCCGAAAAAAGTCAGCGAAAACATTTTAAATGTGGTGGCTGATTATTTAGCCGTGGGTATCGACCCTCTTCAAACCACAATTTGTTTGCAATCAAAACTGCCGGCACTTGCCGAACTCACTATGTTTTACAGTAATTTAGTTACCATTTCACGCTTAGAGCGTAACCCTACGGTGAAAAGTGAAATTCAAAGTAAAGCCTTTAATCGCAGCGTTCCCGCGGGGTTTTTAACCTACCCAATTTCGCAAGCTGCGGATATCACTGCGTTTAATGCTACGCTCATTCCGGTTGGGGATGATCAACTGCCAATGCTTGAGCAAACCAATGAAATAGTAAGAAAAGTTAATTCACTTGCGGGCAAACCGATTTTAAATGAATGCCGTGCGTTATTAAGCAATGCGCCGCGCTTACCAAGTACCGACGGTAAAAACAAAATGTCTAAAACCATGGGCAACACCATTAATTTAGGCGCAAGCGAAAAAGACATTCGTACCGCGGTAAAGTCGATGTACACCGATCCAAATCACTTACGTGTAGAAGACCCAGGGCAAGTTGAAGGCAATGTCGTTTTTACCTACCTTGATGCGTTTCACCCTGATACCGCCTATGTGGCTGAGCTAAAGCAGCAATATCAACAAGGCGGTTTAGGCGATGGTACAACCAAAAAGATTTTAGAAGACTGCTTGCAAACTCTTATCGCCCCAATTCGTGAAAAGCGCGCGATGTATTTAAACGACAAAGCCCAACTAATCGATATTTTACGTAAAGGCAGCGAACACGCCGACCTTAAAACGCAACAAGTTTTGCGTGATGTAAAAGAGGTGTTTGGCTTGAATTTGTTTTAACCCATTTGTTAACTGTGAAGCGATGATCGCTCACAGTTAACTTGTTTATTAATATATGAAATTAATTCACATTCGCATTAGCTTTATTCGCTTGTACCTTTATTAATAACTTCTATACTCAATTGGCTTATATTTTGCGTTAAAAGGATATATAGCGAATATTTCGTCTTATTTGAGATTTTCTGCATCAATTTTGTGCATAAAAAGTTTTTTATGCACTGTCACGAAGCGTAAATATTCCTATGTTTAGATAATCACAGTTTATACGCTGGGCAGTTTGAAGCGTGTTAGTTAAATGGAAAGGAAAAAACAATGTTAACTAAACGATTTTTTAAGACCAAGCAAGAAGCAGAAGTAACATTTGAATTTGCAGCAGAAGCTGACACCCATGTGTCGTTGGCGGGCGAATTTAACGACTGGCAACCTGTTAGTATGAAGTACGTTAAAAAGGATCAGGTTTTTCGCACCAAACTTCGCTTACCTACAGAGCAAGACTTTCAGTTTAAATACCTCATTAATGAGCAGGAATGGCAAAATGACCATGCTGCTGATCACTATTTACTAAACGAGTTTGGTACTGATAACTCAGTTGTTTCTACAGTACGAGTTTAATTTGAGTGAATGCATTAGAACAGCTCTGCTACCTACAAGGGGTAGCACTCGATTATGTCGATTATTACGGACAGCAAACACGTATCAGTGATGGTGTAAGGCAACACATACTTAAAGCGTGTGGCCATGATGTTACTAATCAGCAAGCGATTCGCGAAACAAATTTTAGCCTTGATGCATTGCCTTGGAAAACGCGCGTTAATGACTTTCAAGTAACGTCAACTGAACATGCTGTGCTAAAGGTGCGTGCAGAGAGTTACGAGCCAAGCAAACACCTTGAAATTGTTATTTTACAAGGTGGAAATGCGCTTTGCCGTTTGGCAGTCGACCTCTCAGAGAGCACTGAAGTCGGTAACTATGTTATTGATGATGTACGTTACTCAGAGTATCAGATTGACTTACCTGTGCTTGAAGCAAACTACTATCAAGTTGAAGTTGTTTTTACTTCACAAATTTCAAAAGTTCAAAGATCAAATGCGACATTGGCTGTGGCACCACCCAGTTGTTTTTCATTAAATGAAAGTCAAAGACCGTGGGGCATTTCGTGTCAGCTTTATACACTTCGTGATAAACGAGAAAGTGGCTTTGGCGATTTTTCATCATTGAAAGAGCTTATTCAGCGCAGTAGTGAAAAAGGCGCGGATTATATTTTGCTTAACCCACTGCACAAACTGTTTGCCACTGAACCAGAGCGAGCTAGCCCTTATAGCCCAAGTGACCGCAACCAAATTAATCCACTTTATATCAGCCCAAGGCTGTGCGTTGATTACTCATTGCCAAATGGTGAATATCAAAGTAATGCAACGCACATCGATTATCGCCAAGCAACCACCCATAAATTTAAATGCTTTAAAGTGATGTATTTAAATTTTTGTGAATTGGAATTAGCAAACACAACGCAACGCGCGAACGAGTTCCGCGAGTTTGTTGAGCGCTATCAAACCTGGCAGCTTTCTGAATTTGAATATTATTTGCAGTGGGTTGCCAAAGAGCAACTGGATTACTGTCAGCGCTATGCCAAAACCAAAGGGATGACGATAGGGCTTATTTTAGACCTAGCCGTAGGCTGTACCCGCGATGGCGAAGAGTATAAGCGCAATCAAGCGCTGTTTGTAGAACATGCAAACATTGGTGCACCGCCTGATCCATGGGCACTTGATGGGCAAGATTGGGGATTGGCTGTGCCCGACCCGTTGAAACTAAAACAAACTAATTTTGCCCACTTTATTAGTTTAATTCGCGCCAATATGACCGCCGGCGGCCTACGTATTGATCATGTTATGGGGCTATTGCGGCTTTGGTGGTGTGTCACAGTCGATGAGCAACCAGCTGGGTGCTATGTGTATTACCCATTTAATGAGTTACTGGCGATTTTATGCTTAGAAAGTCATCTAAATCAATGTGTTGTAATTGGTGAAGATTTAGGTGTTGTGCCACAACAGATTAAGCAAAGCTTAGACAAGGCCCATGTTTATGGTAATGATATTTTTTATTTTGAAAAAGATCAGAACGGGCAGTTTATCGCGCCACAAGCGCACCGCAAACATGCAATGTTGATGATAGCAAATCACGATGTCGCGCCATTTTCTGCGTGGTGGCAACAGCGTGATATCGAAACACGAAAATCGTTTTCGCTTTACCCAACCCCAGAGCAATTTGGCTACGATATAACGCAGCGCGAGCAAGATAAATTAGCCTTACGCGAATGGCTAAAAGCGGCAAACACATTGCCAAACTCAGATGATGCCAGTGCTATTTATGCCGCAGTTGTTGAGACACTGAGCGCATCAAACTCGCAATTTTTATGTTTACAACTGGATGATCTTAGTGGCGAAACCTTCGCAGTCAATATTCCAGGAACCGATCAAGAATACCCTAACTGGCGACGTCGCCTATCACGCAATTTGCTTACTATTTTTGGCCCAATGCCCCATGAAGAGCAACACACCAGCGTGCAACAACCGCGATTTTGGCAGTTGCTAAATGCTAGGAGAAATAATGTCAGTAGCTAACTTTGCTTCGCTTAATGAACTTAACGAAGCACATAACACGTTAGAAAAAGCACATTCGCTGCAACGTGGCGATTTTATCGATGCGTTTAGCTTTTTGGGTAAACACACTATTAATAATGAATTAGCGGTAGTTCGCTGTTACATACCAGGCGCTAAAAAAGTTGCGATTTGTAGTGAAAATCAACAATTAGCTTTGGAAAAGTTTCAAGATACGGCGCTTTTTCAGTTGGTAGTAAGTCGCAACAAAGTCACCGAGCCAATTAAACTGGATATCGATTATGGTGATTGTCAGGTGCAGCGTTACCATGCATATAGTTTTGAATCGAGCCTTGATAGCGAAGCAATGTATTTGTTTAATCAAGGTACATTGGCACATGCATATCGTCACTTTGGCGCGCATTTTATAACGCAGCAAGGGGTTAAAGGCACGCGTTTTACCGTGTGGGCACCCAATGCAAAAGCGGTGTCAGTAATTGGTGATTTTAATTTTTGGGATGCCAGTTGCTACCCTATGCGTTTTCACCCAGCATCTGGGGTGTGGGAAATTTTTATCGGGGAAGATTTAAGCGATAAAAATTACAAATACAGCCTGCTAACCGAGCACAACGAGCGTATTGAAAAAGCCGACCCATTTGCGCTGCAAATGCAGTTGCCGCCCCATACGGCCTCGCGGGTAGCTAGCTTACCAAAAGCTCCTGCGCCAATTTCGCCGATTAATAAATTCAATCAAGCAATTAGTATTTATGAAGTGCACTTAGGTTCGTGGCGTCGCAATGTTGAGCAAGGTAACGGTTATTTGAGCTACCAGCAACTTGCCGAACAATTGATCCCCTATGTATTAGATCTTGGGTTTACCCATATTCAATTAATGCCAATCAGTGAATTTCCATTCGATGGTTCGTGGGGCTATCAACCTGTTGGCCTTTATGCGCCAACCAGTCGCTTTGGCGATATTAACGAATTTGCTGAGTTTATTAGTCAAATTAAAGCCGCGGGGCTAGGCGTATTGATTGATTGGGTGCCGGGGCATTTTCCAAATGATCCGCATGGCTTAGCCATGTTTGATGGCACTCATTTATATGAACATGCCGATAAACGCCAAGGCTACCACCCTGATTGGAATACCTATATTTATAATTACGACCGTGCTGAGGTACGCAGCTTTTTGCTCTCAAATGCCACATATTGGCTAACAGAGTTTGGTATTGATGGTATTCGTGTCGATGCAGTGGCATCGATGCTGTACCTTGATTACAGCCGCGAAGAAGGGCAGTGGGTAGCAAATTGTTATGGCGGCCGCGAAAACCTCGGAGCCATTAGTTTACTGCAGCAAATTAATGCCAGTGTTTACGGCGAAAACCCAAATATTGTCACGGTTGCTGAAGAGTCTACTGCATGGCCGGGGGTGACCAAACCCACTAACCAATCGGGTTTAGGTTTTGGTTTTAAATGGAATATGGGCTGGATGAATGACAGCCTAGAGTATATGAAAAAAGATCCCATATACCGCCGCCATCACCATAACGAGATGACGTTTTCATTAGTCTATGCGTTTAGCGAAAATTATATTCTGCCGCTATCGCACGATGAAGTGGTGCACGGTAAAGGCTCACTAATTAATAAAATGCCGGGCGATGACTGGCAAAAGTTTGCGAACTTACGTGCATTTTATGGCTTTATGTGGGCACATCCCGGTAAAAAACTACTGTTTATGGGCGGTGAATTTGCTCAATATGATGAGTGGGATCATGATAAGAGCCTAGACTGGCATTTACTTAATGAGGCAAAACATCAAGGTATTTTTAACCTTATAAAAGCGTTAAACACAACGTACAAAACCTACCCGCCACTATACGAAAAAGATAATAACGGCGAGGGTTTTCGCTGGATTGATGGCGGCAATGCTGATCAAAGCGTGTTTAGTTTTATTCGTAAAAGTAGTAGCGAACCAAATGTTATAGCGATATGCAACTTTACGCCCGAGGTGCATGAACACTTTAAATTAGGCGTACCAAAAGCAAAACGGTATCAGTTGGTATTGAATACCGACGACACGCAATTTGGTGGCAGTGGCGTATTAGTTGAAAACGAACTACCCGTATTCAAAGAAAATAATCATGGCTTCGAGCACAGTATATCGTTAACCCTCGCACCACTTGCGACCTATTATTTGGTGGCAAAATAATGGTCTCAGCCCGTTTTGCAATTCGCCCGGGAAACACCTCGCCACTGGGTGCAACACCAAGTGAAAACGGCACTAACTTTGCTATTTTTTCTGAACGCGCAACTAAGGTTGAGCTGTGCTTGTTCGATCAAAGTGGTCACAGCGAGATAGCGCGCATTCCACTTTATCGCGATGAGCAAGATATTTGGCATATTTTTATTCGCGGGGTGGGACAAGAACAGCTCTACGGTTACCGTGTTTACGGCAAATACAACCCGAAAAAAGGGTGTTACTTTAATCCCAACAAATTACTGTTAGACCCTTATGCAAAATCATTGTTTGGTGAGTTTAGCTGGGGCAATGCACACAGTTCAGATGACGTGTTTTGGCAGCTTGATTCGGCAATGGATATGCCAAAATGTAAAGTATCAACACTGCCATATTACACGGGTACTAAACCGAATATTCCGTGGCATAAAACGGTTATTTATGAATGCCATACCAAAGGCGCAACCAAACAATATACTTCTATTCCAGAGGAGTTACGCGGTACCTACTTGGGTTTAGCTCACCCCAACTTTATTTGGCATTTAAAAAGTTTAGGCGTAACAGCCATTGAATTGCTACCGGTACATAGCTTTATTAGTGAAGCATTTTTACCTGAGCGAGGCCTTAGCAACTATTGGGGTTACAACACCCTAAACTTTTTTACGCCGCACTTAGCCTATGCCCATACCAAGCAAGAACAAGAGTTCCAGCAAATGGTATCGGTGCTACATGAAGCGGGTATTGAAGTGATTATTGATGTGGTTTTCAACCATACCGCTGAGGGTAACGAGCAAGGGCCAACCTTGTCACTTCGCGGCATTGATAATCAAACTTACTATCGATTGCAGCAAAATAATTTTGCCTATTATGTAAATGATACTGGTTGCGGTAACACGCTAAATATTTCACATCCTAAAAGTTTACAGCTAGTGATGGATAGCCTGCGCTATTGGGTGCAAGTGTATGGGGTTGATGGCTTTCGCTTTGATTTAGCCAGTATTTTAGGCCGTGACCAAGACGGCTTTAAAAAACACCACACTTTCTTTCAAACCCTCGCGCAAGATCCCGTATTAAAAGGCGTGAAACTGATTGCAGAGCCTTGGGATTTAGCAATAGATGGTTATCAACTCGGTAATTATGTTGCTCCGTGGCGCGAGTGGAACGACCAATACCGTGACACCGTGCGCAGCTTTTGGCGAGGTGATACCAGCATGCTGCCAGAGTTTGCTCGTTTCTTTCATGGCTCAAGCCATTTGTTTGAGAAAAAAGGGCGTTCGGTTACCTCTAGTATTAACTTTATCACCGCCCACGATGGCTTCACCTTAGCCGACTTAGTCAGCTATACCAATAAACATAATCTAGCCAATCAAGAAGAAAACCGCGATGGTCACGATCATAATTTATCGACCAATTGGGGCGTTGAAGGGCAAACCGAAAACAGTGAAATCAATGCATTGCGTTTGCGTGCGCAAAAAAACCTGCTGTTAACCCTATGTTTATCTAACGGTGTGCCAATGCTGTGTGGCGGCAGTGAAGTGGCACATTCGCAAGGTGGCAACAATAACGCCTACTGCCAAGATAACGAAATAAGCTGGATTGATTGGCACACTAACGGGTTAGATGAGCCGCAACAGCATCCGCTGTATCAGTTTATTAGTCGCGCTTTAAAACTACGCAGTGAATTTTCGTTGTATCGCCAGAGCCACTTTATTCACGATGATGATCCGCGCTTTAGTGTTACTTGGTTAAACGAACACGGTGCGCTCATGCAAGATAGCGATTGGCACAACCCAGACGGCCATTGCCTTGGGTATTTAATGGAAGATATTCAAGACGATAAAGCACTGTTACTGCTGTTTAATGCATCCAGTAGTAACGTAGCGTTTAAGTTGCCGGAGCAAGAAGCGCATCATTGTTGGCGTATTCGACTGTCATCGCATTCTAACGAACGGGATGATGAATGCGTAAGTCCAGGACAGATGCTCACTCTGAGTAGCTACAGTGCATGGGTGCTTTCAAGCCACATTAAAATGCCCGCCAGTAAGCAGCATGCAACAGATACAACCCAAACGTTCAATTTAACTAAGCAAGGAGTTTAGTGTGAACAAGCAATCAAATTTAGCCGATAAAAAAACGCCTTTACCTTCAAGTATTATCGAAAACTCAGATCTGAGCGAAGACTTATATCGTCATTTTTATTACACATTAGGGCGCGACCAGGTCAATAAATCGCAGCGTTATTTGTATCAAGCGTTAGCACTAACCATTCGGGATAGGTTGGTGGCAAAGTGCCGCCAAACCAACCAACAGCGCGATAGCGTGCCACATAAACAAGTGGCGTATTTATCGCTCGAATTTTTAATGGGGCGTGCGCTAAATAACGCGATTTTAAATTTAGATTTAGCACCTGAAGTAACCGAGGCGCTTACCCAATATGGCAGTGAACTTGAGCAAGTTGCCGCGGCTGAACACGACGCAGGCCTTGGCAACGGCGGTTTAGGGCGTTTAGCAGCGTGCTTTTTAGATAGCTGTGCCACACTAAAACTGCCTGTGGTTGGCTACGGCTTACGCTATGAATATGGCATGTTTAATCAATCACTTGAGCAAGGGCGTCAGGTTGAACAGCCCGATCACTGGCTACATGAAGGGCATCCGTGGGAAATTGCCGCACCAGAACAAAGCCAACGAGTGAAATTCTTTGGTCATGTGGAAGTGTATAAAGACAAACATGGCCGCGAGCATCGCAACTGGGTAAATACCCAAGATGTGTTAGCTGTGCCCTATGATGTGCCGATCCCAGGTTATCGCAATGATGTAGTGAATCGCCTACGCCTTTGGAAAAGTGAAGCAACGGAAGAATTTGATTTAAGAGAGTTTAATGCGGGCAGTTACCCTGAAGCGGTTGCCAAAAAGAACCAAGCTGAACAAATCACCATGGTGCTTTATCCAAACGATGCCAGTGAAAACGGTAAAGAGCTGCGTTTACGCCAGCAATACTTTTTATCAAGCGCAACACTGCAAGACATCATTGCTAAATGGGTAAAACAATACGGTGAAGATTTCCATAACTTCCCGAAATACCATGTTTTTCAACTAAACGATACACACCCTAGCATTGCTGTGGCAGAGCTGATGCGCATTTTACTTGATGATCATCAGCTCGATTGGGATAAAGCATGGCAAATTACCTCAAGTACCATGGCGTATACTAATCATACCTTATTGCCTGAAGCGCTAGAAAAATGGCCTGTCAGGTTATTTGAGCGTTTACTGCCGCGTTTACTTGAAATTATTTATGAAATTAATGCCCGCTTTTTACAACAAGTAGCAACCTGCTGGCCGGGCGATACGCAAAAGCAGCGCGATATGTCGCTAATTGAAGAAGGGCCAGAGCCCAAAGTTCGCATGGCATATTTAGCCATTGTCGGCTCGTATTCAGTAAACGGCGTTGCTGCACTTCATACTGAATTACTCACTAACGGCTTATTTAGTGACTTTTATGCGCTGTGGCCAGAGCGCTTTAATAACAAAACCAATGGCGTAACACCAAGGCGTTGGTTGTCGCATTGTAATCCTAAATTGGCGCAATTAATAAACCAACAAATTGGCGACGAATGGGTCAGCGATTTCAGTAAAATTAATGCATTACGTGCGAAGTTTGATAATAAATCGCTGCATAAAAAATGGCAAAAAGTGAAGCTTGAAAACAAACAAGCACTGGTAGATTTAGTCGAACGTGAAACTGGCGTTGAGTTTGATGCGACCATGCTGTTCGATGTGCAAGTAAAGCGTATTCATGAGTACAAACGCCAGTTACTTAACATTTTGCATGTTATTCATCTTTATGAACGCATTCGCGAAGGGGAACTTGAAGGCTTTACACCGCGCTGTGTGTTATTTGGTGGTAAAGCGGCACCCGGTTATTTTATGGCGAAGCTCACTATTCGCTTAATCAATCATGTGGCGGATGCCATAAACAATGACCCAGCTGCCAAACCTTATTTGCGCGTCGCATTTTTGCCTAATTATAATGTTACGGCGATGGAAACCATTTGCCCTGCAACGGACCTCTCCGAACAAATATCTACTACAGGTAAAGAAGCGTCGGGCACGGGAAATATGAAGTTTATGATGAATGGTGCACTCACCATTGGCACGTTAGATGGCGCAAACATTGAAATTTCAGAAGCGGTTGGCCTAGATAACTTCTTTTTGTTCGGCGCTAAAGCTGAGCAATTGGCGCAAATTTGTGAGCATTATAACCCCAATGACATCATTGCAAATTCACCAAACTTATCACGTGTGATTACATTGATTGAAAGTGGTCATTTTAACTTATTTGACCCAGACTTATTTCAGCCGCTGATCAACTCAATCCGTGATAACCATGATCAATGGCTCACTGCTTACGATTTTGACAGTTACGTTAAAGCGCAAGAAGCCTCAGCTGCACTTTACCAAGATCAAAGTGCTTGGACCCAAAAAAGTATTTTAAATACGGCCGCATCAGGTATGTTTTCGAGCGACCGCACCATAAGCCAATACAACTCAGATATTTGGCAAGTTAAGGCAATCGAATTCAACAAGGCACAAGGAGAACGTAATGCCTAATTCCGCAAATCGTTATATAAGTAACCTTACCCGCGACACCTATGCACTGATTTTGGCTGGTGGCCGGGGCTCGCGTTTAAAAGAATTAACCGATTGGCGCGCAAAGCCTGCGGTGTATTTTGGCGGTAAGTTTCGCATCATTGATTTTCCGCTGTCGAATTGCATTAACTCGGGCGTGCGCAAAGTAGGTATTGCAACACAATATAAATCGCATAGTTTAATTCGCCATGTTAATCGTGCGTGGGGTCACTTTAAAAAGGAACTAGGTGATTCAGTTGAGATTTTACCAGCATCGCAACGCTATAGTGATGACTGGTACTGCGGCACGGCCGATGCGGTATATCAAAATATGGACATTATTCGTCACGATTTACCAAAGTACGTGATGATTTTATCGGGCGACCATGTTTATCGTATGGACTATGGTGAGTTGATTGCTAAGCACGTAGAAACGGGCGCGGATATGACGGTATGTTGTTTGGAAGTGCCCGTGGAAGAAGCGGCAGGCGCTTTTGGTGTGATGGCGGTGAACAATGAAAAACGCGTACAGCGCTTTGAAGAAAAACCAGCGAACCCTGCGCCATTACCGAACGACCCAACTAAGTGTTTAGCGTCGATGGGTAACTATGTGTTTAATACAGAGTTTTTGTTTGAACAATTGAAAAAAGATGCGCAAAACAGCTGCTCTGGCCGCGATTTTGGCCACGATATTATTCCATCGATCATTGAAGAGCATAATGTGTATGCGTATCCATTTAGAGATACGCGTCAAGGTGGCACGCCTTATTGGCGTGATGTAGGTACGCTAGATTCATTCTGGGAAGCCAATATGGAGCTAGTATCGCCAACGCCATCGCTTGATTTATACGATAGAAATTGGCCTATTTGGACTTATCAAGAGCAACTGCCGCCCGCTAAATTTATTTTTGATGATGAAACACGTCGCGGCATGGCGGTTGATTCAACGGTGTCAGGTGGTTGTATTATATCAGGCTCAACCATTCGCAAATCACTGCTTTTTTCAAATGTGCATGTGCATTCGTATTGCACAGTGGAAGAAACAGTTGTGTTACCGGGCGTTGTGATTAACCGAAACTGTGTCATTAAAAAAGCCATTATTGATCGTAGCTGTGTTATTCCTGAAGGGTTAAGCATCGGCGTTGATCACAAACAAGATGAAGGCAACGGCTTTAGAATTTCAAGTGGTGGCGTGGTGCTTGTTACGCGCGATATGATTGCTGCGCTTGCAAAAAAGTCGCAACAAGCGGATGCCGAAACTAATAAATCTTCAAGCCAAGCGGCGATTGCATAAGAGGACTGTATGCGAATTTTGATGTTAGCGGCCGAAAACGATTGTATTTCGGGCGCGAAAGTTGGCGGTGTCGCCGATGTAATTCGTGATGTGCCAAAGGCACTTGCAGAGCATAACATTAATGTGGATGTGGTGATCCCCGATTATGGTTATTATCACAGCCATTACAACGGTGAGTGTGTCGCAGAAGTGAGCTTTTCATTCGCTCACCAGCAGCACACTGCCTACCTTTATAAATTGCACGCAATCTCAAGCGACAACGTAACCCAGTATGTGGTGGTACACCCGCTCTTTCAACAAGCAGGAGAGAGCCGCGTTTATTGTCATGATGAAGATAACCGCCCATTTGCCAAAGATGCCACCAAGTTTGCGCTTTTTTGTAATGTTATTGCCGAGTGCATTTTACAAGGGCATTTAGCGGCAGACATTTTTCATTTGCATGATTGGCATGCGGCAACCTTAGCTGTGCTTTTGAAGTTTGATACACGCTATCGTGATTTTGCTAATACTAAGCTGGTATACACAGTTCATAATCTTGCGCTACAAGGTACACGACCTTTTAATGGCGATGATTCAAGTTTAGAGGCGTGGTTTCCAAGCTTAAGTTACGACGGCCAACAATTATGCGACCCGCGCTACCCGTTTTGTTATAACCCAATGCGCGCAGCAATTAGTTTGGTTGATAAAGTACACTTTGTATCAGACAGTTATGCCGAAGAGGTGCTGAGTGCCAGCGACCATCAAAATGGCATTTATGGTGGCGAAGGGCTGGAACAGGTGCTTGCAGAAAATAGCGATAAACTGGTTGGTATTTTAAATGGCTGTGAATACAGCAGTGAGCCTGAGCCGAAAGTCACGCTCGATTGCTTTTTACGCAGCAGTAAAACGTGCCTTCGAAACTGGATGAGCCGTTTTGAGCAATTAAAAACCGTGCATTACCTTGCTAATGAGCAAATATCGCTATGGCAAGATAGCCCACAGTTTAAAGGCCCCATTGTTTCCAGTATTGGCAGGTTAACTGAGCAAAAAGTGCGTTTATTACTTGAGCGCGCTGATGGTGAAGTGGCTCTAAGTAAAATGCTTAATCAATTAAGCGAAAAAGGCGGCCGCTTTATTATGCTTGGCAGTGGCGACAATCATTACGAATTTTTGTTAATGCAGCTCATGGCAAAGCATAGTAACTTTTTGTTTTTAAATGGTTATGGGCAAAGTTTGTCGGACGATTTATATCTGCTAGGCGATCTTTTCTTAATGCCAAGCTCGTTTGAGCCATGTGGCATCAGCCAAATGCTTGCGTTAAAAGCGGGCCAGCCGTGTATTGTGCATGGGGTAGGCGGTTTAAAAGACACGGTAAAACATCACGAAAATGGTTTTGTCTTTGAGGGAAATACCATTAGTGAGCAAGTACACTCGCTGCAAAGCGTATTTAATGAGGCGCTAAACTGTTATATGAACGACACTGCAAAGTGGCAAACTCTGGTACACACCGCTAAAACCAGCCGCTTTAGTTGGCAAAGCAGCATCGAGCAGTATTTAACTAAACTGTATAACAACTAATGTTATAAATAACAGTTGGTTGCGTTGTTTAATTTAAATGCCAATGTTAGGGTGACTAATTAACATTAGTCACCCTTTTTATTTATGAAGCCTTTTTTATTAATCACATCTATTGTTGTTACTTTGTTATTTTCAAACACCGTAAGCGCAAAGCAAATCGCCTTTACATTTGATGATGCACCACGAAAAGCAACTGGCTATTTTGATGGACCAACGCGCTCTAAAACATTGATTAAAGAACTAAACGATCATGGCATAAAACAAGCTGCATTTTTTGCAACCACACGCCATTTAAATGAAGAGGGTAAAGCGCGCTTAAAAGCGTACGCCAATGCTGGGCATATTATTGCCAATCACACACATACCCATCCAGATATCAATAAAACCAGCCTAGAAGATTATTTGCAGGAAATTACAACCGCCCATAACCAGATTAAAGAGTATCCAAACTTTAAACCTTGGTTTCGCTTTCCCTATTTGCGAGAAGGCGATAGTCAACAAAAGCGTGACGGCGTGCGTGCCTATTTAGCTAAAAATGACTACCGCAATGCATACATTACACTTAATAACTACGATTGGTACATTGAAAATTTATTTCAAGATGAGCTAAAAAATGGCAAAGAAGTCGACTTTGATAAACTAAAAGAGTTTTACATTGATGTAATTATACAAGGCGCAAAATACTACGATGAATTGGCAGTAAAATATTTAGGTTACTCACCAAAACACGTTATTTTGCTACATGAAATGGATATTACCGCCCTATTTGTTGGCGACTTGGCAGATGCTTTCCGCGATAAAGGCTGGCAAGTTATATCGCCAGAAAAAGCCTACCAAGACCCAATTGCCAGCTACCAAACCGAGCGCATTATGAAATACAACCCAGGACGCATTGGCGAAATTGCAAAAGACAAAGGCCAAACTAAACAACTTTGGTACCACACCTTAGATGAAGCGTATTTAAAAGCACGCTTTGAAAAAGAAGTGGTGAAAGAGATAGATGGTGAAGATAAGCAATGATAGTTTTAAAGTGGGTGTCTTTGTTAATGGCTTTTTGTTAATGGCTACTCCTAAGCGACAAGTTAAAGTGATCCAGCCGATTGAAGCAGGCTCTGTAACTGCAATTCATGTTACTGAAGGGCAAAAGGTCAAAAAAGGACTATTATTGATTGAGCTTGACCCTGCCATAACCCAAGCTGAAAGCAATCGATTAAAAAACGAAATAAACGAACTAGATGTTCAGCTTAATCGCAATAAAGCTCTATTATCCCTTGTTAAAAATAAACAAACATTTGCAACAATAAATACCTCAAGTTTAACACCAGAACACTTAACTCTATTACAAAATGAATTCGCACAATATCAACAACAACAAAGCAAACTCGCAAACGAGCTAGAACGGTTAACAGCAGAACTATTAGCAACCGAGCTTCGTGAAACGCAAATCAAAACAACCTTGCCTCTTTTGCAAGAACGGGCGACATCACTCGAAACGCTGCAAAAAAACAAATTAGTTTCGCGTGACCAATTTTTAGCTATCAAACAGGAAGCGCTCGAACTAGAGCATGAAATGCTTATTCAAACAGCAAATGTGAAGCAGCTTAATGTCGCGATAAAAGGAGCTGAGCAACAACTGACTTTGCTAAAACAAGAGTTAATAACAACCACTCAAGGTCAAGTCACAGAGGCGTTACGGCAAAAAAATGCGCTTCATCAAGAGCTAATTAAAAGTGAGTTTTTACAGCAAAAAACTAAGTTGCTTGCCCCAACAGCAGGCACGGTTGAAAATTTAATGATTACAACCATTGGTGCAGTAGTCACGCCAGCGCAAGAACTTATGCAAATTGTACCAAAAGACTCAGAGCTCATTGTTGAAGCTGGGTTACTTAATAAAGACATTGGCTTTACTTATACCGGGCAATCAGTCGAGGTAAAAATTGAAAGTTTTCCATTCACCCGTTATGGCGTGATTGAAGGTGAGGTGATTGATGTATCAACCGACACCATTGAGCATGAACAATTAGGTCTTATTTTTCCTATAAAAGTGGCGTTACAAGCACAAACCATTAATGTAGATGGTCGTACAGTGCCACTTAGCGCAGGCATGATAGTGTCTGCAGAGGTAAAAACGGGAAAACGAAGAATCATTGAATTTTTATTATCACCTATTGTTCAACATATGGATGAAGGGATTAGGGAAAGATAGATATATGAGAAAAAACATAGATTTGTATTTGTTTATTATTGTGCTCTTACCGTTTGCTTTTGCTGGGCTTCTCATCAATAAACAAGACTTGCCCATTAGGGAAAGATATGTGGTGTTTGAATCATACGAATATGTCGGAAGGAGACATGGGTTTCAATTTAGAGCTTTTGAAGAAAAAACGCTGCATACGTGGTACACAACAAAAATCGAAGCAATTCAGTATTTGAAGCCAGGCCAAAAAGTTCGAATTAAAAGCAAAGAATGCAATGAAAAGGGTGGATGTGGGAGAATAATCTCATTACATGATGGAAAAAATTATTTAATTAAGGAACAGAATAATGACTAGGTTAAAATCTGATGAAGAACTTTACCGACGACTTTATATAAAGCTTGGTGAAGTAATTAATGGTGAAATCACCGTACATCAAGCTATGTCAGACATGGAAGGAGACTATAAAAAATATAAAAGCGGCGATTTTGGTGCTGTAGACTTAATCGGCCTATCTGGTACGCTTTCGAGTTTAGCTAGCCTATTTGTTTCGCTAGCAAAATCTAATGCAGCACTGTCAGGTATATCCTTATTTTCGGATATTACAAAAGTTAGTGACAAGTTGAACAAAGGAGAGAAAGTAACTGACGCGGATTTATATAAACTAGCTGCTGGTACGGCAGGAGTTATAGGTGCTATTGCTGCTATTGCAAATCCTGTTGGTTTGGCAGCGCTGGGAGCTCTAGGGCTTTCTATGCTGTTTGGTGCAGGTGCGCTTTATGAAGACACTCATGGCAACGGAAGCTCCGATATTTTAGACTTGTTTGAAGGTGCTATCAATAATAATTACAAAGACACCCACTCTAATTTGATTTAGTTTGGGTGTTTTTCTATGTTTAGGTTAGGTAACACTTCTTAAGGATGAGAAGTTCTATGGCGGTTCCAAGAAAACAACAAATCAGTCTGATTGATACTCCCTATTACCATTGTATTTCACGTTGTGTACGCCGCGCTTTTTTATGCGGTGAAGATAAAAGCACTGGGCAATCGTTTGAGCATCGAAGAGCTTGGGTCGAAGAAAAATTACTCGCACTGAGCAAGGTGTTTTGTATAGATGTGTGTGCGTATGCAGTAATGAGTAACCATACTCATGTTGTCTTATGTGTGGATGAGAAGAAAGCGAAACGATTAAAACAGAAAGCCGTTATTATTCGTTGGCACAAGTTATTTAAAGGCAATTTGCTCACACAAAAATACCTATCGGGTAAGCCCCTAAATCCAGCTGAAGAAAACACGTTAGATGAAATGACTAAAGTGCTTCGAAATCGTTTAAAAGACATCAGTTGGTTTATGCGTGTACTCGTTGAAGACATCGCTCGCAAAGCGAACTTTGAAGAGAACTGCACAGGTCGCTTCTGGGAAGGGCGGTTTAAATCTCAAGCACTCCTTGATGAAGCAGCACTTGCAGCCTGTATGGCGTATGTTGACTTAAACCCAATAAGAGCAAAAATAGCAAACACACCAGAAAAATCAGATTACACCAGCATTCAACAACGCATTAACGCAGCTCTTAAAGGCACTCAACCCAAAGCGCTGCTTAAGTTTGAAGGTAACCCACGCAAGCATATGCCAAAAAACTTACCGTTCGAACTCAAAAGCTATATTGAACTCGTTGAGTTAACAGGACGTATTATTCGCGAGGATCAGCGCGGCGCTATTTCAGCGAACGAACTTCCAATTTTAACTCGCTTAGGCATATCACCTGAAAATTGGCTTAAGCTCACCACGCAATTTACCAAATCATTTCATGGTGCTGTTGGAAAACCAGACAATATGATTGAATATTGTGA
>NZ_LKBD01000035.1 GCF_001399975.1 Pseudoalteromonas sp. P1-9
ATACAATTAAAGCGCCCAGATAGCTCAGTCGGTAGAGCAGAGGATTGAAAATCCTCGTGTCGGTGGTTCGATTCCGCCTCTGGGCACCACTTATTCTGAAACCCTGACCTTTAGGTCGGGGTTTTTTTATGTCTGAAATTTAGTGTTTGGCGCAATCTCACGTTTGTTCGATGAGAAAATACCTCCTTGTATTTTCCAAGCCATGCTGCGCATGTTCAAAATTGTTCCTGACAATTTTGTCCGCCTCAATTGCTGGGCACCACTTATTCTGAAACCCTGCCCTTTAGGTCGTTTTTTTTATGTCTGAAATTTAATGTTTGGCGAAATCTCATTATACTAATTGCATTAATTGATAGGTCACTTATTGCGACAGAGAAACGGTTCATAAACAAGGCGAAAAATTTAACATGTGGTTGTTCTAAATAAGAATTTTTTAACGCAGTTAATGAGGCGTTTAACTCGATAGAATGACAAAGTAGTTAATAAAATTGGTATGAGTTCGATGAGAAAATACTTCCTCATATTTTGCAGGCCATGCTACGCATGTTCAAAATTGTTCTTGACAATTTTGTCTGCCTCAATTGCTGGGCACCACTTATTCTGAAACCCTCTAATTATTTCTTCTTTTTAACTTATACTTTTATAAGCTTCTGTTTTAAATCAATTTTAAGATCTTTCGTTTATCAGCGACAAATTCACTTATCCATTTACTTCTCACGTACTCGATTAAGTTTTGACGGTTAGCCATAATGATCTTATTGGCAGGTGTTTCTGTATTAGCAATGAATGTAAGTCTATGTAAAGTTTATTGAGACACTTGTTAGACAATTATTAAACTATGATATTGAAGATATTTATTCTCTAGTGAGAAGACACTATGGGCAACAGGTTGAAGCCGCTTTATAAAGTAAATCTCGCTGTAGGTTTACTGATAACATTAGTAGGCTGTAATACAACAAATAAAATAACGTCAGATTACAGGGCTAACATAAATGCCCCCGAAGCATGGCAAACGCAAAGCCAATACTTGGCGGTGAAAGATAATTGGTTGAATGAATTGCAAAATACGCAAGCGTTTGAGTTGGTTGAAAAAGCACTTGCGAATAACCGCAGTTTGCAGCAAAAGGCGTTAGATATTGCCGTTTCGAAGCAGCAACTCATCGTGGCTGGTAGCGATTTATGGCCAACACTTGATTTATCGCTTGCCAGTAATCGCCGCTATAATCCAACTACAGACAGTTACACCAATGGTAGTGGGTTAGACCTAAATTTATCTTATGAATTAGATGTTTGGGGAAAATTATCGGCAAAAGAGCGAAATGCTAATTTAAATGTGATGGCATTAGAAGCCGATTACTTATCGCAAAAACAAGCATTAGTTGCCGCTGTCGTTAAAGCCTGGTTTGCCGTAATTGAGGCGAATAATCAAGTTGCACTTCTAAACGAACGCCTTGTGCTTGCGCAACAAAATTTAGAGATCATAGAGTCAGGTTACCGCCAAGGACTCAATGATGCACTGGATGTGTACTTAACACGTAACGAACTTAACAATGAAAAGTCTCGTTTAGTTGCGCAGCAAAATACGCAAGTGGAGCGCATTAGGGATTTAGAGTTGCTGCTAGGTGACTACCCATCGGGTTTACTTTCGGTGACTGCTGAGCTTCCGCTATTAACATCAGATATTCCACTTGGTATGCCGTCAGAGTTAATTACACGAAAGCCGTCGCTTATTGCAAGTTGGTATGGTCTGCTGGCAAAAGATGCGGCGCTGGCCTATGCCCATAAACAGCGTTTTCCTAGTTTAAAATTGACCGGCAGCATTGGGCCAGATAGCAGCGATATTAGTGATTTACTGGCTGGTGGCAATGTTGCGTGGTCTTTGGCGGGGTCGCTTACCGCGCCATTCTTTAACGCGGGTCGCTTACAAGCCAACGAAGAAAAAGCATTGCTTGAACTTAATAAACAAGAACTCAGCTATTTAGACAGTCTCTATTTAGCATTCCAAAGTGTTGAAAATGGCATTTCAGCAGAGCGCAATTTGCAGCAAAGGTACGAATCAACCTTACTTGCCGCAAATAACGCTAAGCTTGCTGAAACCTTATCATTTGAGCAGTACTTGAAAGGTTTAGTGAGTTATACCACGGTACTTGACGCGCAGAAGCGTTCTTTTGACGCACAAAGTAGCTTAATAACGATAAAAAATTTACTGATAGCAAACCGTGTTGACTTACATGTTGCACTCGGTGGCGATTTTAACGTCGCAGAATTAAAGGAAAACGCTAATGCCAACTAATAAAACACGATTCCCACGTTTTGTAATGCCAGTTTTAATTTTGATTGTGGCGGGCATTATCGTCAGTGTTATTTTTAAAAATCCACCCACAGCAAAGCGTTTTGGCGGTGCTAAACAAGCGCAACTTATTGTTGATGCAAAGACTATTGAACCGCGTTCTTACCGAGTACATGTGGCAAGTTATGGTATTGTAAAACCGCGGACGCAAAGTATTTTGGTAGCACAAGTGTCAGGCGAAATCAGCTTTATCAGCGATAGCTTGCGCGATGGTGGCTTTTTCGAAAAGGGTCAAATGTTACTCAGCATTGATGAGCGCGACTATCGTGCTGAAGTAAAAATTGCAGAGGCGAGTTTATTATCGGCAAAACAAGCGTTAGTGGAAGAGCAGGCAAGAGGAAAACAAGCGCTAGCAGATTGGCAACGTTTAGGAAGTGGCGATGCACCCAGTGACTTAGTGTTACGTAAACCGCAATTAGCCGCGCAGCAGGCCAATGTATTGTCGGCACAAGCAAAGCTTGAAAAAGCACAGCTTGCACTTGAGCGCACAAAAATTGTCGCGCCGTTTTCTGGGCGTGTACTTAAAAAGCATGTTGATATTGGTCAAGTGGTGTCGAACAATGCCCAACTTGCCGAGATTTTTGCCACCGATAAAGTCGAAATTCGATTACCGATTAATAATAAAGATTTAGCCTTTATAAATTTGCCAGAAGTGTATCAAAGTGGTGAAAAAACCAATCAAAATAGTATGGTTACGTTCACTTCTGATTTAATTGGCGAGCAAACATGGCAAGGCACCCTAGTGAGAACGGAAGGGGCGATTAATGATGCGTCACAACAACTTTATGTGGTAGCTCAAATTGAAGACCCATACTCAACGCCGATATCTGGACAAAATCCAGTAAAAATTGGCCAATATGTTAGCGCTACTATTAAAGGTCGTGAAATTCCAAACGCCTTGGTCATTCCAAATAACGCGATTTATCAAGGTAGCTATGTTTATGTATTGGATAAAGAAAATCAATTACTAAGAAAAGATATCTCTCTTGCTTGGCAGGGCGAAAGTGAGAGTTTGGTCGCGACCGGTTTAATGGCGAATGAGCGCTTGGTAGTAACACCGCTTGGTCAAGTAAGTAGTGGCACACGTGTTGCTGTTATTGGTGAAGCACCAGCAAAAAAACGCGACTCAGAGCAACGCGTAACTAAGTTACAAGAAATCGCAAAACAGCGAGGCATTACCGTAGAGCAATTAAAAGCTGAACGTAAAGCCATGCGTGAACAGGAGAAAGCACTATGATCGCCTGGTTTACACGCAATCATGTTGCCGCAAACTTGTTGATGATCAGCATTTTAATCGGTGGCCTGTTTTCGCTAACAACACAATTACCGCTTGAAGTGTTCCCGTCGTTTGAAACCGACCGCATTAGCGTCAGTATGTCATTGCGCGGCGCAACACCGGAAGATGTAGAGCAAGGTATCACTATTCGCATAGAAGAAGCGGTGCAGGATTTAGAAGGTATTAAAGAAATCCGCAGTCGCTCCTCTGAGGGCTCGGCGTCAGTTACCATCGAAGTCGATTCAGGTTACGACCCTCGCGATATGTTGGCCGACATTAAAAGTCGCGTAGATGCTATAAATACCTTTCCAAGTGATGCTGAAAAACCAGTAGTATCGCTTGCCCAGCGTAAACGCGATGTGATTAACGTAACTGTGTCGGGCAATTATTCAGAGAAAGAAACACGAGAATTTGCCGAACAGGTTCGCGATGATTTATTACGTATTCCGGGCGTAACCCAACTTGAACTCGACGGTGTTCGTAACTATGAAATAGCGGTCGAAATAAGCCAAGATAAACTGCGTCAATATCAATTAAGCATTGCTGATATTAGTAATGCGATTGATCGTTCAAGCGCTGATATTTCGGCAGGTAATCTACGCTCAAGTGGCGGTGATATTTTACTGCGCTCAAAAGGGCAAGCGTATTACAAAGATGAATTTGCAAGTATTATTGTAAAGAGCTTGCCAGATGGCTCACTGATCCGTTTATCTGATGTGGCTAATATTCAAGATGGCTTTGAAGAGTCACCCGTTCGTACGCGTTTTAATGGCAAACAAGCTGCGTTTATTGAGGTGTATCGCATTGGCGACCAAAGTGCGATAGATGTGGCTGATAAAGTAAAAGATTATATTCAAAGTCAGCAAGGCAAATTACCGGCAGGGTACGAGCTAAGTTACTGGGATGATGACTCTGTTATCGTCAAAAATCGTATTTCAACATTGACCTCAAACGCATTGCAAGGCGGCATTTTAGTGCTTGCTTTATTGACGTTATTCTTACGTCCCGCGATTGCGTTTTGGGTATTTATTGGTATTCCTGTGTCATTTATGGGCGCATTTTTAGCGATGCCACTTTTTGGCATCACACTCAATATTATGAGTCTGTTTGGCTTTATATTGGTACTTGGTATTGTTGTTGATGATGCCATTGTTACCGGAGAAAACGTTTATACTCACTTAAATGGCTCTGAGTCCGGAGAGGAAGCGGCCATAAAAGGCACACAAGAAGTTGCAACGCCAGTAACGTTTGGCATCTTAACCACAGTAGCGGCGTTTTTACCGCTCGCTTTTATTGATGGGGCTCGCGGCGCTTTATTTGCGCAAATTCCAGTAGTTGTGATCCCAGTTCTGCTAATGTCGTTGGTGGAATCCAAATTTGTATTACCGGCTCACCTTAAGTACTTAAAGTTGCGTAAGGAAAAAGGGCAGGTAAGCAAGTTTAGTCAGTTCCAACAGAACTTTGCTGATGGTTTTGAACGTAAAATTTTTAAATACTATCGTCCTTTTCTAAATAAAGCGGTGAGTAATAAAGGCATCACATTATCTTTATTTGTGGCGGTATTTTTTATTATCTTGTCATTGATTATGAGCGGCTGGACTAAATTTATTTTCTTTCCGAGAATTCCGAGTGAAACCGTGCGTGCAAACCTCACTTTACCAACAGGTACGCCTTTTAACGTGACGGCAAAATACATTGACTTAATGGCTGATAAAGCAGAGGTATTGCGAGAAAAGTATCGCGATCCTGATACCGGTGAGAGTGTTATTATAAATGTATTAGCTACCACTGGCGGGCGCGGTGGGGCAACAAATACCGGTGGCGTGCGTTTTGAAATAACGCCACCGGAATCTCGCGCTCTTGATATTGGATCGCGCGAATTAGTATCCGAATGGCGCGGTTTAATCGGGCAAATTCCAGGTGCCGAAACACTAACGTTTAGAGCCGAAATTGGTCGTTCAAGCGATCCAATAGATGTGCAACTAACGGGCATGTCACTGACTACTTTGCAGGAAGTGGCCGACCAAGTTAAAAAGCATTTGGCAACGTACCCTACCGTTTTTGACATCGCAGATAGCCTAAGTGATGGTAAGCAAGAGTTACAATTGGAGCTTACCGCGCAGGGTAAAACGCTGGGTTTAACCCGTACAGATGTAACACGTCATGTACGAAATGCATTTTTTGGTGTTCAAGTACAGCGTATTCAACGCGGTAGAGATGATGTGCGCGTAATGGTGCGTTTACCACTCAGCGAGCGCAGTTCGCTAACTACATTAAATGCTTTGCTGATTGATACGCCAAGTGGTGGTCAAGTACCGTTAAATCATGTAGCAACATTAACTCCCGGTAAAAGCCCATCGAGCATTTATCGGATTGACCGTTTCCGCACAGTAAATATCACCGCGGATATTGAAAAAGCCAATACGAATATGACCGTGTTGCAGGCAGAATTAAAAGACTTTTTAGATGGCTTAGTTGCAAAGTACCCTGGCGTGCGTCATTCACTGGAAGGTGAAGCAAAAGAGCAGCGCGAGTCATTTAGTTCGCTTGGGTGGGCACTAATCTTCGTATTTTTTGTCATTTATGCGCTGTTAGCGATACCTTTTAAATCGTATATTCAACCGCTTATTGTTATGAGTGTAATTCCTTTTGGCATGATTGGTGCTGTGCTAGGTCATTGGATAATGGCAATGGAATTAACCATTATGAGTTTACTCGGTATGCTTGCGTTAATTGGCGTAGTGGTTAACGACTCCTTGGTATTGGTTGATTATATTAATAAACGACGAAATGATGGTCATGAACTTATGGAAGCCGTGTTAACTGCAGGTGTATCGCGCTTTAGACCAGTAATGCTTACAAGTATTACCACGTTCTGTGGCTTAATGCCGTTATTGTTTGAACAGCAAACTCAAGCGCAGTTTTTAATTCCAATGGCCGTATCACTTGGCTTCGGTATCATTTTTGCCACGTTAATTACGCTAATTCTGGTGCCAGTAAATTACTTAATTGTTGAGAAGCTAAAGACGGGATACGCAAAACTAACAGAGACAAATCAGCAAACAGCTTAAGTAGCGAGTCACTCTAGTGCCCTAAATATAGCTTACAGAGGGTACTTAAATTTATTGCATTCGAATGGCTACATTTGAGAACTTTGCGCATATTTGGTTGGTACTAGATCTGTTGATGTTCCTAATGCAATAGGTTCGCTAATCAAAAACGTCATTTATAAAAAGGAGCTTCGGCTCCTTTTTTATTATTTTTAAAAAAATATTTTGTGATTACATTTAATCACATGCCTTTTCTATCTTACTGATAAATAAGTATTAAAAATACTATTGCAGTCAAATCAATAAACCTCTTATTAATATTTTGTATACAAAAGTGTAAAAAAGTATTAATTTATGTAGAAAGTATACAATATATTTTATATAAATTATCCCGTGTTACGAACTCTCACATCAGTAACACGTACGTAAATTATTTTTATAAATGGCGAGTAAAATAATGAAAACAAATAAATGGGGTTCTCAAACGGGCTTTAAAAAGGCATTGTTGCCTTTCACGATTTCTTCACTTCTTCTTGGCGCACCAGCTCTTATGGCTGCCGAAGAAGATGCAGCAGCAGAACAAGTAGAACGTATTGCAATTACTGGTTCGCGTATTAAACGCGTTGATATGGAAGGGGCGTCACCGGTTATTTCAATTACTGCGGCCGATATGGAATTATCGGGCTTTTCAACAGTAAGTGATGTTTTACGTAACTCAACACTAAACAGTTTTGGCTCATTTGGTGGCGCATCAAACAATGGGTGGAGCTCGCAAGCGCAAGTTGCACTGCGTGGTGCCGATCCTCGTCAAACTTTGGTTTTAATCGATGGCGTTAGACTGACTAAATCACCAGTTACGGGGGGCTCTGCAAACTTAAATATGATCCCAACTGCGGCAATTCAGCGCATTGATATTTTAACTGATGGTGCGTCGGCAGTTTACGGTTCAGATGCCGTAGCGGGTGTAATCAACGTAATTTTAAAACGTGATTATGAAGGCGCTGAGTTCTCAGCAAAACTTGAAACGCCAGATACAATCGATAGCGGCGATTCGCAGCGTTATACGTTTACAGCTGGTGGTTCGTCAGATAAAACATCGTTTGTATTTGCTTGGGAGCACTATAAAGAAGAGCAAGTTCTATACGCTGACTTACCTTATGCGAAAGCGCAACTTAAAGAAGAAGGGTTAGATCCACGTTATCTTGATAACTGGCATGGTATTAGCCCAACAGGTCGCGCATTAGAGCAATGGAGTAACGGTTGGGTAACGCAATCGCTAAACCAAGAAAATAACTGTGATGTATATAACGGTCAAGGTTCTGGTACATTTATCGGTCCATTAACCCGTTTATCTGATGAGAGCTACTCAATTTGTGGTTACGACTGGACGCAAGCGGCGCAAGTTTTACCAGAAACGCGTCGTGACTCTGTAATGGCTAACTTCACTTATTCATTAACTGAAGATACAAGCATGTTTGTTCGCGGTATGTGGATGAACCAAAACACAGTCGATGTTTCGGCAGGTGACCCAGCATGGTTCCCAGTAAATGACGCATTACCTGCACGCACAATTACCACATCAGATGGTACAACACTTAACTTAACGCCAGTAGAAGCGGGCGGTTGGTTTGGCTACCGTATGAATTCAGCGGGCGACCGTACTGCAGATCACAATGACAACTCGCTTGATTTAGCAGTTGGTTTTGACGGTAACTTTGGTGATGTTTACTGGGATTTAAGTGCTAATTATGCGCGCTATGATGCGTTTACTTGGGGCACAAACTACACAAGTACGCCTCAGCTTTCAGGTTCAGTAGGCAGTTTTGATGACGACGGTGTTTGGCAAGGTTGGGATCCTCGTGACCCTGAATCTCGTCCACCAGCATCAGTATCAGCAAACTTTGATAAGTTCCGACGTGCAACACAAACTGCCGTTCGCGGTGGCTTACAATTTGATATCGTCGAACTACCAGCAGGCGCAATGTCAACTTATGTTGGTGCATCGCATACCCGTGAAACTTACTACAGCAAAATCGATGGTCAGGCTGAAGCAGGTAACGTAAGTGGTGGTAACGGCGGTAGCGGTGGTGTTGGTTCACGTACTGTTTCTGCAGCATTTACCGAGGTTGTTATTCCTGTTATCGAAGGCATGGAAGTGAAACTAGCCGCTCGTTATGATGATTACAGCGACTTTGGTGGCACATTTAACCCTCAAGCAAATATTAGTTACCGTCCAATCGATAGCCTATTACTTCGCGCATCAATAGGCAGTGGTTTCCAAGCACCATTATTAACCGATTTATACAGCGATGTAGTACGTGGTTATGCTGAAAACGAAGTGGATTTTATTGGCTGTTATCAAGATGGCATTAGTATTGGCGATTGTGAATATCGTACATCTTACTGGGCAAGTTCAGGTGGTAACCCAGACTTAGAGCCAGAAGAATCAGATAATACGAACTTAGGTGTGGTTTGGCAGTTCTCAGATGGTTGGTCACTTTCAGCCGATTACTGGACGCTTGATGTAGAAGGCCGTGTAGATACGATTGACCATGAATTACTGCAAATTATGCAAATTCAAATTTGGGAAACTGAAGGCCAAAACGTACCAATTTCAGCGCGTTTACCGGGTGTTGATATTCTTTATCGTGGTGACAATGTTTCTGAAATTATTAGCCCATTAGCAAACGCTGGTTTACGTGAAAGTGCTGGTCTTGATATGACACTGACAGGTAAGTTTGACTTTGAAGCTGCAGGTGAACTTGATTTTGACCTAAATTGGTCGCACATGGTGGCATACAAAACCAGCTTTATTAATGAAGAAGGTGGTGTAGAGCTTGGTGAAGACGAACTTGGTGATGTTTACCGTCCACAAGATAGAATCAACGCTAACATTACTTGGTCACTAGGCGATCATGCTGTAAACCTATACTCATACTACATTTCTGCACAAGAAAATGCGTATGTTGACGATAACGGTGAAAAGCAAGTTACCAATGAGTTGGACTCGTTTACTGGTCACAACTTAACGTACACCTATAACGCGCCGTGGGATGCAACAGTGTCAATTGCTGCGTTAAATGTACTTGATGAAGATACACCACGCGAAACTAGTTCACCGCGTGAACCTGTGTTATCTCTTTATGATGTACGTGGTCGCGTATTTACGTTGAATTACACGCAGCGTTTCTAATATCAACCTAATAATTAACTCTTTTAATTTCCCTGGAGTTAGTTAGCGAAAGCCCAGTTATAATAACTGGGCTTTTTTTGTTGTTACTGTTGTAAAAGAGTTGCAGTGGTTAGTTATGTGGCCATGTTTGTGTACCATCAACCGGTAATTCAGTTTGTTCTAAACTCGAGCAATAACCTGTACCGTCACTTGTGTAAAATACTTCTGCTAGTTCGTTAAAACCATTCGATTTTACCTGTGTTTTCGCTTTATCTGATACGGTGAATCCGTACATGGTAAACCAATTGGTTAAATCAAGTTGCGTAATGTGGCTCAATGAAATAAACAGCCAATCGTTGCGTGCAATACTGGCAACTTCTGAACGGGTATAATTGGCAAAGCCCAAGCCTACTTTTTTACCTTCCCACGCGCTATCTGAATCATCAGCTCGATAAAATTCTCGCTCCCAAATATGCAGGCGCGGGTAAACAAACCAGCCGTTATTTAGCGTTTTTTGTGCTTGTGCGGCCATCATAAGCTGCATGTAAATAGCATGATGCTCAGACCAGCTTTTCGTTAAGTTAGCTTGCATATAAGCGACAGGGTCGGCATCAAGTTTGCTCTGCTGCAGCGTATTAAATAGCGCTTTAAAAGGTAAGCTTTGGCAACTTGCAGACTCACCTGTTTCATCTTCGTAAACTGATTTACTAAAGTACGAATAAAAGTTGGTATTTGAGTGACCGCCATAGCCTTCAAAGCGCATGCTACCGCGTTCTATGCCATGGCCAAGTTCGTGTAAGTCACCGTGACCCGTAGGGCTAAAGTTCCAACCTGCATCATACGGGTTACCGCTACAACCCCAGCCACAAGTGGGTTGGTCGGCATTCATATGCTTCACTATGTCGATGGTATCAACGTCCAAACCACGAGTGGTTACAAAGTCGTGTATTTCTGGTTCTACATCAATTCCAGGTCCTTTAAAACCTGCAAGCACATGTACTAAGTTATGAGTATAGCGAGATGTTGCATTGGCAAAATCAGATGCCACAGGCCAGATGCTGCCTGCAAGTGAGGCTTCTAATTTAGTCAGTTTTGAATGCACCTCAAAGCCGGGCGTCGCAATTTCTGCCCAGTCATAGTCGCCGCTTGCCATGCGCTCTGCAAAAATGGCATCGTCAGCTTTATTACGCCAGTGCGGGTGACGCCCAATGTGGGTAAAGCTAAAGCTTACATCCACATCTTTTTTATTAAATGCAATTTGAATTGGCCCACCATAGCTGGATGTCAATGTGACTGATTCGTTAGGTTTTACTTCAATTCTTTGCGTTTGTAGTAAATAAGGTCGGTTGTATTTATTTTCATTAAATATATGCGTTGCGCCAGTGCGCAGTGTATTAATAAATACATGGGTTGATACATCTTGGTTGTCGGTGCGCGTCACGGTAAAGCTTTGTCCGGGAATAGCGTATACCCCAGCAGAGCGAAAGTACGGTTTTGCAGTTAGCGTAACTGAAGTATGTTCAGGCGTTATATGACTGAAATCTGAGCGACTAAAGTTACCCATATCTGGCTGAATAGGGTTGATATCTCGTACATTGTAAACCGCGTAATCGGCATACAAAGATTTAAAAAATGAGGTGGTATCAGTAGTGATTTTATCCATCGGAAAACTAACTGTTTGGCGATAATGATCAGCCAGTAAAATCAGCAGTTTATTTAAACGATAGTCAGCACTTGTAAAAATATTCCGTTTTTCACTATCAAACCCGTTAAACATTGCTTTAACAGCATCTGCACCGGCAAAAAATTCGCTTTGAGTATTAGATTCTGCAGGGCAACTGCGCGTTTCACAATTTGATAAATCGACATTAAAGTTACCTGCTCTAAAATTATTTAGCAGGGTATTTATTGCCACCATATCGCTTGGCAAGGTATTAAATACGGTACTTGGATTAAAGTCGCCTAAGTAAAGCTTCCACCAATAATTATCATTTTGATGGCTAATATTTAGCAGTTGTAACAGCTTACGGCCATGATCGCCGATACCACCATCGTATTGGATATATATTACAGGGATATCTTGTTCAAGTGCCGAGCTAACTGCATCTAAAATGGCTTGTTTGTTATCATCATCACGTACCATACGAGAAATAATAATCACATCGGGCTTAGCAGCAATACACTGAGCCAGTTTGCTGCCATCACAATCACCCTCTTGGTTGTAGGAAACATTGCTGTAGTTATTATCAAACCACGCGCGCGTTAAACTTCGGTCTCTAAACCAGTAGCTTTCATCAAGCTGAGTTAGCACCACATTAAATTGGCTTTTAGTGGTTGTGGATGTTTGCGTAAGCCAATCAAATGCATTGGTCATAAAGGTTAGCATTTGGTCGTTTACTGTGTTTCTAAATGGGTTGCCACCGTATGCTAGGTATCTGCTTGTGTTTTCAGTTTTACTACCGGCAATGGCTATTGGTAGTACTCTGTCAGGCCCGCCAGATTGATTTGAGTTGGTACTGTAAAGCACAGTATCGTTAAACGGGTATTGGCCTTGTAAAATCGCAGCGTCATGCGTTGGGTCCCAATCAATTGCGGTTAGCATGCCACCTTGAGCATTTTGTTTAAACAATTGTGATTTAATCGTGTTAAAACGCGCTTTATGTGACGATAACTCGCTAATAGCAGCATTTAAGATGGTGTTGCTTTCCTTAACAAACAAGGCATTGCCAGTTTCAATGGCAATTGTTAGCCAGCTCTTTTCAACTTCTAAAGTAAGGGATTGAGTATTACTTTCTTTACCATCAGATAAGCTAAACGTTAATTGCTCTGAGCCAACATTGTCATCATTCGCACTGCCCGCGAGGGTTTTAGTATTTTGATTAAACGAAAGCCAAGTTGGTAAATTAACTGGGGTAATAGTGATTGTATCGTTATCATCGTCTTTAACGTTTAGCGCTAGGCTAAATGGCTCAGCCGCTCGTGTTTTAGCTGTTGTTGTGAGTAGTACAGGCAGATTGTTAATTGCTTCAACAGTTATCTCAATAATGAGTGTTGCTTCGGCCTTACCGTCAGAAACGCTAATTGCAATATTAGAATACGTTGCTACGTTATCCTTAGTTGGCGTACCAAATAGGCGACCCGTTTTATTATCGAAACTTAGCCAGTTTGGTAAGTTTTTCACGCTAAAGTTAAGACTGTCCCCATCGCTGTCTTTCGCGGTTGGAGTAAACTCGTAAGCGGTGTTTACAACCGCATTCGATGGCGTACCTGAAATCTCTGGTGGGTTATTGATAATTGGCGCAGCATCCACGGTAATGCTCACTGTCATACTTGCAGTATCTTTGCCGTCATTAACGGTAATTACAATATTGTTATAGGTGTCAACGCTTTGTTCGTGCGGTGTCCCGTAGATCTCACCCGTTACAGTATTAAACGCAGCCCAACTTGGCAGATTACGTGCACTAAAGCGTAACGTGTCTCCATCAGCATCACTTGCGGTTGGAATAAATGAGTAAGGGTAGTTAGCTTGTGCATTCGTAGGTGTGCCTGATATAACAGGTGCGGTATTTGTAGGTTCGGCGGCTAATACAGTAATCGAAAAGGTTATTTCGCTCTGTAGCTTGCCGTCACTTACAGTTAGGTTGATATTATTGTGCTGTCCAATATTGTCGCCTGATGGGGTGCCACTAAAAGTGGTATTTGACTCATCAAACGAAAGCCATGTTGGAAGGTTATTAACCTCAAATGTGAGTGTATCGTTTTCTTTATCGGTAACAGAAAGCACAAATGTATATGCTTTGTTTTCATATGCGTTTGGCGGCGTACCTGAAATTTCAGGCGCTGTGTTGGTTTCTTGTGAGTCAATGACTTGAAGGCTGTATGTATACGTCGATGAGCCTTTGCCATCGGATGCAATCAATTCGAATGTAATACTTCCTAAATCCGTCACGGCTGGTGTGCCTATGAGTATATTGTTAGAAAGCGTCAACCAATTGGGTAAATTGTTCGCACTTATTGAAACAAGGTCGTTGTCTTTATCGCTAACAGTTGGCTTAAACTCGAACATTTTGCCAACAAAGGCATTGTCTGGCTCGCCAGTTAACGTAGGAAGAGTGTTGAGTACTATTTGCGTATTCTCTTCGCTGCTATCGTCACCACCACAGCCCGATAACGTAAGAGATGCAACAGCAAGAAAGAGTGCACTGATGTTTTTCATTGTTATTGTTGTTAATTTTGCATTTAAGTTGAGTTTTAACTCTAACATTTGTGCAATAACAGAGGTATAACCAAAAAGTTGGTTTTTTAAGCTATGAATCAAAAAGTTAGCTTAAGATAAAAAGGGAAATCATAAAGCAAGGAAGGTGTTCCCAAAAGTGCGGTATCAGGTGTCAGCCCTTGAACCCTAAGGCTCAAGGCGGAGCGCAGTTAGTTACCGTAGGCTTCTCGGTACATGCCGAGCTTGCGCAATAGTAATCTGAACTGAGTTCCTAAGAAAAGTTTATCGGCTCAGGGACGTAACCTTTCTCCAACACTCGAGGGAACATCTTTATTATAAGAAATATTGCCGAGATAACTAGTGCAAATCTAATATTGTTTGATCAAGTGCAGCAAAAGTATTCGAATTGTGTGTGTTTTCAACACTGTTGTCTAAAACAATGGCGTGAATAGGGCGTCAGTGTTAGCATTATCATTGAACTACAGCAACTCAAATAGCGCGTTATGTCACAAGATTATCAAGCAACTCAAGTTACTCTCGAACAAAATGAACTGTTTATTATGCCAAGCGAAGTACACGGCGTTATTACCGGCTTACTTGCTTGCGGCATTGATATTGAAGATAAAGAATACCTAACAATTTTAAGCGATGTGTTTAATGACGGCATCGCATTTTCTGGCGATCTGAAGAAGTTATTAGTGGGCTTTTATAGCCAAATTCGCAGCACGCTAGACAATCGAGAACTGCAATTTGAGTTGTACCTGCCAGACGAAGATGAATCGCTACATGACAGAGCAAACGCTTTAGTATCATGGGTGTCAGGTTTTCTACTGGGTTTTGGCTTAAAACAAAAAGACTACGGTAAGTTATCCGCAGAGGTAAAAGAAGTAATTCACGACTTTACCGAAATTAACCAAATGGATACAACCTTTGATGAAAGCGAAGAAGATAAACAAGCGTTTCATGAAGTAGTTGAATATGTGCGTATTTCGGTGCATTTATGTTTTGCTGAACTAGGCAAAATTGAACAACAAAACGCAGCAGTTAACACCACCATTCACTAAGCAGTAGGAAGTAATATGACACATCCACTTTCAATTTCAGTTGAAGAAGTAAATGCGCGTCGCAGTAAATTACTTGATGCAATGACAGATAACTCAGTTGCGATTATTCCTGCCGCTGTTGAAATAACACGTAGTCGTGATACGGAATTTGCGTTTCGCCAAGACAGTGATTTTTTCTATTTAACGCAATTTCCAGAGCCTGATGCTGTACTCGTACTGGTAAAAGGCGAAACGGCAGAGTCGCACTTATTTTGTCGCGAGAAAGATAAATTAGCAGAGATTTGGTGTGGTCGTCGTATCGGTGCTGAAAAAGCAAAACAAGACTACGGTTTTGATAATGCATTCACATTAGCAGATCTTGACGACAGCTTGATTGATTTAGTGTCTGGTAAACAAACACTTTATTACGCACAAGGCACTTATAAAGAATTCGATGACAAAGTATGGTCGCTGTTAAGCACATTACGCGGTGCGCCAAAGCGTGGCTGGAAAGCACCAACGGTGATTAGTGATATTCGCAGCACCTTGCATGAAATGCGTTTGTTTAAATCAGATGCTGAGCTTGCAATTATGGCTAAAGCAGGTGAAATCAGTGCACAAGGCCATATCCGTGCAATGCAATTTGCTAAAGCGGGAGCGACCGAATACCAATTAGAAGCTGAACTTCATCACCATTATGCAATGAATGGTGCGCGCCACCCAGCGTATGGCACAATTGTTGGCGGCGGCGATAACGCTAATATTTTACACTACACCGAAAACAGCGATGTACTCAATGATGGCGATTTAGTGCTGATTGATTCTGGTTGTGAGCTAAATGGCTATGCAGCAGATATTACCCGTACCTTCCCAGTAAATGGCAAGTTTAGCGACGCGCAGCGTGAAGTATATGACTTAGTCTTAAAAGCGCAGCTAGCGGCACTTGAAATGGTAAAACCAGGCAATACCCTAAAACAAACTGCTGATGTTGTGGTGCGTATTTTAACGCAAGGATTAGTTGATTTAGGTATTTTAAACGGCGATATCGACAGCCTGATTGCAAACGAAAAATACAAAGATTACTACATGCATGGCTTAGGCCATTGGTTAGGGTTAGATGTACACGATGTTGGTGAATATAAATTAGACGATCTAGACCGTCCATTTGCGCCAGGCATGGTACTGACGATTGAACCGGGGTTATATATTGCTAACGATAGTGACGCGCCAGAGAAGTACCGCGGTATTGGTATTCGCATTGAAGATGATGTGGTCGTTACAGAGCAAGGTCATCAAAATCTTACTGCAAGTGTGCCAAAAGCGATTGACGAAATTGAAGCAATAATGGCTCAGTAATCTCAGGTGTAAAGCTATGTTCGACATTGTAATTGTAGGCGGTGGTTTAACTGGTGCGTGCGCAGCCCTTAGCTTAAAGTTGTGCAACCCAAAGTTAACTATCGCCGTAATAGAAGCGTTTGTTGCAACTGATGAAAGTCAACCAAGCTTTGACGACCGCAGTATTGCATTGGCAAGTGAATCATTTAAATATTTATCGGCACTTAATTTGTTAGATGCCAATAATGACTTTACTGCCGCAATAAACGATGTATTAGTATCTGATCGCGGCCATTTTGGTAAAACCCAAATATCGAGCGCGGAATATCAAGTACCAGCGCTTGGTTATGTGGTTGAGGTAAGACCATGGGGCCAACAATTACATAAAAAGATGGCATCACAAGGTATAGAATTATACTGCCCAGATAAGGTGAGTACTTACCAACAGCACGTGAGCAGAGTTGACCTCACGCTTGAATCAGGCGCTGAGATCAGCACCAAATTGATGCTGGTGGCAGATGGCGCGCATTCTAAAACATTGGCGCCATTGCACATTCATACCGAAACCCTTGATTATGACCAAGTGGCACTGATCGCCAATATTGAGGTGGCAGACGGTCACCACAATAAAGCATTTGAACGTTTTACAGAAACAGGCCCAATGGCACTATTACCAATGACGAAAAATCGTTTTTCATTGGTGTGGTGTGTTAAACCTGAACAGCAAGAGACTTTATTAGCACTGCCAGACGACGAATTTATAGCACAATTACAGACATCATTTGGCTATCGAGCGGGACTTTTCACCAAAGTGGGTATGCGTGCAGCGTATCCTCTTAAAGTGGGTAAGCCGGAGCGTTTAATGCATCATCGTGTTGCGATTTTAGGCAATGCTGCTCATCTTGTTCACCCTATTGCAGGTCAAGGCTTTAATCTTGGTTTGCGCGATGTGATATTACTTGAAAAGCTCGTGACTGAAGCACTTGCAGCAAAACAAGATATTGGCGATGTAAGTCTGCTTAATCGATACCAAGTTGAGCGAAATCAAGATGTTGACACTGTGTTGTGGTTAACTGATGCTCTCGTTAGAGGATTTTCTAATGATAATCGCGCGTTTGCATTAACGCGCAGTCTTGTTTTAACCGCTATGGCCAAGTGTAAACGTGTAAAAGCGCCACTAGCAAAACAACTGATGGGGAATGTAGGTTAGTGAAACAGGTTCAAGCAATTGTTGTTGGTGGTGGCTGCATTGGGTTAAGCGTAGCGCTAGGCTTAGCTAATCTTGGCAAAAAGGTGTTATTGATTGATGCAGGCAAGCCAGCTCAGGTAGATAGCGACGAATTTGGTTTACGAGTCAGCGCGATTAGTAAAGCAAGCCAAGCACTTTTTGAAAAGCTAGGGATCTGGCAGGGCATTGAAGCACAGCGCTTAGCTGCTTACACAAATATGGATGTACGCGATAAAGATTCAATTGGTCGCATTCACTTTGCTAGTAACGAACTCGATTTATCTGAGCTTGGTCATATTGTTGAAAACGAGGTGATCCGTCAGGCGCTGATTACTCAATGTGAAAAAAACGACAATTTAGAAATTTTGTTCGAAACACCGTATAGCAGCATTCATCAAACCGATGAACAAGTATTGGTTACCCTTGCTTCTGGTGAGCCGGTTATGGCAGAGCTGTTAATTGCGTGCGATGGCGCAAATTCAGCAATTCGCAGCCAATTTAAAATGCCAATTACGTTTTGGGATTACGACCATCACGCAATAGTGGCAACCGTAACAAGCCAAGTTCCACACGCAAATACAGCGCGCCAAGTGTTTTTACCTACAGGCCCACTCGCATTCTTGCCATTACCTGAGCAAAATACCCACTCAATTGTGTGGTCTACTTCGCCGGAACATGCCAAACAACTAGTGGCAATGGAAGAGGGCGAATTTAATAAAGCACTTACTGCTGCATTTGATAGTGAGTTAGGTTTATGTCGTGTAAATAGCCAACGACTGAGTTTCCCACTAAAAATGCGCTATGCAAGAAAGTGGGTCGAAAACCGTGTTATTTTAATGGGGGATGCGGCGCATACCATTCACCCGCTAGCTGGCCTTGGCATGAATTTGGGCTTAAAAGACGTAGCAAAATTACTACAGTTAGTTGCAGATGACCAAAGTAGTGTATTTGCCAGTGGCAAACTATTGCGTCAATACGAAATGGCACGAAAAGCCGATGCACAAACGCATATTGCAATGATGCAAGGTTTAAAAGAGCTGTTTGAGGGCAGCAACCCAGTTAAAAAGCTGATCCGTGGCATTGGTTTAAATGTGGTTGATGCCGCTAAACCAATAAAGCACTTGTTTGCTGAAAAAGCACTGCAATAACGTCTCCCAGTTTGGCGCATAATGCGCCAAATCTTTGCACTTATGTCTATCTTTCAAACAGCCATTGGGCCTCTCGATACATACAACAACGCGTTAGCCAAGGGTTTTAAACATGATGCGGCGCAAGCGGTTGCTGTCGCTGCGCTGCAAGATTGTTATTTAGCTTTGGAAAATAAGCGAAAAGCCGTAACAGGCGTTTATTTATATGGCCCTGTTGGACGCGGTAAAACCTGGTTGATGGACAGCTTTTTCAACGCGTTAACCGTGCCTGCAAAGCGTCAGCATTTTCATCACTTTATGCGCTGGGTACATCAACGCTTATTTCAATTAACAGGTCGTGAAAACCCGCTTAATGTGCTTGCAAGTGAACTGGCAAGTGAAGTTGATGTACTGTGTTTTGATGAGTTTTTTGTTAGCGATATTGGCGATGCAATTTTATTAAGTGGTTTGGTACAGGCGTTTTTTGACCAAGGTTTAGTGCTGGTGGCCACCTCTAATCAGCATCCTAATGCGCTTTATGAAAATGGTTTTAATCGTGAAAGGCTGCTCCCTGCCATTAATGCATTAAAACAACATATGCAGGTGCTAAGTGTTGATGGTGGACAAGATCATCGCTTACACCCTGGTGAAAAATTTTGTCGCTATTGGGTTAACCAACCAAGCGCATTAGAAACGAGTTTTACCAATACGTATTTAGCACTGGACCAGCAGCAATTGATAACCACACCGTTTGAGTTAGGTCATCTGCAAATACCAATACATAAGCGCAGCGAGCAATTGCTTTTATGTGATTACAATGCGTTATGCGAGCAACCATTAGCGGCGGTAGATTTTATCACTTTATGTGATTCGTTTAAGGCCATATTTTTAGACAAGGTACCGCAACTTTCATGTCAGTCGGTTACTAAGCAAATAGCGCGGGGCACGGAAGATGGTGCGGTACGTGTTGCTGCTGGCGATCGTGAATTGCCAATGCTGTCGCGAAAAGATGATGGCGTGCGCCGCTTTATTGCGTTAGTTGATGAGTGCTATGACCGATCAATTCCACTTTACATTAATGCCGATGTGCCATTAGATGAATTATATACGCAAGGGATTTTGGCGTTTGCATTTAGGCGTACACTAAGCCGTTTAAATGAAATGCAGCTTTTACGTTTTCAGTACAAAGCTTAAACAAAATACTGTGTAAACAAAGTATTATTGAAAATTCAGTGTTTTACATGAGCAAGATCAAGCAATTTTAAAAAAGTTTATCTAACCTGAACTCGGGATACGAAGTTAACTAACAATTTGTATTATATATATTTTATTATTTTAAACCTGCTAGCTTGATAATTTTTCTTAGGACAAGGCAAATTTGTGCGTCAATAGCGGAGCCTCTTGCAAACAAATTTAACGCAGTAATAAGAAAAAGAAGCTGCTAGAAAGTAATTTGTTATTCCGAGCTCAGGTTATCTATACTGTGTAACGGAACCAATAATAAAAAAGGAAACACAATGAGCCTAGCGACAGAACAAATCACCGATTTAGAATTACTTTTAAAATTTCCTACAGCGAGTGCGATGCAAGGTCTTAAAATTCATCATGATGCGCCAGAAAGTATGCAGGCCTCGGCAAAACGTTTATTTGACCGTGGCATTATTGATCAAGTAGATGGTGGCTATTTAACGGAATTAGGCCATGAACTACAACAACACGCGTTACATTTAACCAACGCATTAAAATAATCCCGCGCAAAATAAACAGTCCAAAACCTGTCTAGATTGGTGTAATCTAGACAGGCTACGTTAAATAAGGACTGTTATGTTTAATCTTAAATTTCCCCTTTTATCTGTTTGTTTGTTGAGTAGTTTTGCGTCTTATAGTGCAATTTATAAGTGCGAAATTGATGGTGTATTAACGTTTAGCGATACCCCATGTAGTGATAAATACGAGAAAATCGAAGTCAGTCCACAAGTAATAAAAAAGCGCCCAGAGTCGGGTGCGAAGCAAAATACCGATTCAACCGATAACTACGTTAAATCACGCCAGTTAAAGCGCGAGATAGATAAAGTGAAAGCGCGTATTAAAAAGCTACAAAAAGACATGGATGCCGAGATAAGCGAGGTTAAAAACATGACAGTGCGTACCGCAAATAACCTTTATGGTGCCACTCGTTCAGAAGCGTTAGCACTTGAAATGAATGCCATTACAGAACGTTACAAATCGTCTATTGAGTTAGAGCAAGGTAATTTGGAGCGTTTGCAAAAAGAGCTAAATAAGCTTAATAACAGCAGTCAAAGTAGCGGTTTTAGTGGTAACTCACACGAGCAAGAATTAAATCGCATTGGCAGTTATGTTGAACAGCGCGCTGTAGAGCGAAAAATAGCGAATAATAATGCGCAAATAAAGCGTTTACAGCGTGAAATGAATGACGAATTAGCAGCATTAAAAAATCAATCTGGGCAAGCCAAAAGCAATATAGCGGGTGCCAAACTTCAGCAATCGCTGGCACAAGAAATGGCCGCAATTAACAAACAATATCAAGTAAAAATCGATGCACTGGTAAGCGATAATGCGCTTTTACGAAGCAAACAAAAAAGTACACGCGATGAAGGCGAAGTGGATTAGCGACACTTTGACCTTTTTGACGATATATAAACTAGTTTTTATTTTCTAGTGCTTCGATTTTTAGCCAAAGGGCCTCAGCATCGGCCGTTAACATAGAGTATGTTTTTATATCACCGCTTCGCTGAGCGTGCATCGCTTTTTCTAGTAAACTAAAATAATCTTTCTTCATTTTTTTTATTGGGTTAGGTTTTAAGAAACTAAACATGATAGAACCTAGTCATTACTCTTTAACATGTGAATGAAACGTTTTTACTATGAATGTGGATCATTCGTGTTAATAAAAAAAAGCCTGTGAAAACACAGGCTTTTTGTTGGGTGCCAAAATATAAACGTGGTTAATTGCCAAGCTTATGTTTATATGTCCACAAATGCAGCATTTCAAGCGCAATGGTCGCGCCTGCAAGTGCGGTAATTTCGCTGTTATCGTAAGTGGGAGCAACTTCTACCACATCCATTCCGACAATATTCAGCCCTTTTAATTCACGAAGAATATTGAGCGCTTTGTCGGTGGTTAAGCCACCGCAAACCGGTGTGCCCGTACCTGGTGCAAAGGCTGGGTCAAGTGCATCAATATCAAAGGTTAAATACACCGGTAACTCACCCACTGAGTGTTTAATCATTTCGGCAATCGTGTGTGCCGATAGTGCATTACTTTCAGTACCATCAATCACTTTAAAGCCATGCTCAGCTTGGGTGTAGTTAGTGCGAATACCCACTTGTACCGAACTGTTTTTGTCGATAAGCCCTTCATTTGGCGCATGGTAAAACATAGTGCCATGGTCATACTGGCTGCCATTAGCATAGGTGTCGGTGTGCGCATCAAAATGCACCAGAGCCATTTTGCCAAAACGTTTTGCATGGGCGCGCAACAGCGGCAAAGTAACAAAGTGATCGCCACCAAAACTTAATAGGCTTTTACCTTGTTCTAAAAGTTGTGTTGCGGCATCTTCTACTTGTTGTGTAAAACCTTCGCTATCGCCAGATGAATACACTAAATCACCCGCATCAATTACTCTGCAATGGTCGTTTAGTGTAAATGGCCATGGGTAACGCGTTTCTTCCCATGCAAGGTTTACAGATGCGCGGCGCATTGCATCTGGGCCCATGCGGGCACCAGAGCGACCAGAAGTTGCCATATCAAATGGCAAGCCAAGTACAACCACATCTGCATTACTTGATGTTGGGTCGTTAACTAATGGCTGGCGCATAAAGGTTGCGCCGTTGCCAAAAAGCATGCCGTTGTGTTTATCAAAAACCTTAACCATAGGTTAAATATCTTCCAAGTAGGTGTAGCCTTTCAAACCCGCATCTAGCTCAGCAAGCACTGCGCTCGCTCGTAATTTACTATTCGCTAATTGAGCAAATGCGTGTCTAAATTCTTCTGCATCTAAGTGCACATAACGCAGCATATCTTCTACGCTGTCGCCTTCGTTAATTTCAACAATTTCACTGTTGCCTTGTTCATTCACATTGACCACCACACTGTGTGTGTCACCAAATAGGTTGTGCATATCACCTAAAATTTCTTGATAAGCACCCACTAAGAAAAAGCCTAACAAGTATGGTGAGTCGGCCTGCCAATTTGGCACTGGCAACGTTGTTTCTATGCCCTGTCCATCTACGTATTGATCAATTGTGCCATCTGAGTCACAAGTAATATCAAGTAGCACCGCACGGCGATCTGGCATGGTTTCTAGGCCAGAAAGCGGTAACACAGGAAACACTTGATCAATGCCCCATGCATCTGGCAGCGATTGAAACAGCGAAAAATTAACAAAGAACTTATCTGCTAATCGCTCGTTTAATTCGTCCATAATTGGCCGATGAAAACGGTTTTTACCATCCATCAATTGCTGCAACTCGTAGTTAATGCGCAGTGTAATTTGCTCAGCCCATGCGCGTTGCTCTAGGCTTAAAAGGCCCATTGCAAACTGGCTGTGCACTTCGGCTAGGTCGTTAATGCAATCGTGATAAATCTCAATTAACGCTCTGTCATCAACACGGTTATTAAGTTGTAACCACGAACGCCACATGTTTTGTAAAAGTAGTGGTGCATCGCTCTCAAGCGCTGGCAATTCTTCTACCTGATACGATTCAGTACCAATCACATTGGTAATAAGTACCGCGTGGTGCGCTGTTAAGGCACGACCTGACTCTGAAATAATCATCGGCATTGGCTGCTGATATTGCTTACACATGTCGCCAATGGTGTAGACGATGTTATTCGCATATTCAGCAAGTGAGTAATTCATAGAATTGCTCGATTGGCTGCGCGTGCCGTCGTAGTCAATGGCTAAACCACCACCCACATCCATACAGGCTAAATTTGCACCTAAACGGCGCAATTCACAGTAAAAACGTGCTGCTTCACTGACACCTGTGCGCACATCGCGAATGTTCGCCATTTGTGAACCTAAGTGAAAGTGAACAAGTTGTAGTGCGCTTTCCATTTTGTGTGATTTAAGCTCAGCGAGTACACTTAATACCTGAGATGCTGACAAACCAAACTTTGATTTTTCACCACCGCTTGCTTGCCACTTGCCTTTACCTTGCGATGCTAAACGTACGCGCACACCTAAGCGTGGGCTTACGCCAAGTTTATTTGCTTCTTCAAGCACCATTTCAAGTTCAGAGCGTTTCTCAAGTACAATATAAACTTTGTGGCCAAGCTTTTCGCCGATAAGTGCTAAGCGAATATACTCGCGGTCTTTATAACCGTTACACACAATCTCAGAGCTGACTTTTTGCGCCATCGCAAGTACTGCGAGTAGCTCAGCTTTACTGCCAGCTTCTAAACCTAATTGCTTTACCGATTGGCTCGCTTGGCTTGCTAAAATTTCTTCCACCACTTCGCGTTGCTGGTTTACTTTAATTGGGTATACCAGTAAATAGTTTTTGCTGTAGTCATAGCTTTCAATAGCCGCGTTAAACGCATTGCATAAGCTATGTACGCGGTGGTGTAAAATTTGCGGAAATCGCACAAGCGCTGGTAACGATAACCCTTGCTGTTGAATTTGTTCGGCAATTTTAGACAAACTTACTGCATGCGTTGGCTTTGCCATATTTGGTGACACAGTAATTTCGCCTTGGTCATTAATGCCATAATAACCTTGGCTCCAATGAGGTACATTGTAGCTTGCACGAACATGTTCAATTGCAGTGGTTTCTTTCATTTCTACCCTTAAAAAATAAATCGGCCATAAGACCAAAAAGTGCGCGCATTTAAAGGGAATAGGGGGGTGAAGTCCAACACAAAATTTTTGTCGTATCGACAATTATTATGTTGTGAAAAAACGCATTAAAGTAATTTATTTTTAACGAGTTACAGGCTATAAACCAAAAGCAAATTGGTGACCCAGTATTGCGGTTAACTGGTTTTACTCGGAGCGACTACATGCGTGAACTAGCGCACAACGAACACCGGCTAACGATAAGCTTTTTAGGACATTCGCTTGATACACGAAAAGCGGATGAAATTTTTTAGCACAGCCAAATGTAATCAAAATTCGCGATGCCTATGGTATTAAACTTGAAACAAAACAAGCTTGGTTATTTGATTATGCGGTTTTGGTGTGTTGGGATTTTACGCCTTTCGAGCTTGAGCAATTAATACAACAGTTAGATGATGTAATTATTGCACCGCTTAAACGCCCAAGTATTGATCATTACATATATTGTGAAGGCGAAAGCAGTGAGTTTTATATTAAAAATGATTGCCTATTTTTGGATAACTCAGATGATATGACCAAGTTGGCGCTTAGTCATGCGCTAGCACAGTCGGCTAAGCTTGAGTTTTTTGAAGAGCAAGCTCAAGCGGTAATTAGCGAAAATGCATATTTATCTCAGCAGCTTGCGCAAACTGGCAAGGTGCCTTTAACACGAAAAGCATTAGCAAAGTTGCGTGGTACACTTTTTAAAACCAGCACGGATATTAATTTGCACTTTAATTTGCTCGATACCCCCGAGTTCTTTTGGGATAACCCAAATTTAGAAGGTGTTTATCAGCAGCTCAGCAAATATTTAGATTTATTGCCACGTATACATATTTTACAAAAAAAGCTCGACACCATTCACAACTTGGTCGACATGCTAAGTACCGAGCAAAACCACAAGCACTCTGCGTTTTTAGAGTGGGTGATTATTATTTTAATTGCCGTAGATATCGCGATTTATTTCTTTTAAGCCTCCGCTTAAATTTTAAAAGCAACAAAAAGCCTGTGTTTTCACAGGCTTTTTTTTATTTGTTCTATACCTCTAAACTTAATGTCTGAATGTCTGGTAATGTCGTTTTAATGTATTAAATGACATTTTAAGCGGGGTATGATGAGCGCATGGAGGAACATACATGACGATTAAACAAGTTTACTTTATTGCAAATGGATTCCAGGCGCTCGACTTATTTGGCCCGCTTGAAGCATTTATGGAAACCAATAGTTTTAAAGGCGGTGCTTACGATTGTAAGTTATTGGGCATAAATGGTGAGGACGTGCAAACGGCATACCGTCAAAAAGTGAGCGTTGATTTTACGCTAGAAGATGACTTTGAACTGGACGATTTAATTATTTGTGGTGGTACAGGCATGCGCACACTTGCGCTTAGTCACATTGAACTCGCAGCGCTCAAAAAAATTGCGTTAAAAGCGAAGCGCGTATTTAGCATTTGCACCGGTGCTTTTATTTTGGCCCAACTTTTTCAAGATAAAGCGTTAACACTGACAACCCATTGGCGTCATGCAGCTAGTTTAGCCAAGCAGCATCCCAATAAAATTGTAACACCAGAGCCACTCTTTATTCGCGACCATACTATTTGGTCATCAGCAGGCGTGTTATCAGGTGTTGATCTTGCCCTTGCGATTATTCGTGAAGATTACGGCAACAGTATGGCGGCAAAAGTTGCGAAAGATTTGGTTGTATATTTACAGCGCGCAGGATCACAGCAGCAATATTCCGATGTGCTTGCGCTGCAATCGGGTGACAGTTTAAAGCTTTCGCCACTTATCGACTGGCTAGCAACACAGCTTAATAACGCAATTTCAGTGTCGCGCATGGCAGAGTATTGCAGTTTAAGCGAAAGGCAGCTTGCTCGGTTGTTTAAGTTGCATCTTAACAGCACACCGAGCCATTACTTTCGCATGCTAAAACTCAACCATGCACGGGACTTGCTTTCTCAAGAAAATAGCAATTTACGACTAATCTCAAGCAAGCTGGGTTTTAATAATTACGATAGTTTTCGCCGCGCATTTACCAAACAGTTTGGTGTTTCTCCTTCCCATTATTTAAATGGCACACGTCATTCTTCGTTAATTACCAATAACACCTTTACTCAAAACACAGTGCTGCTAGGAGAAGGGAAATGAGAGCACAACTGATTTTAGCGATGTTGGTTGTTGCATCGTTTAATTTAAACGCAGCCAATTTAACAACAAAGCAGCAAAAACTGTGGTTAGAAGATATCGAGTTTTATCAAAATGAAGTTAAAACAAGGCATATCAACCCATTTCATACCTTGTCAGAAGCGGAATTTAATCAACATATTAACGACTTAAAAAATGATCTAGCGAACCTCTGTGAAGTCGAGATAGAAACACGCCTTATGGCAATAACTGGTGCTTTAGGTGATGGTCATAGCAACTATTTTATGATGTCTGGGCCGCATCAGCATTTTCCGTTTCGCTATAAATTTTTTGAAGATAAATTACGCGTAATCGATACAACAAAAGCCTATCAATCCTTGCGTGGCAAAGCGTTAAAAGCCATTAATGGTAAAAGCGTGAGTGAATTATTTAAGATTGTTTCACCGCTGTTACCCGGTGTGGATAACCAATTTAGTGCAAAAGTGAGTTTTGAATATTATCTAACGCTGCATAAGTTGTTGCTGGGATTAGATATTGTAAAAGAGGGAAAGCCGACAAAGTTTGAGTTTTGGCATAAAGGTAAAGTGATTGAAAAAGAGATACTGCCTGTTTCAATGGGGGAGTTTGGCCAATTAAGTTCAGCATTTTCGCAAACAATGCCAAAGTTGCAAAATACAGACATTGCGATGCCTGGCATTAAATTAAGGTATTTAAACGAAAAGAGCGTCGCCTATTTTGCGTTTAATTCATACCCCAAATTTGAACAGGTTGTTGATAATTGCAAGGCATTACAAACGCAGCTTAAAAGTGCGCAATCACGTTATTTGGTGATTGATTTTAGAGCAAACGGCGGAGGTGATTTTTATACGGGACTTGCATTTTCATCTTGCTTATTACCCCTTGACCAATTTGATTGGCAACACGGAGTTTATGTACTCACCGATGGCCAAACATTTTCAGCGGCCATGAGTAATACGGTGCAATATCAGCAGATTTTAAACGCAAAAATTGTTGGCACGCCAACTGGGGGCGACCCAAATCATTATGCAGAAAGTTATCGTTTTACTTTACCTAACTCAAAACGAAAGCTGAGTTTATCGAAGCGTTATTACGCCTTTTTGAAAGAGTCAACAGATGCCATCTATCCTAATATCCAAATAGCACCAAGCTGGCAAGATTATCAAAATGGCAAAGATACCGTATTGCTCGAAGTACTTAACTTAATTAATAAAAACAAGGCGCAATAATGTTAAAACTTAAACCAAATTGTGAGTGTTGTAACAAAGTACTTTCACCAACATCAACCGATGCAATGATCTGCAGTTATGAGTGCACGTTTTGTAAAACATGTGTTGAAAAGGTACTTTTAAACGTATGCCCGAATTGTGGTGGCGGCTTTTCACATCGCCCTATAAGGCCTAAATTAGCGAGAAGAAAAGGTGTTAGCTTAAAGCACCAACCAGCCTCAACAAACAAAGTTCATACATCATATAGCATTGAAGAAATTGAGCTATTCGCAAAGGCCCATTGCGCTATTGCAGCAGCTGAGCGATAAGCTTATCGGGAAGTGTCTTTATGGTTAGTTGAATGATTTATAAAAATTTTAGGCAAAAGAAAAGCTGCTAAAAAGCGGGTTTGTCTGTGCTATCGGTGGACTGGGGGGATTTGAACGCGCGTCCAACATCTAGTTTTAAAGGGCTAGCGAGTGGCTCGTGCATTCGTTGTGCAGTTCCATTTTTAGGTATTTTGCATTATCCCGTTTTATCGAAACTAATTTTACTACAATCAACCATACACACTTTTCAATAATAACGATTAGTTTTCTCATATTGAGGTTTTAGAGTCTCAAGATTAAATCAAATCTTACTTAAACATTTACGCTCACTGGTCTAATTGTTGTTTGATCACTTCTATCAAATCTTGAGCTTCAGCATATTCTATTTGTATATTGCGGCTAATATCTAATATTAGATTGTCGAGTTTAGCTTCATCGGCGAATAGTTTCTCATTTATAAATACAAGACTTTCTTCGCTGGCAATATCTTTGGCATCACCGGCCAACTTCATTGCTCCTGCTTTATGTTCATCAAAATCTTGATCTTCCATATAATTATCGCTATATAGTGAATCAGCTATTTCCGGTATTTTTGAGTAATGCTTGGTTAGATAGTAAATATCCATCGCGTCTTTTTGGCGAATACTATGTTCTCGTTCTAACCAAGAGATGAGTTTTAGAAGCAACATTCCGGCAGGTGATGCGACTTTAATTTCTAAAGTAGGGTCATCTGAAATAGTCACATTTAGGCTATGATCAAATGCTTCTTTGAACCCTGTAACTGACATCTCTATATTATACTGTGGCGGCCACGCAATTGTACTTTCATCATTAGCAATCTCACCAAATGGGATAATATCAACTTCCCATTCTTGTCCATTAGAAACCGTCGTAATTAATTGATGAGGTTTCGTTTTATGTGGAGCAAAACCATTCTCAATTAACGCTATTTTCAGCTGTTCAAACTGCTCCCAGCTTTCAACTTGAATACCAAAATCTACATCACGTGTACCGCGCTCAATAGCCGCTCCAAAACCGTGATGTAAAATGATGTCTCTGGCTGTTGCACCAACTACTAAGTATGGGATATCTAGAGCTTCAGTATGATGTGAAATAATTTGATAAAGCTCTACTAGTCCTTCTGGCAGCTTGCCGACAACATTAGGCGATGTGGTTTTCATAAAACCTCCTTGCAGCATCAATATTCCTTGGCTCTAGGCTAGCGAGTAAGTTTGCATAGATGAAGTATGGATGTGCCATATTATCTTGTTTACCTTCTATCTTTCTGATCCCTAAAGGTGGTTCAGCTAGAATTACTCTTGTAGTCGTTTTATTTAGAATTTCGTTAGTTTTAGCTTTACGCAGCCTGGCAGTTTTCAAAATTTGATTTTTATGCTCTGGCTGAACATATAGCAGATAGTCTTTTGCGTTTAGGTAGTTGTCGCATAGTTCAACTGCATATTCGCCGCCCCACAACGCGTTAGTATCGGTGAGGTCTAAAGTCCTTAATAATTCTAAGTTGTCAGTGGTGTAAACTTCTTTATTTAGTTTAGCTTCAACGGTTGTTGGATATGCGTCTAACCATTTGTCGAGTAAACCCTGTAGATTGTTCATTTCTTTGATAGCGTTCTTATTGTTACGAGTGTTTTTTTGAATAATAAACCCTTGATAGAGTAAATCATCGATCACTTGCTTAACTGTACCGAGAGCAACTTCTGCTGTCTCAGCAATGGTGCGCATCGGTTCTTTCAATAATTCAGGATGGGCTAACAACATAAACACCACTTTCATGCCTTTAGGTTGAAATGCTTTTCCTAGTTGTCTCGCCAAAGTTATTTCTTGAATCGGCTTTTCTGGCTTCTTACCTTGAATATCAATATAAACAGGGGGGGTGTTGATATAAGCATTTCCTGCTAAATCTATGAAAGGTACTTTATGATCTCTTAACTGAGTAGCCTGACTTGGATTGATATAGTCAGTAATTAATACAACATCAGTGAGTTTATTTTTGAATGTTAATTCAGCAAGGTACTTTTGTAAGTTAGCCTTGTTTATCCATTTTTTACATTCGACTTGCAATCGTTGTTTTACATTAGGCAATACCAACTCACCATCGATATTTCCGTTTTCAAAAACACGATAATCGATACCTAAACCAGTTTGCTGGTTTAAATTTTTGATAGTATTGTGAATTAATTCTTGTTCTAACATGGTGTTCAATAAATAATTTCGTTCATTAATATTGAACGATAATATAAATTGAACATAAAGCAAGAGTTTGTTCAATAAACTGTTACGTTCATTATTATTGAACAATCTTTATTAGTGAACAAAAAAGAAAAGCTACCTTATGTAGGTGCAAAACTGCCATTTTGGAAATAGTCTAAAAAAACCAGCAGGGTCAAGTCTTGCCTTTTGCTACAGTGATAGGGTTAAAACCACTCTAAATAACTTTGTGTAGAAAAAATTACTAACGCCCTTAAAGTAAAAAAGCCTGTGCAATGCACAGGCTTTTTATATTTGGTGGAGCTGGGGGGATTTGAACCCCCGTCCGAAAAGCGTCGACCTTCGGTCCTACATGTTTAGTATCGTCTTTTGGTTAACCTTTAAATCTCGGACGAACACGATAAGTAAAGGCGAGGCCGCTTAGTTTTAACGCTTCAACCCCGGCCAGGGTTTCCGTCGCGATCAGGTGTTAGGGTGACACTCCAAAATCCAGTCCACAAGAATACTTGGAAGGAGCGCTAGCGGCCTAAGCTGCTAGAGCGTAAGAATCGTCGTTTGCGATTACTTTAAATACGGCTTTTTTACGAGGCCAGCCGCACCTCGACATGCACCTTAGGCTTCATGAATCCCGTCGAATCCTAATCAGCCCCGATTCAGTCATAAGACATAAATCTTAGAATACTTTTCTATCGCCAGCAAAGCTAGTGATGGTGCGGATTGTAGCGGTATTGTATTGGTTTGACAACCTTTTTCCATTTTTTCTTGTGTGCCAGTTTGTGTATCAGCTATGGCGGTTAGATTTTGAGTTGTGAAAGTTAATTATGTTTGTCATAAGTTATTTATTAATATTAAATTAGCCGACTTTGAGATTTTAAAAAGGACTTAGCACATGAGTAAGTTATTAGAGTTTGCCAATAAATATAACTATAACAGCTTTATTGATGCGGCAAATTATTTAGACGAAAAAGGCTTGAAAGATATTTTTGATAAGCAATTCTTATATGGGGTGACTCATATCTATCCCCATGATCTAAAGAAAAGAAAAGATCGTGATAGTTTTTTTGCTGAGGTGCTAAATTTTTGCCAGTTTAAAGGTTTTGTTAACCTCAATCGTCATTTATTTATAAAAGTAAACCTATTCCACCGCGCAGAAGAACAATTCGATGAAATTAAAGGCTCAATAAGTGATAGTGCGTTAAATCAATTGCCGGTTGAAGATCAATTTTGGGCTCAACTCGTTTGTATTGAAAAAGAGATAATTAAAATAACGTCTTTGCTTCAAAGGCAAATAAAACAAATGGCAAAGCGTGATGGTGGCCTCCTAGTTGCACAAAGACATAGGATTAATCTAAATGGAGTTGATGTTGATCCTGATTTCCAGATTGAGCAACTAATTTGTGCTTTAAGTCTATCTACAATTTTATATGGCCATAAAAATTCACTTTTTGATGTTAAAAGTGGTGAATTAATTATTAAGGCACCGACACAGGCTAAATCAAATTTTGACACAATCCCTGATATTGCTGAAATGCCTAATTTAGCTACAGCATGGAGGAAGCTAGAGGATACTTCCGCAAGATGCGTATTATTTGGAGGGCAAGCTTATGTTAGAAAAGGTAGTGAATTAGCAAGAGAAGAAATTGATTTTGGGTTTAATTGTATTTCACATTTTGAACCTCATTTTAGTGATTTTGAAGTTTATGACTTTATATCACAACGTCGAAACCTAGATAGGCAAAGTCAGAACTTTTTTGAGTTAGTCTTAGATCCACAGTTCAAAGCCTTAGTAGTTGAAAATATTTCTGATTTAAGGGAAGGCTTATTTTTATCTGAGAATGAAATGAATTGTCTAAATTCTCTTTCAGATTATTATTGTACGGATATATTTTCGAGTGATAAGCAATATCATGGGCTGACTATAAAAGAATGGGTTAGAGGATATTTTTGTTTAATTTACCTGACTAAAAATGTAGAAACAAAGAAAGATTTTTGCATTTTTTCGTATGATAAAATTTTACACATTCTTAAGCTGGGAGGCATAGTTAAAAATAAAGCGCTTACTTTTATTAAACTAGTTACATTCGGGAAGGGGTCTCGTGATATATATGATACACCTCTAATTAAGCTTGATAATGGAACGTTTTTTTTACCAGACATAATATTAAGCAAAGGCTTTTCTGTATTGAACATCTTATTGTCGCGATTCTCAAGTTTAGAAGTGGTGGTAGGTAGTAAAGGAGAAGACTTTGAAAGAAAGATTTTAAAAAAGCTTAGAGATGAGGGAATACAAAGTAAAAGTTTTAAGTTTAAAAGGGGAAAAGATGAATATGAATATGACACCGTATTCCTATTAGATAATAAAGTTTTCGTAGTCGAGTGTAAAAACAGATCCTTATCAGGATGGTCTCCAGTGAGAGGCGCGAGATTTAAAAAGTTTATTGATGAAACAGTTTTACAAGTCAAAAGACTGGTCAATGGACTTAAACAATACCCAGAAGTATTAAAAGAACATTTTGGACTTGAATTAAGTGAGGTAAAGTTAATACCAGTTATTATGAATGCTCAGCCATTTTCTTATAAAGGAAAATATCGAGGAGTATATATATCTGACTATTCAAGCTTTGCTCACTTTATTAGTAAGGGTAATGTAGTCTTTAGTGAGAGCAATAAACAAGGTTCAAGTGGTCATGAACAGACTGAATTACTCAGGTTGTGGGAGGGAGATGCACCTAATTCGACTGATTTACTTAACCACATGAATAACCCTATCCATCTAAAAGTTTACACAAATAATATAGAGAAGTTACGGTGCGGTATAATTACTAGCAATAAGAGCGGCTTCATAATTGAACAATTAGACGCAGATCAAAAGAAAGGATTAAGTCTACTGTTTAAAGACAAGTTATCTTCTTCGTTACTAAATCATTGATTTTTTAATTAATAATTATTAGTGTTGAAATAGACCTTATTATGGTCATTCAAGGTCTATGGGGTTCTATGGTATTAATTTATGAGGCCGGATAGATAATCTATTTGACGCCAAACGAAAAAGTAAGGCGTCAATAGAATTTAAACTGAGTTAGCTATTGGTTGTAACAACTTTATCAATCGTGCTCGTACTATTTCTCCGTCACGGTAATGTGCTTGATAGCTAATTTCAAGCTGATTCCCATCACGTAAGGCATCATAAAGAGTATCTAGCTCTGTTTTAGGTGTGAATGATAAATCAACTTTGATACTAAATGCTAAATCTTCAGAGTGATTCACAACATTAACGATAAGATAATCAAGATTTTTTTTAATACCTTCGATAGTAAAAGAACCTTTTTCTTCTAATACATCTTTGATAGGCTCTTTAATACTGACTATTCGCTTTATATCATCTTTATCATAACTCTTTTCGCCAATTGAAACTGCGGTTGCATCCTGAACAGTTCGTACTACTTCAGTATAACCTGTGTCAATATGTCGAATCACACGTTCACCAGTTTCCCCAGCCAAATGTCTTATTTCAGGTTCAAGTTCATCACGTAGTCTGGTTAGTGGGTTTTCTTTAGCAGCTTTGGAAACCACTTCCATCTGTTTTGTTTGTTCTTTTTCTAGAGCAATTTTTGTTTGGGAGTCAGAGTATTGCGAATAGGTGAAATAGCCAGCAACTGACAAAGCAATCACGCTGTATAGTGCTAATTTTTCTTTACCTGTCATGCCTTCCAAAACAACACCTATTTTATCAAAAATACCATTTAACCAGTCATGAGCATTACCTTTACTATCTGTTGAGCCTTCCTTGATAGTAAAAATAAGTTCAAGGGCACTTCTATCTTCATTTGTTAATTTTTGAAGATTAGCAGTATTATATTTTACTGTAGCATAAGCGCGACTTAATTCATTCTGAAAATTAATCAACCCTTCCATCATTCCTGTTGGTAGGCTACTTTTATAACGTTCTCCTTTAACGTTGATGTCAATTATTGGCCAGCCATCAAATTGAAGCTTTCCGGGAGCTTCTTTTTCTCCTTTAAATACACTTTCTACTAATTTTAATAAATCTAACTCGCTTTTAATTACAGCCGAATCCACAACCTACAACTCCCTTAAAGTAAAACCTTGAAAAGTATAATATTCTTAGAGTCTACTGTCGTCAATTTTTAGTATCTAATTTTTGTTAAATACATAACTTATAAGCTTCTATAATGCTCTTTCATGTACCTTTCTATGAAAGGTATTTTACACAATGTTTGATTAATTATTCTAGTAGCAAGGATGCTGAGTTACTCTAAAGCAAATTAATTCACTTTTCGTCTTCTTGATAAATCTTTACTTACACCTCAATGCAAAATACAGGGATGAATGATGTTCGCCGAATGGACTCGGCGCTGCAATGCTAATAAATGCCCAGTTAGTCGAAAAAACGATTTTAAAGCTTTCCTTTTAAAGAGGAAAACTCCTAAAAATAGTTATTATGTGCACATACAGTTTGTTGTCGCATTAACTTCGACGATTGTTGGATTCTCGTTTAATTTGATAACACGAGGCGGCAGCCAGACACCGCTAAAAGCGTTTGGAACAAGATAAACAGCAACCAAAAGCTGATAAAATTTGGCATTGAAGGCGACCTTTGGGTCGCCTTTTTTGTTTGTTATGAATGTTGCTCGGAAGCTGTAGGTAACTTTTTTGCAGTTATCTTCGTCAAACCTATCTTGAATGACGTTAGCGTTATCAAGCACTTTTCTGGTGAACCACTTGCTATAGGCTGGTGTGTAATAGCCATTTTTAGGTGTTAATGTAGGCCATAGAGAAGCGCCCTTTTCAAATGTTAAGCGTATATCATTAACATAATCTATGAACCCTAGCTCAATTATTTTAGGGTGAAGCGGCACATGGCGACGACTTGATTCATTTTTAGTTGATTGCTCTGCAAGTGCATCGTCAATCGTTAGGTAATACAATGTAGTAGGCTGTGAATCCCCTTCAAGAGTAATTGTATCTTGGCAAACATCGTTAATACTTAATTGTGCTAACTCATTTGGTCGAGCGCCTGTTGCTCTCGATAAAACAGGTATCCAGAACTGCCAAGGATGCTGAGGAATGGTCACATTTTCGTTAGTGAAAATATTGTGTAAGTCTTCTTCAGAAAACCCCGCCCAAGATTTTGAACGATGTGCCTTTTTAATTGCTTTAGTTTGAACGGGGTTTACCCTAATTAAATCAAATGTTTCATCATCATCGTTGAGGCGTTTGATGATCCAATTAAAATATTGTTTGATCTTTTGTCGATGCTTATCGACAGTTGATGGAGAGATCTGCAAATCTATAAATGTCACTTTACCATTTTTATCTGTGACCTTGAATTCAGACCAGTCAACAGCTTCAAGTTCTTCAAGTGTCAGTGAACTGTGGTGTTTAGCTCTTGCTTTTGGTGCATTGAGCATTGCTTTAAACATTCTGTCAAAATCGCGACTCTTGTATTGGTTAACAGGTCGGTCTCCTAAGAAAAAAATAGCTTCCTTAATGGATTCGTTGAGCTTTTTGGCTCTGTCATTCTCTTTGGCGTTTCTGTAATTTTTGTCACTTTCCCATTGTTCAAGGTCTATACCAAATTCTTCCTGTAAATAGATCTCGCGCACCTGATCCAGAGTCGATATGATTATTTCTTTTTGTGGCTGGATATAGCGAGGATCCACAATACCAAAATCCGCAAATTTGCTGGCATGAATGATTAACTCATTCTCTTTCTGGCAGTCTTCATTGTGCCTGGCCTGAGCTAAGCTACCAATAAATTGTTTTCTTCTAACAATTTTTGCGACACCAGCTTTATAAGGGGTATCGTTTGCATCAAATAAAACTTCTGATTCTTTTAAAAAATTAGAGAATTGCTTTTCAGCATCTCTTCGCAAAACAGGTGGCGCTGCAGTCTCAAGGGTAGCTAAATCATCACTTTCTTGGCAGATTGATAAAGCTTCAACATCAAAATCCTCTAATCGCATATTTGCCAAAATTTGATTAACGTTTGTGCCATTTAAAACACGTTTCACTTCATTTTTGATGACTAATGCCACGTTCTTTATCTCCGCGATAATGTTGGTTTTTAATTGTTTATCAAAACGCAGAAGTAATTCTGAGAACACATTAGCGGCTATGGTTGCTTGCGCGAAACCTTTGGTTCTTAAACTAAATTTTATTTCACTCGGCAATTTATGTGCGCCTGTGTCGTTTTGCTTTGTTTCACGGCTTAACCGCTTTCGGAGATAATAAGTGCCATTTCGGGAGAAAAGGTAAGTGTTCCTTTTTACATTGATTATTCGTGATTTTTTGTTGTTGACAAAAACTTCTTAATATGTACTTGAATAAGGAAAGAAAGCTTCAGAAGTGATGGAATTTAAGTTCATAATTGCCTCAATTTGAGGCTGGCGTGTGGCTCACTCAGTGTACCACTAAGATAGAAAGGCTCTGGAGGGCTTGATTTTAAAGAGTTTGGTTGAATCCTAATCAGCCCCTGAATTTGTTTCATCTGAATCATACTCAGTTGGCACGATTATAACGCTTAGTTTTTATGTTAAACAAGGGCAAAGCACAATTAACTGTATTTAAATGGTTTAATCGCTTTAAATTTAAACGAATGTTGAAATGAAAGTGAGTTGGTAGGGATTGCTTGCTTGTTAATATTGCTCGGCGCTATACAATGCAGCTGATTGAAATAATGGAGGTTTTCAATGAATATCAGTAAAACAATAATAATATGTTTGTTGTTTATCGCGATGAACGCGGTTGCACAGAGTAAAATAGCGCTGTCGATTAATGTTGAAAAACAGATTGGCAGCAACGTGTGGCAAGTAAGTTATCAATTGCCCAAATTGACTCAAACGTTAGATTTTTCTCACTTACCACCTCATTTCCTGACTAACCATTTTGCGGTTAAAGGCAAAGCGGTGGTTAAAGATGACAGCACAATTCAGCTAACGAATCTTAATGACATATTAATGCTTGAAGTATCCGATGGTTTTGATGTGAGTGAACTTAGATTTAATGCGCCGTTTATTAACTTTTCTAACAACGGCGCGTTTTATGCGGACTATTTTGTGCCGCATTCATTGAAAGTAGCGGATGAATTAATAACACGCGATGCGCTAAGTGTGACATTTAATATAATAGCAAAAATGAAAAATGAGCAAAATCAGCGAACGCGCACCATTAACAAGGTATCGTCGTTAAATTTAGCACAGTTTATTAGTCTAACTTTACCGTCTAATGCCTCTAAAGATGGTGTTTATTTCGTTATTGAGCCAAATTTGCCAAATGATTTTAAAGTGCAGCTTGAGCAAAACAGCGCTAAACTTATGCGTTATTTTAGCCAACAGCTTAATTCCCCTTTAAACCGCGACGTTACATTCTTGATTAACGCTAATAGCAATGCGTCATACATTGGCTTTTTGGGTAGCGCACTATCAAATCAAATTATGTTTGAGATATCAGGGCAAGATGCAGTCCAGCACCCGAGTAAATACCAACGAACAATTTATTTAACCCTAGCACATGAAGCGTTACACCTTTGGAACGCGCATTTTTGGCAACCATCAGATGGCACTCCGATTTGGCTGTACGAAGGCTCAGCTGACTTTTTTGCCTATCGCGCAATGGTGCATTCAGGCTTAATGCCACCATCGCATTTTAAGTATTTTTTACAGCAGCAACAAAAAGAGTGTTTAGAAGGTGTTAAACAAACTGCGCTTTCACATCTGGAGTCAACGCCTGCAATTGGCGCAAGTTATCCATGTGGTCGGGTATTTTTTGAAGTGTTAGCTAACGCGTTGAATAAAAATGGTTTTGAGCTTTGGCTCGAAATTATGAATGTAAGCGAAGAGCAAAGTTATTCGGTTGAAGATGTGTATGTGTTTATCGAAAGAGCCGAATTATCTGACTCGCTAAAACACGTGTTACAAGACATCTTATTTAACAATGAAAAAGCACATGACGCGCTGAAAAGCATTATTTCAGCGCAATCGAAGCACTAAACGTGCCACTTAGCACGCGCAGCCAAAAGCTGTTTAGTGCATAAATCCATGGTAAAAAGTAACGGTGGTAATAAATCCCGCCGTTACTCGTCTACTTGCTCAGAATCGTTTGGCATTGGCCAGCCGCCTAAGGCTTGCCATTTATTTACAATGTAACAATAAAGCTCGGCGGTGCGCTCGGTGTCATACAGTGCACTGTGGGCTTGGCTGTTATCGAATTCAATTCCTGCGGCGCGACATGCTTTTGCAAGCACTGTTTGACCAACTGCTAAGCCAGCTAGGGTGGTTGTATCAAAACTCACGAATGGGTGAAACGGTGTGCGCTTAATATTATTGCGCTCAATTGCGGCATTTAAAAAGCCGTGATCAAAGGCCGCATTATGCGCTACTACAACGCTGCGCTGACAACCTGCTGCTTTTTGTGCTTTGCGCACAGCTTTACAGATTTCTTTTATTGCTTCGTCTTCTTTTACCGCGCCACGCAAGGGCGAAAACGGATCAATGCCATTAAACTCAATAGCTGATTGCTCAATATTGGCACCCTCAAACGGTTCTACGTGAAAATGCACTGTTTTGTCGATACTTAGTTCGCCTGAATCGTCCATTTTTAGTAGGCTGACAGCAATTTCTAACAATGCATCGGTTTTATTATTAAAGCCTGCGGTCTCGACGTCGATAACTACAGGAAAGAAACCGCGAAAACGCTTGGCAAATAAAGTTGTTGGTGCTTCAGCTTGAGACATATACTTACTTTCAGTGCTTATTAAGGCCGCGTATTATGTCAAAATTAGGTTGTTGCTGACCAGTAAAATATTACGCAAGGACGTTTGATTTAGGTATATTTATTGCTTAAATTTTAATAGGGTGTTGCTTGTTGCAGCGGTGTTTTAATTTAACCAAGCGTTTATCAGATTTAGGAGACCTCAGTGCTAGTAAAGAAGCAAGTACAGTGTTTGTTCGTTGGTCTGTCGATGGGTGCTGTGTTTTCTGCCAATGCGGCGCTACGTAGTTACGGCGCAGCTGAAAGCAATGCGATTTGGAATACCCCTGAAGCATCACGTTTAAGTTGTCAGTTAGAGCATAATATTCCGCGCTTTGGTAAGGCGCGATTTTTAGCGACTGCGAGTAAAGATAAACCGCTGCATTTCACCTTAGATATGCTTATTAAGCCAGAAGGGTACGATGTTGCCGATGTGCTGTCAGTGCCACCTATTTGGAAAGCGGGTAATCCTGCGCGTAGCTTATTCGATGCTAATTTGTTGAAGCAGTTTGATACAGAGCTAGATTCAAAAGCATCTTGGTTACTGCTAACCGAACTTGAAAAAGGTAATGTCCCTACGTTTTATTATCAGGATTGGCATAACAGCCAAGACAAGATCAAAGTTGAATTGTCGTCGGTTAATTTTCGTCGTAATTACTTAAGCTTTTTAGAGTGTCGCGATGCGCTATTGCCATTTAGCTTCGATGATATTGCGTATACAGTGATGCGATATGAGTCGAATAGCAGCGAGTTAACGCGTGATTCGAAAAAGCGTTTAGAGAAAATAGGGTTATATTTGGAGAACGATCCTAATATTGATTCGGTGGTAATTAATGCCTACACCGATTCATACGGTGGTCGCTATATTAACCAACAACTTTCAGAAAAGCGTGCCGATGCAATTAAAAGCTACATGACTGAAAAGGGTATAGCAGCAGAGAAAATTGTTACGCAAGGGTTTGGCGAAAAACGCCATGTTGCAACCAATAACACCATTATTGGACGTGGTAAAAACCGTCGGGTAGTTATTCAAATAGAAAAGGTTTAGCGGTTTTTTTGCAGATAAGTCTGTTAAAACGGTTTCTAAATTATGATGACGAAGTTATTTCGTCATCATAATACTTACTTCACACCAACTTTCTTGCTGGTAAAAACCAATTTTAACGCGTTTACCCGCTACCGTATAAAAATATGTATAGCGGCCAATATCTTCAGTGATGGTTTCTGGCTCGCCTAAGGTATTGCGATAAAACGCCATTACAGAATCTAAGTCTTGTTTTACAAAACCGGAGATGATCATAGGGTAATCGTCTTCAAGTGCCATACGTACTTGAAAATCGTTCGGAAGGGATACGTCGTCAATATTTGCTTGCGCCGCAAAGCTAAAGCTCATTAAAACGCCCAGTGCGATACTGCAACATAACTTCTTCATTTTATCACTCCTGATCACCCATTTGTGGGTTAACTTTCTAATAGTGTTAAGGATAGTCTAACGAAATCGGATGAGGTAACTATTCCTTGCAACTGGTTGTTGTCGTCTACGACAGGCAAACATCCATGCCGATTATTTAAGAAAAAGCGTGCCGCCTCGGTCAATGGCATTGTCGCGTTGGCGAAAACCACGTCTTTATCCACTAGCTCTGAAACAGGTACTTGCTTTTCCCTTCTATTTAACGCATTTACGCCGTATTTGTCTAGTAAATACATGGTTTTAGCAAGCACACTTTTTTGCGTTACCATACCGTAAAAAAGGCCATCTTCTACAATAGGAATATGGCGAATATTATGATCTTTCATCATTTGGTGAACATCAGCCATCGTGTTGTCTAGTTCAATTGATAGCACGTCACACGTCATTAACTCTGCAATTGTTTTTGTCATAACCATTAACTTATTAGTGAACTTAATATTAAGTTTAGCGCTTATTTGTTTTGTCGCTTTGCGCTAGGGCAATGTAAGCCCGAATAACTGTTGTTTTTAGTGCAATTAAACCTGTCAGCACGGCATCTCAAAGTAACTATTGCAAATATAGCGTGATTTTCTAATACAATTTTCGCATTTTTACAATACAACCAATTGAAAAATATACATTAACAAAAAAGCTGTTAGTTTGCCCCTATATTTAGAACAAAAGTTAATATATTGTATACAGTATATTGAATCCATGTTTTATCGATTCAATATGTCGTTCAGCAACGAAACTCGATACTGGTTTTATCGAAAAATTATGACAACAACAATTGGAAATAAACAATGAAACTTACAAAATTGGCGTTAGTGCTTGCCACATTAAGTTATGGACAAAGTGCGTTTGCTGCTAGCGCGCCTATTTCACAAAATCAACCTAAGGTTCATCATCATGGTGTTGAGTCTAAGCGCATGGACAACGCGCCTACCGCGGTAACCACTCAACAATCTACGCACACTTTCGATCACGCACACAAACTCATTCATACGCTTAAATCACAAAGTATGCAGCAAGCAGCTGCGGCAACGTGTGATTTAAATGTGTTGGCTACGAGTGACTCAACCCAGCTGATTAGCGAAATTAAATCGCAGGGTACAACTTGTGTTAATGAACTATTTGGCGCAACAAGTGATATTCAATCTGCTGTTTATGACTCTAACAATATGTATGCAGTAGCGAACCATGTGAAGAGCCTTTCTGATAGTTATCAAGGTGGCGGTGACACCGATATCGAAGCATTATTTTTGTATCTGCGTGCTGGTTATTATGTGGAGTTTTATAACGACCAAGTAACGTTTGCGTCTTGGGTAAAACCAGCTGTTAAGAATGCCATTGATGCATTTGTAAATAATAGCCATTTTTATGATGACAATGATGCGCACGGTAAGACACTTTCTGAAGTACTTATCACAATGGATAGCTCTGAGCAGCAAGATGTGTATTTACCTGTGGTTGTTGAATGGCTAAACCGTTGGAATGCAAGTTACGCAGGCAAGTGGAATATGCGTAGTGCGGTAAACGGCGTATTTACAATTTTATTCCGTGGGCAATGGAACACTGAATTTAAAAATAAAGTTGGTTCAGCGAATGATTTAGTAAGTGCACTAGCGAAGTTTACAACAAGTACTTATATGATCGACTCTGATGCTGAATTTATGATTGCAAATGCGGCACGTGAATTAGGCCGATTAAAACAATACCCTGGCACTATTCAAACAGCTGTTGATGCAGCGTTAAATCGTATTTTCTCAGATTATCAAATGTATGGGTATGGCGATTCGGTATGGTTAGGTGCAGCAGATACAGCGGGTTACCACGGTAGCTGTGATACCTATAATATTTGTGGATTTGAAGAGCAACTTGAATCACAAGTGTTATCACAAACGTATACCTGTAGCAGCACGATTAAAATCCGCTCACAAAATATGACTAGCGCGCAGCATCAAGCAGCGTGTAGCAAAATGGGTTATGAAGAAACGTATTTCCACGTTCAATTGCAAACCAATAACACACCGGTTGCTGACGACGTGAACAGCCAGTTACAAGTGAATATTTTCGACTCAAGTGACGACTACGGTAAATATGCGGGCGTTATTTTTGGTATTAACACTAATAATGGTGGTATGTACTTAGAAGGTAACCCATCAACACCGGGTAATATTCCAAACTTTGTTGCGTATGAAGCAAGCTATGCGAATGCCGACCACTTTGTATGGAACTTAGAGCACGAGTACGTACATTATCTTGATGGTCGTTTTGATTTGTACGGCGGCTTTAACGCACCAACAGAAGCAATTGTATGGTGGAGTGAAGGTGTTGCAGAGTACATCGCAAACGAAAATGATAACCCTGCGGCAATAGATACCATTAAAGATGGTTCGACTTACAGCTTAGGTACGGTATTTGAAACAACATACGATGGCTTTGACCAAGATCGTATTTACCGTTGGGGTTACTTAGCAGTGCGCTTTATGTTCGAAAATCACCGCGATGAACTAAACCAAATGTTAGCGTCAACACGTTCAGGTGATTGGGCAGGGTATAAATCACGTATCAATACTTGGGCAACAAACTATGATGCTGAGTTTACTCAGTGGACACAAGCACTTGCTAACGGTGATACAAACCCACCACAAAATAAAGCGCCTGTGGCGGTAATTAATGGTCCATACAGTGGCGAAGTGGGCGAGTTAATTTCGTTTACAAGCAATGGCTCTTATGATGAAGAATCAAGTATTGCGTCATACAGCTGGGACTTTGGCGATGGCACAACAAGTTCAGAAGCTAACCCAAGCCACAGTTACGCAACCGCGGCAGACTATGCAGTAACACTTACAGTGACTGATGCAGAAGGTGCAAGTGCTAGCGTGTCAACTACAGCAACAGTGACAGGTACACAGCCACCAGTTGGTAATGAACTACAAAACGGCGTAGCGCAGCAAGTAACGGGTAACACCGGCGATGAGAAACGCTTTGTTGTAAACGTACCTGCAAACGCCAGTGATTTAGAAATAACTTTAAATGGTGGTTCGGGTGATGGTGACTTATATGTGAAGTTTGGTGATGCACCAACAATGGAAAGCTATGACTGTCGTCCATATGTTGGCGGTAATAGCGAGCGTTGTACTATCGCAGAACCACAAGCGGGCACTTATCACGTAATGGTTTACGGCTATGCTAATTTTGATACGCAACTAAAAGCTAACTACACAGTACAAAGTGGTGGTGGTTTTAATGTACCAAATGCGTGTGCAACAGAGGGCCCAAGTGGCGGCGGTCGTTTATACGATGGCGATGTAATGTGTCTTGCTGAACAAGAACCAATTTGGTTAAGCATTGCGGATGTAAGTAGTGCAACAAGTGTGGCTATTACTACGTCAAATGGTTCTGGTGACATTAATCTAGAATATCGTAATGGCGGTTGGCCAAGTGCTGGTAGTGTAGATGCATCATCACAAAATGTGGGTAATGGTGAGTGTATTTACATCACTAACCAAAGCGAGTATTGGGGCTATGTAAAAGTCTCAGGTACTGCAAGTGGTGCGTCGATTGTTGTCGACTTTAATACGCCAGGTTGTCGTTAATTTCCCGAAATTAACTCTCCAAAAAGCCGCATAGTGCAAACTATGCGGCTTTTTTATCGTTTGTTTTTTATCGCTTGGTTTTTATAGTTTGTTGCGTTTTAAATCGCGCACAATAAAGCGATTTGGATGTAGCATTTCGCTGATGTGTGTTGGCACAGGTAACGGTTCGTCGCATAGTGCTGCAACTAGCATTTCTGCAGCGAGCGGCGCTGTACATAGCCCGCGAGCACCTAACCCTGAAAACACATATAAACCGTTATTTGGATTAGCATTAGTTTCAAAGTCGTAATGTTTGCCGTTTCTCAGTGGTGCAAAGTTGCTTAACAAAGTGTCTTCATCGGGAACTTCACCAACGATTGGTTGGTGATCTGGGGTTGTACAACGAATAGCGGCTTTAGCATCGAGTATTGATTCTTCGGTGATACCCAACTGCTCGGGGTAAAAAGAGCGCAACTGATTTAAATTAATTGCGTTGTCGCTACTACTAATCTCTCGACTCATACTACGTTTTTCAAACGTTGCGCCCATACAGTGAGTGTTATCTAACTGGGGAGTGAAATACCCTTTATGACACAGCACGGTTTTTAACTTTTGCGATAAGTCGTTTACCTTAACGCGGGTAACTTGACCACGTACAGGGCTAAATGGCAGTACTTGGGTTTGTGAAAAGCGGGTGGTTAGCTCACCACAGGTGATGAATACTTGGCTAAACTCTCCAACTTCTTTGCTGTTTGAATCAATAAGTTGATAGCCATTTTGTGTTTTTATAATCTCGCTAATTTCGGTGTTAAAAACGGTATTATGTGATGTATTACTATTACTTGCAGTGAAAATAGCGTTTACTAATGCTGGTGGTTTAACCCAGCCAGCTTCACTAATAAATAAGCCAGGAAAGTTAGCTTCAAAACCGGCAATATCGTTTGCTTGTTGTGCTGATACACCGCGAATTAAAGAACTTGGCCACGCGTTTTTTTCAATAAGGCGCTGTTGAATTTCTACTTTACTGTCGCTGATACCATGTAATAGTACACCGCACCAATCGTGTGGATAGTGATACCCATCATCATGTATTTGCTGATAAACACGTTTAGCATAATAAAAGCTATGAGCAAAAAATTCGCTTATGGCATTAAAATCAGCTTGTAGATTTGGGTAAACAGCGCCTTGGTGATTATGCGACGCACCTTTTGCGAGCGCATCATCTTTACAAAAAATATCGCAAGTTATGCCCCGTTTTGCAAAGCTGTAAGCTAAGGTTGCAGTGGCAATGCCGCCGCCAATAATCGCAACTTTTTCAAGTGATTGCGTGCCCCGCTCAAAATAGGCTGGTTGTGTACTGTTTTGGTTTGCTTTTTCTAATGTGCCAACCACCATTTCACGTTTACGGCCGTAACCTTTTACTTTCTTTACGCTAAAGCCCGCATCGGCAAGGCCTCGGCGTACAAAGCCTGCGGCGGTAAAGGTGGCAAAGGTACAGTCGCTGCGCCCTAGATTGGCCATGCCATCAAATAACGACTGTTGCCACATATCAGGGTTTTTACTGGGAGCAAAACCATCAAGATACCAGGCGTCAACAATACCGTTTTCACCGTAACAGAGCTGTGGCAGCGTGTCTTGAATATCGCCAAACCACAAATCCAATATAACGCGACCTTGATCAAACTCTAAACGATGACAGCCAGCAATGGCAGTTGGATAACTTGCAACAAGTTGTTCACTTAAGCTTGTTAACTCTGGCCAAGCAGCAAGCGCTTGTTGCAGCGCTGATTGTTCAAGCGGGAATTTTTCAAAGCTAATAAAGTGCAGTTGCTCAACCGATTTGTCGCTATCTTGGTTAAACCGCTGCCAGGTGTTTAAAAAATTTAACCCTGTGCCAAACCCCGTTTCAGCGATAACAAAGTGCCTTCTCGGGTGATTTTGCCAACGCGAAGCAATATTGTTTTGTTGAAAAAAAACATAATCTGACTCTAACAAGCCGTTATCGTTCGAAAAATAAACATCGTCAAAGTCTTGTGCGACCGGTGTGCCTGATTCATTAAACTCAATTTTTGCGTGGCGGATCATAATTATTTAAAACAAACTTAACGTAGCGCTATTGTACGAGATATAGGGGGGCGGTTAAACTTGATTTAGAACAATTAAGTCTTATTTATTTGGCAGTTAAAGTTAAAATACTGTAAATTCGAAACACGTGTACGCTGAGATTAGACCAGTTTTTTGTAAATAACACGTAGAATAGAGCACAATTATCTTTGTAGAAAAGGTTTATCCATGAAAAGAGCCGTAATTACGGGTATCGGTATTGTTTCAAGTATCGGTAATAATCAAGAAGAAGTACTTGAATCATTAAAAGCAGGCCGTTCAGGCATCACATTCAATCAAGAGTTTGCAGATTTAAAATTACGTTCAAATGTGAGCGGTAGCATTGATCTTGACCCGAAAGAGCATGTTGATCGTAAAGCATTCCGTTTTATGGGTGACGCAGCGGCGTATTCATATATCTCAATGCAACAAGCAATTGAAGATGCTGGCCTAAATGAAGAGCAAGTTTCTAACCCGCGTACGGGCATTATTGTTGGTTCAGGTGGTGGTTCATCTAAGTATCAAGTTGAAGCTGCTGATATTCTTCGTGAAAAAGGCGTTAAGCGCGTAGGTCCATACATGGTACCGCGTACTATGGCATCAACTACTTCAGCATGTTTAGCAACACCGTTCAAAATTAAAGGTGTTAACTACTCAATCAGCTCAGCATGTGCAACGTCAGCACACTGTATTGGTAACGCGGTTGAGCAAATTCAGTTAGGCAAGCAAGATGTTATTTTTGCTGGTGGCGGTGAAGAACTTCACTGGACATTAGCAATGGAATTTGACGCGATGGGTGCATTATCAACGAAGTATAATGAAACTCCTGAGCTTGCTTCACGTACTTATGACGCAAATCGTGATGGTTTTGTTATTTCTGGCGGTGGCGGTATCGTTGTTGTTGAAGAATTAGAGCACGCGCTTGCGCGTGGTGCGAAAATCTACGGTGAAATCGTAGGTTACGGTGCAACGTCAGACGGTTACGACATGGTTGCACCATCAGGTGAAGGCGCAGTTCGTTGTATGCAACAGGCGCTTGCATCGGTTGAAGGTGAAGTGGATTACCTAAACACGCACGGTACATCAACACCGGTAGGTGATGTAAAAGAGCTTGGCGCAATTCAAGAAGTGTTTGGTGGTAAATCACCTGCAATCAGCGCAACCAAAGCAATGACAGGTCACGCTCTGGGCGCTGCTGGCGTACACGAAGCAATTTACTCAATTCTAATGCTACAAAATAACTTTGTTGCACCATCTATCAACATCGATGAATTAGATGAGCAAGCTGAAGGTTTAGATATCGTAAAAGAAGCGCGTGAAACCGAGCTTAACACTGTGATGTCAAACAGCTTCGGTTTTGGCGGTACAAACGCAACGCTTGTAATGCAAAAATACAAGGGTTAATTAGCGAACGTTTTAGTTATTGCTAAATGAATCTAAGAAAAGCCACTTAAGTGATTGAGTGGCTTTTTTATTCCCGTTAAAATAGCGCATCTCCCGTTCGCCTCAATAGGACAACTATGCGCATTCTTGCAGACCAAAATATGCCTTTGGTCGAAGAGTTTTTTTCAGAATTCGGTGAAATCACTCGATTTGCCGGTCGTGAGCTAGATCCCCAACAACTTATTGATACTGATATTCTATTAGTACGTTCAATTACCAAAGTTGATGCCAATTTATTAGCGCATGCAAACAAACTGAAATTTGTTGGCACTGCAACCATAGGCACAGATCACGTTGATCAAACGCTGTTACAGCAAAAATGTATCGCGTTTTCCAGCGCACCGGGTTGTAACGCAACGGCGGTTGCTGAATACGTGGTGTCGAGCCTGCTGGCGCTTGCGCAAGAAGATGATTTTAGTTTACGCGATAAAACGGTTGGTATTATTGGGGTAGGCAATATTGGTAGCCGCCTTGCGGTTAAACTTGAAGCTTTGGGCTGTAAGCTACTTTTGTGCGATCCGCCAAAGCAAGCCGCAGGCGAACTAAGTGAAGGTGTGTCACTTGATACGGTGATTGATGAAGCTGATATCTTGAGCTTTCATGTGCCATTAGTAAAAGAAGGCATTCACAAAACAAAACATCTACTTAACCAAGGTAATTTAGCCAAGTTAAAATCAAATGCGATTGTGGTGAACTCATGTCGCGGTGATGTCATTGATAACTCCGCATTGCTCAACTTTATGCAAGCGGGCGGTGGATTATCGTTAGTACTGGATGTCTGGGAGAATGAACCGAGTATTGAGTTAGCCTTACTGCCATACACACGCATTGGCTCAGTGCATATTGCCGGTCACAGTCTTGAGGGTAAAGCTGGGGGGACCGATATGTTGTATCAAGCAGTTTGTCAGCAACTTGGTAAACCAATAACGCACAAAATGGCAGATTTTCTCCCTCAACCTGAGTTTATGGCAGTACATTTAGGCGCTACGTTTAGCGATGCAAATATTTGTCAGTTAGTGCATAGCGTGTATGATGCGCGCCGCGATTATGGCTTATTAAAAAACGGATTAAATAGCGAAGGATTCGATAGTTTAAGAAAAAACTATCCGGGACGTCGCGAATTTAGCACTTTAACGGTAAAATGCAGTTCAACTGCAAATGCAAAACGTTTAAGCCAACTGGGCTTTAACGTGATTGAGGAATAACATGTCACAAAAATTCAATGTTGCCGTTTTAGGTGCAACGGGCCTAGTAGGCCGTCAAATTATCGAAACACTAGAAGAGCGTAAGTTTCCAATTGATACGCTGTACTTATTGGCATCAGAGCGCAGTGCCGGCGAAGATATTAAGTTCGCAGGCGAAGACATTGAAGTGATTGATGTTGAGACTTTTGACTTTTCTAATGCCCATATAGCCCTGTTCTCAGCTGGTGGCAGCGTTTCGGAAAAATACGCACCAATTGCAGCAGAAGCAGGGTGTGTGGTTATCGATAATACCTCACATTTTCGTTACGACTATGATGTGCCATTAGTTGTGCCTGAGGTTAACCCTGAAGCGCTGAGTGACTTTAGAAATCGTAATATTATTGCTAACCCGAACTGTTCAACTATTCAAATGATGGTGGCACTAAAGCCGATTTATGATGCCTATGGTATTGATCGTATTAACATAACTACTTATCAGTCTGTTTCAGGTGGTGGTAAAAAAGCGGTAGATGAGTTAGCAAAACAAACAGCAAACCTAATGAATGCGCGCCCACTTGAAAACGACGTATTTCCAAAGCAAATCGCGTTTAATGTGATCCCACAAATTGATTCGTTTGAAGATAACGGCTACACCCGTGAAGAGATGAAAATGGTGTGGGAAACGCAGAAAATATTCGGCGATAGCAGTGTAATGGTTAACCCAACCGCTGTGCGCGTACCTGTGTTTTATGGTCACGCAGAAGCTATTCACCTAGAAACGCGTATGCCGGTAGATGTTGAACATGTGAAGCAGTTATTAAACGATGCGCCAGGCGTAGAATATATCGAAGATGAGCAAGACTACCCAACACCGGTGACCGATGCGAGCGGCAATGACGCGGTATATGTTGGCCGCGTACGTCAAGATATTAGCCATCCTCACGGATTAAATTTGTGGGTTGTATCTGATAACACACGTAAAGGTGCGGCAACAAATAGTATACAAATCGCAGAGTTGTTAATCGAACAATACCTATAATTGTCAATTCTTTGATGCCAAACAATTATACCACCGTAATTGTTTGGCATTATTCGTAACTTATTGAGTTTCAGTTTAAAGCGGCACGTTCAAATACTGAGATAATGTAATCCCGCCAGTTACTTTACTAATGCTAATTAATGGATATTCAGTGTTTTCTGGTTTATAGTTTTACGCTGAAAATTATAAAAAGAGTCGCACTATTTTAAGCTGTTACAGCTAGGAAACTACAAAAATGGTGCAAACTTTGCATAAGTTTGGTGTTCGAGCACCGTGTTCAAGAACATATAAACTTCTCAGAGTTAATATTAAAGGAAACCCATGCGCAGCTTCTTTTCTTCAAAAGCGATTATTTTATTTTCGGCAGTGTTGCTAGGTGCATCGACCCTATCATTCGACCTTTTTGCCGACAGCACTCGCATCCGCGGACCGAAAAACGTAGATATCGGTGAACAGGGGAAACGCTATGGGCCAATCCGCGATTCAGACACGCTATGGCGCATCGCAACAAAATTAAGACCTGATAACTCGGTTACGATTTATCAGGTAATGCAAGCGATTTATCAGAAAAACCCCAATTCTTTCCTCGATAATAATATTAATCACTTGCGCCCTGGCGCTTACTTAGCTATGCCATCAATGCGCGAAATCCGAAGCATTAATGCAGGCTTTGCTCAAGAGCGTTCAGAGCTAGATGACAAACTTTGGGATAAAAAGGTTAAAGGCGAACTTACTCAAACCGAAATCGACGTTGTTGCAAAGCAAGCAGAGCAAGCTAAAAAAGAAGATGTAATCGTTGCTAAAAAAGAACTGAGTGACGAAATTAAGCAGGCAAAAGAAGCACAAAATGAGAAGTTAGAGCAGCTTAAAGACGAATTTAAATCATCGGTTGATAACGTTGAGGTAATTCTTAACGAAAATGAAAACCTGAAAAAGCAAGTTACCAGCCTATCAACTGAACTTGAGCATATTCGCGGTCAATTAGACAGCGATAGACAAACGCTAGACGAATTAAAAGCGCTACTTGCTGACCAGCATCGTATTCTTGCAGAACAAGAAGCCAAGGCTAAGGCTGAGGCGGAATCGTTTAGTTTACAAAATTTGACTAATAACCCACTGCTTTTAGTAGTGCTTGCACTTATTCCTGGATTTTTAATTGTTGGCGGCGCAATTTATTGGTTTAAATCGCGCGCCAATAAAGTGGAACCTGAAGAAGAACCCATTTTTGACACGCCAATGTCAAAGGTGCCAGACCCTATCGTAAACGATACCTTAGATGATGATTTAAGCGATGGGTTAGATGATGTTCTGGCAGATAACACAGTAGACGATGATTTAAGTTCAGGCTCAGATGAAGGTTTAGACGACCCATTTGATGATGTGCTTGATCAAAGCTTTGACGATGCATTAGACGATGATGTTGTTGCACTTGATGATGACCTAGACGATACACTGGGCGAACCTGAAGACTTGCTCTACGAAGATGAAGAGCCAGCGCTTGAAGAAACTAACACGCTGCTAGATCAAGACGAGCTTGATGGCTTACTTGGTGATGCGCTTGATGATGATTTGCTAGATGAAAGTGATTCAGATGATCTCGTGCCAGATTTAAATAATGATAGCGCAGATGACGAATTAGCAGATGCTGACGATATTGATGCAATTCTAGCGCAAGATTTTGACACAGGCGCTGATAGCGATGATGTGGCGATTGACGAAATAGCAGAAAGCGATAGTGAAATTGAACTAGATATTCCAGAAGAGCAAGAGCCGCTCAGTCAGGAAGAGCCTGATGTAGCTGATGTCGATGCTATTATGGATGAGCTAAGTAATGATGAACTAGAGTCTGAAGTAACAGAAAGCGAAGAAGAGAAAGAACCTGAAATCCAATTAGATATGGATGATATTGATGCGATGATCAATGAGGTTGAGTCTGATGATACTGACCTAACCAATCTTGATGCATTAATCGAAGAGGCTAACTCAGATGCAGAACGTTTAGCTGCGCAACAAGCCGCTGCAGAAGCTATTGCAAATACAGACACATTAGAAGATGAATTGGAAGATTCGCTTGAATCAGATGATGATATTGATGCCTTATTAGAGCAGACAGCTGAAAGTGATAATGGATCGGCACTCGATGACATCGATGAGCTAATTGAACAAAGTGAAGAAATAGAATCTGAATTCGATGCGACAGAGCCAAATGATACTGAAATTGATGTTGATGATGTAAACGTTGAAGCAGCTGCCCTTGAAGATGATATCACCTCTGAAGAGTTAGACGAACCAGTAGAAGAATCACTTGAAGAATCGCTAGATAAAGCACTCGAAGAGTCGTTGGATGATTCACTTGCATCGAGTGAAGAGACGCTAGATGAATTAGATGAACTTGATGCGATTGAGCCTGAAGCGGATGAAATAGAAACGCTTGAATCTGATGAAGCGTCTAGTGAAGCTGATATCGCTGAAATTGATGTTGCTGATGTAAACGTTGAAGCAGCTGCCCTTGAAGAT
>NZ_LKBD01000036.1 GCF_001399975.1 Pseudoalteromonas sp. P1-9
AGTTGCTAGTAGCCAATTTATACGAATTACTTGCTACATTGCTCATATCGGTGACGGTAGATATGAAACCAAAAGGCCTCAGAACGAGGTCTTTTTTATTTGTATCCCAAATGCTCAATAATGAAGTCAGTCTCAATTAAATCGCCTGCCTCGTTCAATTTACTTATGGCAAATGCACGATATCCAGCACTGTTCATAACGCTTTCAAAATCGGCAACAAACTTTTCACCAACATCTGACTTTGCACACGCTAAGTAACCTTTTACTGCGTGCTGAGCTTCCGTTAACGCATAAATAAAATAGTCTTTACCAATTTTGGCATCGGGCTGACGGCTTTTAAATACCGATGAGTATTCAATAATGCCATCGAGTTTGCCCTGTTTGAGCATCACCTCTAAACGTTCAGCTTTATAACTACCCGCACCAACATACAACAGCTCAGAATTTTGCGTAATTAATTCATCGAGCTTTTCGCCATAGTTGCGCCCTTTTACAACGCCGATATTAAGACCAAGCGATAATGCAGTTGTTAACGATAGCGATGTAGCCGTACCAATATCGCGATTTAAAATTAAGCGATTAGGCGCATAAACAATTAATGGCTGGCTTGCAAATACTGCAAGTTTTGCTCTTTTGGGTGTGTAGGTTTTGTTATAAACACAAATGTTGCTTTGTTTTTTAATTAGTCGCCACTCTCGCTCGCGACTGGTTTGCTGAAACGTCACTCGGTAGTCGTTTTTAAGCTCATCGGTAACGTAATAAACTAGCTGTGATACAAGGTCTGCTTTGCGTGTACCTTTTTCTGGCAATAAGTCAGTGGCAAAATAAATTTCTTGTTTCGCTGAGCAAAAAAAACTGATTAAAAAAAGAATGGATAAACAATTAGATAAGCAACGCACTACATATTCACTACAGTTAAACACTGTTTTAACTGTAGTGAATAATTACTCTAAATCCAAGCTTAACGGCGATTTTTACGGGCGCGAGCACGACGTTGTTTTTTCTCTTCTTCACGTGCCTGCTTTTTAGCTTCGGCTTTGGCGCGTAATTCAGCTACCATAACCTCTTCTTCTTCACGCATCTCTGGTGTTTCCATCGAAATGCGACCAATCACAGCATCACGCAGTTCATTGATCAGAATTTCAGACATTTTGTGGGTATCAACTTGGTTGCCTGAACGAATACAGCCACGTTTACGCCCTGCTTGTTCAATAAACTCCCAGTCTTGCTCTGGTAATTCATCCATTTTATAACGTGATTTTAATAACGCTGGGTAGGCTGATAATAAATACTCAGCAGTGTAACTCGCCACTTCTTCATAGTTAATCGCGGTATCACGAATCGCACCGGTTGCCGCTAAACGGTAACCTGAATTTTCGTTTTCAACTTTTGGCCATAACATTCCTGGCGTGTCGTACAGCATAATGCCGTCTTCTAAACGGATCTTTTGCTGCGCCTTAGTTACCGCTGGTTCATTACCTGTTTTAGCTACAATGCGGCCCGCTAATGTATTGATAAGTGTTGATTTTCCCACATTTGGAATGCCCATAATCATGGCTTTAATTTGCTTATCAGCACCTACTTTATGCGGTACTAGCTTTTTACAGAGGTCGTTGATTAAATGCACTTCACTCGATTTATTGTTATCAAGCGGTAAGGTTTTAACACCCGCTTCACGCTCAAGATACGTCATCCACGCTTTGGTCATTTCAGGATCGGCAAGGTCAGCTTTATTTAAGATTTTAATCACGGGTTTATCACCACGCAGGTCGCCAACCATAGGGTTTTCACTACTGTAAGGAATACGCGCATCCAGCACTTCAATAATCACGTCCATTTGCGGCATGATTTCTTTTATCTCATTGCGCGCCTTATTCATATGACCAGGAAACCACTGAATCGCCATTTATTTTCTCCAAAGCATGAAAGTACGCGTATTTTAACTATATTCAGTTACAATAGCAGTAACCTTTCTTACATTAATAGAAATTATGGCGTTAAAGTCACAAGTACATAAGCTATCGCTTAACCTAAGCGACATGGATAGACACCACTACGGTGATTACAGTCTAACAATTGCTCAACATCCATCTGAAAACGACCACCGTTTAATGATCCGCATTTTAGCATTTGCATTAAATGCTACAGATACGTTGAGCTTTACTAAAGGATTGTGCGCTGACGATGAGCCTGAAATTTGGCAAAAGTCATTAAGCGACGAAATCGAAACTTGGATCGATCTTGGTTTACCTGACGAAAAACGCCTGAAAAAAGCCTGCAACCAGTCAAAACAAGCCATTTTATATACCTATGGCGACGGCGACCAAAAAGTGTGGCTTGAAAAGCACCAAGGTAAGTTTTTCCAGCATACCAACCTACGCGTGTTTAGCCTTCCATTTGAGCAGTCTCAACAACTTATTCCATTAGCAGCAAGACATATGCAGTTGTCTGTTACTGTGCAAGATGGTCAAGTTTGGGTCAGCAACGATACCGATTCAATACTTATCGAGCCGATCACCATTTTATAAGTGAAAGTAGTATGGCGATAAAAAAAGTAGTTATTCTACACGGCCTGTATATGTCAGGCTTTGTTATGCTGCCATTAAGTAAACGCATAACAAAACTGGGCTTTGATACTCTGAATTTAAGTTATCAAAGCTTATCGCCAAATACTGAAACTATATTTCAGCAAATCGATAGCTTTATTGACGGTGAAAATACCGCGTTTGTTTGCCACTCAATGGGCGGGTTAATTGCACGCGCCTACCTTGAAGCTAATAGCCTCCATGCTGCAAGTGTTAAAAAAGTCATCACATTAGGTACCCCCCACAAAGGCGCCACACTTGCTAAGCACATGAAAGATAAGGGCTTTGACTTATTTTTAAAAAATAGTGTTGAGTTTCTTTTATCAGAAAACCATGATTGGCCATTTAGTGCCAAGCTTTACAGTATTGCAGGTGATCTACCACTTGGTTTAATGCCGCTGATTAAGAAAAACAGCGAATCCGACGGCACTGTATTGCTTGATGAAACTAAACTCAAAGGCATGGCAGAGCACAAAGTCTTTCATTTAAGCCATACCAGTCTCATTTATTCCCGCAAAGTAATGGATTACATTGAGTCCATTTTGTCATCACAAAAACAGAATGCAGCAATCGACTTTAAGTGATTTATTCAATTACAAACTTGTCTGATAATAACCCCATCGAAACAAATTAAACATATTAAATACATTGAATATGAGGTGGGTTATGAAAAACGTTTCAATTATTGGATTAGACAAAACGATTACAAACAACTTAGTTGCTGAACTAAATACCTTACTTAGCAGCTATCAAATTCAGTACATGAATGCACGAGGTTTTCACTGGAATATTAAAGGCGAAAACTTCTTTGAACTGCATGCTAAATTTGAAGAAATATACAACGATTTACTGTTGAAAGTCGATGAAATCGCCGAGCGTATATTAACGTTAGGCGGTGAACCGTTGCACGGTTTCTCAGACTACCTTGCCAACAGCAAGATTACTGAAGCAAAGAACATTAGTGCTGGGCGCGAAGCAATTAGCAACCTACTAACTGGTTTCAGTGAGTTAATTGCAACACAGCGCTCATTACTAACATTAGCCGGTGATGCCGAGGATGAAGGTACAGCATCACTAATGAGTGATTATATAAAAGAGCAAGAGAAACTAGTTTGGATGCTAAACGCTTACTTAAACTAAGTTAAATTGTTTTCAAATTAGTACGAAAAAAGGCAGCTAACGCTGCCTTTGTCGCAAGTAAAGTAAAACTAATTGGGACAAGTTTAATGATCTGAATCTTCGTCATGAGATGCAGCATACTTATACGCTGCAAATGCAATGATAAATAGTAGCAAAGGTACAGGCGCTGCAATAATGCCAAACGAACTTGAGTTAGCAATGCTTGCACCAGCTAAGTGACCTACAACAGTAACAACTAATGCTAATACTGCGATAACCGTAACGATAATTTCTGATTTTTGCACATTTCTCATAACGAAATTCCTTCTTAAACTATCCAACTTATCGGTGATAAATCGGTTTCTGGAATTAAGTATGCGCCCGTTTTAAGATTGAGAATTGACTTAAATCAAGTTTATTTCCTAACCAATTACCAGCCGATGAGAAACTTGATTTAGCTCAAAAATTCAACCGAATCAGAAATAATTGGCAGTAAATATGCTTAAAAAAGAGGCCGATGCCTCTTTTTAATATTAGCGTTCTGAAATCGCCCACCCTAACATTTGTTTAAAGCTTGGCTCTTTACCATACATCACCATGCCCATTTTAAATAAACGTCCAGCCACACCACGCATATAAATGCACAATGCCAGCGTCAGTACCAGTGACAAAATAGGTTGCCAAATTGCCACGTCAACCAACGCCATCTTAACAGGCATTACAGCAAACGCCGTAAGTGGGAAGTAACTTAAAAACGTCATAACCCAACCACTGGGACTATCCATTAATACAAACGCTAAAATCATTGGTACAAGCGGGATCATCATAAACGACGACTTGCCACTGTGGTTTGGATCATCAATCGCAGCAGCAATTGCCGCCATAAATGCCGTTGAGAAATAAAGCCCTAGCAACGCAAACGCCAATACCCAAGGCAATAAAGCCCAATCAATAAACGACAAGTCGAGTGCTTGCCCTTGAATAATCACCTGCAAAAATGCAACGCCCAATAATACTGAAATAACAGTACTTAACATGGCTTTTAATGCCAGTAACACTTGCCCTAAAATTTTACCGTCGACCCAAGTTTGTGCGCTCATTGTGGCGTAGAGTTGTTCTGTTACACGCTGCTGCTTTTCGCCTGTAATCGAGACAAATACCTGAGCAAACGACATAAAAATACCAACCGATAACAACACTAAAACACCTATTGCTGTAGCGCTTGAATGACTTTCTTCACTTTTGATATTCTGGTCTAGATACACAGCTGAAACTGAAATTGGGTTATTAATCAATGCTAATTGCTGCGCCGAAAGTGAAAGCTTATCACTGACTTTTTCAACATAGTGCTGTTTTAGCGCATTTTGCAGCGTCTGTTGCCACGCCATTTTTCCTTTGCTAATAAACTCAATGTTTACAGGACTCATGGCTTCATCAATGAGTAACACAGCATCAAATTCTTGCGTCTCAAGGGCAGAAATAAGCTTTTCTTTATCGTCTTGTGTTTGCGTGAACGCATAACCGTCCAAGGTCATTTCAAAAGGGCTATTAGCCGAAATGGCAATGCGATAATCAGTGCTAGTAAAACTTGACGCGCTTTGCCAAAAAAACACAACCACAGCGATTACCAGCATAATTAACTTGCTAATAAGCTCCTGCTTCCATTTGAAAAAGTGCATAAACTCCCATTTAGCAACTTGTGTTACTTGGTTATTCATCACTACTCTCCTCAGTTAACGCATGCTTTTGGTGCGATTCAATTGCTTTTAAATACATTTGATGTAAATCCATGGTGCGGCTTGATAAATGCTCTACTTGACCTAACTTAGGCAGGATCGCTAACGCATCATTTAGCTGTGCTTTATCGTTTAACGTAACAACCAAGGTATTCGCTTTATTTAGACGGTAGTTAATGTCGCCAAAATGCGTTTGCAGCGCTTCGGCATTTAATTCACCGCTAAAGCTCACCTCTAGCTCTAATGCACCACCAATTTGTTCTCGAATCGCACTAAGTGAACCATATAAAACAGCTTCGCCTTTGTTCATCAACATCATTCTGTCGGCCATTTTTTCTACCATCGCCATTTGGTGGGCACTTAAAATAACCGTCATTCCCTGTTGCTTTAATTCTGCTAAAAACAATACAACTTTTTCTTGGTTAATCGGATCGAGTCCAGAAAATGGCTCATCCAAAATAACAATTTCAGGGCTGTGTAAAATTGCGGTGATCAGCTGTACTTTTTGCTGGTTACCTTTTGAAAGTGATTTAAGCGGTTCATTTTCGCGGCCTAGTAAATCAAATCGCTTTAGCCAGTAATCAATATTTTGTTTTGCTTGTTGTTTACTTACACCATGCAGCGCAGCAAAGTAATGAAGGTTTTGCAGTAAGGTTTTTTCGCCGTACAGTCCGCGGTCTTCTGGTAAGTAGCCCAGTTTATTCGCCGGAATTTCACTAAAGTAGCAGCCATCTAATTGAATTGATACTTTTCCGCTATCAGGTTTTGTAAAACCTACTAACATACGTACGAGCGATGATTTACCTGCGCCGTTAGGCCCTAATAAGGCAAAAATTTCGCCTTTATTTACCGCAAAGCTTAACTGATTAACCGCTTTAGTTGAGGCGTACTGCTTACTTACCTCTTCCACACGGATCATTGCCTGTGTCATTGTTTTTCCCGCTTTTTCTTATTGTTTGCAATATTTTACGGGTAAACAAAGGGATAAACAGATCGCTCGTCATTTTATATTGCCACTTATCATTAAAATACAGATGATTAGTTGCTGGTAATTTGATGTTAAGCTTGGCATTATTGGCCCTCGATATTTCGTGGGTTGTGATATATGGATAATCTTAAAAACTTGCTAGCAGACTCAGAGCTATTGTTAAATGCCGTTGGTGAAGGGGTTTATGGTTTTGATTTAGAAGGAAAAGCAGTATTTATAAACCCTGCAGCAGAACGCATGACAGGTTGGCAAGCCGGCGAGTTACTCGGCGAAAAAATTCATCAATATCATCATCATAGCCACGCCGATGGCAGCCCATACCCAGCGCATGAATGTAATATTTATGCCACCATGCAAGACGGACAAGAGCGCAGTATTAGCCATGAAGTATTTTGGCGCAAAGATGGTTCAAGCTTTCCAGTGGAATACACCTCAACTCCCGTTTATAAAAATGGCGAAATAGTTGGTGCTGTTGCAATCTTCCGCGATGTAACTAAGCAGCAAGAAAGCGATCGCGCACTGCGTGAAGCACTAGCCCAAGTGCAAGCCTTATCTGAACAATTGCAAGCAGAAAATACTTATCTTCAAAGTGAAATCGACGAGAACTGGAGCGACTCAGGCTTAGTAGGACAAAGCCCGCGATTTAAGCAATTGCTTGAACAAGTAAGTTTAGTCAGTAAAACCGACAGCACTGTGCTGATCTTAGGTGAAAACGGCACAGGTAAAGAGCTGATAGCTCGCAACATTCATCGCTTAAGCAAACGCTGTCACAATACTTTGGTTAAAGTAAATTGCGCGGCCTTTACACCTAGCTTGTTAGAAAGCGAGCTATTCGGCCATGAAAAAGGCGCATTTACTGGTGCTACCGAAAGACGTAAAGGACGCTTTGAACTGGCAGACAAAGGCACCTTGTTTTTAGACGAAGTTGGCGAGCTAAGTCTTGAAGCACAGAGCAAATTGCTGCGTGTGCTGCAAGAACAAGAATTTGAACGTGTTGGCGGTAACCAAACAATTAAGGTTGATATTCGCGTTATCGCAGCAACGAACAAAGACCTATTAAAAATGGTTCAGCAAGGCGAGTTTCGCATGGATTTATATTATCGCCTGAACGTTTTTCCCCTTACCATGCCTGCCCTCAGAGAGCGCTTAGATGATTTGCCTTTGCTTTGTCATAACATTATTTCGGAGCTTGCTCGCAAATTGAGTAAACCAATCAAAGGCATCAGCAAGGCCAGTTTAAAGCGCCTTGCAACCTATCATTGGCCCGGCAATATTCGTGAACTACAAAACGTACTCGAACGCGAAGTCATCTTAAGTCAAAGTTCGCTAATTCAAATCAAGCAAGATTTTCAAGCCAACTTAGATGCCAGTAACTTTGCACAACTTACGCTAGCAGAAATGGAACGCTCTTACATAGAGCAAGTGCTTGAACAATGCTCAGGTAAGATAGGCGGGAGCAATGGCGCAGCCAAACTACTCGATTTACCAGAAAGCACCTTGCGCTCAAAAATGAAAAAACTTGGTATTACACGAGTATAAAATGACGTTTTTAGCTGCTTCTAACATAAAAATAATAGCTAAAATCCACGATATATCGCGAACACGCGAAATGTCGTGGTTTAGATAAAAATACAAAACAATAATTAACCTTATATTTCAAAAGGTTATCATAACCCTTTATTGGCATAGTATTTGTTAAGCACTAGATAAGCGCAATGCTCTATCTACTGTCGAGAAATATTATGAAGTTTGATATCAAAGAAGAAGATCTGATCATTAAGCCCTACAAAACTGAGGGGCCAATTTACGTCAGATCACAAAAAGGTAAATACCAAAAGTTACGCCGCTATATTGGCTGGGCATTGATGTTGGCATTTATTTTAATCCCTTTTATTCCTTACCAAGGTCAGCAAGCCATATTACTCGATATCGGCGCGCAGCAGTTTCGCTTTTTTAATACCACTTTATTCCCGCAAGATTTTACCTTGTTAGCATGGATATTTATGGCAGGTGCATTTGCGCTATTTTTTGTTACCACCTGGCTCGGTCGAGTTTGGTGTGGTTACACCTGCCCGCAAACGGTGTGGATGATGATGTTTATTTGGGTTGAAGAAAAAGTGGAAGGCAACCGCAATAAACGCATTAAGCTTGATAAATCACCCATGTCATTTGAAAAATTTCGCAAAAAAGGCCTTAAGCATTTAGCTTGGCTGACTATTTCATTTTTAACTGCTACCACCTTTCTTAGCTATTTTGTGCCTGTTAAAGAGTTATATAGCAATTTAGTAACCTTAGATTGGTCTGGCTTGATTTGGTTTTGGGTAGGTCTATTTGCCGTATGTACTTACGGTAACGCAGGTTTCTTAAGAGAGAAAATGTGTATTTACATGTGCCCGTATTCTCGCTTTCAAGCAGTAATGTTCGACAAAGATACGTATGTGGTTGCCTACGATGAAAAACGTGGTGAATCACGCGGTCGCCGCAAACGTAAAGATGATCCGAAACAACTTGGTTTAGGTGATTGTGTTGACTGTAACCTGTGCGTTGAAGTGTGTCCTGCCGGTATTGATATTCGTAACGGCATGCAATACGAATGCATTAACTGTGGCGCATGTATTGATGCTTGTGACGAAACCATGGATAAGTTTAATTACCAAAAAGGTTTAATTAGTTACACCAGTGAACACCAACTAGCTGGCCAAAAGACCAATAAATTCCGTTTAAAGCTAGTAGGTTATGGATTTTTTACCGGCTTAGTAATCGTCACTATGCTGATTTGGATGAATTTACGCGTACCTATTGAAACCAGTATTCTACGTGACCGAAATGCGCTGTATCGGGTGAATTACGAAGGGTTAACTGAGAACACCTACACGCTAAGAATTACCAATAAAACGCAAAATACACTGAATTACACACTAACACTGCTCGAAGATTCACGTTTTGCGCTAAGCGCACCACAAAACATTGTTATTCCAGCTGGTGAGATGAGCCAGTTCCCAGTCACGATTACGGCTGATGGCTATGATTTAAAACAAAAAGTAACGGATGTTCGCTTTAAAGTTAAAGCTGTTGAGCAACCGGATATCCAAATCATTAAACAGTCTAAGTTTTATAAACCCTAAGCTGTAAAATCAATTTATAGCTAAGTTCCCTAGCACGCAAGGCTCAATCTAATTGAGCCTTTTTTCTTTACAACAGCTTAAACGCGATCAATAATCATTATCATTAAGTTGGTGGGTTGGGTATTTTAATATGAGCTGGCAATCCACAATGATTAAAGGCAATGAGTGCTTTGATTCACATAATTGGCTAGAGGCGGAACGCTACTATAATCGCGCTATTGAACTGGTTGATTTGCTATGGCAACAAAAAATTAGCAACTTAGAAGCGATGCAAGCTTGGGTATGCGGTTATCAGAACCTCGCTGCCACCTACGAACAACAAGGCCAACTAGAACGTGCACTGCAATGTTTATTGCACGCCCATTATCGCGTATTACAGCAAGCCAACAATAAAGCTATCTCTGAGCATGCGCAAAGCCATGCCTTACAGATGTCTTCGGTCACATTTAAAAGCATTTCGGCATTTAAAGGAAAGCATGCAAATTACGCTCGATGTATGGATGTGCTCGACCATGTGTGTGCTGCGCCCGCAGATATTAAAAACGCAAAATTAAAATCTGCGTTGGTGCACTAGTTAGGGAAGTTGGTATGTCTAATTTATACATCAAAATCATAGCAGTATGTTTATTGCTTCCGCACAGCCTTACGGCACATACAGGGCATGATCATAGCCCATTGTTTGACCTGTTCATTCACTTAACATGGATAACACCAACGGTATTACTGTTTGTTTTTGTCAGTCACAAGATAAAAATGCGTAACCTTGCTAAGGAGGGAATATGAAAAAAGCAGCAAGCTTGAATAGGGCTCTAACTCAGCTCGATAAACTGTTTAAATTTGAAGTTGTTACGGCAAATTGCGACGCATCGCTTAAAACAGAGAACACAAAAAATGTTCGGATTAAGCATAAATAAAGTAACTGGCAACAGCATGTCGCCCGCAATAATGCCCAATAATTATGTGCTATTACATAGCTTTGGCAGCATGAAACATTTAAAAAAAGGGCAAATAGTTAAAGTCGCACACCCTATTTTTGGCGCCATAATTCAACGCATTGCCTATCAAGATAAAAATGGTCTTTATTGGTTAGCTGGTGACGACCCTAACAGTTTAGCCTGCTGCCAAATAGGACCGATTAGCGCCGAGCAAATCATCGGTGTAATGATTTGCAACCTGCGCTAAGTCGCTCGAGATTACGCATCGAGCGCGTCAAAAATTCTCTTTCACAATAAAAGAGCGGCAATATTCAACAGACTTTAATGCAGAGTATTAACCAAGTTTTGCAAGTTAAACTCTAGCGGTTGCTGCGACGATACAGAAAAACGCGAAAAATCGATTTGTTCGAACTCTTGTTCACGTAATAGTTTGCCAAACGGCGCTCGAGCGAGTGAGTCCGAGGACTCAAAAATTGCGAGTTGCTGACTCATAGCGCCCGCTTTTTCAGGATAAAGGTGATTATCATGCAGCATCAATAATGCTTTTGCGCCTAACGTTACATGTCCACCAAAAGACACGTTGGTCGTATATCCTTTATCATGAACATCCCAATTAATGCCGCCAATAATGACCTTGTCTGATTGCTTTAGCTTATTTACCGCTGCAATTGCACCAAACGCCATTGCGTCATTTGCCGACCAAATAATATCTGCGGGGTGCTTTGACAATACGCCATAGATTTTTTTGTAAGCTTTCGACTCAGACCAATTAGCAACCGTTGAATCAATTAAACTCACATGAGGGTGCTTTTTTAAAGCGCGCTGCAAACCAAAGCGACGCTCCTCTGCCGCCGGTGTATTATAATCACCAAGCAGTGCATACATAGTAAGCTGCTCTTTTTTAAGCTCACCAGCGCGTTTAATTAATGCCTCTGCAAGTTGTTCACCTACCTCTTTATTGTTCGGCGATAAGCATCCTATCACTTTGCTTTTGATGTTGTCTGGCAGAGATGCCTGCTGTGAGCGACTAAATTTATTGAGCAACAAAAACACTTTAATATCGGTGCCAACAAGCTGCTCAAGCATTTGCGGTAACATTTGCTTTTCATTTACCAGAATTAAGTAATCGGGCTTTAGCGCTATCGCGTCGCTAACCAGTTTTTTCATCAGAATATGATTGCGTTCAGCATGCAATGATACGAGATCTATGTTGAGGTCGTTTGCTGCGGCAACCATAAAGTGATTCACGTTTGGCCAAAAGTCGCCAGAATCATTATCTGTGGCATAACCCGGGTTAATAAAAACAACTTTCATATGGGAATTGGCACTAGCAAATACTGACCACATCAGCAGCATTAAAAACAACCAAACACGCTCGACACTATTCACTTTCACACAACACCTTACTGCATCTAGATCGCTATAAGTATATAACTTAAACAAAAATATAGCTGCATGTTCTCAACTAATCAGAGCAGCTCAATTAATTAATTGCTAGCAACTGTAAATCTATTGGGTAAGCATTTGAATACTTTTAAATATATGTAGAATTTGGGTGATTTAAGGTGACCAGAAAACATAAAAAAGGCTGAACCTAAGTTCAGCCTTTCGTTATTTAACCTGAAATCAGATTACGTAAAGCTTATTTTTCAAAATACAGCTTTTCGCGTTTTTTCTTACCTACTTCATTCATCGTTGCAGTATCGAATAAACGACCGTTAATCATTGTGTGCGTTACTTTATCAGTATCGCGAATATTTTCTAACGGGTTGCCATCGATCACCATTAAGTCGGCAAGCTTACCTACTTCAAGTGAACCAATGTGTTTATCTAAACCGAAGTGCGTAGCAGGGTCGATGGTTGCAGTGCGGATCACCTCAAGTGGTGCCATGCCGCCTTGCGCGAACATCCACATTTCCCAGTGTGCTGCTAACCCTTCACGTTGACCGTGTGCACCAATGTTTACGAGTACATCTAAGTCTTGTAATTCTTTCGAAACACGGGCGTTATTTACGTGATTATAATGATGATCTGGCGCTTTAACGCGGCGCATTGAGCGCGGTAGTAGCTTGTTCTTAGGTACGTATTTCGACAGAATTGGGTGCGACCAAACATCTGTTTTATCGTACCAGTAGTTTTCACCCCAAATACCACCGTAGGCTACACCTAACGTTGGTGTATAACCTACTTTAGTTTGGCTCCACAGCTGCTTAACATCATCATAAATATTCGCTACTGGTAGTGAGTGCTCAACACCCGTGTGGCCATCCACCACCATGGTTAAGTTATGCTGTAGTAATGAGCCGCCTTCTGGCACTACCATCATGCCTAGTTCACGTGCAGCTTGTACAACTTGTTGGCGCTGATTACGACGAGGTTGGTTGTACGATTTAACACTAATCGCACCCACTTTTTGTAGACGCTCAATATGGAATTTCGCGTCGTCTAGGCTATCAATATGGCTGGTGTAACCCGGCATGTTCGCACCATATAAAATCGTACCGGTTGAGAAAATGCGCGGCGCGACAATTTTACCGGCTTTTTGCATTTCGCTGGCAGCGAATACTTCAGTTGTGTCATTTGATGGATCGTGAATTGTCGTTACACCAAATGCTAAGCCTGCTAGGTTTTCCCAGTTTTGCTGAGGAATAATTTCATTTGAACCTTGCGAACCGTGCGCGTGTGCATCAACAAGACCCGGCATAATGGTTTTGCCATTCATCTCAATAATTAATGCATCACTTGGTACGCTCACATCTGCCACAGTGCCAACCGCTTTAATATGCTTACCGTCCGTTACGATTACGCCATTTTCAATTACCTCATCACCTTTCATGGTAATGATGCGTGCGCCAGTCAGTGCAATTACACCTTTTGGTGCATCCATTTTTTGTTTAAAACCAATGCTTTGGCCGTTTTCAACTTTAAACGACTTTGACTCGTCTTTGGCAATATCAAACACACCGTTTAAATCAGCATGGTAAAGCTCAGGACCTAGCGACCAGTAAAGTTTATCTGCTGACGTATTCCAACTAATGTTTTCACCGGCGCGAACTGATAGCTGATCAACTGGGAACTGGCTATCTTTTGGACCGATATTAATGGTTTTCCCGCGCTCCACGAATGGCGTTACAAATACTTTAAAACGCTCAGCAAACGCTAAGTACTTACCATCCGGCGATACACGGAATTCGGTCGCATGTTTTGCTTCGTATAGTTTGCGTTCTTTTTTGCTGGCTAGTTCAACCACAGAAAGCGATGGTTTTGGCCATGCTTGCATTACGTAAATACGGTCGTTCTCAGCGCCAAATTGCGGTTGAATACCGTGCTTGGTAATAAATTCTTCGTCACCGCCCCGGCTGCTTACAGCATAGATACCCGGTTTTACCGAGTAACTTGGGTCAAGAATCGCACCACCTTTAATTTTACGGTACACCACAGTATCACCATCTGGACTAAAGGTGGGTTCTACGTATTTACCTTTAGTTTCAACAACATTTTTACCGCGACCTGAACGTGCCGAAACAACACGAATAGTGCCCTGCTCGTTATCATCCCAAGTAACGTACACTATCTTCTTACCATCGCGAGAAAACGACGGGAAGAACTCAAAGTGATCGCTTTGCTTAGTTAAGCGTCTTACTTTGCCCGATTCTAAATCACGCTTATAAATATGACCCATAGCTTCAAAAATCGCAGTTTCACCATCTGGCGAAACTTGCACATTGCGTAGCATTTTTACGTCAAATTCTTTGGTATCAAGGTTTTGTACAACACGTAATGCCGTTTGTAATTTCTTGCTAGTTTCCACTTCAAATGGAATGTCGCTTACTTTCTTACTTTCAACATCCAACTTATGAAGTTTACCGCCAGCCCAGAAGATCAGCTCTTCATTATCAGGGGTCCAAGCGATGGTCGTATAAACACCGTGAATTGCCCATGTTTCTTGCATATCACGTTCAAGCGCACCGTACAGTTTTGTATGCTCACCCGTTGCAAAGTCATATACATACAGGCTTGATTGGAAATCGTCACGTTTTACGTAAGCAAGCTTTTTACCATCTGGTGATGGCGTTGGACGAATTGCGCCACCCATGCCTTCAATAATGGTTTCAATTTCACCAGTTTCGCGGTCGTAACGTTTAATTTTATAAATGCCCGCAACAGAATCTTTTGAGTAGTGGAAAGTTTTACCTGGTGTCGCATCTTGTGAGAAATAAACATAGCGACCATCAGGTGAAAATGCTGGTTCACCTAAATCTTTTTGATCGTTTGCACGCTTAGTTAGCTGTACACCTTTGCCGCCTGCTTTATGGTAAAGCCATACTTCACCAGCGCCAAGTGAACGCGTGCCCGTAAAGTGTTTACGCGCAGCGATAAAGTCGCCATCAGGACTCCACACTGGGCTATTTAATAAACGGAATGTTTCGTTGGTTACCGCAACTTGGTTTGAACCATCAATGTTCATTAGCCAAATATTATCGCCACCGCCTTGGTCTGACGTAAACGCGATTTTTTTGCCATCTGGGCTAAAGCGCGGCTGCATTTGCCAAGGAATATCAGACGTCAGCTTAGTTGCTTTACCGCCTGAAATTGGCATTGTGTAAATATCACCAAGTAGATCAAACGCCAGTGTTTCTCCATCTGGGCTTACATCTACGTTCATCCAAGTACCTTGTTGCACTTTGATGTTGGCATCTAAAAATTCACCTTGTGGCGCTTCAACTTGCCATTCTTTTTTCTCTTCTTTTTTTGCTTCTTCTGCGCCGGCTTGTGAGCACAACGCTAAGCTCACTGCCATCGCAAGTGAGGTCTTTAATATTTGCTTCATCTCGGAGTCTTCTAGTTGTCACGTTTATTCTGTAACGAATTGAAACAAAATCGTGATTAATTAGCTAGTTTGCTTGAGTTAAAACCACCTAAAAAATCGATTAAAAATTTAGCAATAGTCTAAATAGAAATATTTTGCAACAAGTTACGACGCAAAATGCTTAAACAATCAACAGTTTTATGTTTAGCTTGTACCGATAAATTACCTTTAGGGACTAAACATGAAAACCTTACTTAACCTAGCGATTAGTGCAGCAATTGCGACCGCATCTATCACTGTCGCACATGCAACAACGCTACAAGAAACAGTAAAAAGCGAAGTGCGCAGCGACAAAAATAAAGCACGTGATGAATTTCGTAACCCACAACAAACGCTAAATTTCTTTGGTTTAAGCAAAGATATGAATGTGGTAGAAATTTGGCCTGGCGGCGGTTGGTACACTGAAATTATCGCACCTATGGTGGCTGAAAAAGGTAAGTTTGTTGCAGCACATTTTCCGTCGGGTACAGATATTGGTTACTTCAATAAACATTTACCAAAGTATCAGGCAAAAATTAAAAACACACCGGCACTCAGCAAAACTGAAATCACCGAATTTCACCCTAAATTTAGCCCAGAAATGGCCCCTGCTGGCAGTGCCGACATGGTGCTAACTTTCCGTAATTTACATAATTTTTATATGACTAGCGACGAGATGATGCAATCAACACTTGATGCTGCATTTAAAGCGCTTAAGCCTGGCGGTGTTTTAGGTGTGGTCGATCATAAATTACCTGAGAACCTAGACACAGAAGCCTTTCGCCAATCGGGTTACATTAAACAAAGTGTAGTTGAAGCTGCCGCTAAAAAAGCAGGCTTTAAATTGGTTGCCAGTTCAGGCGTGAATGCCAATCCGCTTGATCAAGCACAGTACGAAAAAGGCGTATGGACATTACCACCAACACTTGCACTAGGTGATAAAGACAAAGCCAAATACCTTGCCATTGGTGAAAGTAATCGTTTCACGCTTAAGTTTGTAAAACCTAAGCTATAAAGAGAAAATTAGTTAGTGAAGCAGGCACAATGTGCCTGCTTTTTATATTAGAATTGATAACTTAACGTAATTTTGTAATTACGTCCTAGTTCACCCGCATCTGTTGCATTACTCGCTGGCGCACGTAAGTAGCGTTCGTTAGTAATATTATCCACCCCCACAACAACGCCTAAACCCGAAAGCATACCTTCGCCTTGATAGCTCACATTAACATTGTAGAGTTGGTATGAATCAGTGCCCCAACCTCGGTCTAAATAAGCTTCTGGCAAGCGTTTTTGCTCAGCATATGCGAGCATCTGCACGCCAACATTAAGGCTATCAAACACTTGGTAATTTAGATTAAGCGTTAGTTTATCTGCAGGCGCTTCTGTGTAGGCTTGTTTGTCATTTTCAATGGTACCTAAAAAGAAATTAGGTACGCCGTATGCATCCATTTCAATTGTTGAATATCCTAAATACGCATCAAATTTACTAAGCGAGTAATGCAGCTCTAATTCAACACCGCTGCTTTCAAGTTTGCCGATGTTTTTCGCGCTGTAATCACGGTGTGTGGCTACCGGCACACCATTGCTAGGGTTAGGGCCTGGTGAACCCAACTGCTTATTGCCATTTTCGTCTACGTAATACATAAACGGCACGTTATCGATAAAGTTTTCGATATCGTTATTGAAATACATCGCTTTAACAGTGAACACATCGGCAAACACAACGTTAGACCAATCTAAGCCAAAGCCTACTTCAATATTTTCTGATAGCTCTGGTTTTAAATCAGGCTGCGGCTCTTGATAGCAAATTTTACCGCCGATGTGGCAGCGCCACTCATCTTTTTTATACAGCTCTTGTACTGAAGGTGCGCGAAATGCCTCTGCATATTTGGCATAAAAGTTAAGGAAGTCAGTCGCTTTATAAGTTACGCCTAATTCATTGGATAGCTCGCCGCTATCGCTATTATCGTAATCATCAAATGAGTTACTACTACGATCGAAGACATCATAGCGCAAGCCTGCTGTGGTCAGTAATGTATCGTTTAAAAAGCTGGCTTGATCAATTGCCGCAATTGAAAAATTAGTTGAATCACTTTTACCGTAAAACGTTGAGCTAACACCTTCTTCAAGCTCATTTTGTTCAAATTCTTCGTATTCAAAATTGAACTCAAGCGCTAATTTGTGATTAATCACGCCTTCGAATTCAGATAAGTTAGCAACCCTTAAACCTGTACGTGTATTGCTGCCATCGCTCAATTTATCGAACGCTATTTTATTACCACGATTTACAATGTACCCCATGGTTACTTCATCGTAACTTTTCTTTGAGAACACCGCCTGTACATCTAAATCGATAAGTTGTGAGATAGGCTGGTAGGTATAACTACTCATTAATTCAATATAGTCATTTTTATAGTCTTCAGACAAAGTAGGATAACGCAGTGCTAAATCTAAACGCTGCCCATAAGGCTGATTAAGCGATTCGGTTTCACTCCAATCTAATTTGGTTTGTAAGCTATGATCTGGTGCTAAATACCACGTGCTTTTAATTGTTGCGTTGGTTCTAGCTGAGTCGTTACTGATTTTTTCCAACTTGGCTAACTCACCAACTTCGTCGCCTTTATCGTCGCTTGGAACAACATCAATATCTGAAAATTCAACATAAGAGGCATGCAAAACCGTGTCTGTTTTCGCAGTTAATGCAAATAAAGAACCGCTAAAACTATTCGAGTCAGACACAGATTGGTGCATTACCTGGGCGCGAGCGCCAAAGCCTTCTTCACCATTTAAGTAATCGCTTGCATCTTTAGTAACCAAACGAATGCTACCACCTACCGCGCCAGAGCCTACGGTTAACGAATCTGCGCCACGCAGTACCTGAACTTGCTTTAATTGGGCTGGATCTATACCTAAGCTATTAATAGTTGCAATATTGCTGCCGCCATCTGATTCTGTTTTACGTTTCACATTATCAATTGATACAAAAATACGTTCGCCATATAAACCACGAATCGCTGGTTGACCTGAAAGTGGCGTTACACTGCCTGTCATATCAACACCCGGTAACTCTTTCAAAATATTGCTTAGTTCAGCTTCTTGGTTACGCTTAATGTGTTCGTCGTTAACTTGTGAGATTGATGCCGCGGCATCATGCTTTGCCACTGTTAGCTTGTGACCAAATACTGAAATCGTTTCAATATCTTGCTCACCTGCTGATTTTTCATTGTTATTTTGGGATTGTGCATTAAACGCTGTGGTAGATAAACCTAAAATAATGGCTGTTGAAACTAGCGTACGAGAGAAGTTCATTTACATTTTCCTTAACGATAATTATTCGCACTCGCATTAAGGTTAAAGTATCTGCTCTAGGCTTTCAATATCTAAGATTACTAAAAAAACATTTAAAATCAGTATTTAACAAACGATTAATAAGTATTTAAATAAAAAAGAACTGGTGAAATTAAGACAATAATACGATTTTATACTGAGTTTTATTATTGCGCTTACACTGTTTTAACTAATTGCAATGCAGGTTAAAATATCCGCCGTTTTTACAATTCAATATGATTTAGGTACTCATCTTAAAACGTGAGTTTAATCGGCACAGGGAGTGGGTTTATTTAACGCTAACCATGTTGGATTGTTATCGATGTAAAAAAAGGAAATTAATTTAATGGCATTAACCACTGTTATTCTCGCTGCGGGTAAAGGCACTCGTATGCGTTCAAAACTGCCGAAAGTACTGCACCCTGTTGCCAACAAGCCTATGGTGCAACACGTTATTGATAATGCATTATCGCTTGGCGCTAACACCACTAACTTAGTATACGGTCATGGCGGCGAGTTATTAAAAGAGCACCTAGCGCATAACGATGTGAACTGGGTATTACAAGCGGAGCAACTTGGCACTGGCCACGCGGTGGCACAGACAAAAGAGCATATCGCGAATGACGATACCGTATTAATTCTTTACGGCGACGTACCACTAACTAAAAAATCAACATTAGAAGCACTGCTTGATGTAACACCAAGTAAAGGCCTCGCTATTTTAACCGTCAACTTAGATGATCCGTCGGGCTATGGTCGCATTGAGCGTAAAAATGGCAATATTGTGGGTATTGTTGAGCAAAAAGATGCCAACCCAGAGCAACTAAAAATCACCGAAATTAACTCAGGTATTATGGCGGTTAACGGCGGTTTGTTACGTGATTGGCTCGGCCGCTTATCAAATAACAATGCGCAAGGCGAATATTACCTAACGGATATTGTTGCTATGGCGCACGCTGATGGCGTTGAAATTACCTCTGCCCAACCAAGCGATTTAATGGAAGTTGAAGGTGCAAACAATCGCGTGCAACTAGCTGCATTAGAGCGCGCTTATCAAGCGTGGCAAGCTGAAGATTTAATGCTAAATGGCGCGAGCTTAGCTGACCCTGCGCGTATTGATGTGCGCGGTGAAGTCACCACAGGTCAAGACGTACAAATTGATGTTAACGTAGTATTTGAAGGCAAAGTAGTACTTGGTGACGATGTTGTTATTGGCCCGAACTGCGTGCTAAAAGACTGCGAAATCGGCGATGGCGTGGTGATTAAAGCTAACTCTATTGTTGAAGAGGCAAAAGTTGCTGCTAAATGTACAATTGGCCCATTTGCACGCCTTCGTCCAGGTGCCATTATGGAAGAAGACTCGCACATTGGTAACTTTGTCGAAATGAAAAAGACCCGCTTAGGCAAAGGCTCTAAAGCGAATCATTTAACATACCTTGGCGATACAGAAGTAGGCGAGAAAGTGAATATTGGCGCCGGCACCATTACCTGTAACTACGATGGTGTAAATAAGTCTAAAACCATTATTGGCGATAACGCGTTTATTGGCTCAAACAGCTCGCTGGTAGCGCCTGTTGAAATTGGTCAAACCGCCACGATTGGCGCAGGCTCAGTTGTTACAGCTAATGTTGCAGAGCAGCAACTTGCGGTATCACGTGCTAAGCAACGTAATATTGATGGTTGGCAGCGCCCTGTTAAGAAAAGCTAACAACAAGGCTATTGAAAAAGCCGCTATTTAGCGGCTTTTTTTGTTTCTACGGGTGTGGTTTTTACAATAGGTTTTGATTCAACAATTGCTGGGCACATTTCAACTTCTTGCGTATCACCTTTGCCATTACTGATGTAACAGTTTTCGAGTAAAGAGCAGTAACACACCTCAACTTTTACTTTAAAACGCTTTTTATTAAGTATCTGCCAAAATTTCTCGTTGTACTTGGTTTTTTCAAGCGCTAAAAGACTAATTGAGCCTCCCGGTGGCACAAGTGCATTTTGCGCAAATGAGGTGGTGATCCAGCCAAATTCTCTAAAGAAATTAACCTTCGGTGACTTCTTTTGCAGTTCTTGCAACGCCGTTTCATAGGCCTTAATGTCAAAACAACATGCAGTGATAAAGTCATAAACATCGTAATACTCTTTACCTTGGTAGGTGTACTTCAAATATTTAACAAGGGCTGGCCCTGCACCTGAGTTTTTTAACGTAAAGGTAATCTCTTGGCTGCGTTTTTCCATATTCGCATTACCAGACACAAACTGCATCCAAGGCCAAGTTGCCGCTTTTACCTGCTTTTCTGCCGCATTGGCTTGTAAAAAAGTGGCATAAAATGAGGCTGCTGAAATAATAATGGCGCATAGCGCCAAAAATAGATTCACCTTATCTTGCGAAAAGTGAAGTTTGGATTGCTTTTTTTCCTTCATAGCATCTTGTTGTTTTTATTAACGCTTTAAGCACTATAAATAAATCATTAAGCAACTACAACAAAGCCATATTGGCAATTGTTACTAGATGTTCAGCAATAATCTTCAACGAACCACATAACGGCCATAAAATAAGCGCTTGCGATCTAATAAGTTTCGATTAAAATATCAATAAATTTCGAAACGAAACTTATTGATAAAATGACGAAACGTAACACCCAACAAAGGCGCCATACTATTTTGCAGCAAGTGAACGAGCTTGGTGAGGTTAGCGTTGAACAACTTGCTGAACAATTTGCAACGTCAGAAGTTACGATTCGAAAAGATCTTACCGCACTTGAACAAAGCGGCCTGCTGTTGCGCCGTTATGGTGGTGCAATGGCATTACCGCAAGAGATCGTTGCAAATAGCGACGAAAAGCTCGATCCAATTCGCAAAATGCAAATAGCAAAAGCCGCAGCTGATCTCATTAAAGATCATAACCGCATTATTATTGATAGCGGTCGCACCACAGCTGCAATGATCCCTGAGCTTTCACACAAGCGTGGTTTAGTTGTAATGACCAACGCCATCAATGTGGCTAACCGATTGCTTTCATTAGAAAATGAGCCAACTTTATTAATGCCTGGCGGCACCTGGGATCCACACTCGGAATCTTTTCAGGGGCAAGTTGCCGAGCAAGTTGTGCGCTCTTACGACTTCGATCAACTGTTTATTGGTGCCGATGGCATTGATATTGATAGAGGTACTACTACATTCAATGAATTGATCGGTTTGAGTCGCGTTATGGCAGATTCAGCAAGGGAAGTAATTGTGCTTGTTGAATCAAACAAGATTGGTAAGAAGATCCCAAATTTAGAAATACCGTGGCAGCAAGTAAATTATTTAGTAACGGATGATGGCTTAGACGACAACACTAAGCAGGCAATTGAACAACATCACGTTACTGTTATTTGCGCCAAGTAACGCATTTGCAGGTTCAGACAACAAACCTGTAACCCATTTAACGCTCACATACCGTGCAATTTAAGGAGATTATTATGTGTGGCATTGTTGGCGCTGTGGCAGAACGCCCAGTTAACCGAATTTTAATTGAAGGCCTAAAGCGCCTTGAATACCGTGGCTACGACTCTGCAGGTGTAGCATTAGGCAACAACGACAAAACACTTAACACTGTAAAAGCAGTTGGCAAAGTTGCTAATCTCGATGCAGCACTTACTGATGCAGATGTAAAAGGCACAACAGGAATTGCGCATACTCGCTGGGCAACCCATGGTAGCGTGACTGAAGCCAATGCTCACCCACACATTTCAAGTCAGCAGCTAGCGCTTGTGCACAACGGTATTATTGAAAACCACGATAAATTGCGCACACAACTGCGCGGTGATGGCTACGAATTTTTATCAGATACTGACACCGAAGTAATGGTGCATAAAATCCACCAGCTTCGTCAAAGTCATGATTCGTTACTTGCGTCAGTGCAAGCGGCAGTTAAAGAGTTTGAAGGTGCTTACGGCACAGTGGTTTTTGACAAAGAAAACCCAAATGAAATCGTTGTAGCACGTTCAGGCAGCCCACTTGTGATTGGCTTAGGCTTAGGTGAAAACTTTATTGCTTCTGACCAATTAGCGTTACTACCTGTAACACGCAGCTTTATCTTTTTAGAAGAAGGCGACGTGGCCCGTATTACTCGTGATTCAGTTGAAATCTTCGATATCGATGGTAACGCTGTTGAACGCGATGTAGTTGAATCTAACATTACCCAAGATGCCTCAGGCAAAGGTGAGTACCGTCACTATATGCTCAAAGAAATCTACGAGCAGCCTGTTGCGGTTCGCAATACGCTAGAAGCGCGTATTGATGGCGATAAAGTTGCAGTTGACGCATTTGGCGATACAGCATCGGATATTTTCAAGCAAGTTAAGCATGTGCAGATTATTGCCTGCGGTACCTCATACCACTCAGGTATGGTCGCACGCTATTGGTTAGAACAATATGCAGGTGTTAGCTGTAACGTTGAAATTGCCTCTGAGTTCCGCTATCGCAAATCATTTGTTCATGAAAACAGCCTACTTGTAACCATTTCACAATCAGGTGAAACTGCCGACACTTTAGCTGCACTGCGCCTAGCTAAAGAGCAAGGTTACATGAGCTCAATGACGATTTGTAACGTGCCTGGCAGCTCGCTAGTGCGCGAATCAGATATTGTGTTTATGACGAAAGCGGGTGCTGAAATTGGCGTTGCGTCAACAAAAGCCTTTACTACTCAGCTTGTTGGTTTATTAATGTTAGTAGCTTCAATTGCCCAAGAAAAAGGCCTTGAGCATGCTGAAATTGTTAACGCTATTAAAACGTTACCAAACAAGCTGGAAGAATCACTGTCTCTTGCAGAAGGCATTGAAGACCTAGCAGAAGAGTTTGCAGATAAACATCACGCACTTTTCTTAGGCCGTGGCGATCAATATCCAATCGCAATGGAAGGCGCACTTAAGCTAAAAGAAATCTCGTATATTCACGCAGAAGCGTATGCAGCAGGTGAGCTTAAACACGGTCCATTAGCACTGATTGATGCCGATATGCCAATCATTGTTGTTGCACCAAATAACGAGCTACTGGAAAAGCTGAAATCAAACGTTGAAGAAGTACGTGCACGCGGCGGTATTATTTATGTATTCGCTGATAAGGCGTCTGAATTTGTCTCAGATGACACAATGCGTGTTATTAACGTCAATCAAGTTGACGATGTATTAGCACCAATTGTGTACACCATTCCACTTCAATTGCTGTCTTACTACGTAGCGGTAATTAAAGGGACCGATGTTGACCAACCACGTAACCTGGCAAAATCGGTTACGGTTGAGTAAATATTTTTACATTTAAAAAAGGCGCATTAGCGCCTTTTTTATAACCCTTTTACACAGTATTAAAACGTCACAATTGTAGAAACGGCTTCTTCTTTGGCTGTTTGAATTGACAGTTTTATTTCTCGGTTTTGCCAATCGATATCAAGCATGCCGTAGTTGCTGCCCGACTTATTAATCAAATGACGATTACCCGTTGTTAGTGAACTAATATTACTGCTCACAACACCGACTTTACCGGTTGGAATTACAGCGCCGCTTGGTGCGCAGTTACCCCAAGCGCCTTCAATGCCTTTGCCGTTTTCATCCACTTCGGTATAGCACCAAGGTTTATCGTGATCACGTGTAATACACCCTTGGTATTCAACCAGCGCATATTTGTAAGGTAATTTGCATTGTTTTGAGTAATCACCGTTACCTTGCGAATCGGCATAAATGGGCAAGCGCAGCGGGTTTTCAATATGATAGGGCCAATTTTGACCAAAGCCTGATGCCGTCACTTCGTATACGGTGACGGGGGCTCCAAATTCTGTACTGGCTGGTATCTCTTTTTGTAACAATTCACCCCAGTGCTGATCGCCCGATAAGAAAATCACCGCTTTCGTCTTGCCTGCATTTACCGACTTTTGCACAAGTCGTAAGAGTCTTTCTCGCTGAGCGGGCATTTCTGCCCATGATTCGTAACTGGTGCCAGACATCGCTTCTTCATCCAAATTAGCAATCGCTTGATTAAACTGGTTGCCATTTCCGTAAGCACAATAGCTATTTAAGCTTCTTCCTTTGTGAAGCGGAGGTAATACTTGTATACCGCTAGCAATGATTTTAATTTCGCTCGGCTTATTAAGCTCTGCTTCAAGCCACTGCCATTGTTGTTCGCCCAGGATAGTGCTGTTATCACCTTCGCAGGTGCCATAGTTACTAAAAGTAGGTGAACGGAAGTATCGTGCATCAAGTGTGATCACATGAGTTTGCTCACCACTTGGCCCGAGCAATTTAGCTTCGTAAATACCCGCCTGACCATTAAGCCTCGGATCCGATGCTTCAACATCAAAGTGACGTAAATATTCTTGCTGGCTCTCTGCACGTTTTTGATAATATTTGCCATCATTGTTGCGCCCAAAATCATGATCATCCCATGTTGCCATAACTGGGATGTTGGCCTTTAAAAACAGCTGATAATCAGGGTTGCGCTTTTTATCATCGTATTTCTGACGCATTAAGGCCATGTTTGTGGTATCGGCATAAATGTTATCGCCTAACCATAAAAATAGGTCAGGTTGATGACCTATCAAACGCGCTAACGCTGCTGGCATATCCCCTTTGGTTTTAAAGCAGCTACCTAATGCAACTCTGTCTAAACGTTTGCTTTGCTGTGGTTGTGTATGAGTTAACAGCGGTTCAGGCGCTGGCGCGTCACATTCTTCCCACGCACCATCGGCAACATAACACCATGGCGTTGAATGATTGCGAGTGGTACAGCCATAGAACTTTTCACCTTGATAACTAGACGGCGCTAAACACGTTTTACCAGAAACTGTTTTAAACTCAGGAATAGACTCAGTACGCACATTGCCCCAACTTTCACCGTCTTTCGGTGTTTTTAAATAGCACCACTGGCTACCGCTATTATTTTTGTCGGTTGTACCTTGGTATTTTGCCAGCGCATAGTCAAAGGCAGTTTTACATTCTTGATAATGAACTTCGGGTGCTGCAAATAGTGCGCTAGGCAGCAATAAGCTTAATAGAATTGTTCTTTTCATTGTTATATTTTCTCAGTTGTGAATTGGCGCATCCGATGCGTAATAGTCCCTTGAGAAAATATACCGTTCCGATATTGAGAACTGACTACAGTTAAGTGTCACATTTGCGGCAAGAAAATGACAATAAACATGCGGCTGCCGTAACTTTGCAGCCGCATTGTATTTTGCGCTTTGATCAAGCTATTAGATATACGCTTTAAAACTGTGTATTAGTTCATCTGTATATCTACAATCCAAGGTTCCAAACGTTTGCCCCAATTAACCGTCACGCTATAGTCTGGCTTTGTTTGTCCTCGTGATGTTTTTAAGCTTGCCAAGGTTTCTACGAAATGAGCAGGTACATTAATTCTGTTCACCAATAGCGCACGCAAATGCAAAGAGTGATCTTTGCTGTAATCATTAAAGTAGGGCTTCGCATTTCCTTTAACGATAACGATATTGCTTTGCGCTGCATATTTAGTTGCAAGTGTTTTATAGTCTTGTGCCGCTTCTAAAAAGAACAAACGACTATTGCGATGCAACTCTTGTTGATATGCCTCAGAGGCTCGCTCTTTGGCATATTTGAGCTGTTCATCATTAGTATCCAACTCAAAACGAGCAAGCGCTTTTTCATAATAACTCTGCGCATTTGCTAATGACTTTTGATATTGCTCGCCATTGTATTCAAGGGCAAAAAATAACGTACGTTCCTGCGCCCAGCCATCTTCAGATACTTCAAGTTCAGTAAACCCTAGCGCTCTTAACTGCTCTTTGGTTAGGTTTATACTGCGGTTGTTGTAATAAGCAAGCTCGCCTTTTTCGTTTGCCAATGCACGCCAAGAAATTGAAAGCCCGACGCCCGAGTTTTCTTTTTCAAAACCAGATAAGTATGGCAAGCGTGCTTCTCGTTCAGATAAAACTAGCTGAGCCGTTGGCTCACCAGAGCGATTATAAAAAACACCACCTAAAATAAAAATATTGGTAAAAACAATTAACGCAATACCACAAATTAAGTACTTTTTCATGCACTTGCCCTCGTATGTTTAGCTAACTTACGAATTCGCTTAAATACCAATAATGCAAGCAGCGCACATAACCCAAGTACAAAGAAAAATAGATACTTGGGCATCCAATCCCACCACCAATCAAAGAACTTGGTGTAAAGAAACAGTACAAAAAATACATTGCCAGTTTGCACAACGCCCGACCACTCTTTACGAATGCCAAGCCAAATCGCCGCTGCACTTAACGCAAACCCAGCAACTTGATACACGCCTTCAACAAGGTCATCATCATAATCGAGATAACTTACGCCACCCCAGTTTGACAAAATAAGCACAACTAAAAACAGTATGATCAGAGACAAAATGCGGTACATAGCAGCAAAGCCGCTAAATGCACGCTGATTAATAAAATGCGGTACTAAAAACAGTAATATACTCGGCACAATAAAGTTTTCAGGGCGCTCACCAAAACTGATCCAATACATGCCACTCCATGCGCCCACCTTCATTGCAATAAAGCTGCACACATTCACAATTGCAAAAAACAGCAATACTCGCGCGTTAACAGCATACGCCAAAATAAAGGCGAGTCCTGACCAAATCAAAAACGCGTTGGGCGATGGGGTTAAATTAAAAATCTGCCCAAGCAGCATTACGTTAAGTACGAACCCCGCATACGCAACCAAACCCGCTATTTTGGCAAAATAACCGTGAGATTCATTTTCAGCTAACTTTATCGCACCACAGAACAATGCAATGGGCGTAGTGACCAAGATGCCTACTTGAACACTTGTGCTTAAATAACCCCAAAATTGATAAAACAAAAAGAATAAACTCACCGCCATCGCCAAGGCGCCAAATAGCGAAGCGATTTTCATACCTAATGTTAGGTGCTTAGACTGAGCTGTCGTATCAACGTCAAATTGCTTGGCTAACTGGGTAAGAAGCTGCTGATGATACTGAGAAACTGTCTGTTGCTGATCAACTGACAAGGTGATCACACCAGCATCTTGTAATTGCGCCAGTTCAGATTCAAAGGCGTGTATCTGATCCACCCTCTGCTGAGCATCCGCTTGATTTAGTTGAGATTCATCCATGTAAAAACCCAATCACTCTATGTACCTAATATATTGGCTCAACTAGTAACTAAAAAACAAGCAATATAACACCAGTTTGATATTAGCTTGGGAGTACAGGTTTATTTAAATGCGAAGAATAGAGAAAGGTTTGAAAGAAAAGAAAGCGCACTATCGTGCGCTTTCTTTCGACTATTTAATTGATAGCGTTAAACTTATTGGGCAGTGATCACTTAACATATCTTTGTAATCTAGCTCACCTTGCTTACCAAAGGCATCTACTTTTTGAGAGCCATCAACAATCCACTGAGTTGAAATTGGGCCGGTAATAATATGATCGATTGGTGCTTTGTATTTAGGATGGCAGCTTTTTAAGTTTTGCATGCTGCTTAGCAAAATGCGCTCGCCGTCTTCTTTGCTTAGCTCTTGCCAAAAACGATTGTTTTGATCAACTAAACGGTGGTTAAAATCACCCAGTACTACAAACGCTTGCTTGTTTTCAACACGCTGGTTAACCCACTTTTCTAAAATAGGTCCTTGTTGCTGATAAGTAGTACAGGCTTTTTTAGTATCTTTGCGATAGTCACTAACAAAACAACCGCTTTTCATATGCACATTTAGCACTTCAAGCTGACCATTGTTGAGACTAATTGAGGTACCGTAGCGCAAGCCTGGGTTATCAAGAGCAAGTGCTTTAAAGTCATCTTGAGAGGTGAAATTAATACCTTTTTTAACAACAAATGCGGTACGCTGTGGTGTTGAAAATAAACCATCATGACCACGGCACTCATACGCCTCGTTATCGGCACGACTTGAAACCACATACTGCCACTGTGATTCAGGAAACACGCGTTTAAGCGCTTTTTCTGACTGCACTTCTTGCAGTGCTACTATGTCAGCATTTAATGTGGCGGCATAACTTGCAAGCGCTTGGTAATCAGCTTGGCTACGTGGCTTACAGCCTTTACCAACCTCGTCAGCTAAATGCTCAATATTCCAGCTCACTAATTTTAAATTAGCAATATCATTTGCTACAACACTCGGCGATGACACCTGTTCTTGTTGCTGACAGCCCAGTAATGCTGCCACTGCTGCAAGTGCAATAAGAGATTTTTTCATGTGTGTGTTCATATTGTGAAAAAGAATTTCAGTATATCAAGGCAAATAACTAAATCACATGAAGTTTGCGATAAGATGAGGTTAGTTTGCTTAGAACCATATGAAATTTACTGATTTGCTAAATGATCACGCATTGGTTATCTTGTTTTCTGCATTAAATTGAGTTCCCTTTTACAAGGATGCCTTATGAATTTATCTCCTTCTGTTACCGTTAAGCATACTGACTCAGGACTAGAATACCTATCAGTTGAATCAAACTTTTGCAGCGCTAAAATTTTTCTCCAAGGCGCGCAACTTACCGAATTTACGCCAAAAGGCAAGAAGCCTTTAATTTGGGTATCGCAAGATGAAGACTATCAAGTCGGCAAAGGCGTTCGCGGTGGTATTCCTATTTGTTGGCCTTGGTTTGGCATGAGTGCCAATGACAGTTGGCCGCAACACGGATTTGCCCGCACTATGCTTTGGCGCGCGGAAGAAGTGATAGAAAACGACAATAATATTGTTGTGAGTTTTTCATTGCCAATGGGCCAAGTTAATCCAGAATACTGGCCACATCAATCAAGCTTAAAAGTCGTATTCACGCTGAGCGATAGTTTGCACATTGCACTGGTAAACACGAATACTGGCAATGCGGCATTTGAGTTAACTCAAGCACTGCATACCTATTTCCCTACCCCCGAAATTGAAAACACCACTGTCGATGGCCTGCAAGGTGCTAACTATATTGAGTTTGGTGAAGGTCCATTTGCACAAAACGACATCGTGAATTTTGCCCGCGAAACCGATATGGTTTATCAAAGCACACCTTTGGTTCAAACCATTAATACACCAGACGGTATTATTGAAGTTGGCCGTGAAAATTCAAGTTCGTGTGTGCTGTGGAATCCGTGGATTGAAAAATCAAAGCGCCTAAGTAACTTTCGCGATGACGAGTTCCATACCATGCTGTGCTTAGAAGCCGCTAATGTGATGGATGACAAAGTGACACTGCAACCTGGCGAAAGCCATTCGTTAATTCATACTGTGCGCTGGCTTTAATCACGCTATATTGCCGAAAATCATAAAAACTCAGCATTTGCTGAGTTTTTTGCTTTAATAGGCACACATTATAAAAACAAAGAGACATCTCGTGTTTAGCAACCATCAAATATCCGAACAAACACTACCAGATTTCACCCAAGCTGACTTTAAACCGCTGGATAAACTGGCAACCAAAGAAGCACTGATTGGCACCTTTGTATTTGTATTACCCGCAAGTATCGCTGTTGTGATCTTTCTTTATTTTTTATCGCCAGTTGAAAATATCATAACCGCATTGGTTGCAGGTGCATTAGTATTGCTAAACTTATACGTCGCTTGGTTTACCAAACGCAGCGTGTCAATGACATCAATCGCACTAAGAGAGCACGATTTATTATTAAAACGAGGGGTTATTTGGCAACGCACCATCGCCATTCCTTTTAATCGTGTTCAACATATTGAATCCCACCGTAATCCTATTGAACGTAAACTCAAACTCGCCACCTTAAAATTGTTTACCGCTGGCGGTGCTGGCGCTGATCTCGAAATTCATGGTCTAAGCCAAGAACGCGCCAGCAAACTAAGACAATTTATCTTGGCAAACACCGCAAGCGAGCGTCATGACGATGAGTAATAGCAATACAGCCGCTTGGCAAAAATTGTCGCCAATTGCGATAATTTATTTTGTACTGCACTTTATCGTGCGCTTTGTAAAAGACGGACTCATTAATATTGCGCCAGCCTTTGCTATTTGGGTCACCCAAGTTGAGAATAAACTATTTTGGTTTGCTTCAGGTGCCAGCGTATTAGCATTGATTTTAGTGACTTACGCGACCCTTTATTACTTTAATTTTCGCTACAAAGTGACCGAGCACGAAATTATTTTGCGTAAAGGTGTATTTAAAAAAGAGCGCGTCACACTTAACTTTGCCAAAGTACAAAACGTTAATTTAGCAATACCATTTTACTTTTCACCATTTTCAGCGGTGAACTGTCACTTTGATGCTGCGGGTTCGGCCCAGCAAGAGGTTGTATTACCGGGGGTATCGGATCACTACGCAAATACATTGCGCGACCAAATATTTAATTACCGTGCCAAGCCACAACAAGCCGAGCAACAAAGCGAATCGCCACAAGCTGCGCAGTCGCCCGATTTAACATTAGCGAATTTTGAAGTAGCAAAATTTGGCTTAATGTCTGGCATGATGTTTTTAGTATTGGCAGCACTTGCGCCTTTCACCGAGCACATTACTGACTATATTAAACAAGACTTTGCCGCACCGCTTACACAGTTTTTTAATAATCTTGTGACCAATAATGAATATGCCGAGATGGCCGCTGGTGCCACCATTATATTAGCCGGCATTGTTTTGTTTGTATTCGCATCGGTACTGGGCGCAGTTATTCGCTTTTATAACTATGAACTTAGCTTAGAAAACAAAAAAATAAAGCGTATTTCAGGGTTATTTGAGCGCCATCAAATGTCGCTAAGCGTGAGTAAAATTCAGTCTATTGAAGTCAAACAAAACTGGATCGCAAAACTGCTAAAACGGTACACCATTAACTGCAAACAAATTAATAACAGCCATGCAAATACGGTAAAAAAAGGACAGTCATTAATTGTGCCTGTACTGACAAAAAGCCAAGTGAACGATGTAATGAATTTATGCTGGGATAAACCGTTAGACATTACCAATGTGCCATTTCAGCCAATCGCCATTAACTATTTTTACAAGACTTTCGTACTTTTTTGGTTGCTGCCTATTTCTATCATTAGTGCTTTTGTGTTTAAACCGCTACTTGATGGTGCGTGGCCAGTATTAATTGCACCGCTATTACTGGGTGTGGTTTTAAGTTTTTTGCGCTACAAACGCTTTGGATTTTACTTTGACGGAGAGCAGGTATTCACTCGAAAAGGGCTGATTGGCGTAAGCTATAAAGTATTTAAAGGCTTTAAAATTCAACAAATAGCTACCACACAAACACCGCCAATGCGCAAACAGCACCTTAGCTCATTACGCTTTCAGTTAGCGAGTGGTGGCATTAGCGTGCCCTATTTACCACAAAGTGACGTAAATGACGTTATGAACAGGCTAGTGCTGCTGGCTGAGACATCGAAAAAACGCTGGATGTAACCATCAATAATTAAGATTAACCGCTTATCACTATTATTTTTTTTAGTTTTATGCATGCAGTAAGCTAGCCCGCATAAAATTAAAGGAACAAATAATATGAAAAAGTCGCTACTCTCATTGATGGTTGCCGCAAGCTTTGCAACCTCAGCCAACGATAACTGGCAAACCATTGAAACTGAGAACTTTAAAGTTCACTTTCCGAAAGCTTACCAAAGTTGGGCTACATCAGCTGCTAACGAACTTGAGGTTGTTCGCGAAAAAGTAAAAGAGCAGCAAAATCGTGTATTAGAGAAACAAGTTGATGTGATTGTTTTCGACCCTTATAACCAGTCAAACGGTTTTGCTATTCCGAGCAGTGTAGACCCGATGATGGCATTTTTTGCCACACCACCTCAGTCAGATACCGTGATTTCAAATAGTTCGGGCTGGCAGCAACTACTCGTATTACATGAATATGTGCACTTAGTGCATTTAGCACAGCCAACACGCAGTGAGTGGCGTCAAAAGCTACGTAATTTCTCTAGCGCCTATGATATTGCTCACAACCCGACACCACGCTGGGCTGCTGAAGGCTATGCAACGCTGCTTGAATCGCAAATGACTGGCCGCGGCCGTTTACACGATAACTATGTTGAATCGCTAATCATACAATTTGCTAAAGAAGGAAGTTTGCCAAGTTATAGCCAGCTAAGCGAAGAAGACGGTGGCTATATGGCAGGTTCTATGGCATATCTCGTTGGTGTGCGTTTTTTACAATGGCTTGAGCATAACTACAGCAAAGAGCAATTAGATGCTGTGTGGACACGTATGCAAGCGGTTAAAAAACGTGACTTCGATAGCGCGTTTACCGGCGTATTTCTTGAAAAGCCAAGTAAACTATATCGTCGCTTTGTTGCGGAATATACCCATAAAGCACTAACACAAGAAGCGAATCAAACCGCACTTGAAACAAAACGCTGGTTCGATCTCAATTACATTCAAACAGCACCTAGCCTGTCACCAGATGAAGATAAAATTGCCATTGTTAGCAAAGACAAAGACGGCAATACCAAGCTCACCATTTATGCAACAGAAGAAAATGCTGACGCTATTAAAGAGTTTGAAGAAGCGCAAAAAGAGCTGCTAGAAGACGACGCAAAAGATATTGCAAACAGCAAACCCACCAGCTTCAAAAAAGAAACAAAAGAAACCCTTAACTCAATTAATCGCAAAGGTATTTTAAACCCAGTTTGGCGTGATAATAGCACGCTTGTATACGGTGCATTTAGCGTTGCTAACAACGAAATGAATACACTGCACCAAGATCTCTTCAGCTGGAATAGCGAAACTAGTGAAACAAAACAACTTACTCAGTTTGCTAATGTGCGCCGCTTTAGCTTAGCCGATAACAATACTGCTTATGCCGAGCGCGTTGAATATGGCTACTCACAGCTGGTAAAAATTGATTTAACGTCGGGTGAAATGAGCGATTTAACCCAGCCATCACTGCAAACAGTTTACGACTTCCCGCAATACCAAAATAACAAGCTGGCTTATCTTAAAACTAAGCTCAACCAAAATTGGGCGCTATGGGTAAAAGATTTAACATCAAATAACGATGTAAGTGTACCAATGCCAAAGGGCTACCAATTTTTGTCATATCCTAAATGGAGCGAAAATGGCGAAAGCATTTACTATGTTGCAGGGGTAAACGGTCAAACTAATCTTTATCGCTATACCTTTGCATCAGATAAGTTAGAACAGCTCAGCGCTGGGCAGCAAGTTATGCAATACCCAATGCCAAGCAAACAGCATGGTTTACTGTATTTAGCGGTTAATTCTGAAGGCCCTGATATCTACCAACTAAGTGACAATGCAAGTGTAACTGAAGTAACAGAGCGCGCATTATCACCAAAAGCCGCAACCAATAAAGCAGAGCAGCCAAGCTTACCGCCAGCGAAAATTTATCAGCAAACGGCTGGCGCACAGCGCGATTATTCGCCATCAAATCAAACAATGTCGTTTACACTTGCTGAGCAATACAATAGTGCCAGTACTGCACTGTTACACGTGGGTGTAAAAGGTAAAGATCTGCTCAATAAGTTGAGTTGGCAATTTGGTGGCGCAATCGACAATAAAAATGCTTTAAACGGTGCTTATTTAGACGTGAAATATCAACTCGATAAATGGCAATTTTTAGCACACGCATTTGATTATAAACTTAAAGCCGCAAATCAATATCAACACCCTGATGTCTTAGCTGCTGAGGAAGACGCTACAGGCGCCTATCTGCAGGCCAGTTACCCTTATCGCAACGGAGCATTTAAATTAAATAGTCATCTTGCGTATAGCTACAAAGATATTGGTGATAGCCATAACCAATGGCTTGCTCTTGGCGCGAATCAAATTTGGCAACGTGATTGGCAAACATTTGCGATTGGTCAAACTGCATCTGCACGTGTCTACAGTGGTGACAGCTCACAGGGCAGTTGGCAAGGCTTTGATGCAAACGTAGCGCTATTCGGTAAAGCTTGGAATATGCCACTTTACGTTGATTACCAAACAAAACAACGTGATGACATGCTAATGAATATTGGTGGCTTCGCGTCCAGTTTAATTAAGCCAGAAGCACAAGCTGAGCGCTCACTCATTAATGAACTACCGTTTTATAGCGCATTAAGTGATGATTATCAGCGCTTTGGAGCTGGGTTTGCGTTTAAGCAAAATACACCATGGCTTTATGTATCGCAGCATGAACTCAATAACAGCGAACTCGCCACTAGCTACGGAATTAAGTTAAATAGTCAATTCGACTTTGCCGTTGCACCTTCTGTATTAAATGATATTAATATTGATTTTGGTATTGCCAAAATTGAAGGTGATACCATTCAAGATGAGGTACGGGGCTGGATTGGTCTATGGTATAGCCTGTAACAGCCGATTAGAAAAGTAAAAAAGAGAGGCCAGCTAAGCCTCTCTTTTTTAATTATTGTGCCGGCATTTCTGCCAATCCCCAACGTATATCTAACTGCTTTTTATCTGCGTCGGTACATGTGCCGCCCGCTTCATGCAAACAAACAGTAAGTGTATCTCGCTCAAACTGCTCAAGCGACATTTGCATTGATTTACCCGCTAACGTGAAATAAGCAATACCATTATCAAGATAGTAGGCAGTTTCTTCATAATCACCATTAGCGTAATTTATACTTAACGCATTGTTATATGTGCTGGCGTCTTCGCTTAACTGTGTTTGATCAAAGTGGTATTCGTTAACAGAGCCACTATTGAGATGCTCAACCAAATACAAGTTTTGCAACAAACCATACTCAAATTTGTCATACCCCAACGTTTCTTTCTTCTCTAATTTAAGCAACGCACTTACACCATATGCACGCGAGCCTGTGTTAGTAAACCCAGAAACTGTTTGCATAACATGATAAGAGTTATCGTTTGCTGCAAACAAACGATAAGATTCTTGACGATTTAATCGACAACGACCACCATCGGTAGAGCGACATAATTCAAGCGTTTCGTTATCAAGATAGGTTTCTAGGTGTAGAACTCCATTTTCGTCCACTCGCGCGATATGACTGTCCATATCAACGCCGTTACGGGCAATGTTATCTTGATAAATAATTAATTCATTCGTAACGGATACTCTATCAGCATATGTAAGTTTGTAATGGCCATAGACGTCGTTTAAATTAAACCCCGAATTAGTTTGCTGCTTAAACATCATGCCATTACGGGCAAATTGTTGACTGCTATTTGTTACATCAGCAACAAATGCATAGCCAAAATTGTTTTTGTAAACAATGTAATAAGTGAAACGTATTTCGCTGTCACCACTTCCCGAAATCAGCTCTAAGTTTCCATTACTTAGCTGCCATTTCACTGTATCACTATAAAAGTCGGAACTAGGTACCTCTATTGTCGCTGAGCCATCAACCATTAACGTTGCAATCGCGGGCTCTGAGTAAACAGCATTCGGAGGAGTAAATACATCGTCAATCACCCAAACACCTGGAATATCCGCAGCAATTAATTTATCTGCGTCTTGTTTATCTGTTAGTCCACCAAATTCTGATTGCTGATAGTACTCGGTTACCACATTGCCATTACCATCAACACGGCGGAGTTCTTCGTTCATCATGCCATGTTTCGTTTTATCTCGCGAAAACACATTATAAAATTCAGAGGTAAGAATTTGCTCATCAACTACTTCTGGTCGGCCATCTACAGCATATAAGTCATTCCTTAGTGTAATCGGAGTGTTATAAACAAGTTTAAGATTACCGAGTTCATTTATCTGCCACGTAAGCCCTGTACTATTACCATTCTCCAGAACAATACTGCCTGTACCATTTGGATTAAGTGTTAGGTGGCGTCCGACACTACGTGTAATAATAGTCGGCGAAAATACCAACTGCTTAGTGCTATCTATTTGGGGGAATTTCGCAATATCAGTAGTAAAAATTGCCTGCGCACTTTCAGATGCCTCAAGCGCATATACATCATGCATACGCGTTTCAAATTCTCGCACAATATTTTCATTTGTTAGTAACTGCTCCATCGTAGTAATACCTGTTGGTAAGGCAAAAGCTGACCCTGAATTTCCTCCTAACAGCATGTCAATCATAGTGGCTCGCAATGTGACAATTTCAAAACTGATATTTTCATAGTTAGCCGTTACATGTTCAGATGTTGTTAAACTATCTTTACTATCAAACATATAAAACAGGGCTGTAGAGAAGCTACTCACGTTAACCGCAAAATACTCGTCATCCGTTAACACATTATCGCTGCCAGCAAGTTGTTTAAGGTCGCCTAAAGTAACTAACTGAGCAACAAGATTAAACTCAGGGAAAAATACCGAATTACTCGGCGCTGACAACTTAACCAAATGCGAGTCATAGCTTTCATCGAGTTCAACCGGTAAGCTAAATTCACCATTACTATTTGTTGTTGCTGTTAATGTTTGATCGCCAACCGTTAAATTTACAGCTGAGTTAGCAGCGTTATTAACGCGGCCTTTCAAAGTAAATACTTGAGTTTGCGCACTGGCTTTTACTAGCAGCTGATGCTGTGCAGTCGCAACTGCACCATCATCGTCAGTTACCGTAACTGCAATAGTAACTTGCTGATCTTCATCGGTATCTGTTGTGGTGACTTTTACTTGTGCTTTATCGGTATCACTTAACGTGACTCCTTCACCACTTACTAGTTGCCAGAAATAACTGATAATTTCGCCATCATTATCGCTGGCGTTGGCGGTAAGGTTAATCTCGCTCTGCTCATCAACCTCAACAACCCCATTAATTACCACATTCGGCGCTTGGTTATTTGCGTTATCAACAATTGTAAGTGTGTGTTCATCGCGCGCGGTGGCGCCATCATTATCGGTTACTGTAACGCTAATGGTGATTGGGGTATCACTATCTACGTCTGGCAACGTGAGATCGACTGAGGCTTGATCACTATTGTTTAAAGTAACGTTCTCACCCGATGTAATAGACCACGCATATTTGCTGATCGAGCCATCGCTATCGCTAGCCGCAGCATTAAGTGTAACAATACTCGCCTCCTGCGCGCTGTTGTCACCATTAATAGTTACAGACGGGACACGATTGCCTTTATCGGGGTTGGGCGATGTATCATCATTGGAAGAACTGCCACAGCCAGATAAAAATATAGATAGAGCTGTACTGCAGGCTAGAAAACGAAAAGAGGGGGCTGTTAACTTCATTGAATATCCTTATTGCTGAGGAATCACAAACACCCAATGTTTATGGCCTGCATGTAATTCCTTTTACATGTTTAAAGGTATTTTCACTGCGCCAACATGTGGCGCAACGCATTAAAACTGTACCAAATATAGTGTCAGACTAAAACCATATACACAGCATCAATTGTTTAAAAACGTAATCAAAGCGCTTTTTCTATTGCTTGCTTTAATTCATCACTTTGCGGTTTAACACGAGAGCCAAAATGCGTGACTGTTTGGCGGTCTTTACTTACTAAGTACTTATTAAAGTTCCAACTTGGCGAGCGCGTTTTATCTGCTAAATGTTTAAATATGGGATTAGCATCACTGCCCTTTACATCGCTCGTTGCCATCATATTAAACGTCACACCGTAATTGATAAAACACATTTCGGCGGTGTCTTTCTCATCATTTTCTTCTTGAAAGAAGCTATCTGATGGAAACCCCAACACAACTAAACCCTGTTCTTTATATTCTTTATGAAGCGCTTCAAGTTGCTCAAATTGAGGTGTAAAACCGCAGTTACTTGCAGTATTTACAATCAGTAATGGCTTATCTTTAAACTGGCATAAATTGATGCTTTCTTTTGAGCGTAGCTTACGTACATCTTGGTTGGTAAAGTCGTTACACTCGGCAGCCGAAACTGAAAATGTAAACAGTGATGGTGCGAGCAACGAAGCTAACACAATATTTTTTAAACGTTTCATAAGTGATTCCAGTTATTTTAATATAACCAGTATACGGTTATTTTTACTTTTAAGATCGAACAAAATTTGAATTATTTTGCACATTTACATTTGGCTCACTTAACATCGACTAGTTTGACTGGCAACTTACTTGGCGATTTTGTAAAAGGCAGTCAACTTAGTTTTCTGCCGGTTGAGTTGGAATTAGGAATACGTTTACATCGTGGCATCGATAGCTTTACCGACGCCCACCCTGTGTGCCAACAATTTAAAAGTGAGTTTACAGAGATGCGTCGTTACGCCGGAGTTGGGCTGGATATTTTATTTGACCATTTGCTGGCAAAACAACTAAATGCTAAATATCAAAATTTGTGCACCTCCTTCTATCAAACTCTGCAAACTGAGCTTACTCTGTACGGTGCGACTTTACCCGAAAAATACCAACTCAAAACGTCGCGTATCATTAACGAAAACTGGTTTGCGAGTTACAGTCATCAGCAAGGCATTAGACTCGCCCTGCATAACACAGGAAAACGATTTAGAAACGCTGTTCCACTCGAAATATTAATGGATTGGTACGATGTTAACCCTGGTCGCGTAGAGTCAAATTTTCAACTGCTTTACCACGACACCACTTTGTTTGCTCTAGGCAAACGCGACGAGCTTATTGCTCGCCTAAACTGATTGTAATACGAGTATCGCTGCTTTTATCGTTGCCAATCATCTCATCATACGCTGTTTGAAAATGCAGACTTGCACGAGTAAACCCTAGCGACTTTAAACACGTTTCAGCTTCAAACATCGAGTTAAAAACCATAATTTTATCTTGCTCATCAGAAAGGGAATAAAAGTTTCCGTCTTCATCTTCTGCGCCAACTAAATAATGATTGGCATCTGCATAACCAAAAATGGTTGGGGTAAGTAAATGTCTTTCTATTTGATTTTTAAACTCATCTTTACGCATAACAATTACCTTGTTGGGTGACTTTTTAAGCAATACGGAAAAACTGCAACATTCGTTCAAACTTTTTCAAAGTCACTACGTATTACTAAAAGAGGAGTTAAAAATATGAAGAATACTGTTTACTACGATGCACAATGCCCGCTTTGCAGCAAAGAAATTGCTCTTTGGCGCAAGCTATCTGGCGAGCGCTTTGAATTTAAAGATGTCCATTCGCAAAACTTTCCTCGGCAACAACGAACGAATATGCTGAAGTTATTACATTTGCGAGACGAAAAAGGCGCCTGGCATATCGGGTTAAACGCAAACTTTAAACTGTGGCGCTCACACCCGATTGGATGGGTCAGTTATTGCTTTTCAATTCCCGTTATTTATTGGCTGGTGAATCATTTTTATAATGTTTGGGCTGAGCGTCGTTATGAAAAACGTTATGGCTGTGAACAGTGCCAACTTTAAAACAACGCTCGACCGCAACCTGAGAACGCTTTACCGTTAAACTGACCACGAACGCTGGAAGCAAATTTTTGACCAGACATGGAATCGGTACATGGCTTATTAATAATTTCAAATAATAACGTGTTTTGGTTTTTAGTTAATTCAAACAAGCTGCTTTGTTCGGTTTCAATCGGTTCTTTATATGGTAAAACAGTCTCAAACTGGCCGTAGTTAGTAAGATATTTAACGTGAACATTTGGTGTTATTTCAATTAACCAACCCGGCTCATTGCCAACTGCACGAAAACTAACACCACGAAACTTTGCGTCTTGCCAAATAGCCTCTTGGCGGTTGTTAACACAGTTTTTATAAAGTGTTTGCTGGTAATTCACCATCGCATTGTCACCCTTCAACCAAACGTAATCCGCTGCTTTTTGGTATTTCGCACCCGATGCCGTTCTGGTTGGCTCAAGTGCAAGCGTTTGCTGAGGAAAAAACGCCCATAACGCTTGCCCCTCTAATCGTGCGACAAAGCTCAAATCATTTTCGCACTCAAACATCATGGTGACAGCCTTTATTGATGATTCAGTTTGTGCACTTTCCCCCTTAGAAACGGACCCAACTGAATTACATGCATAGAGTATCATTAGGCTTAAAAGCAAAAAAACATGTCTTAACATCTTGATTCCTTTTACAGGGAAAAACACTATAGTTGTAAAATAGTTATACCAATATATTTAACAGAAGTTGGATTAACTCTGCGTGAATTATAATTGAAGGAATAAAAAATGGCAGGAGCAAGCTTACTCACCCTCATAGATGATATCGCGACTTTGCTCGACGATATTGCGGTAATGAGCAAGGTAGCAGCAAAAAAAACCGCAGGTGTATTAGGTGACGACCTTGCCTTAAATGCACAACAGGTTTCTGGCGTAAAAGCCGATCGTGAGTTACCCGTAGTGTGGGCGGTTGCAAAAGGTTCCTTTGTAAATAAGTTAATATTAGTGCCATTAGCGTTGCTTATCTCAGCTTTTGCACCGTTTTTAATAACGCCGCTATTAATGCTTGGCGGCTTATTTTTGTGTTATGAAGGCTGTGAAAAAGTACTTGCTCCTTGGCTTCATGGTAAACATGCCGAGCAAAAAGAGCAGCAAATAGATATTAACGACAAACATTACGAGCAACAAAAAATCAAAGGCGCAATTCGCACCGATTTTATTCTCTCTGCCGAGATTATTGTTATTTCATTAGGCACGGTTGCAAGCGAAAGCTTTACCTCGCAGCTATCGGTATTGAGCGTTATCGCAATACTCATGACCATAGGTGTGTACGGCTTAGTGGCGCTAATTGTGAAAATTGACGACGCAGGACTGCTATTAATAGAGCAACCTCATGTTTGGCAACAGACCATTGGCAGAAGGCTGCTCTCTTTCGCCCCGTATTTGATGAAATTACTGGCAATTGTCGGCACACTTGCAATGTTTTTAGTTGGTGGCGGTATTCTTGTTCATGGCAGTGACTTTTTACATCATCTTGTAGGTGATCTCACTTTAGCAATCAATCAGTTACTTAATACCGACCTAAATTTTTTATTACCTACATTATTTAATGCCATTATTGGTTTTGTCGCCGGTACAATTGTAGTGGCCGCCACAATTTTGTTTAGTAAAGCGAAGAAGCAACTTCGTAGCACATAAAAAGATGAACTAGATCATTTAACACTTAATTAGCGCTAGCTGTTAGCAACAAAATAGCTGACAATAGCGCTTGGTATAAATGGATTTAAATTATGGTGCTAAGATCAGGAGATCGTTACAACCATAAGTCTTCAAGGAACCAAGTCCACTCATGTTCTTAGAGCATATGAGTGAGCTTATTGATCGAGAGTGTAACTCTCCCTCCTCAATTGTTCTGGGATTACTTTTATACCAATTCACTTAAGTTGCTGATCATCCTAGCGGACTAAATATCATGCTAACTGCGTTAAAATTTATCAATGTAGTACGACTGCATAAGAAAAATTCCGCCTTGTTACCATTTCATTTATCCAGCGCTACCCCTGATCACATACTTAACGGAATTGGTATTATATTTGGAGAAAAGTATGACCTTAAACACCCAATTAGATTTAACAGCCGCGGCAAAAATTACCCTACAGTGCATGGACTTAACCAGCTTAACTGGCTCGGAAAGCGATGACGAAATCAGCGCCCTTTGCCAGCAAGCAAACAATAACGCTGGCCATACCGCAGCCATTTGCATTTACCCGCAATACATTGAATTTGCTAAAACACAGCTCAATTCAGATGTAAAAATTGCAACTGTAACCAACTTTCCACATGGCGACATAAACATTGATAAAGCCGTATCAGAGACCAAGCAAGCTGTAAGCTTAGGTGCCGATGAGGTGGATGTTGTATTTCCTTACCGCGCACTTGTCTCAGGCGATGAAACAGTTGGTTTTGAACTTGTAAAACAATGCAAAGCTGCCTGTGGTGACACTGTTTTATTAAAAGTAATCATTGAATCTGGCGAGCTAAAAAGCGATGAGCTTATTGCGAGCGCATCTCGCATTGCAATCGAGGCAGGCGCCGACTTTATTAAAACAAGCACGGGGAAAGTGCCCGAAAATGCCACATTAAATGCCGCAAGAATCATGTTAGAAACCATTAAAGCAAATGGTAAACAGGCCGGTTTTAAAGCAGCAGGCGGTGTACGCACAGTTGCGGATGCAAAACAATACATTGAACTTGCCGCCAGTATTTTTGATCTTGATTGGGTTAACCCTGCCAACTTCCGTTTTGGCGCATCAGGCTTATTAGGTGATGTAAAAGCCGCCTTGCAAATCAATACCTCAACAGATTCAACACAAGGAGACTATTAATGGTCTCATTTGATCAAATTGAATTTGCAGCTACGCCGCACCTCAATGCAAAACAAAATGACTTTGCCGAAACCATTTTACTACCGGGCGATCCGCTGCGTGCCAGATATATTGCCGAGCATTTTCTAGATGATGCTACGTTAGTCAACGATGTACGTAATATGCTCGGCTACACCGGCTATTTTCAAGGTAAGCGAATTTCGGTTATGGGCTCTGGCATGGGCATACCAAGCTGCTCAATTTATGCAAAAGAACTGATCACAGAATATGGTGTAAAAAATCTGATCCGCGTAGGCAGTTGTGGCGCAGTATCGAATCAAGTAGCACTACGAGACATCGTTATTGCTATGGGTGCCTGTACTGACTCAAAAGTTAATCGCATGCGCTTTAAAGGCCACGACTTTGCCGCAATTGCTGATTTTAACTTGCTGAACGTTTGTTTAGCACAAGCGAATAAAACACAGTTGCCAGTAAAAGTAGGCAATGTGTTTTCATCTGACCTATTCTATACACCGCAACCAGAAATGTTCGAGCTAATGGATAAAATGGGCATTTTAGGTGTCGAAATGGAAGCCGCGGGCCTTTACGGTGTTGCCGCAGAGTTCGGGGCAAATGCATTAACCATTTTAACGGTTTCAGATCATATTACGCACGATACTCACCTTAGTAGTGAAGAAAGACAAACTTCCTTCGCTGAAATGATTACCTTGGCGTTACAAACAACCGCCAATTTATGATTAAATACAGGGCTTACAAGGGTCAAATGACCCTAGGCCCTTACTTATTTGTGGATCAATGAAGAAACTTATCGACTTTTTTGCGACTAAAAACCTCATGCTGTGGGCACTGATTGGCGGTGTCATTTTCGGTCTTATTTTTGGTGAACGGCTGGCGTTTTTACAGCCAGTTGGCAATGGCTTTATTAAGCTAATGCAAATCACAATTTTCCCGTATATTGTGGTTTCGCTGGTTGTTGGTCTTGGTAAGTTCGAACCCGATCAAGTACGCTCTATTTTACTTAAAGCGGCAACAGTCATGCTGTCGTTATGGGGGATTGGCTTATTTGTTATTTGGTGCTTTGCGTTTACATTACCTAAGCACGATGCCGGTACCTTCTTTTCTACCGCGCTCATTTCCGCCAAACAAGAAATCGATTTTGTAGCTCGTTATATCCCCTCTAACCCTTTTGCATCAATGGCTGAAGGCAATGTGCCCGCGTTAGTAATTTTTTGTATTGCTCTGGGCATGGCGTTAATGGGCAATGTACGTAAAAGTAGTTTACTCAATATATTAGATGTTGTTGGTGAAGGGCTTTCTGTTATTTCAAAGAAAATCGTTAAGATTTTTCCGATTGGTATTTTTGCTATTACCGCAAGTTCAGCAGGCACGATGAGTGTTGACCAGCTTAGTACGTTGCAAGTGTATCTTGTGTTGGTAATTTTACTTGGCCTGTTTCTGATGTTTGTTTTGCTACCTATGCTGGTCGCGGCGCTGACACCGGTGAAATATCATGAGCTAATTGATGTTGCACGCAATGCGTTAATTGCTGCATTTACCACAGGTAATGTATTTATTACCTTACCCGTGATCACCGAAGGCATTAAAAGCTATATGCATAAAAACAATATTGCCGATGCCAATTCAGATCACATTGCCGAAGTGCTGGTGCCAATTGCCTTCACGTTCCCGAGCTTAGGTAAACTTACCACGCTCATTTTTGTATTATTTGCGGCATGGCTTACCGGCCATGAAGCAACCCTCGCTGATGTACCAAATATTACCATCAGCGCATTGTTCAGCTACTTTGCCAATGTACATATCGCAATTCCATACATGTTGGAAACCGTGCGCGTGCCAGCTGACACCTATCAGCTGTATTTGGCAATGTCAGTGATCAGCGCCAAATTTGTATCTCCAACTACTGTGGTCTATATCGTAGCCGTCACTTTATTAAGTATTTTCTATGTGCGCAAGCAACTGAGTTATAAGCGTGCAAAAAGCATTTTATATTTTTCATTAATTGGTGGGTTATTACCCGCCTGCATGCTCGCGGCCTACACTGTAAACTCACAACTATTGAAAAGCTCACATGCCGCGGATGATATTATTGCCAACATGGTGGTAAGTGACAAAGTGCCTGAGCATGTACTAAATCATGTGCCAAAGGCATATGAAGATGGCAAGTTATCGCTTACCAATATAAGTGTAATTAAAAAACGTAATTTACTGCGCGTTGGTTACATTGCCGACAACGTACCGTTTAGCTACTTTAATCACAATGATGAACTCGTTGGCTTTGATATTAGCTTGGCACATAAACTTGCTGAAGACTTGGGTGTGCAAGTGGAGTTTATTCCATTTAAAAAGCCACAACTGGTGGAATACCTCAATAAAGGGTACTTTGATATTGCCATGTCGGGGCTGGAAATTAACCTAGATGATATCGAAAAGGTCTTATTTACCGATCCGGTGCTTGAGCTCAAGCTTGCCTTAGTGACCCTTGACCATCGCAGTAAAGAGTTTCAAACCTTAGAAGCGCTACAAGCTCATGAATCCCTTAACTTCGCTACCATAGAATACCAAGCGTTACTCGGTAAAGAATTTGAACGAAACAAACATTATACGCTTACCAATATTGCTAGCTATCGTGATTTTTTTACCAACCCAGATAAGTACGATGCCTTGTTAATTAGCGCTGAAGCAGGCTTTGCTTGGACCATGTTCTATCCTGACTTTGGCGTTGTCGTTCCCGAGGGTTCAAAAGCGAAATATCCCACAGGATTTGCGGTTGCTAAACGTCACGATGACTTGGCAAATTACCTTAACTCGTGGCTCGATATTCGCCGTGCTAGTGGCAGAGTGCAAGAGGTCTACGACTATTGGATTTTAGGTAAAGGCAGCAAACCCTATGTGCGTCGCTGGTCTGTTCTTGATGATATAATTCTTGAAAAATCAGATATTAAAGACTAGTTTATATATCAATTGCACTGATTTTATGAGCAATTATTACGGCAAATAAATGCCTTTTAACTAAGGTAACATGTAGGTAATCTACAAAAGTATTGTTAACAGAGTTAACGCGCCATTTAGCTCTTAGAGCAATCGCATAATAAGTAGAATTGGTATAACAACAATAAAACGCGTTTAGGATAGCCATGAATATTACCATTATGGGTAGCATTGCCCTTGCAGTATTCGCCATGATTTTTCTCTATGTGCGGGGTGAGAACTTTAAGCGCCAAGCGAGGCAGCTATCGAGCTCACTTGATGGAGCTAACCGCGAAACAAAATACCTAAGTGAAATCGTTATTGAGCTGGCGAAAGAAGAACAAAAACTACTGCGTGAACGCTTTATTAAAGTGCAGCGTTTAGGCTCGCCTAAAGTTGAACTGTTACGCTTTAGTGGATTACTTGTCGAAGCATCTGAAAGTGTGATTAGCGATTCAGCATTAGGCCACAAGTCGGTGCAACAAGCCTTCAAACATTATGTAGCCAATTACACCCCTGTTGCTTTTGAAGAGTTTAATAGTTTTATTTTGCAACAAGACACACAGATCAGACAGTTTTGGACGAAAAACAATATTCACAGCTATCTCGATTTGTGTAAGGCGTGTATTGAAGATTTAGAGCGCGCTAGCTAACTTACACAATTATTAACACAAGTCTCGCTTATCACACAGCTGCTGCGCTTTGCTATGCCCTTGCTTAGCCGACAACGTTAACCAGTGCCCAGCTTGTACCGTGTCTTTATCTGTTCCTTCACCAGCTAAATACATTTTCGCCAGATTATACTGTCCCCAACTATCGCCTTGCTTTGCTGCTTCACTAAAATATTCAAACGCTGTCGAAAAATCCCTCTCCTGATAGGCAGCAATGCCTTCTTGATTTGCTTTATTCAATTTAAAGCCGGCATATAAGGGCTTTGGACTGCTAGGCATTACAACAAAACCACCGAACAATTTTAGATCTTTAGGTCGGTAAGCTGCATAGATGGTGTTATTGTCGTAAAAATCTTTTATCTGCTGCTGGCTAAAAGTCTGACTGTCATTAAAAAAGTAACCCTTTTGCACAAAATTATCACTGCGCGCCGACAGTTTAAGGTCGCGCTCACGACTGTAGTTATAGCGACTTAGTTTTAAGGTGATCGTATTATTTTCAGTTGCAACTACCTTAGCTGCGACAACTCGCTTTTGATAATAATCCTCTTTTAAAAACTTACTGTAATCAATAAAAAAGAAATCATTCACCTGTGGCTGGTTAACAATGTTTATTTCAATATTCTGTGCCTGATTATGTTGCTGCCAAAGCCAACTCAGCATTAAAATGATTAATACAGTACCAATAAATTTGGTTAACACGTGAAATATCGGCACTTTCGAATATTGACTATTTTCAGGCATATTTTTAGCGCTGCAATTGGCGCAATATGAAGCGCGCTCTAACGCAAATGGAAATAAGGGAATTAAACCAAAACAAACAAATTTTAATTGTGTATGTGCTGTAACCGCGACCTGGTGACATTGGCTACATTGAATATATTGCGGGTGTTCAAATGCTTGGTTTTTTATATTAAAAAAGAGCATGTACAGTCCGTTTTTTTGGTTAATTTACGTTCTGTTTTACTGTAACTAGGCAAACAAAACAACCAATAAAATATTTTCTTACAACTAACAACTGTATAAAGAACATGTATTTACAAAATTTTAACAGCGATGCTTAATACTCTTTGGCTAATAAAATAAAAAAGGCTCTCAAATGAGAACCCTTATTGCTTAGGAATAATTAAAGGGGGTTAAAAGAAACCTAAAGGACTATCGCTATAGCTTACTAACAAGTTTTTAGTATTTTGATAGTGTTCAAGCATCATTTTATGAGTTTCACGACCTACACCTGATTTTTTGTAACCACCAAATGCCGCATGCGCTGGGTAATGATGATAGCAGTTAGTCCAAACACGCCCTGCTTCAATTCCACGCCCCATGCGATACGCAAGGTTCATATTTTTAGTCCAAAGCCCTGCGCCTAAACCAAACTCAGTATCGTTAGCAATTGCTAGCGCCTCAGCTTCATCTTTAAAGGTTGCAACACTGACAACAGGACCAAAAATCTCATCACGGAAAATGCGCATTTGGTTGTTACCTTTAAACAAGGTGGGTTGAATATAATAACCGCCGCCTAGCTCTTCAGATACTTGCTCAACACCACCACCGGTTAAGAGCTCTGCGCCTTCGTTTTTTCCAATCGCTAGGTAACTAAGTATTTTATCAAACTGCTCTTGCGATGCTTGCGCACCAACCATCGTATCTGTATCAAGCGGATTACCGCGCTTAATTTGTTTAGTGCGATCAATTACACGCGCAATAAACTCATCATAAATGTCTTCCTGCACCAAGAGGCGAGATGGGCATGTACACACTTCACCTTGGTTGAAAAACGCCAATACAGCCCCTTCAACACACTTGCTAATATATTCTTCATCTTGCTGCATTATGTCCGAAAAGTATATATTCGGTGACTTACCGCCAAGTTCAACAGTGGATGGAATGATGTTTTCTGCGGCGCATTTTAAAATATGCGCACCAACTGGCGTCGATCCCGTGAACGCAATTTTTGCAATACGTGTACTGGTTGCAAGTGCTTGGCCTGCTTCCGCGCCAAAACCATTAACCACATTCAATACACCTGCAGGCAGTAGATCACCGATGACTTCCATCAGTTTAAGAATTGATACAGGAGTTTGCTCCGCTGGTTTTAAGATAACGCAGTTACCTGCCACAAGTGCAGGCGCTAATTTCCAAGCAGCCATTAATAATGGAAAGTTCCATGGGATAATTTGACCAATAACGCCTAAAGGCTCATGAAAGTGATACGCCACCGTACCATTATCTATTTCACCAATTGAACCTTCTTGTGCGCGAATACAGCCAGCATAGTAGCGGAAGTGATCAACACACAGTGGTAGGTCAGCAGCAAGTGTTTCGCGCACTGCTTTACCATTATCCCATGTTTCTGCAACCGCCAACATTTCAAGATTCTGCTCAATACGGTCGGCTATTTTTAGTAGTAAGTTACTACGTTCTGTTACCGATGTTTGTGCCCATGCATCTTTTGCCTTATTCGCTGCGTCTAGGGCTAATTCAATATCTTTACCGTTAGAGCGAGGTATACGACAAATGACTTCTCCTGTTACCGGTGTTGTATTATCAAAATACTTACCGTCAACAGGGGCAACCCACTCACCACCAATATAGTTTTCATACTGCTCATTAAACTGTACTTTGGCATCTGCATGCCCTGGATTTGCGTAAATCATTTTGTTTCCTTTATGTGTGTTGTTATTAGAAGCTTTCTTCAACTTAAATATGTGCTCCCTCAGACTAGTACTTCAAAATAATTGTTGCTTGACTCTGCATCCAAATAACTTGACTGAGAGTGCACAATTTAGCCATTATGAATCTCTACAAGTTTGGAGGAACAGGTATGTTATTACAGGAAAAACGCAGTAAAGTTAGCACCTTAATTGATAATCGAGCTGCATTTAATAGCGACCATGTACAACTGTGTGTTTACGATACCTATCAAGCTTGTGAGCGCATTCCATTTCATGCTGAACAGTTAATGTTTTGCGCTATGCATACCGGTAAAAAAGTAATGCATCATCACAGCCTGCAACGAGGACAAGAGTTTTTACCGGGACAAAGCTTTATTATTGCTGGAGGTGAACACGTTGAAATTGATTTTCCTGAGGCACATTTAAACGCCCCAACTTCATGCCTAACCATTGAAGTTGACAGTAAAAAAGTGCAGGAAGTAGCGGAGAGAATGCGCCTAGAGCAAGCCTATTACAATGAGCAAAGCGCCACTCTGCAGTTGAGCAATAACCCGTTTACTCAACAGCTTTATCAACGATTAGTTGACACCTTTAGCGAAAACAAGCAAGACCGAGAAGTGCTGATCGACCTTGGTATTAGTGAGTTGCTCGTACGCATGCTGCAAGATCGCTCGCGCGAATTGGTGTTGCAGCATTGCAATCTCAAAATTGGCCATAACGGATTGCAATCAGCCATTAGCTTTATAAAACAAAATTTAACTAAGCCAATCTCAATTGAAATGCTATGTAAAAGCGCAGGTATGGGGCGCAGTAAATTATTTTTAGAATTTAAGCGCCAATTAGGCTGCACACCACAAGCCTTTATTGTTGAACAAAAGCTAACAGCGGCTGCAGCAAAACTTAAACAAGGAACTACTGTTACTCAGGTATGCTATGACTACGGATTTAGTGAATTAAGCTACTTTAGCCGCCGATTTAAAAAAACATTTGGATGCAGCCCAAGAACCTACCAAAACCAAACAGTTTAAATTTTTTCATCTATTAATTACTTAAATAGATTGAAAAAACACCGCAGCTCTGTATTATAGCCCGCGATTTTATAACACGGAATGAAAAGGAAATTTCAATGTTAAAAAAAGCACTTCTTGCTGCTTCTTCAGCTCTAGCTCTAACTGCATGTATGTCTGGTACTGGTCCTGCTCTTAAAAGTTCTGTAACACAGGGTGTTGCGGGTGTTGAAGCACGTCTACCATATGCTAACTACACTAACTACTTTGGTTATGTTGACGCATCTGTAAAACCAGAAGGTAAATACAAAAACAAAGACGCTTACTACCTATACGCTTGGGTACCAGCAGCAGTAGATGAAATTGGTGTATCTATGGTTTCACCAGCAACATCAACGCCTTCTGATAGCGACTTCGTAAACGTAAACTACACAAATAACTTCGAAAATGATTCTAAAACATATTTTGATACTTACATTGTGTTAGATCGCATGGACATTATTGACCCAGCGAAAATCAAAAACGGTGGTAAGTCACTACAAACTCTGACTTACAATGACGACAGCAGCGAACTACCTCAGAATCCAGGTGGTCAGAGCTACAACTCGCTACTTCGTCAAACTTCAGATATCAATAACCCAACAAAAGCACTTGTTCGTGGTGTATATCGCATCTCTTTCACTTCATTCCGCTCAGCGATTGAAGGTTCTTTTGAAGCTACTGTTGGTACAAACGTACCAGGCGTTAAAATTGCAGCTTCTTTAGATGAACTACATAACCTAGTAAACGAAGGTTAATTAGTTTCGAGCTCGACCCTATACCAATCGGTATAAGTCGAGCTCACTTTCCTTTTATCCTGTTTGTCACCCTTTTATCATTCTTCCGCTTTCTTAATTCCGTATTACCCTTACTCTAGCTACAAGCAAAACAGGAGTAAGAAAATGATTATTACCAATACCGAACAAGTCGCTAACTATCAAATTACGCAATCTCTAGGCTTAGTAACAGGTAATGTTGTACGCTCTAAACACGTAGGCCGTGACATTATGGCAAGTCTTAAAACTATTGTTGGTGGCGAGATTAGAGGCTACACGGAAATGATGACAGACGCGCGCTCAGTCGCTCAAGCACGAATGACAGAAGAAGCGCAGCGCTTAGGTGCAGACGCCGTGATTAATGTACGCTTTACCACAAGCGCCGTTGCCGCAGGCATGTCGGAGATCCTCGCTTATGGCACAGCTGTAAAAATCTCTAGATAATGAATTATTTCAGCTAGAAATGTCAGTTATTGGCGAGATAAATTTTTACACATGCCAAGCAGTGCTTTAATTTATTTACTACAAAATAAATGGCACTGCTTATGACACACTTCACCACTCCCGACCTATACGACGAATATTCTGACCAACTTCAAGTGGCTAGCGCAGGGTTACTTCACTTTGGCAAAGTTACTAAGTTTGCAGGCCAAGCAATCACCATCCAATGTCCAAATGATAACTCCAAGGTTGGTGAGTTACTCAAAAGTAACGGTGACGGTAAGGTATTAGTCGTCGACGCCAATAACGCTCAGAAGTTCGCTTTTTTAGGCGATAATCTTGCCAAGTTCGCCATCGAAAATAATTGGCAAGGCATTATTGTAAACGGCTGTGTGCGTGATGTTGAAATTTTAGAACAGATGTCTTTAGCAATTATGGCTAGAGGCTGTGTACCTCGAAAGACGCAAAAACAAGGTTTAGGCGAGCAAGTAAGAGCCGTCAGCTTTTTAGACATCACTATCCATAATGGCGATTGGATTTATGGCGATCGCAATGGATTATTAGTAAGTAAATCACAACTGATTGAATTGGGGTAAGCACTTCGAACTAAGAGTCCGAATCAAAGCCTCGCTTCACAAGCCATAAAGCAAAAAAAACCGCAACAAATTATGTGAGGTTTTAATTTGTATAACGGAGTTAGTCGGGATTACAAATTGTATCCCTATATCTTGCCCTGCGGGCACACTACGTGTGTTCAAAAGTGTTCCTGACCTTTCTCGTAGAGAAAGAGTGTCGAACTAAGGGTCCGAACCACAGCCTCGCTTCACAAGCCATAAAGCAAAAAACCCCGCAACAAGTTGCAGGGTTTTTTGCTTTATACATGGCGGAGAAGGAGGGATTCGAACCCTCGATAGGGCTACAAACCCTATACTCCCTTAGCAGGGGAGCGCCTTCGGCCACTCGGCCACCTCTCCAGCGCAAATACATTTAAAATGGCGGAGAGATAGGGATTTGAACCCTAGATAGGCTATTAACCTATGCCGGTTTTCAAGACCGGTGCTTTCAACCACTCAGCCATCTCT
>NZ_LKBD01000037.1 GCF_001399975.1 Pseudoalteromonas sp. P1-9
CACACACGGCTTTAAAATACAAAACGCCCGATGAAGTGCATCGAGCGTTTTAATATTAAAAGTGTCAACCCATGCTAGGATGGGTCATTCAACTATTTGCTCAACCAAAAATTATTTTAGTTTTGCATCTAGCTCTTCAATTTTTGCTTTCCAGATTGCAGGGCCTGCGCTGTGTGCGTTGTTACCTTCGCTGTCTACTGCTACCGTTACTGGCATATCTTCTACTTCAAACTCGTAGATTGCTTCCATACCTAAGTCTTCAAACGCAACCACTTTTGCTTTCTTAATTGCTTTTGATACTAAGTACGCTGCACCGCCCACTGCCATTAGGTAAATTGACTTATTGTTTTTGATTGATTCAACTGTAGCAGGGCCGCGTTCTGCTTTACCAATCATGCCTACAATGCCAGTGTTCTCTAGCATTAAGTCAGTAAATTTATCCATACGTGTTGCCGTCGTTGGGCCCGCAGGGCCTACTGCTTCATCGCCTACTGCATCTACAGGGCCTACGTAGTAGATAAATTTATTGGTGAAATCAACACCTTCAGGTAAGCCTTCACCTGAATTAATCATGTCTTGTAAGCGCTTATGCGCAGCATCACGACCCGTTAAGATTTTACCGCTTAGAAGTACAGTTTCGCCCATTTTCCAATCAGCGGTGTCTTCTTTTGTTAAGGTATCAAGGTTAACACGGCGTGTGTCTTCACCTACTTCAAATGTTACTTCTGGCCAATCTTCTAGCTTAGGCGCTTTAAGATCTGCCGGGCCTGAACCGTTTAATGTGAAGTGAACGTGACGCGTCGCTGCACAGTTAGGGATCATCACTACTGGCTTAGATGCCGCGTGTGTTGGTGCTGTTTTGATTTTAATATCAACAACGGTAGTTAAACCGCCAAGGCCTTGTGCGCCAATACCGGTTTTGTTTGCGCGCTCAAAAATCTCTAAACGAAGCTTTTCTTCCGCTGTTTCTGCGCCGCGTTCCATTAACTCATGAATATCTACCGGGTCCATCAGTGATTCTTTTGCAAGTACCGCTGCTTTTTCAGCTGTACCACCAATGCCTATACCTAACATGCCCGGTGGACACCAGCCCGCACCCATGGTTGGTAACGTTTTTTCAACCCAAGCTGCTACATCGTCTGATGGGTTAAGCATAACCATTTTAGTTTTGTTTTCAGAGCCGCCGCCCTTGGCTGCAATCATTACTTCCACTTCAGCGCCTGGCACCATGTCGATATGCACAACTGAAGGTGTGTTATCTTTAGTATTTTTACGGCTGCCTGCTGGGTCTGCAACAATTGAAGCACGCAGTGGGTTATCTGGGTTAAGGTATGCGCGGCGTGTGCCTTCATCAACCATTTGCTGAACCGTCAAGTCGGTTTTATCCCATTTAACGTCCATACCAATTTTAACGAAACACGTCACAATACCCGTATCTTGACACAGTGGGCGCTTACCTTCTGCCGACATACGTGAATTAATTAAGATTTGTGCAATCGCATCTTTAGCCGCTTTGCTTTCTTCTTTTTGGTACGCCTTATCAAGCGCTTGTACGAAATCTAATGGGTGATAAAACGAAATGTATTGCAATGCATCTTCGATGCTATCAATAAAGTCTTGCTGACGGATAGTGCTCATTATGTATCCTTATTATATGCCGTGACGGTGGCAAATGTTTACAGTGTGAATAGTGTCAAACACAGCTTACTCATGCAATCTGTGCAGTAATTCGTTAAACTATGCATGTATAATAACCTCCCAACTCGTTTGCGACCAGTCTGGTAGTTAAAGTTAATGATAAATGAACAATTAATATGCAAAAAATTAGACTTAGCGCTAACTAGCGAACAGGTTTTTAGTTTTTTTGCAGATTTGCAGTATGCCATTTTCTTAGATTCGGCAAACCAAGCACACCCTAATAACCGTTTCGACATTATTGTGATTGAGCCAATTTTACTGATTGAAGTGAAAAACAATGTGACCTATGTCGATAATAACCAAACCGTGTGTGATGGGTTTAGTGCAATACACCACGCAATAAGCTCATTCGTAAAAGACAAAGCCCCATTTGATTTACCGTTTTCAGGCGGCGCTTTAGGTTTATTTAGTTACGATTTAGGCCGCTCAATCGAGGTAATGCCCGAAATCGCTAAAAATGATATCGATTTAGGCCAAATGCTCGTGGGTATTTACCCCGATGCCCTAATATTTGATCATCACGAAAACCAGTGGTTTTATATCGCACAGCCATGTTGTGATAGCGAAACACGCTTAAATAAGTACCTTGCACCGCTTACAGGCTCTGAAGTCGAGCGTAAACCGTTTGCCTTAACAACTAAGTGGCAATCAAACCTCACAAAAGACGGTTATGGTGAGCGTTTTAATAAAGTACAAGAATACTTAAAAAGCGGCGATTGCTACCAAATCAATTTGGCACAGCGCTTTGATGCAAGTTTTGCTGGCAACCCTTGGCTGGCTTATTGTAAATTGCGAAGTGCCAACCAAGCACCATTTTCAGCGTTTATTAATACTGGTGAGCAACAAATACTCTCACTTTCACCTGAGCGCTTTATTCAGGTAAAAGACTGTGAGGTTGAAACCAAGCCTATTAAAGGCACAGTGCCGCGCAGCACAGATGAAAAGATTGATGAAACCAATAAAACACGCCTTGCAAATTCAACCAAAGATCGCGCTGAAAACGTGATGATTGTTGATTTACTTAGAAACGATTTAGGCAAGGTTGCTAAACCGGGTACCGTTGAAGTACCTAAGCTCTTTGATATTGAAAGCTTTAACGCAGTGCATCATTTGGTATCAACGGTTACATCTACCCTTGCCGACGGTTACAACGCAATTGATCAATTAAAAGCGGCATTTCCCGGCGGGTCGATTACTGGTGCGCCAAAAATCCGTGCAATGGAAATTATTGAAGAGTTAGAACCTCATCGCCGCTCCATCTATTGTGGCTCAATTGGCTATATTTCGGCCTGTGGCACCATGGATACCAGTATAACCATTCGCACCCTAGTCTGTGAAAAAGGTAAAATTTATTGCTGGGCTGGCGGTGGCGTAGTTGCCGACTCAACTCTTGAGTCTGAGCTGCAAGAAACATACGATAAGGTAAATCGTATTTTACCTGTACTCGAATAAGTACTTGCTTTGGACATTTATGCAGTTAAGTGAATTTCTCGCCCGTTTTCATATTCAACAACCAAGCAATGACGTTGGCTTTCCAATACAAATGCGTAATATTGCTAAGCAAAGCGCCGTATTGGTGCCGCTGGTTAATGTAAGCGGTGAAATTCACCTGTTGCTGTGTAAACGCCCAAACTATTTAAAACATCACCCCGGGCAAATTTGCTTTCCCGGCGGTAAACTTGAAGATACTGACGCCAATTTACTTGCTACAGCGCTGCGTGAAACCTGTGAGGAAATCGGTGTTGAGATTAATAACCAACATGTTATCGGTGATATGGACAGTTATTGGACGCTCACCGGATTTGAAATAAAACCTTATATTGCCCTACTTCCCGAAAAACCCAATTTGGTACTAGCAACCAATGAAGTCGCCAGTGCATTTTATTTACCGCTATCACAGCTTATAGATCAAGAAAATTGGCAAGATATTCAATTCACACGTCAGTTTTCTGCCTATACTCTAACTGGGTTTCAAACTGAATACGGCTTGCTTTGGGGTGCCACCGCGCAAATCATTCGCAATTTGATTAAACATTTAAATTAAGCACATAAGCATTAATCATACTAATTAAAGTTAACATGATTATAAATTAGAGTTATGATATCCGGCCGTTCAAAGATTAAGTAAGAGATATTCGTATGATAAGTGCATTCGATATGTTTAGTATCGGCATTGGTCCTTCCTCATCACATACTGTGGGCCCGATGCGCGCTTCAAGACTGTTTGTAAAGTCATTACAAGAGCAAGCGCTATTAGAGCAAGTAACCAGTGTTCGCTGTGAATTGTTTGGCTCACTCGGACAAACGGGTATTGGTCATGGTTCGGGTAAAGCGGTTATTTTAGGCCTTGCAGGTCACGATCCAGAAACTATTGATGCCGATCTGGTGCCAAGCATTCTAGATAAAATCGAAAAAGAAGAAACTATCTATCTTGATCAAAGCCATGCTGCGGCATTTCCAAAAAAAGACGCCATTGTATTTCACCGTCGTAAAACCTTGCCAAAGCATTCAAATGCAATGGAATTACAAGCATTTAATGGAGAACAATGTGTCTTCCGTGAGATTTTTTATTCTATCGGTGGCGGCTTTATTGTTCGCGATGAAGATTTTGAAAAAGAAAAAGAAGCGGCACTAACGATACGCGAAGAAAATCCTGCACCATACCCATTTGATACGGGCGCAGAGTTAATGGCGCAGTGTAAAGAGCATGGTTTAAGTGTACCAGCCCTGATGATGGCAAACGAAAAAACCCTTAAAACAGAAAGCGAAATCACTGACGAGCTATACAATATTTGGCTTGTGATGAAAGCCTGTGTTGAGCGCGGTATGCGCACTGAAGGGATTTTACCGGGCGGTTTAAAAGTAAAACGTCGTGCGCCTAGCTTACACCGTCAACTCAATATTGAAACACATAACGATCCGCTACGTGCAATGGAATGGGTTGATTTATTTGCCCTAGCAGTAAATGAAGAAAATGCTGCTGGCGGTCGTGTTGTAACGGCGCCGACAAACGGTGCTGCGGGTATTCTTCCGGCAGTACTGATGTACTACCACACGTTTATTAAAGAAGTAGATAAAGATATCGCAACACGTTACCTGCTGACTGCTGCGGCGATTGGTATTCTTTACAAAAAGAACGCGTCAATTTCAGGTGCAGAAGTGGGCTGCCAAGGTGAAGTGGGCGTTGCTTGCTCAATGGCTGCGGGCGCACTCACTGAAATTTTAGGTGGCAATGTTGAGAAAGTTGAAAATGCCGCTGAAATTGGTATGGAACATAACTTAGGTTTAACTTGCGACCCTGTTGGTGGCCTTGTACAAGTACCGTGTATTGAACGAAATGCAATGGGTGCGGTAAAAGCAATTAACGCATCACGCCTTGCAATGCGCGGCTCAGGTGAGCAAAAAGTATCGCTTGATAAAGTAATCAAAACCATGTGGGACACAGGTAATGATATGAAAACCAAATACAAAGAGACAGCTCGAGGCGGACTCGCTGTAAATATCATTGAGTGTTAATCACAGCTAACAGATACAAAAAACGCCACGTAATGTGGCGTTTTTTTTGAGTCAAAATTGGTCTTAACGAACCGGTAACTCAATATCCCTAAATAGATGGTCGACATCATCTTGATTGCGTAACATGCATGCACGCTCAACAATGGTTTTATCCAGATGTGGCGCAAAACGCTCAATGAAATCGTACATGTAACTGCGTAGGAAAGTACCTTTTCTGAAACCAATTTTGGTGGTACTTGCTTCAAACAAGTGACTTGCATCAATTACCACGAGATCTTTATCGTTCATTTCATCAATGGCCATTGATGCCACAACACCTACACCTAAGCCTAAGCGCACATAAGTTTTAATTACGTCAGCGTCGGTTGCCGTAAACACGATTTGCGGCTCTAAACCATGCTTAGTAAAGGCTTTATCTAGCTCTGAACGCCCGGTAAAACCAAATACATAGGTGATTAATGGGAACGCAGCAACATCTTGTATCGTGAGATTATTTGCTTTAGCAGCAAGTGGGTGATTTTTTGCCACCACAATGCTGCGATTCCAGTGATAACACGGCAGCATAATTAAATCGGTATACAGATGCAGCGCTTCTGTTGCAATGGCAAAATCTGCATCACCGCGCGCGGCAGCATCAGAGATTTGCTGCGGTGTACCTTGATGCATATGCAGGGATACTTTCGGGTATTTGTTCATAAACCCTTGGATCACATTTGGCAAAGCGTAACGCGCTTGAGTATGCGTAGTTGCGATATTCAACTTACCTTGATCTGGTAAGGTATGCTCGTTGGCAACCGCTTTAATGCTTTCAACTTTCGCCAAAATCTCACGAGAGATATTGATAATGTCTTTGCCCGCCGGCGTAACATGCGTTAAATGTTTACCGCTACGACCGAAGATTTGCACACCTAGCTCATCTTCGAGCATACGCACTTGTTTAGAAATACCAGGTTGCGAGGTATATAAGTTTTCAGCGGTGGCTGAAACATTAAGATTGTGATTGAGTACTTCAACAATGTACTTTAGCTGCTGTAATTTCATAGCGAGTATTTTGTATTTATTATTACCTTTATTTATATACTTTTGTCTCTTTTATGCCAAGCATAAATTCAAAACTTACGTATTTATTCCATTTTTAACTACAAACTACCTTAGTATTTTGTAAAAGTCAGAAAAAAGCGTCTAAATTATTAGTATCAAAAATAATTTTCGGTTTTTATGGTTAATCCTCTTCAACGATACAAATCTATCTCGGTGCTTATTTTGGATGATTTTTCCGAATTCCGCCTATCACTAAAACAAATGGTAGAAAGTTTTGGTGTTCACCATGTGGACGTGTGTACCAATGCCGAAGATGCCCTTTCCTGCTACAGCGAACATCAACATGATATCTTGTTAGTCGATTACAACTTAGGTGATGGTTTAAATGGGCTACAGCTGCTTGCTGAGCTTAATCATCGTAACTTATTAAAATACGGCACTAACTATGTACTGATCACCGGTGAAACTGCCTCAGATTTAGTGATGGGCGCACTTGAATACCGCCCCGACGATTACCTTGCAAAACCATTTACCAAAACAACCCTGAAATCTCGCTTAGATAAGCTTGTTGAAAAAAGCCTCGCGTTTAAGCCTATTTATACCGCGTTAAATCAAGATAAGCCAAAAACGGCCCTTGAGCTTTGCGACCAGCTAATGGCAAAAAACAAACGCGTTGGTATTGAATGTTTGCGCCTTAAGGCTGAAATTTATTTAAAACAACTTAAATATGCGCAAGCACTCAGCATTTATAATTCAATTTTGCATAAGCGAGAACTTAGTTGGGCACAAATGGGCGCAGCGATTTGTCATTTGGCGCTATCACAAAGCGATCAGGCATTAAGCCTTTGTAAACTGATTACCACCAAAAATCCACAAGCCGTTGAAGCATACGACCTTGCTTGTGAGTGCTTTATTCAACAACACGACTTCGAAGCGGCATACGCAATTACACAAAAAGCCATTGCCGCATCGCCCAACTCAATTGTTAGGCAGCGCCAGTTAGCCTTATTAGCAACCCGCTACAATGAGCTGGAAATTGCCTTTAATGCTTACAAACGCGTTATGCAATTAGCCAGGTATTCATGTTTAGCACAGCTCGATGACTATATAAATCAGTTATGTGTTTGCACACAAATACAATTAACGGATCAAGCAAACTTTGTACGACGCGCAAAAAAAGAGTATCCCGCAATTTATCGTACAATTACAAAGCTCTACTCCGGTGTGCAAAGTCAATTAGCAATTGAAGTGCATCAGATATTTGTTGAGTACTTAGTTAATAAAGACGGCGCAAAAGGTGAAAAACTCATTTTAGTGGTAGATAAAATTGTTGATTACCCAGACGCGCTCAATTCAGCATTTATTAATCTGCTCGAAATCATTATGAAACACGCCGATATTGAAGTGGTTACCGCCAAGCTCGACCCAATTATTACGCGCGGTAAAGCGAAGATTATTTCACACGAAGACCACGAAAAATCAGAGAACTTCAATCAACAAGGCATGGTGAAATACAAAGAGAAAGCATTTGAAAGCGCTCAAGGGGCATTTGCAACTGCCCTAGCCAATGCCCCTAACAACCCAAATATTGCATTAAACCTGTTACAAGCGGCGTATCAACTGCATAAACAAAATCAAAAGTTCACATTAACAAAGCGTCAGTTTGCTTTGTCATTTAATGCGTTAAAAACGTTAGCGCCTCACGACCATCGTCACAAGCAAAGTCAAAGTCTGTTAAACTTTGCTAAAGCTAAATTAACGGGATAATTATGGACCATAATAAGCTCGACTTTTCCGTAGTCCTTGGCGCAAGTATGCACGATATGAAAAACTCACTGTGTATGCTGCTTCAATCGATGGAAACAATTAGTCAAAGTATTGAGCAAACGCCACAAGCACAATCTGAATTCGCTAAGATTCATTACGAAGTTGCCCGCGTTAATTCCAACTTATTACAAGTACTAGCCCTTTATCGCGAACACAACGCACAACTGCCGCTCAATATTGAAGAGCATTTTTTAGATGACTTAGTCGACGAACTGCTTGCTAAAAATGAGCTTTATATCACCAACAAAAATATTGATGTCAGTTGTGATATTGAACAAGATCTGGCGTGGTTTTTTGACGCTGACCTAATTGCCAACTTACTTAATGACATTCTTATTAACGCACTAAAATACACAGCATCGAAAATTCTCATTAGCGTACATCAACAAAATGATAAGCTTGTTATTGAAATTCACGATAATGGCGAAGGCTACCCCGAAAGCATGCTAGAGAAAGCCAATAATGAAATGTCCTCAGCCCTTATCAGCCAAGGGCGCACTGGGCTGGGCATCTATTTCGCCAATTTAATTGCATCTGCACATGTAAATAAAGAAACCAAAGGACATATCGCGCTTGCCAATGATGGGCGATTAGGTGGCAGCAAATTTACCCTTGTTTTGCCGTAAAAAAAGCTGGTAATAAAGTGCTATTATTAGAACTTTCCTTTTAACAACACTACACTAAGTAATTAGAATTAGTTAAGATTAGGGCAATTATAAGAATGAGAAAAACTCCATGGTAGTTTATATTATCATCACGCTAATAGTGGCACTAATTGTTATTGGCGTTTGGGTCAACGCGGTGCAGCAGCATAAAGAAAAACAAAATGTTGAGCGACGTCAGGAGCTTACAAAGCAGAAAAAGATCATTGAAGAAACTGAAGAAGTGCTAATGAATTCTGCTAATATTCCAATGTCAAAAGCCCTCTTTTCCGTATTATATCGACGCATTTACAGTGCATTAGCGGTAATGGCTGAACTTTCTCCCAATTCTAAAGAAATCAGAAACCGATTAACGGAAGCTAAAGAACGTATCGAAAATTCTTCAAGCCAAGACTCATCTGCTGAACGCATTGCGCTACCTGATAATGAAAAGCAAGTCATTGCATTATTACAAGGTGTTAAAAAACTACGTAGCATCGTTCGTTCTGAGCATTCAAAAGGCAAGATTGATACACAAGTGTTCTTAAACGAAGATAAACGTTTAGAAAAAATGCAATTACAAGTAAATATCGACAGCCAATTAAAACGCGGCAAAGCAGCGCGCAGTGCTAATATGCTCGGTTCTGCACGCCAGTATTTTGAAAAAGCGCTTGTGGTAATTAATTCGCTCAACTTTACAGACGAGTATGTCGCGTCACGCAAACAAGAAATAGAAGATATGCTTGACGAAATAATGACAGAGCTAAAAGCAACCAACGCGAGTGATGCAAAGAAAAAGCTTGATAACGAAAAAGATGACTTAGATGAACTCTTTGCACCGAAGAAAAAGTGGTAAGTTAATTCATTTCATTTAAAAAAGGGCGTACATTACGCCCTTTTTCATATTATGTGGTTTTGTTTTTTTCTAGTTGCGCAAACACCACATCGAAAATTTCTTTAAAGGTGTGTGCCTTCTCATTAATATTGATTGGGATATGTAATGCTCTTGCGATATCGCTCGCTGAAATAAGCCCTCGTAAAGTATGCTCTTTATCGATCAATAATACATGCTGCTGACCGAGATTTTTTAGCGTTGCCAATACATCACCAATGGTGTAATTGTTAATTTTTGCAAAATCAATAGCGCGCATTTCATCTTTCTTTAGCATCAAGTTCTCAACCGACAAATCACCTCGAGAGACATTTCTAAGCTGCGCTATATGCAGTACTTTGTACGATGATAAATCACTTGAACTGATCACCCCCATAAAATTCTCGTCGTGATCAATTACGATTTTTGAGCGCACATGGCCCATTTTCATCATATACAGCGCTTGGTCAACTAAAACGTCTTTTTCGATTAGCTGTGGCCGTTTTTGACTGAAGTCAGTGACAATATGAGAGGCGTTACTTGAAATATCGAAGGCTTGATTACCACATAGATTCGAAATCGACTGCACATTATTTAAAGAGATTGTTTCAATCACCCTAAAGTTTGCCATAAATCCTCCTCATAAATGAGAAAAAGAATGCGAAGTGTCGCGCGACACGTCAATTGAAGCAGTTACTTTTAACTATGGTGAACAGTGGCTAATTTTTCAAACTATTGAACATTTTATGTTCTTCTATATGCAGTTTAAATTGCGACAATACATCCAACAGCTCAACCGGTAGAAACGGTTTAAATAATACCTCATCGATACCGAAAGACTTACAATAGATGTACTCATCTTCACTGTCGCTCGACGTAACCGCAATTATCGGTACACCAATTTTATCGCTAGACTCTTGCATACGTATTGTTTGAGCAGCTTCATAGCCACTCATTTTCGGCATAGCACAGTCCATTAAAATAATATCTATTTCATGCTGATGCTGCTGCCACAGTGCCACCGCCTCTTTACCATCAGCTGCGACAATCACATTATCACCACGGTTCATTAAAATCGCGCTAAGAACGCGTTGGCTAATCGGTGCGTCATCAGCTATTAATACGGTTAACGGCACGGTTTCTTGTGGCATAACCACATCGTTACTCTGCTTAATGTTATTAACCAAGGCTGATTTAATATCACTTGGGTGCTTTGGTAGTTGCCATACTTGGTTATAGCCAATATTCGTGACTCTGCTGACATCTGCATCCGCAATTTCGTCACCAAATACAATTAAATTTGCTGGTCGATTGAATCTGTGACGGTTAATTTTTTCATAAAAACTAACTAATTGATTATCAAGTTCACTGTGTGACAACAATACAAAGTCGAATCCAGCAAACTGTAAGTCGTCCCCCAGCATATAATTAAGCGCAGCCTCTGCATCTTGTACATGGGTGACTTGCATTTGCCACTGTGCAAACAGCTCACTTAAATAACGCGCTAAAAACAACTTACTATCTAAAATTAAGACACGTTTATTGGCAAGTAACCCCTCATCATCAAGGTGATTTTCAATTAATGTACTGGTTGGCAGCGCTAAGGTAAATCTAACATCGGTGCCAAGCCCTGCTTTTGAGTTAACCGTAAATGTGCCGCCCATTAAGGTCACTAGGTTTTGGGCGATTGTTAAGCCAAGCGCATTAGATGAGTTGCCTTTTTTGGCTTTTGATTTCGGATTATTTAACTGCGCGAGTACAGTTTCATCAATGCCTTGACCGTTATCACGTACGCTAATTGTAAGCTCTGACAAGCCCGTCGTTACTTCGGCGTCTACATTAATCGAAATATCGCCACGATCAGAATATTTAATTGCTTTGTTTACAAGGTTACAAATAACCTGCTTTAAACGCACCGAGTCACCGACTAAATAGCTCTTTATAGCCGGGTCAACATAAGTGACTAAGCGCAGATTTTTCTCTTTCGCTCGCAACTCAGATTCTTGGAAAATCTCACGAATTAATGCATGAATATCGAAAATATGCTGGTCGAGTGCGAGTTGGCTATGCTCAATTTTGGAGTAATCTAAAATACCATTTAGCAGCTCAAGCATATTAAACGCGCTTTTTTGAATAACACTAACGTAGCTGTGTTGGCGGTGATCAAGCTTGGTTTCTGATAACAAATGCGCCATACCCAAAAGCCCATTCATTGGCGTTTTTACTTCCATACTGATATTAGCGAGATATTCACCTTTTAGTTTATTGGCATTCTGCTCTGCTTGCTTTTGCTTTTTAAGATCGCCAAATGATTTAGACAACGCCCCCATCATGGCGTTAAATTCTACAACAAGGCGATTGATTTCATCATCGCGCGCTTGTTTTCGATCGAGTTTGAATTCTTCCGGTGCCGACATATTCACGTGGCTCATTGAATAAGCCAAATGATTTAAATGACGGGTTACTAGTAAGTGCACTAAGGTGAAAATGATCATTGATACAATAAAGGTCTTTGCACCTTGAGTAAGCAAAGTTACCACGACTTTGTCTGCTAGGTAACCATACACACCCGACATATCCATTACTACAATCAGTTCGCCCAAATGGTATTTAGTACGATTAAATCGGTAATCAATGGCCCAAGATTTACTTTTAGCGTATTTGGTTTGCGTTTTATTTACGGTAAGACGATTGGCATTATCTTGCCAAATCGTTACTGACGATACGTTAGGAAGTTCGCTAATACCCTGTAGTAACAATTCGAGTTGCTTTTCATCTTCCGCCCAAAGTGCATTGGTAACCGAAGGTAAATGACTTTTTTCAATTTGCTGAAACCCTTGATCGATCACGCTGAGATCGCGCTTATAATCCATCCAAATAATGGTACTAGTTATCATCAGTGTAAGAATGGAGCTAGTCAGTAAAATACCAACAAGCAGCTGTTTTGCTAAGGGGTTTTTCAGTTTCAACGGACTACATTAAATTATAATTATTCTTATTTTTAAATGTAGACCAAACTGACGTTTTTTTAAACTTTTAATTTGAATTTCTAATTGAGTAAAAATCAATTTACTCAATTAGAAAAAAGCTGCGTTATTCGCAGTGAGGGCGCTTATTTTGTGCTTTAGCTTGATTGTGTAATGCCATCGCATCTGGCATCCAGCTACGCAAATCACTAATACGGGTATCTGATGATGGGTGCGTTGATAAAAATTCCGGTGGTGCACCGTTATTATTTGCTGCCATATTACGCCATAATTCAACTGACTGCTTTGGATTAAACCCAGCTTTTGCCATCAGATCTAAGCCTATTTTATCGGCTTCGCTTTCATGCATACGACTAAACGGCATCATACCTAAATATTCAGCACCTACACCTAACGCCATCATAGTTTCATTGTGTAAACGGTTTCCTTGCGAACGACTATACGCGTCTGCAACTTGCAGAGTGGCCTGTTTAATACCGGCTGCAGTCATACGTTCATTTGAATGCTCGGCAATTACGTGCCCTACTTCGTGGCCAAGTACTGTTGCTAATTGGTCTTGCCCTTGTGCTACTTTTAATAGCCCCGTATGTACGCCTATTTTACCACCTGGAAGCGCAAATGCATTTGCAGATGGTTCTTCAAATACCACCACTTCCCATTGTTGATTCGCGTATTTTGCAGGAAGCACTGAAATAACATTATCAGCAACACATTGCACATAGCGATTGATTTTGGCATCGGTGTTAATTGGTTGCTGCTTTTTCATTTGAACAAAGCTTTGTTTACCAAGCTGATTCATTTCCGCTTCAGAATACATGGCAATCTGTGTGCGCCCTGTTGGACTCGATTTACACCCAACCAGCGTGGCAGCCACTGAGAGTGAGAGCAATACATGAGATAATTTCATTACGTTTTCCCTAATGTCGTTTAGCGCTGTTTAACAAATATTGATTTTGCAATATTTACCATCACAAAGCCCTGAATTGGTACGGTAATTTATTTTTAACAATAAACCTACAATTTAGCAAAGCGCTTAATCGGATCTGTTGTATCAAATCACATATTTTACACGTAAAATAGGGTTCCCCGATACCCTGAATAAGTATTTCTGTGACTGAAAAAACGTTATCTAAATTCATCTTACCCCTACTATCGGCGCTCGTCGCAACAACGCCATTAGCAATTGACCTGTACTTACCTGCTTTTGTTGCAATATCAAGCTACTTCAACACCGATATGGCGCAAGTCCAACTTTCTTTAAGTAGCTATCTAGCTGGCTATGCGTTAGGCATGATGTTATTTGGGCCGCTAATTGACCAAAAAGGCAGGCGTTTGTTCGCACTCTTTGGCTTGCTAGGCTTTGGCTTATGTTCTTTTTTACTTACCGCTACACAGTCTATTGATGCCTTTATTGTTTTACGCTTTGCACAAGCATTTTTTGGCTCTGCTGTCACCGTCGTCGTACCTGGTATTATTCGCTATATGTATCAAGAAAACACTGCTAAAGGCATGTCTTACGTGTCGATGATTATGATGTTAGCACCACTGCTCGCACCAAGTATCGGCAGTATGTTAATGATCACCTGGCATTGGCATGCTATTTTTTATGCACTGACGATTTATGCTGGTGTGCTGTTTGTATTAGCCTATTTTTATTTAAAAGAAGTACCTATTCATCCCAGCAAAATTAAAGGTTTGGCGCTGTTTTTTTCAAACTATCGCATTGTGCTCACAAACAAAAAAGCACGTTTTGATATTGTTATTTCCATGCTCGCCTCGTTCGCGTTCTTTTGCTTTTTAACCAAAGTATCAGCAATTTATATGGCACACTTTAAGGTGAGTGAAACCCTATTTGGGGTGTTATTTGCATTTAATGTATTGGCGTTAATGTTAGGTAACTTTATTAATACCCGGTTAGTGCCTAAATTTGGCTCGCGTAAAATGCTCAATATTGGCTTAGCCATTAGCTTTATTGCGGTAACTTGCCTTATTTTAGTCAGTGTATTTACGCACAATGTGTATTTGGTTGCAGCGTTTATTGCGCCACTGATGATGAGTTTAGGCATTATGGCAACCAACGCCGATGCGCTGATTTTAATAAATTTCAAGAAGAAATCTGGAACAGCTACCGCTGTGATAGGTACTTTACGCTTTGGCAGTGGTGCCTTTGCAGGCCCAATTTTAGCGTTTATCCCATTACCGCCAAGCATCGGATTTGCGGTTGCTATGGCAATGGCAGTAAGCGGTATTTTAATCTGCCAATTAAAGCAGTTAAAGTTCGGCCATTAGTACATTTTATTTGCCACAACAGGCACAAAAAAAGCTGTAACCAAGGTTACAGCTTTTTTGCATTCTTAAGCACTATTATTCAGCAGTTTTAGACACCATTACCATTGCTGGACGAAGTAAACGACCATTTAGTAGGTAACCTTTTTGCATTACTGCAATAACAGTGTTTGGTGCAACATCAGCAGATGGCTGAATTGACATCGCTTGGTGGAATTCAGGGTTAAACGTTTCGCCTTGTGGCGCAACCACTTCAACACCAAACTTTGCTACGGCATCAACAAAGCTTTTTGCCGTCATCTCAACACCTTCGATTACCGGCTTAATGTGTTCGTTTTCTTTGTCAGCAAACTCAATCGCGCGCTCTAAGTTATCAAGCACAGGTAGTAGTTCATTGGCGAATTTTTCAAGGGCAAACTTGTGTGCTTTTTCAACATCTTGCGCTGTACGACGACGCATGTTTTCAACTTCTGCGGCAGCACGTACTACACTGTCTTTTTGCTCTTCAATTGTTTGCTTCGCTGCTTCGAGCTCTGCATTTAATACTGCAATTTCCGCTTCTGCGCTTAGCTCTTCACCGCCTTGTTGTAGCTCTTCTGCTACTTGGTCAAGGGTTTCCTGTACTTCTGCTTCTTGCTCTGGCTGATTATTTTGCTCAGACATTGATACTCTCCGAAATCTTACAACTGATGCTAATTATGGGGATTGATAAACGCCTTTCAAGAGCTAATAGCGCAATTAATCGATATTTCATTGATAATTGCTTCAATTTTCGCCGACTTTGGACAGAGCACACATAAACGGCCTTGGTATATCTCTTGTGAAAAGTACGGCACGCTCAGTAATAAGTAATCTTCCAACGCACCAAACGGCAAGTTGTCGTGGTACATAACCGACATGCCCATTTTCATCGCTAACTTTTGTTCTACATAATCTAAAAATGGCGCGCCAATTTGATTTAACTGCTCGCTAGACAGTGCACCAAATAAATAGTGACTGCCAATAACAATGCTACTATCTACATGCAGTTTTTCAGCGAGCGCCTTAATCCACATACCAAGCGAACCATGACAAAACATTGGTGCACTTTGGCGCATCGCCACCATGCGGCGTAACCCTTCAGCCAAGTTATGCCCTGCAAAAACAGTATTTAGCCACGCATTAAACTGATTGCGTAATGCATCGTTTGCTTCGCGAGGCTTGTTAATTTGAATGTTTTGGCTATTACCGTCTCTATCGAACAATAAAATAAGCCAGTTTTCAAAGCTAAAATCGAGCACTTCTGCACGATAAATATGTTGCTGCATGGCCTCTGGCAAACTCACCAACACACACAGTTTATATTGTTGGCTTAAGCGATGTGAAAATTCGGTAAGGTTTTGCGCACTAGGTTCCCAATAGTCTGCAATATCCGAAAGTTGAAAAAATTCATCAAACCAATAACTAAAACCCAGCTCTGTTGGTACACGTCCCGAAGAGGTGTGAGGCGCATACAATAGCCCCGACTTTTCCATACGCGCCATTGCATTGCGTACTGTCGCACTGCAAATATTAATTTGTTTCTGCTTTACCACATGGCTTGATGCAACTGGCGTACCTTCGCCATTGCAATATAAGTCCATAACGGCAGAAAAAATGAGTTGATCACGGGCGCTTAATTTCATGATTATTATTTATGGCCTGATGATTAAAAATCAAGATATACTGTAGGCAAGACTTTATCAGTGACGATTTTATGGCACAAGTATTTAATAACATAGGATTGATTGGCAAACCGAACCATGAAGGCGCGGCTGTAACACTTGCCAAACTGCATACCTTTTTAACGGCACTCGGTTATCAAGTTTACGTTGAAAGCCGTGTCGCTGAACCCATTGTTGATGAAGAGCATTCAGCGTCGTTAGTTGAAATTGGCCGCAACTGTGATTTAGCGATTGTGGTTGGAGGTGACGGTAATATGCTAGGCGCAGCTCGTGTATTGGCCCGCTTTGATATTGCGGTTATCGGCGTGAATAGAGGTAATCTCGGTTTTCTTACCGACCTTGATCCCGACAATTTTGAGCGTGAGCTTGAGCAAGTACTGGCTGGTAAATTTAGTGAAGAAAAACGCTTCTTGCTGGAAGTGGAAATCTATCGCCATGAAGTGCTAAAAAGCTCAAACACAGCGGTTAACGAAGCCGTGTTGCATGCCAATAAAGTTGCGCACATGATTGAGTTTGAAGCCTTTATTGATAGAGAGTTTGTATTCTCGCAAAAATCTGACGGCCTTATTGTGTCAACGCCAACAGGCTCGACTGCCTATAGTCTTTCTGGCGGCGGACCCATTTTAAACCCGAAGCTCAACGCCATTTCATTGGTGCCTATGTTTCCACACACACTAACCAGCCGTCCACTTGTGGTGGATGCAAACAGTGAAGTAAAACTGGCATTGAGCCCAGCTAATGATGTGGACTTACAAGTGAGTTGTGATAGTCATGTTGTGTTAGCGGTATTGCCAGGTGATGAAATTGTGATCAAACGAAGTGAGCAACAGTTGCGCATGGTACATCCAAGCAAATATTCGTATTACAATGTACTGCGCCAAAAGTTAAACTGGGGCAGTCGTTTATATTAATCAACCTGAAATCAAAATAACAAATTAAGTTCTAGTGGGTACCAAGGCATTGCATCGTTAAATGTGCGTACACTCGCCTTATTTTATCGCACAAATTTGTCTTGTACTTGGAAAAACTATAAAACTAGAACGCACAAGAACATTATTGCTAAGTGTGTTACGCAATTTACTTAGTCAGATTCAGAGTAATCATTTGAAAGGAAAGAAAAAGTGGGGTTTGTAGTATTTTTAACCACCGTTTTATTAATTGTACTGTTAACGACATTTTTAGTCATCGATAACAATCGAAAAAAAGCATTAGCACTTGAAAAGCAACAACAAAGCGAACGTATCGAAGTTGTCAGTTCACGTTACAGCAAAATAGTGCAAAGCTATGGTAAATCACGCATTGTAAAACCAAAAGACATTAGTGGGTTATCGCAAATCAACAACAATTACTTTGTAATGCAACGTAAAAATGATGAAACCATTACCCATTATGAACAAGTAATCGGTAACCTAACTGACGTACTCGAAAATGAGTTGCTAAAGTTTGAATCGGCAGAAGATAAATTGACGTTAAGTAAACAAATTTATGCATTTGTTGAACAATTACCTACATCCGGGCACCAATTCAACAGTGATTTTTATTTGCATCAATTGCCTTCATTAAGCCAACAAGTGATAACGCCAACACTTGCATCAACTGATGAAAACGTTGAGCCGGAACTTCACGAAGAAAACGTATAATTTAATCTGCGCTAAAGCCTAAATATAGGCTATTAGCGCAAACCCGTTTCAATACTTCTGCTTACTCTTTTTTTCTTCCGCAACAAAATATCTTCATTTTTAACTTGCCTATTTTTTATTTACTGTATAAATTACCAGTTAATATACTGTATGGATAATCAGTTATGTTAACATCATTACAAGTAACAAATTTTGCAATTGTTGAACACCTTGATATTGAATGGCATCAAGGTATGACAACTATCACAGGTGAAACTGGCGCGGGTAAATCAATCGCTATTGATGCCCTATCGCTATGTTTAGGCGAACGTGCCGAAGCCAGTATGGTGCGTGAAGGCGCCGATAAAGCCCAAGTTTCGGCGGTGTTTGATATTCAAAACTTACCTGCTGCACAACACTTTATTAGTGAGCATGAATTAGGTGATAGTAACGAATGCATTATCCGCCGCGTCGTTTCGGCAAACGGCCGCAGTAAAGCCTATATAAACGGCGTAATGGTACCAGCAGGGCAGTTAAAATCGCTCGGCAGCTTGCTTATTTCAATTCACGGCCAACACGCGCACCAACAGCTCAATAAAGCCGGTTATCAGTTGTCGGTAGTTGATAGCTTTGCTGGACACATTGAGCTTGTGAGCGACGTTAAAACGGCATACAACGCGCTGCAATCACTTGAAAAAGAAAAGGCGACGCTAAGTCAGTCACTACAGCAAGCAGCCGCTGAAAAGCAATTGCTCGAGTATCAAGTGGCTGAATTAGATGACTTTTCTCTTGATAGCGGTGAGTTTGAAGAAATTGAACAACAACATAAGCTGCTAAGTAACGCAAATTCGTTGCTTGAAGGTACACAAAAAGAGCTGCAAATTATTTATCAACAAGATAATTATAATGCGTACTCTATGGTGCAATCGAGTGCAAACCAAATTGCTGAGTTAGCAAGTTTAGATAAAAAGTTGGCACCAATCGCCGACTTGTTATTTGAAGCGGGCATCAGTTTAGAAGAAGCTGCGCGCGAACTTAGCCATTATCAAGAAAGCGTTGAGATGGACCCTGCGCAGTTATCAGAACTTGATGATCGAATCGCGCGCGCACTTGATTTGGCAAGAAAGCACGATATTTCACCTGAAGCGATCCCAGATTTACACGCTGAGCTAAAGCAAAGTCTTGCCAACATTGAGCAAAGTGACGAACGTCTCGCCGCACTAGAAAGCGAAATTGCCGAGGCTAAAGCACATTATGTGACTGTCGCCACGCGCCTTTCGCAAAGCCGAAAAATCGCAGCAGATGAACTATCAAAGCAAGTTACTGAGTCACTAGTGATGTTATCAATGGAAAACGCCAAGTTTGCCATTGTGGTTGAGCAACAAGAGATAACCAGCAGCAAAGGCCTAGACAGTATAGATTTTCAAGTTGCTGCTAACACAGGCCAACGTTTACAACCGCTTGTGAAAGTAGCCTCGGGTGGTGAGCTATCACGTATTAGTCTTGCCATTGAAGTGATTATTGCAGATAAGATGACTACGCCAACCTTAATTTTCGATGAAGTTGATGTGGGCATTTCTGGCCCAACTGCATCAGCCGTTGGTAAGTTATTGCGCCAGTTAGGCAATAGTACACAGGTTATTTGTGTAACCCACTTACCGCAAGTTGCATCAAGTGGTCATAATCAGTTTTTTGTCAGTAAAAGCGATGATGGCACACACACGCATACGCATATGTCGGTACTGGATAACTCGGGGCGAATTGATGAAATTGCACGCTTATTAGGCGGCACGAATATTAGTGAAATTACCCGCACTAATGCCTCAGAATTACTGTCGCAATACCATTAAGCACAAAAAACATAAACATTAAAAAGGTGGGCATTTACCCACCTTTTTAATGTTATAAGCTACCCTAAATGTTTAACCACATTTAGGGCTATACAGTACTAAACTTCGAGATAGTCCATAATGCCTTCTGCTGCGTTGCGGCCCTCATAAATAGCGGTAACCACTAAATCAGAACCCCTTACGGCATCGCCACCAGCAAAAATTTTAGGATTAGATGTTTGGTGTGTATATGCGCCTTGCTCAGGTGCAACAATACGGCCCCATTTATCAAGTTCTACATCAAACTCACTTAACCACGGCATTGCATGAGGCTGGAAACCAAATGCCATGATCACCGCATCGGCTGGCACAACATGCTCAGAACCGGCTACTTCCTCTGCACGACGTCGGCCATTTTCATCGGCCTCGCCAAGCTGCGTTTTAACCATTTTTACGCCAGTTACTTTGCCACTGTCATTAAGTACAACCCCTTTTGGTTGTACATTAAACATAAACTCAACGCCCTCTTCTTTGGCATTTTTTACTTCACGTACTGAGCCTGGCATATTGGCTTCATCACGACGATAAGCACACACAACGCTACTGGCATTTTGACGAATTGAGGTACGCACACAGTCCATTGCCGTATCACCACCACCTAACACAACGACGCGTTTGCCTTGCATATTGATGTAAGATTCTGGTGTTTCGTCGTAACCCATTTGAAAATTGGTATTGGCAATTAAAAATGGCAATGCATCAAACACACCATCAGCATCTTCGTTTTCAAGGCCTGCACGCATATTTTGATAAGTGCCCACCGCTAAAAATACCGCGTCGTATTCATCAATAATGGTTTGTAGTGCAATGTCTTTACCGACCTCGGTATTTAACACAAATTCAACGCCCATCCCCGTGAAAATTTCACGGCGGTTTTCCATTACCGATTTTTCTAATTTAAACGATGGGATACCAAACGTCAGTAAACCGCCAATTTCAGGATGGCGGTCAAACACCACAGGTTTAACACCATTACGCGCAAGAATATCAGCACAACCTAACCCTGCAGGCCCCGCTCCGATAATAGCAACTTTCTTATCGCTCCAAACCACGTGCGACATATCTGGCTTCCACCCCATCGCAAAGGCTGTATCAGAAATATACTTTTCGATATTACCTATGGTTACCGCGCCGAATTCTTCGTTGAGTGTACACGCACCTTCACATAAACGGTCTTGCGGACATACGCGTCCACACACTTCAGGCAGGCTATTGGTGCGATGCGACAATTCAGCCGCTTCGATCACTTTGCCGGCTTTGATCAGTTTTAACCATTGTGGAATATAGTTGTGCACAGGACACTTCCATTCACAATATGGATTACCACAGTCAAGGCAACGATCGGCTTGCGAGTCAACTTGTTTCGCTGAAAACGGTTCGTAGATTTCAACAAACTGTTTTTTACGTGACGAAATAGGCTTTTTGCGCGGGTCGACACGCTGCACATCGATAAATTGATATACGTTTTGTGACATTATACTCCTCCTATTGCGCCTGTATTCTTAATTCAGCACTTGAACGTGCTCTATGACCAAGCAAACCTTTCACATCACTCGATTTAGGTTTAACCAATCTAAATTGCGCAATGTATGACTCAAAATCAGCTAAAATTTGCTCTGCGCGATTTGATTGTGTTGCTTCTAAATGCTCGCCAATTAAGCCGCGTAAATGCTCATGATGAATATTCAAATCTGCAAGCTCTACTAATTCGACCAGCTCTGTGTTGATGCGTTTATCAAAGTCGCCTTTTTCATCAAGTATGTAAGCAAAACCACCTGTCATACCTGCGCCAAAGTTGATACCGGTGTCGCCAAGCACACACACAATACCACCAGTCATATATTCACAGCCGTTGTCACCGAGTCCCTCTACTACCGCAATTGCACCCGAGTTACGTACCGCAAAGCGCTCACCCGCTCTGCCTGCAGCAAATAATTTACCGCCAGTTGCACCATACAAACAGGTGTTACCTGCAATCGTTGCATGATGTGATTTAAACGATGAACCAAGCGGCGGACGTACGGTAATTTTACCGCCAGCCATGCCTTTACCGACATAATCGTTAGCATCACCAGTTACATGTAGTTCAAGACCGCCCGCATTCCAAACACCCAGTGATTGGCCTGCCGTACCTTGTAGTTCGATAATAATCGGATCGGCCGCTAATCCCTGATTTCCGTGAAGATTCGCAATATAGCCGGATAGCAACGCACCAACTGAACGGTCAGTGTTTCGAATAGGCGCGCGCAATTTAATCGACGTTTTGTTCTCAATTGCCTCTTTTGCTTGAGCCAACAAACTTTCATTGAGTTTACCTTCGTAATGCGACGTATTTGGCGCACTGCAATATAAGGTTTCACCGCTCTTGTTGTTTGGCTTAGCAATAACCGGAGATAAATCAAGCTTGCTTTGTTTTGAAGTTGTGCCTTCTAACACTTCAAGCAGGTCGGTTCGGCCAATTAAATCAACTAATTTAGTTACCCCTAAGCTCGCCATAATTTCGCGTGCTTCTTCTGCAATAAACTTAAAGTAGTTCATCGCCATTTCCGGTAAACCGTGATAGTGCTTCGCACGCAGTGTTTCGTCTTGCGTTGCAACACCTGTTGCACAGTTATTTAAATGACAAATTCGCAGGTATTTACAACCAAGAGCAACCATAGGACCAGTGCCAAAACCAAAGCTTTCTGCACCTAAAATAGCCGCTTTAATAATATCTAAACCCGTTTTTAAACCACCATCGGTTTGCAAGCGAATTCGATGACGTAAACCATTTTCAACCAGTGCCTGTTGCGTTTCTGCAAGGCCTAATTCCCAAGGACAACCCGCATATTTAACAGAGGTTAATGGTGAAGCACCCGTACCACCATCATAACCCGCAATGGTAATAAGGTCGGCATAAGCTTTAGCAACACCAGTAGCAATTGTGCCTACGCCCGGTTCGGATACCAACTTCACTGAAATCATGGCATCTGGGTTTACTTGCTTTAAGTCAAAAATAAGCTGAGCTAAATCTTCGATTGAATAAATATCGTGATGCGGTGGTGGCGAAATTAATGTTACACCAGGTACTGAATAACGTAGCTTAGCAATGTACGGAGTCACTTTTTCACCCGGCAATTGACCGCCTTCACCTGGTTTTGCACCCTGAGCCACTTTAATCTGAATGACATCAGCATTTTTGAGATAGTGCGGCGTTACGCCAAATCGACCCGATGCAACTTGCTTAATACGCGAGTTCTTTTCTGTGCCGTAGCGAGCGACATCTTCCCCGCCTTCACCTGAATTTGAACAACCACCTAAGCGGTTCATTGCAATCGCTAGCGCTTCATGTGCTTCAGGCGATAACGCACCGATACTCATTGCCGCTGAGTCAAATCGCTTATAAAGTTCAGTTGCATCTTCCACTTCACTCACATCAATAGCCGTTTGCCCTGTTTTCAGTTTTAACAAGTCACGAATATTAGTGACTGGACGGGTGTTTACTAAATCTGCATATTTTTGGTAATCCTGATAATTACCTGAGCGCACAGCTACTTGTAATGTTTGGATCACATCCGGGTTGTACGCGTGATACTCTCCGTTATGCACGTATTTTAACAAGCCACCGTGGTCGAGCGGCTTGCGCTTGATCCACGCTTTACGCGATAAATTAATAAGATCTTGGTGGAAATCGTTAAAGTCTGCACCTTGAATGCGCGAAACAACGCCTGAGAAACACAAGTCTACAACTTCATCGCTTAACCCTACTGCTTCGAACAGCATCGAACAACGGTAGCTAGCAACGGTACTAATGCCCATTTTAGACATTATTTTGTAGAGACCTTTGTTAATTGCATTACGATACGCCAAGGTCACATCGCGATACGATTTTTCTATAATGCCGGTATCTACCATTTGTGTTAGCGTTTCATATGCTAAATATGGGTAGATAGCGGTAGTACCAAAGCCGAGTAATACGGCAAATTGATGTGGGTCACGACAGCTCGCTGTTTCAATAATAATGTTAGTATCACAGCGTAAGTTCTTACTCACTAAGCGACGCTGCACCGCACCCACTGCCATCGCAGCAGGAATCGGCAAAGTGTCAGGTGTTAAACCTTTATCACTTAATACAATCAATACCGTACCTTGACGCGCTAAATCTTCCGCTTGGTCACATACGTTTTCAATTGCCGATAACAATGAGTCATCTTTATCATAATTAATCGACAATGAGGCAAATGAATAATGCGCCTGATCTGCAGACAACAACTGACTCATATCAGAGTAAGTCAACACTGGCGATGAAAACTGTAAGCGTTTTGCGTGCCCTGTTGTCTCGTTAAATACGTTTTGTTCACGACCAATACAGGTAGCCAGTGACATAACATGGTTTTCACGTAATGGATCTATTGGCGGGTTAGTCACCTGCGCAAATTTTTGACGGAAATAGTCATAGACTAAACGTGATTGTGACGACAGCACCGCAAATGGCGTGTCATCGCCCATTGACCCCGTTGCTTCTTGGCCTGAGTTGCCCATTGGGCGAATAACTTGGTCAAGTTCTTCGTTACTGTAAGCAAATTGCTTATGGTAAATCGCCAGCATATCATCGTCGTATTCACGTTGACCGATAAGGTCTTGCTCGTCAATTTCCTCCAATGGCACTAAACGTTTCACGTTGTCAGTTAACCACTGCTTGTAGGTATGGCGCTTTTTCAAATCTTCGTCGATTTCGCACGATTGCCATACTTTGCCATGCAATGTATCAATAACCAGTAATTCACCCGGCCCAACACGGCCTTTTTCTTTAACCTCGTCAGCAGAGTAATCCCAAATACCCACTTCTGACGCTAAAGTAATATGATTATCTTTAGTAATTACATAACGAGCAGGACGTAACCCGTTTCGGTCTAAGTTACACGCAGCAAATCGGCCATCCGACATTACTAACCCTGCAGGACCATCCCAAGGCTCCATGTGCATTGAGTTAAAATCATAAAAGGCACGTAAGTCTTCATCCATCGCACGATTTTTCTGCCATGCAGGTGGCACTAGCATGCGCATAGCACGGAAAATATCCATGCCACCCGCTAAGAATAGCTCTAGCATATTATCTAAGCTTGAGCTGTCTGAACCGGATTCATTTACAAATGGTGCCGCACTTTGTAAGTCAGGTAGTAATGGTGATGAAAACTTATACGCACGCGCTCTCGCCCACTGGCGGTTACCTTCAATAGTGTTAATTTCACCATTGTGTGCAAGGTATCTAAATGGTTGTGCCAACGGCCAGCGCGGTTGCGTATTAGTAGAAAAACGTTGGTGGAAAACGCAGATAGCAGATTCCATACGCATATCGGCTAGATCAAGGTAGAAATTCGGCAAATCTGCCGGCATCATTAAGCCTTTATATACCGATACTAAGCCCGACAGGCTCGCAATATAAAAATGTTCATCATTAATTTGTTTTTCTATGCGACGTCGTGCGATGTACAAACGGCGCTCTAAATCTTTTGGACGCCAGCCTTCTGGCGCTGAAATAAAGACCTGTTGAAAATTAGGTAATTGTTCCAGCGCAATCGGTCCTAGACTTGCTGGATTAACGGGCACATCGCGCCAACCAACCAGTTTTAGCGTTTCTTTTTCTAGTTCTTCACTAATTACCTGTTTGTTGTGCTCTGCGATGACCGGATCAGGACTTAGGAATAACATACCAACAGCGTAGTTTTTACCTAAGTGCCAATCATTTTCTGCAGCAACAGCACGGAAGAAACCGTCTGGTTTTTGCAATAACAACCCACAGCCATCGCCGGTTTTACCATCTGCTGCAATACCACCACGGTGTTGCATTCGATCTAACCCGGTGATCGCTGTGCGAACTAATTTGTGACTCGGCTGACCTTCAATGTGCGCGATAAGGCCAAAACCGCAATTATCTTTTTCTAATCTCGAGTCATATAACATGTTGGACTCCTCCCTTGCTACAGCTCAAGTGAACAAAACAGTTGTGATTGACGGAAGTATTGGCGTGACCGTATCGAAGTTTTATGACAGTTCGATAAGTAATAGCGATTTTGTTAACGCGAAACAAAGGTTGCTAATGTTGGTACGTGCCGTGTGTTCACTTGCGCGATTCTCAAAATTAACCAAGATATTGCTTAGAGTCAACCAAATTATGAATACATATTCAGGTTATTGAATATTTTTCACTTATACATAAATTCAACAACTTTACCGGAAAAAGCCTCTAAATTGGGGTTATCTTGGTTATAGGATCTTATTGACACCGGTATCATATTAACACAATGTAAATAAAAACAACTCTCAACTGTAGTTTACGTAAACGTAAGCCATTCATTATTTTGAATATTTATTCATGGTAATACCAATTAACCGAAAACCCTCTTTTTAAACTTGAATTATCTTGTACATCAGGCAGGACGCTAGTTTGCGGGCGCACACTTTCCAGCGTTTTGTTGAATGGTTTTAATTGTTCCGGCTTGCTCAAACTCTGATAGCTTGGCATTAATTTTAACTTGCAGCGATTGCCACATTGCGTTGCGTTTACTTATAGCATAGTAAAAATCATTATATTGAAAGGCCGGTTCAATGAATTTAATTTGATTTTTGTCACTTCGCTCGTCGTGACTTAATAGGTAATCGACTACATTGGGATCAGCAACAATGTAATCTACCCGACTCGCCAATAAAAGTTTTAGGTTTTGTCGATCATCGCGCGCTTGAATTGCATTAAAAAAGCCAAGATCAAGGTGCTTATCAAACTCAGGGGTATTTTGATACCCTCTAACAACGCCAATTCGCGCCCCTTGAATTGACTGAAAAGTGCCATCGTACGGGGCTTTGTAATTTTCACGAATCATTAGTCCAATTAAGCCGCCTGCATAAGGAGTCGATAATGCTAAGTTGTTGCGTCTAAAGCTATTGGCTATTACATCACTGGGGGCGGTCACTTCTATAAAATATTCTGGGAACAAAATATCAGCCTGCCCTAATTCAGCCATGCGTACCGAGCGAGCCCAAGGAAAAAACTCGACACTAATACCAAACCCAAGTTCATTAAATAACGCTGCTGTAAGTGTGAATACCCAACCGTTGTCACATAAATTACGGTCAATGTATGGTGGCCAATCAAGCGTTACTAGGCTTAATTGCTGTGGTAATTCATGGGCTATTTCAAAACGGTTTGCAGAGGGCTGATTAACGCTGATCGTTTTAGTTTGTTGCTGATGTTGATATGAAAGTTCAAATGATTTTGCAACGCTCTCTAAACTCAATAAAAACAGCGCAACAACGAGAGGAATAAAATAAGATTGAAAAGTCATACTAAGCTTAAAACATCATACTAATGAATTAAGCTTAGCAAAAATACCACAAAATCAATTACTACTTAACGTAATATTATTCTGCTTCTTTATTTTTAGCGGCAACTTCGGTGATTAAAGGTTGTAGTTCACCGCGTTGGAACATTTCTACAATAATGTCACAACCACCAATTAGCTCACCTTCAACCCATAACTGTGGGAACGTAGGCCAGTTTGCATAAGCTGGTAACTCTGCACGGATATCAGGGTTTTGAAGAATATCAACGTACGCAAATTGCTCACCACATGCCATTAAAGCTTGTGACGCTTGAGATGAAAAACCACAACTTGGTAATTTTGGAGAGCCTTTCATATAAAGTAGAATTGAATTTTCTGCGATCTGTTGCTTAATCTTGTCTAACGTTTCCATTTACTACCTCGACACCTTTTGGCGTAATTTATCTTTGTTTAGCAATTCAACCGAGTGATTTACTCGCCTTATTTGGCACACTAGCGCAGTTTCATTGTTGATTATTACTCTTTTTCAACATGCCAATAGGCCTATTCGCATCGTTTGGCAGGCATTTGACCATGCACATCTCACACACTAAATTATCAATGACATCGTTTAAAACGAGACGATAATCGCGCGTTTGGCCTTAGCTCAAATACCTAGCTGAAAAAATATCAACAAAGTTAAATGCACCCTATCACAATAGGTGAATTTTCTTTAAGTTAATACTATGCTAGACGCGTTGAATAACAGTTAAAATGTAACTAACTGTTTATAATATAACCGCAAATTATTTCTAGCATTGCTGTTTATAAAAACTTGAGTAAAATACTCGGATATAGTTTAACACTTATATCGGACATCTTCATGTAAAATGTTGTCCGCTTTTTTAACGCCAACGGAGAAATAAAATGGCTTTTGAACTACCGTCACTACCATATGCAATCGATGCGCTTGAGCCGCATATCTCAAAAGAAACACTAGAGTTCCACCACGGTAAGCACCACAACACATACGTTGTAAAACTAAATGGTCTAGTAGAAGGCACTGACTTCGAAGGCAAAACTCTTGAAGAAGTAGTATGTAGCTCTGAAGGTGGTGTATTCAACAACGCAGCACAGATCTGGAACCACACATTCTACTGGAACAGCCTTTCACCAAACGGTGGTGGCGAGCCAACAGGTAAAGTTGCTGAACTAATTAACGCTAAATGGGGTTCTTTCGCTGAATTCCAAGCTGCTTTCAACGACAAAGCTGTTAACAACTTTGGTTCAAGCTGGACATGGTTAGTACAACTAGCTGACGGCAGCCTAGACATCGTTAACACCTCAAATGCAGCTACACCACTAACTGAAGCGGGTGTTACACCAATCATCACTGTTGACCTTTGGGAACACGCTTACTACATCGATTACCGTAACGTGCGTCCTGAATACCTAAACGGTTTTTGGGCACTAGTTAACTGGGAATTTGCAAACGCAAACCTAGCTTAATACCTGTTTTTGTCAGTAAAACGTATGCGTTTTACTGACATTTCCCAGCACTTTTCATAATCCCTCAGCAACTATTGCATAATATTCAACACTCTGAAATATAGTAAAGTTTTTTCTTTAAATATCTTTTATTTATCTCGCACAATCAAAAATCCCGTCTAACCTTATAAATAGTGGCTAGTTTTATTGCTGTTGCAAAATTTCCGGTATTTAGGAGGTCTATATGACAATTTTTGATCATTTCCAATCTCGTTACGAAGCCGCAAAAGAAGAAGAATTTACTATTGCTGAGTTTCTCGAGATCTGTAAAGAAGATAAATCCGCCTATGCCAGCTCAGCAGAGCGGTTATTAATGGCGATTGGTCAGCCTGAAATGGTGGATACATCACAAGATCCAACACTCAGTCGTATTTTTTCTAACCGTGTTATTCCGCGCTACCCTGCCTTTAAAGAATTTTATGGCATGGAAGATAGCATTGAACAAATTGTTGCCTATTTAAAGCATGCAGCTCAAGGGCTTGAAGAGTGCAAACAGGTACTTTATTTACTTGGTCCTGTGGGTGGCGGTAAGTCATCGCTTGCTGAAAAGCTTAAATACCTAATGCAAAAAGTACCTATTTATTGCCTTAAAGATTCCCCTGTAAATGATCACCCCCTTTGCTTATTCGACCCCGTAGAAGACGGCGATATCCTCGAAAAAGAATATGGTATTAGCAATCGATACATAAAAACAATTATGTCACCGTGGGCCACTAAGCGCCTGCACGAATTTAACGGTGATATTACGAAATTTAAAGTAGTAAAGCGTTACCCATCTATTTTAGACCAAATCGCTATAGCGAAAACTGAGCCTGGTGATGAGAATAACCAAGACATCAGCGCACTTGTAGGTAAAGTGGACATTCGTAAGCTTGAACACTTTGCGCAAAGCGATGCCGATGCATACGCCTATTCCGGTGCACTTTGTCATGCTAACCAAGGTTTAATGGAATTTGTCGAAATGTTTAAAGCACCGATTAAAGTGCTTCACCCATTATTAACCGCTACACAAGAGGGTAACTACAACGGTACCGAAGGTCTCTCTGCTCTCCCCTTCAATGGTATGATTTTGGCTCACTCTAATGAATCAGAATGGCAAACGTTTAAAGGCAATAAAAACAACGAAGCGTTTTTAGACCGTGTTTACATTGTGAAAGTGCCTTATTGCCTGCGTGTTTCTGAAGAAATTAAAATTTACGAAAAACTACTACAACACTCAGAACTAAACGAAGCGCCATGTGCCCCAGGTACTCTAGAGACGCTAGCGCAGTTTTCAGTGTTATCACGAATTAAAGAGCCCGAAAATTCAAGTCTTTATTCAAAAATGCGGGTTTACGATGGCGAGAGTTTAAAAGACACCGATCCGAAGGCTAAATCGTTCCAAGAATACAAAGATTACGCTGGTGTTGACGAAGGCATGAACGGCCTATCAACGCGCTTTGCCTTTAAGATTTTATCGCGTGTTTTCAACTTTGATCACACTGAGGTGGCAGCTAACCCAGTTCATTTATTCTATGTGCTAGAGCAACAAATTGAGCGCGAGCAATTCCAACAAGAAACCCAAGAGCGCTACCTTGAGTTCTTAAAAGGTTTCTTAATTCCGAAGTATGTAGAGTTTATCGGTAAGGAAATTCAAACCGCTTATTTAGAATCCTATTCTGAATATGGCCAAAACATTTTCGACCGTTATGTCACCTATGCCGATTTCTGGATCCAAGATCAGGAGTTCCGCGACCCAGATACAGGCCAATTATTTGATAGAGCTGCACTCAATGCAGAACTAGAGAAAATTGAAAAGCCAGCGGGAATTTCTAATCCAAAAGATTTCCGTAACGAGATCGTAAACTTTGTTTTAAGAGCACGTGCTAACAACAACGGTAAAAACCCTGTTTGGACGAGCTATGAAAAATTAAGAACGGTCATCGAAAAGAAAATGTTCTCAAATACCGAAGATCTACTGCCTGTTATTTCATTCAATGCAAAAACCAGTGCCGAAGATCAACAAAAGCACGAGGACTTTGTTAACCGCATGGTTGAAAAAGGCTATACAGCGAAACAAGTTCGTTTGCTCAGTGAATGGTATTTACGAGTTCGTAAGTCACAGTAAGTTAGTAGTAATTGTAAAGAAGACCTACGGAGGCGTATATGGCACATTTTATTGACCGACGCTTAAACGGGAAAAATAAAAATACGGTTAACCGTCAACGCTTTATTAAGCGTTACAAACGCCAAATTAAAGAGGCGGTTTCCGATGCGATTGCCAAACGCAGCGTAACTGACGTGGAAACAGGCGAAAGCATTTCGATTCCAAGTCGTGATATGCAAGAGCCTATTTTCCATCAGGGTAAAGGTGGCAAACGCGATATGGTGCATCCAGGCAATGACCAATTTAGTCAAGGGGACAGAATAAAACGTCCCCTTGGTGGACAAGGTCAAGGTGCGGGCGAAGGTGATGCCAGTGACTCTGGAGAAGGCCAAGATGATTTTGTTTTTTCCATTTCAAAAGATGAATACTTAGACTTGCTGTTTGAAGATCTTGCACTACCAAACTTGAAACAGAACCAACTCAATAAGTTAGTTCAAATGAAAACCCATCGTGCTGGTTACAGTAACGATGGAGTTCCTTCAAATATTGATATTGTTCGTTCATTACAAGGTTCAGTCGCAAGGCGCATTGCCATGACCGCAGGCAAAAAACGTCAATTAGCTGAACTTGAGCAAAAACTTGCTGAACTTACAAAAAACAAAAAGGAAAACCAAAGCGAAATAGCCCTGCTTGCAAAGGAAATAGAGCAACTTAAAAATAAAATAGCCACAGTACCGTTTATTGATACCTTTGATTTACGGTTTAGAAACTATGAGAAGCGCCCTGAGCCAAGTTCTAAAGCTGTAATGTTTTGCTTAATGGATGTGTCAGGTTCGATGGACCAAGCAACCAAAGAAACCGCAAAACGGTTTTATATTTTGCTTTATTTATTTTTAACGCGTACCTACAAAGACATCGAAGTTGTTTACATTCGTCACCATACCCAAGCCAAAGAAGTCGATGAACACGAGTTTTTCTATTCGCAAGAAACGGGTGGCACAATTGTATCAAGCGCATTAAAGCTGATGGACGAAATAATCAAAGAGCGTTATGACTCTGAACAGTGGAATATTTATGCTGCGCAAGCATCTGATGGTGATAACTGGGCTGATGATTCGCCACAATGTAGTGATTGGCTTACAAATAAAATTCTGCCTGTTACGCGATATTACGCTTATATCGAAATCACCACACGAGCACATCAAAGCCTATGGCGTGAATATCAAGTGCTCGCCGATACCCATGAAAACTTCGCCATTCAACACATTAAATCGGTGGAAGACATTTACCCTATTTTCAGGGAGCTATTTAAAAAAGATACCACCGCAGATGTAGTTTAATTTTCAAGGACTAGTTATGAGTAAAAAAGTACTAAGCGATGGTCCTGATTGGACATTCGATTTACTCGGAGAATACCAAACCGAGATTGCTAGGGTTGCTGAGTTTTATCGCCTCGATACTTACCCTAATCAGATTGAAGTAATAACTGCAGAACAAATGATGGATGCCTACTCTAGTGTTGGCATGCCAATTGGCTACAGCCACTGGTCTTTTGGTAAAAAATTCATTCAAACAGAGCAAAATTATAAACGTGGTGCAATGGGGCTTGCCTACGAAATTGTAATCAATTCAGATCCGTGCATTGCATACCTGATGGAAGAAAACACCATGCCAATGCAAGCGCTTGTTATGGCACATGCCTGCTATGGGCACAATTCATTTTTTAAAGGTAATTACCTATTTAAAACTTGGACCGATGCAAGCTCTATAATTGATTATTTACTGTTTGCTAAAAATTACATCGCCGAATGTGAACAAAAGTACGGCGTAGAAGAAGTCGAAAAACTACTCGACTCGTGCCATGCATTAATGAATTATGGTGTAGACCGCTACAAACGACCTCAACAAATATCCCTTTTTGAAGAACAAAAAAGGCAGAAAGAACGCGAGGATTACTTACAATCTCAAGTTAATGAATTGTGGAAAACTATTCCCTCACAACAAAGCGAAGCTGAAACACAAGCTGCACGCTTTCCGAGTGAACCACAAGAGAACATTCTTTATTTTATTGAAAAACGAGCACCATTACTCGAAATTTGGCAACGTGAAATAATCCGTATTGTGCGCAAAATCTCGCAATATTTTTACCCACAAAAGCAAACTCAAGTAATGAATGAAGGCTGGGCAACATTTTGGCACTATACCTTGCTGAATCACTTGTACGATGAAGGTAAGTTAAGTGATGCCTTTATGTTAGAAGTGCTGCAATCCCATACCAATGTTGTGTATCAGCCGCCTTATAACTCGCCCTACTATTCAGGCATTAACCCCTATGCGCTCGGTTTTAATATGATGGTGGATATTCGTCGTATATGTGAAAACCCAACAGATGAAGACAAACGGTGGTTTCCTGAAATCGCTGGCAGTAACTGGCTCGATACTCTGCATTTTGCGATGGAAAACTTCAAAGATGAAAGCTTTATCAGTCAGTTTTTATCACCTAAGTTAATGCGCGATTTTAAGTTTTTCTCTATCTTAGATAACGAGAAAGAAAGCCACTTAGAAGTCAGTGCAATTCACAATGAATCCGGCTACCACGCCATTCGGCAGGCACTATCTGAACAATATAACCTAAGTAATTTAGAACCCAACATTCAGGTGTTCAATGTTAATGTAAGAGGCGACCGTGCGCTTACACTGCGTTATACGCCACATAACGATATACCGCTTGCGAACACAAAAGACCAAGTGATTAAACATTTATATCGTTTATGGGGGTTTGACGTGATTTTAGAGCAAGAAGATGCAAACGGTGAAATAACAGAAATAGCCCGTTGTCCGCTCTCGACTGCGGATAGTATGTAAAAGCGACTATGTAAACAAGTAACCCATCGGCGCGACCTACATTAGTCAAAATCAAACCAAGTTAGGTTACATCTCAATAAATTAAAATAGGCTTTTAACAAGCCTTTTTATTTGCTTATAATGATTCCATTTCCGTAATCGATATAGATAAACACACCAAAAAGCAAAGCGAAAAATTCGACCCTGAGCTATCTAATTTTCAACACTCTTAATAATGCATTTTCTGCGTTTACATACTCACGCAGTTATAAAATTTATATCATACGCTATAAGTACTTAGTTAAATCAATCTCATCAATTTGTTCTTTTGGCATGTACTTTTGTGCATATTGTTTATACACGCCAGAGCGTAAAAATAGCTTAAACACTTCAATATCAACATGCTGATCGAGTGACATTTTATGTAAAATATCAATCGCCACACTAAGGGATTTCGCCTTTTTATACGGTCTATCGGATGCGGTAAGTGCTTCAAATATATCGGCAAGTACCAAAATACGCTCCGGAACTGATAAATCATCCCCTTTCAATTTTCTTGGATACCCCGTTCCTTTGAGTGTTTCATGGTGAGTTGAGGCATAACGTGGCACATTCGATAATTCACATGGGAATGGCAACGAATCAAGCATTTTAATTGTGCCGATAATATGCTCGTTAATAATAAAACGATCTTCCGCGGTCAGTGTGCCACGGCCAATTTTAAGGTTATACAACTCGCCTAAATTCGCTTTATACTCAGGCACTTCAATATTGATACCTAAATGAGGCGCATACTCAACAGCCTGCTCACGTTTGATGATGTGACCTTCTTTATCAGCTAATAACTGCTCGGTAATCGGCAATACATCATCAGGTTGCTCATTCTTTAACTCTTCAAGCGGTGATAATCCTTTTTTATCACTGAAATGGCGCAGCCATGTACGTTTTGCTATTTCTTCTAAGCGCGTTATTTTGTCTTCTTCCATAAATTCGCCACCTTGGTTAATTTTGGCAACAAATTCATATTCTTCGTGAAGTGCTTGCTGAGTAGCATTTAGCTCAAGTTGTAATTCGCTTTCGCGCTCTGGCTGTTGCTGCAACTGCTTATAAAAACTAATTTCTGCATCGCGTAATAAAACTTCAAAACGCATTCTTATCTCATGAATACGATTATAAATACACTCTAACTTAGTACCTTTATCAACAATGTGCTCTGGCGTAATTATTTTGCCGCAATCATGTAACCATGCAGCTAGTTTGAACTCTCGTTTTTTATCATCGGTATCTAGTTTAAACGCTTTAAAATGAGGTTCATCGCAGTCACTCGCGTGACTCACGAGCATAAGCCCTAGTTCTGGTACACGGTTGCAGTGACCGGCGGTGTAAGGTGATTTATCATCGATTGCTTGCGCGATTAATTTTACAAAGGAATCGAGCAATTCAGCTTGTTTTGCCTCGTGTTCTTGAATTGACTCGGCCATTTGGTTGAGTGAATCAAACACATCATCAATTTCTTTAATAAAGCTATGTTCAACGTCAATTGCGTTGTATTTCCGTTGTTTTATTTTTGTATTCTCAGCACTTAAGCGGCGCATTGCAGCAACAATTGGGCTCGCAACAAAATAGGTTAATGGCATTAACAAACACAAAATAATGGTTGTCACAATTATTGATTTAGTGACATAGCTTAGCCCTTCTGAATACGCGAGCTTACTGGGGATCAGCAAGGCTAAGTAATTTTGTTCTTCTGTACCAAGCGTTGTAGGTGCGATAAAAAGTAAATAGTCGGTATTTTCAATTTCGATAACTTGTAAGCGATTGTGGTTAGCATTGTCTTTTGACAGAGTAATTAATTGCTTATAAGGCACAACTGTTGAGGCATCCACGGCCTGAGCGCTTCGATCAAACGTTAGCCACTGCTCAGATAAATAAGCAAGTTCCTGTTGCGTTACATTTTCAAGTGCAAAGTTTAACAGTTCAATAATTTTGTTGTCTTTTGCTACCATACGAAGGTGTGTATCAAAACTTAATAAGCTCGCATCAATATTTGTATGAAATTGCAGCCCGTCAATAAAAAACATCTTCGCCGTATAGGCTAGTATCAACTGACTATCAATTGCGGCATCTACCGTGCCATTTTTAACTGCTAACAGTGCCGTTTGTAAGTCGGCGACTTCAACAATGGTGATTTCAGGGTAACTGTGCTTTATTGCTGCAACCAGTGACCAGCCTTCAGGAATGGCTAATCGCTTATTATTAAGATCAGAAAGAGATGAAATCGTATTATTTTCGGGTAAGGTTGCGAGTGTCAGTGGTAAATTAAGCAAAGGCTTAGAATATACGCCCCACTGTTTATTGCTCAATGTTTGATGTACTGGCTGCAACACATCAATTTTGCCATTTTGATACAAAGAAACTAACTCAGACCACATGTAACCATTGATAAAATTAATCTCTAGGTTAAGTTTTTGTCCGAGTAAGGAGATTAATGTTGGTGTATACCCTTTAGGCATACCTGAAATGGAAAAGTCGACCGGCGCCCAATTTATTTCATTACTTACACTAAGAGAGCCAACTTCCTTTACTAATGCTTGCTGCTCACTAGAAAGCGTTAACGGCTCAACATTAAGTACTGCGTTATCTTTGCCATTTAAATTACTGAGTAGTAACTCACCTTGACTATCATAAATATACGCTTCAATACTGTCTGGGTTGCGATTATGCTCAAAGCTGCCATTAAGCTGCTTAGCGATTGTTTGCAATGTTAAGTCAACGGCCACAACATGGTTGGTGCCATGAACAATCTTCGAATAAGTTTGGCCAGAAGCCTGTAAATGATTAAATAGATAAGGTGGGGATTTTACAACACGTTTTGTATTGGCGTTAATAAACCAGTGCCTGCTACTTGCATCATAATCACTCTCTTCAACTTTACTGTGTCTTACCTGCAATTTATCGTTAAGGTACTCAGTTTTTCTAACTCTTTGCTCATCATCGGTATAAATATGTATTTTAACAAAACGGTCTTCCATTGCGGCATTAAGCTGTTTCCGGACTTTTTGGTTGGTCTCAAGATTAATCAACTCATAAAAATCGCCATTATCAAATCCATAGTAAATGGCATAAAAATCATTATGATCAATTAGCAGCTCAGTGAGAATCTGGTCTGCTTCTCCAACAAGCGTATGACCTTCAATTAAAGATGAATATTTAGCGAGTAATGATGTAGTGTTCTTCGCCGTATCATCCATTTTTGATACAGATAATTCAACTTGCTTGGCAACTTGTTCAGCAAACTGCTGACTGGTGCTTACCGTAATTTGTTTAGAAAAGTAGTATTGTAAGCCAATAGCAACGCATGCAGTAATTACAGCGATTAACAAACAAATAAACGCGAGCGTTACGCGAAAAGTAATTCTAGTACTTGAAAACATCGTCCCTGCCTGTTTTTTTTCTTAGAGTTTAGTTCTATTTTTGAACAAGCGCCAAATACTTATTGTTTGTTTTATATAAATTTTTTATCTTAACTCATGTGCTTTTCTAAATTGTCCTTGGTAGTCAAAAATTCGCTCTATCACTTTATTTTTACCTTTGTCTCGTTTTGCAACCACAAAGTCCGGCACCTTAAGTAATGATTGATGCGTAACGACTGAGTTAGGGTTAGAAAAATCAATTTTACTGGTAACACCCACACGCAAAAACTGCCGTCTAAAATAAAATGACGCTTTGTCTGACGATAAGCTAAAGTATTCGCTCACGTCTGCACCATCTTCATCATGATAAGTCACTTTCAGTCGCTGATTATCTGCTTCTAACTGCATGCCACTGACACGCAATACCAACGCATTTTTTAAATTAAGCGCATCGCGTAACTTATCATCAGGATCAACAATAGGTTGATGGCACTGATGACACTGCCTCGCGGCAATATCATTTTGTGCGCCACACTGCTCACATTCTTTATAGCGAAAGCGAAAATCACACTGCTCACTATGCCCCTCGTCTTCTAAGATCCCCTGACAACGACGACCAAAATGCTCTATGACTTTGCCATCACTATCGGTTTTACCCCAAAAGGTGTTAGCAAAACCACAACCGGGACACAGCACCTGCACGGGTTCACTGTCGCTATTAGGTTTAACGCTGCCTACCTCGGGGTGAAATAAATCAAAGCCATTAGCTGCATAATCAATGACCAAACATTCAGTTTTACCTTCAGCAAGACGTAAACCCCGCCCCACAATTTGTTGATACAAACTAACCGATTCGGTTGGCCTTAAAATAGCGATAAAATCCACATGCGGTGCATCAAAGCCTGTAGTGAGCACGGATACATTCACCAAATATTTAATGTCTTTTGCTTTAAATCGACGAATAATTGCATCGCGTTCAGCGTTATGGGTATCGCCAATCACCAGCGCACTTTGCGCTTTTGGTAAATATTCAATGATCTCTTGTGCGTGTTGAATGGTTGAAGCAAAGATCATCACCCCCTGACATGCATAAGATAGCTCAAGCACCTGATTAATAATCGCTTTTGTTGCGCGCTGATTTTCTTTAAGCAGTTGGTTGAGGTCACGTTCGCTAAAACGGCCAAACGCATCTTTACTGAGAGAATTAAAGTCATACTGCGTAATTGCGGCGTTGATTAATTTTGGCGGCGTAAGGTATTGATGCTTAATCATATACCTTAATGGCAGTTCATAAATGCAATGTTCAAACGGGGCATTTTCATCTCCCCTGACAAAGCCGTGGTGATGAAAGCGGTAAATAAATCCCATGCCTAATCGATAAGGTGTAGCAGTTAGCCCCAATACCTTTAAATTAGAATTATTCGATTTAATATGTGAAATTAACTTTTGATATTGTGAATTATCATCGCCAGAGACGCGGTGACATTCATCGATAATCACCAATGAATACTCGTCATTTAGTGCATCAAGGTTTTGCCCAAGTGACTGAACGCTAGCAAAGGTAACCTGATGGGCAAGCGACTTTTGCTTAAGCCCCGCAGAATAAATGCTCGATTTTAAGCCAAAACTTTCATATTTTTCATGGTTTTGCTCCACAAGCTCTTTAACATGTGTCACCACCAGTATTTTTTTACGTGCAAGACGTGCGAGTTCGGCAATTACTAAACTTTTCCCAGACCCTGTGGGTAATACAATAACCGCTGAGCAATTGCTTTTGCGAAAATGAGTTAAGGTTTTTTCAACCGCTTCGTGCTGATAAGGTCTTAGTTGATACGCCACGTGATACTTGCTTTGATTATCGAGTTAATCTAATTATGCCATTAGGTTTTGCAATCATAAAACCGGCATTTCATCCGCCACTTTTAAAAAGTACAATAATGGTTTCTTTTATTAGGTTGCAGTGTTACTATAGCGCGCCTTTTTTAGGTGAGAGCTTTGGTCGCGAAGCTTTCAACATACTTTAATTAAAATATTGGAGACATTCATGTCTAACGAATTATACACATTAGATGCAGAAGTACGTTCTGACTTAGGTACTGGTGCGAGCCGCCGCCTACGCCGTGCTGACAAAGTTCCTGCTGTTCTTTACGGTGCAGAAAAAGAAGCTGTATCTCTAACTCTTGCTCACAACAAAGTGATCAAAGCGCAAGAAGATGAAGGTTTCTACAGCCACATCCTTACTTTAAACATTGGCGGTGAAAAAGTTGAAGCTATCCTTAAAGATATCCAACGTCACCCGTTCAAGCCTAAAGTAATGCACTTAGATTTCCAACGCGTTGACGCTAACCACAAGATCCACACTAAGGTTCCTGTACACTTCCTTAACGAAGAAGCTGCAACTAAAGGCGGTAACACTGTTGCTCACCTTGTAACTGAAATCGAAATCACATGTCTTCCAGCACAACTTCCTGAGTTCATCGAAGTTGACGTTGCTGCGTTAGAAGTTGGTGCAACTGTACACCTTTCTGATATCGCTCTTCCAGCTGGCGTTGTTTCAGTTGAGCTTGCTAAAGGTGCAGATCACGACCAAGCTGTTGTGACTTTAAACGCTCCTAAAGGCGCTGCTTCTGAAGAAGCTTCAGAAGACGCTGCAGAATAATTATTAAGGTGTTAGCACCTTGAATAATATTCAAATGCTTGTGGGCCTGGCTAATCCAGGCCCCGAATACGCAAAAACCCGTCATAATGCTGGTGCATGGTTCATCGAAGAACTGGCCAAACGTTACAACTGCATTCTCAAACACGATTCTAAACATCACGGCCTAGTTGGCAAAGTGATTATCCAAAATCAAGAATTCAAATTATTGATACCAACTACTTTTATGAACTTAAGTGGTAAAGCGGTCAGTAGTTTAGCCAATTTTTACAAAATTCCTGTTGAAAATATTTTAGTCGCACACGATGAAATGGACCTTGAGCCTGGTATTGCCAAAATTAAAAAAGGCGGTGGACACGGCGGCCATAACGGACTAAAAGACATCATTAGTAAAATGGCAAACCAAAAAGAATTTATGCGTTTGCGAATTGGTATTGGTCATCCTGGTCATAAAGACAAAGTCACTGGCTGGGTACTAGGCAAAGCACCTGCCGCAGATCAAGCTTTAATTGATGATGTGGTGGATGAAGCTGTTCGCTGCATGGAAATACTAGCAAAAGACGGTGTGTTAAAAGCACAAAACAGATTACATACATTTAAACCAGTCGCTTAAGACTGGTTTAACTTAGTTTAAGGTTTATTATTATGGGTTTTAAATGTGGCATCGTTGGTCTACCAAATGTAGGTAAATCAACACTATTTAATGCACTTACGCAGGCTGGTATCGAAGCTGCAAACTTTCCATTTTGTACCATCGAACCAAATACAGGTGTGGTAGCGGTTCCAGATGCACGCCTAGATCAACTAGCTGCTATCGTAAATCCACAAAAAGTACTGGCAACAACAATGGAATTTGTTGATATTGCTGGTCTTGTAAAAGGTGCGTCAAAAGGTGAAGGTTTAGGTAACCAATTCCTTGCAAATATTCGCGAAACTGACGCAATTGGTCACGTTGTACGTTGTTTTGAAAATGAAAACATTGTGCACGTTGCAGGTCAAATTGACCCAGCAGACGATATCGACGTTATCAATACTGAATTAGTACTTGCTGATATGGAAGCGGCTGATCGTGCAGTGCAACGTAACGCTAAAAAAGCAAAAGGCGGCGACAAAGACGCGAAATTCGAACTCATTGTGCTTGAAAAAGTGAAAGCGCACTTAGATGAAGGCCTTACGCTTCGTTCATTAGAGCTTGAAAAAGAAGAAAAAGCAGCAATCCAGTACATCAACTTCTTAACTATTAAGCCAACAATGTACATTGCCAACGTAAATGACGATGGTTTCGAAAATAACCCATTTTTAGATAAAGTGCGTGAAATTGCAGCACAAGAAAATGCGGTGGTTGTGCCTGTATGTGCTGAAATCGAAGCTGAGCTTTCAGAATTAGACGACGAAGACAAAAAAGAGTTTATGGATGACTTAGGCTTAGAAGAGCCAGGTTTAAACCGTGTAATTCGCGCGGGCTATGAATTGCTTAACTTACAAACCTACTTCACTGCCGGTGTTAAAGAAGTACGTGCATGGACTATTCCTGTCGGTGCAACGGCGCCGCAGGCAGCAGGTAAAATCCACACTGACTTTGAACGCGGCTTTATTCGTGCTCAAACCATCGGCTTTGATGACTACATTGAGTTCAAGGGCGAATCAGGCGCTAAAGAAGCAGGTAAAATGCGTCAAGAAGGTAAAGATTACATTGTTAAAGATGGCGATGTAATGAACTTCTTATTTAACGTATAAGAAAATAGTGTTTAAAAAGGCTCGCGTTTGCGGGCCTTTTTTCTTTCTACTGACCCATGCTAGAGCACGCAAGACAGTTTTAATACTAAATTCAAATGTTCACTCATCAACTAAGCGTAAACTAAGCATGCTTATCTGAAAAAAATCCCAATTTATCCATTTCACAAACCCAGATTAATTTGTTCAACTCAACTTCAGGTGAATATTCAAAATAGTAAAGCACCTTAACCTAAAAACCGGTTTTTACTGCAATCAAAGGTTTTGTTTAATGTAAGGCTCATTTTCGTGAAACAAAAGTACGCGTCTATTACATGTAAATCTAAAGCGAAAATGTGCGACAACAATGTTAGAAATACATTCGTTATCCAGACTTGCATCACTGACAAACTTACGGTTGATGATAATTCCACTTTGATATTTAAATATGCTCAAAAGTTAATCTAGCGATATTTCTTAGCGTTACTTTTTTCACTTCTTAACGCAATAAAATACGCAGCATCCGCAAGTAAAAATGAATAAAGGCTTTTAAATATTTAAATTCCTACAATACCCTTTGTATAATATTTAACTTAAACAACCTTCTGTTTTGCGGTTTTTTGTTCAGTTCGAATAAAAAAAACGCAAACAACTCGGAATATTCATTTTTTTGAAAAAAAGGTGTTGACGGATTTGGGGGTAATCAGCATAATACGCCCCGCATCAGCGATGATGACAACAAACAAAACATGGCTACGTAGCTCAGCTGGTTAGAGCACATCACTCATAATGATGGGGTCCCCTGTTCAAATCAGGGCGTAGCCACCATGTTTTAAAACATGCTACCATAGTTTTGTTTGTGTATGCGAAAGTTGCGAGATCTAGGTTTCAATATTACTTTAGCAGTATGCGGGAGTGGCGGAATTGGTAGACGCGCTGGATTTAGGTTCCAGTATCTTCGGATGTGAGAGTTCAAGTCTCTCCTTCCGCACCAT
>NZ_LKBD01000038.1 GCF_001399975.1 Pseudoalteromonas sp. P1-9
ATTATTCATATTAATCAGCCCTTTCATCATATGGCGGGTTTGTGGGTCGATATCAAAACCAATCGACGTTAATTGTTCTAGTGGTTTAACATCGTCTTTATTAATCGTTAGAGGTATAGGCCTTTCAGGCTTAACGTTTATTATTCTTTGGGCAAGAAAAAAGCTGGAGGAGAAAACCAGCTTTTTGCAGATCAGACAATGGAAAGATGAAAATCAGTATACGCTAAACAGTATAGTAATATTTTCTGTCTTTTGTATAGTAATTTTGCTGTTTTTTTAATCTGATTTAAGCTGGCTAACTATTTGTTGAGTGTTAAACTGGACAACATATAACTATGCGATTATAAAATTGACTGCCTAGTTACACAAAATAAGTCCTGCTAAAAAAGGGAAGCAAATGACAAAAATAATAAAATGGCTTTCATTACTCTTCATTATTGGTGCATTAATCGCCACAGCAACTGTATATGGCATACTCACTTTGAGTTTACCGGAGTTATCGGGTAAAACGCAGGTTTCTGATATATCAAGTAACACTTCTCTGGAACGCGATGCATTAGGGCACGCTGTGATCAATGCTAAATCACGAAAAGATGCTGCGTTTACATTAGGCTACGCGCATGGACAAGATCGTTTCTTTCAAATGGACTTACTGCGTCGCAACGCTGCTGGTGAACTTTCGGAGTTATTTGGCAAAGTAGCGGTAGGGTTGGACAAAAAAATGCGCTTTCATCAATTTAGAAAGCGAAGTAAAGAAATTCTTAAAAGTCTACCACCAGAGCATACGGAAATTCTTAAACGTTATGCGCAAGGTGTTAATTTAGCGCAAAGCCATACACCTTACTCAAGCTTTGAATACTTATTAACAGGTGCAAGCCGCAAACCATGGCTACCTGAAGACAGCTTGCTTGTTATTTTCAGCATGTATCTCGATTTACAATCAAAAACGTTTAATCGCGATTTAACTCTTACTTATATTGCTGAACAATTTGGTAGCGAAATGGTTAGCTTCTTAACCCAACCAAGTCAATATCAAGCTGCGCTTGATGGTTCAGAGTTTGAATTGGTTGAGCATGCAATTCCATCGATTAATAAATCATTTTTTACTAATGTAACGCATGAAATTCATGAGCCTAAAGATATTGGCAGTAATAACTGGGCTGTTACTGGCAGGTTAACTGAATCTGGCAATGCATTATTAGCTGATGACATGCATTTAGGGTTAGCGGTGCCGATTATTTGGTATCGCACCCAGCTTAACTACATTGAAAATGATAAGAGCTATCGAATAACAGGGGTTAGCTTACCTGGAGCTCCAGCTGTTGTTGTTGGGACAAATGGTCATGTTGCTTGGGGATTTACAAATGCATATATCGATACAGCAGATTGGATTGCACTGGATGAAACACAAGAGACGAAGACAATTCATGAGCGTATAGTCACGCCAGATAAAGATTATATGTATTCGCTTGAAAAAAGTGAATTTGGTCCGGTAAAACATATCGCCGGCAAGAAATATGCGCTGAAATGGGTTGCTCATCAAGATTACGCAGTCGACATGGAGTTAATGAACTTAGAGCGCGCGACCAATGTTGAAGAGGCATTATCGATTGCAAAAACGATCGGTATACCTGTACAGAACATGTTAGTCACCGATAGCCAAGGTAATGCAGCATGGCAAGCAACCGGCGCTATTCCTGCACGCACAACGCCAACTGAAATTGCAATTAAGCCTGAAGTATTTGATACCAATTGGCAATACGATGCAGTAGACGTTCCTTTTATGGTAAATCCAGAGAATAATCGTTTATGGAGCGGAAATAGCAGAGTAGTGAGCGTTGAACAAGATAAGCGCTTTGGCAACGGAGGGTACGCTGTAGGTGCTCGTGCTAAACAAATACAGCAGCGTTTATTCGAAAGGGAACAATTTAGTGAACACGACTTTTATCAAATTCAACTTGATAACCAAGCGATATTTTTGAAACCGTGGCAATCGCTATTACTTAAGGTACTTAACTTATCGCCTGAGAAGTATGCACAAGACATCAAGTTAGTTGAAAATTGGGGCGAATGTGCGTGTGCAAATTCTGTAGGCTACACCTTGGTCAGACGATATCGCTCGGCGTTGATAAATAAACTGTTTTCCTCAATTGAAACACAATTAAGAGCAGAGGGGCTAACATTAGCACCAATTAAGAACGATCTCGAACCTGCAACGTGGCAATTAATAAATAGTTTTACCGATCAATGGTTGCCGCCAAGTGTTGCCTCGTGGCCAGAATTACTGAGCACAACATATATCAATATGAAAAGCGATTTGCTCAATAAGCACACTGGAAGCGATAGTGGATCTTTAACTCAATTAACATGGGGAGCTGTAAACGCACTTAATATACAGCACCCGTTTAGTGAACAGATCCCACTGTTAAGTAAGTTGCTTGATATGCCTAAAACACCAGCATTTGGCGACAGTTTTATGCCAGCTGTACAAGGGACTAGTTTTGGCGCATCACAGCGCTTATTTGTGCAACCAGGATTAGAGCAAAAAGCGATTTTAACTCTGCCTGGCGGCCAAAGCGGCCATCCTTTATCACCTTATTATCGGGCAGGTTACAATGACTATGTTGAACAAAAGAATACGCCTTTGTTACCAGGTGAAATAGTGCATCGCATCGACTTTGAGAAAAGGTGAACGTAAAAAAGGGCATCATATGATGCCCTTTTAACAATCGCTTCTGCTACAAAGCAATAGTTCTTGGGAATTAATGTGATGTCACTTTAATGCGCTCAAGTAAATCTTTCGATTTGTATTCTTCCGTCAATGCGAAATCTAACTGAACTAGGTATTGCTTGTTAGTGTTACCGGTAGGCTTATAACGCCACTTTCTCAATGCTTTTTTGGCTTCTCTGTCAAACACCCCTTGTGGCTCTGCTGAGATAACTGTCACATTGTCTGTCTCACCGTTATTGGTCACCGTAAAACCTAATACAATCGAGCCTTCAATCCCCTTATCTGCCGCCTGTTTAGGATATACAGGTTCAATGCGTACAATAGGTTGTGCTTCTTCTTTGCTGTATTCTTTAGTGCCTTCGCCGTATTTAGCAAAGGCTACACTAGTGAGCCCTGCAAATAGTACTAAGCTAAGTAATACATTTACAATAACATTGCCTTTTGGCATTTTTTGAATTGTGTTTAAACGTTGTTTCATCGTACTTTTCTCCATGTAGTAACTGTAACTAGAAAGTGAGTTATGATTGTCAGAAACACATGCAATTAAAGCGCGACAATATGCTATTCGCTGTGTTCTGTTTGCGTGAGCTAATACTGCAGCATCACAGGCAACTTCTTGTTGTTTTCTGTATTGGCTGTAACCGATCCAGCAAAGAGGGTTAAACCAAAATATAAGTAGTAATGCGATGGCAAATGCATTGCTCCAGTTGTCTTGGCGCGTGAAGTGAACCCATTCATGTTGATAAATGAGTTTTGCTTGCTCGGTATCGTAACTTGCATGAAAATCACGGGGGATAAAAAGGCGCTGTTTGAGTAAGCCAAAAAGCACCGGGCTATTCACTGAGTCGCTATAGTAAACTGGTAAATGGCTGTTTATTTTATGGCTAAATTGCTTATTTTTATTAAACTTTTTACCAATTGAAATGTGTTCGTAGATGACGAGAAAAGCCATTAAGCTAAACCCAAGTAGCCAAATCATGCTAACAAAGCCATAAATATCTAATGACTTAGATTGCGCTTTTACTGACACTACATAGTGATGCAACTCAGTTTCTAACGATAAACTATTAGAAATAGGTAAGTTATTTAAGATGAGCACAAGTGGAACTAACAGCCACAAGATATATTGAAACTTAGCGCTTAAAAAACTGTGGAGTAACTTACTACACAGCAATACGCAGACAATGGCTAAGCTTAACGGCCAAAGCTGCTCTATTAGCCAATCAATCATTATTCTTTTCCCATTTATCGATCAAATGCTTTAGCTCATCGATATCTTGCTTACTTAAGTTTTTATTTTTGGCAAAGCCTGTAACCAATGGCGCAATGCGGCCATTGAATAAACGTTCAATCAGGCTTTCACTTTCTTGTACTTGATATGCTTCAATTTCCAACACCGGAGAGTAAATATAGCTGCGGCCATTTTTTTCAAAACTAATTGCGCCTTTTTTTACCATTCTGCCAAGCAGGGTTTTGACGGTTTTTTCGTGCCACTCTTTTTCTTTATTTAGTTCATCAACAACCGTTTGCGCGTCGGCTGGATGAACTCGCCATAGTGCTTGCAGCACTTCAAATTCAGAATTACTAATATCCATAAAATTACACGTGTAATTAAAACTAACATAAGAATTACAGTTGTAATCAATTTCGTCAAGAATTATTTTTGCTGTTTTTTTAAACCATAAGTTGCTAAAACTCGTAGTAGCATAAAAACAAAAAGGCCTTGTTATGAATAAATTAACGTTACCACTGCTGTTTTCACTGGGTTGTCTAAGCTTGCCAGTTGTTGCCTCAAACGTAGAGTTTAAGCTTGAAAAGCTGTCAGATAATTTACATGTGCTATACGGGCAAGGTGGCAATATTGCCATCAGCAGCGGGCAGGATGGTATTTATATTGTAGACGATCAGTTTGCTAAATTAAGCGATGGCATTAAGGCGCAGATTAGCAAGTTACAAGATGGAGCGCCAGAGTTTGTTATTAATACTCACCATCACGGCGATCATACCGGCGGTAATGAGAATTTTGCTAATGCGGGAAGCCATGTAATTGCGCATCACAATGTATACAAACGCTTAAAAGACAAACATGGTGAAGGCTCAAAATACTTACCCGTAATTAGCTTTGGTAAAGATATGACACTGCACTTTAACAACGAGCACGCGCAGCTATGGCATTATCACAATGCACATACCGATGGCGATGCGGTTATTTTCTATAACAAAGCCAATGCAGTACACATGGGTGATATCTTCTTTAATTTAAATAGCTTACCGTTTGTCGATGTGGAAAGTGGTGGTTCGCTAGATGGCGTAATTAATGCTGTTACCAGCACGTTAGGCAAAATAAGCGATACAACTAAAGTTATTCCTGGACATGGTCCGGTAACCTCTAAACAAGGTTTGCAGTCTTACTTAGCTCTTTTAAAGCAAGCGAGAGAACTTATGCTAAATGCTATGGCGGATGGCAAAAGTCTAGAGCAAGTTTTGGCGCTTAAACCACTTGCGAGTTTAAATCTCACTTATTCCAATTGGTTGCCCGAAGAACGCGTTACTAAGCTATTTTATTCGAGTCTTACAAATGAAGCTAAAAGCGATTAAATTTAGTTAAATTGAGTTACTTGCCTTTTAAAAGTATCTAACTCCGTTTGGCATGGCGTTAGACCTAAAATCATTTATTTGCCCAATTGAGGTAATTATTTGTTACTGTTTGTGTCACTTAATACATTGGAGTAACAAGTATGTTGAATGATAAAAATGATTTACCAGATTTAACAATGGCGGTACCAAAGAAAAAAGGAGCAATCGTAGGTGCGATTGTTGGTGTTGTCGGTTTATCACTGATTTATTCAGCGATGTACACGGTTGATGAAGGTCACGTTGGTATTATCAAACGTTTTGGTGAAGCAAAAGAACAAGTAAACCCAGGTCTACATACTAAAATACCATTTGTTGATGATGTTGAGGTACTGGAGATCCGTACTCGCAAAAATGTTGAAAAATTAAATGCATCAACACACGAGCAAATGCCAGTAACAGCTGAAGTGTCAATCAACTGGACGGTAATGCGCGAACAAGCATTTGATCTATTCAAAAGTTACGGTGGTTTAAGTCAGTTTGAAAGTCGAATTCTCGATCCAAAGCTGCGCTCTGCGACAAAAGATGCACTGGCGCGATATAAAGCAGAAGAGCTAATTCAGAATCGCTCGCAGGTAATTGCACAGATTGAAGAGCTTTTAGTTGAAGAAATGAAAGAGTACCCAGTAAAACTAGACTCGGCTCAGTTAGAGAATTTAGTGTTACCGCAAAAGTACATTCAATCAATTGAAACTAAACAGACTGAGAAAAATCTAGCGGCAGCAGAAATGCACCGTTTAGAGCGTCAAAAGCTTGAAGCTCAGCGAGAAGTAAACACCGCAATGGCGCAACGTGATGCGGCAAAAGCAAAAGCCGATGGTCAAGCATATTCGATTCGCGTAGAAGCAGAAGCACAAGCTGAGGCAATAAAGCTTAAAGGTCTTGCAGAAGCGCAAGCTATTCAAAAGAAAGCTGAAGCAATTAAAGCAAATGCGACACTTGTTGATTATATGCGTGCACAGCAGTGGAACGGTCAAATGCCTACAACCGTAATGGGTGCAGACCAAAGCATTTTATGGTCTATGGATGGTAAAAAGAAATAATAAATAGGAGGGTGTATGGCGAATTGGTCTTGCCCTAAGTGTCAGTGCGAAAGCTACGACACCGACGAAATAGCCACAACAGGCAGTGGCTGGTCAAAAATCTTTGATATGCAAAATAGGAAGTTTACCGCGGTAGTATGTAAAAACTGTACTTACACTGAGTTTTACCGAGGAAAGACAAGCACCTTAGGCAATATTTTTGATTTATTCACTAACTAGCTTTAAATAAAAAAACGCTGCAATTGCAGCGTTTTTTATTTTGTCTTTATGCCACTAGGGCTCTTATTCTACCAAGGTAAAACGTTTAAACACTTTGCCGTCGCGCTCTATTTCTTCTACAAACATTTCAATTGGTCTTACCCACAGCGCCTGCTCGCCATAGAGTGGTTTATACAATACAAGCGTTTCTTGTGTTTCGCTATGAGTAACAGTGTCAATGACTTGGTAAAAGTTACCTTTAAAGTGCTGGTATTTTCCTGGTTGTATTTTCATTATAAAAAGCTTGAAACCTCAGTAATGTCTTTTTTCACTAGCGCATGCTCAGGAACCGTTGCGTTTTCGGCTGGGTATCCTGCAATAATTAGCATATAGGGTCGCTCATTATCTTTATTTCTGCCACAAATATCGGTTAAAAAACTCATGGGTTTTGGGGTATGGGTGAGTGTAACTAAACCGCTATGGTGCAAAGCCTGAATTAGAAACCCAGTGGCAATCCCCACACTTTCATGCACATAGTAATTGGTGTTCTTGTCTTCAGCATGAATACCGCCTTTCTTCTGGCTAAATATGGCAATTAGCCAAGGGGCATGTTCTAAATAAGGTTTTTGGTCGTCAGTGCCAAGAGGTTTTAGTGCATCGAGCCATTCTTCACCCGCACGACCCTCATAGAACGAGCGTTCTAAATCTTCGGCAGCTTCTCTTATTTTCTTTTTAACATCCATGCTGTTGATTGCCACAAAATGCCATGGTTGATGATTTGCACCACTTGGTGCGGTTGCAGCAACTTTTATACAGGTTTCAATTATTTCTTTTGGTACAGGCTTATTTGAAAACGAACGAATAGAATGGCGACGTTTACTGGTATCTAAAAAGGTTAGTGCCCGATGTAACATCTCTTCCTGAGGGTATTCTATAAAGTCTGTGAGTGGTACTGATTGATGATCTTGCATAATTTTTCCCTTTTTATTTTTGTTATATCCTTGGTATCACTTAGGTGCAAATATTTTTAAGTGTTATTGGTGGTCAATGTGAAAAATAGTTAACCATCAATTTTTTATTACAGATACTTACAGTCACATTAGGTTACATTCGCTATAGTAAAAAATCTTATAAATCATGGAGTCGACTATGAGAACGATACTACTTTTAATATTACTTTCGTTGCTTTCTGCTTGTGTAGTGTTTCCTGTTACAGATAAAGAAGCAACCGGTGTTGCAAAATTGCGCTGTGAGCTTTCTAGTGATAAGAAAACACTAAAAGTGGTTGATGTTGCGAAAGCAACTAATACTTTTTACAGCGTGTCTGGGTTTGTACTGTCTCCCATAATCATTCCGGTATCTGGTCTGTTATCGGGTTCTTATACCTTAGTAAATAATATCTACTTTTATGGCGAGCAAAAAATTAAGTGTGATGATAGTGCTAATGAAAGTCATTAATTAGCAGATTAAAATCGATCACTTTATGATGTTCTTAAAAATCGATTACAGTAATCAAATTAATCTGTTTTATCTTTTTAACTGAATTTCTTAATCTATATATCAAGCCAATCGGAAAGCATTAATTAATTTTTTCGATGACTAATTACATTATAGAGAGAGAAATATTATGAGCACATCGTTAATCAATACAACTATCCAACCTTTCAACGCAATGGCATACCACAATGGTGAGTTTGTTGAAGTTTCTGAAAAAGACGTTTTAGGTAAATGGGCGGTTGTATTCTTCTACCCAGCCGACTTTACCTTTGTTTGCCCAACCGAACTTGGCGACTTAGCGGATCACTACAGCAAGTTACAAGAAATGGGTGTTGAAGTGTACTCAGTATCAACTGACACACACTTTACACACAAAGCGTGGCACGATACGTCAGACACAATTAAGAAAATCCAGTTCCCAATGATCGGTGACCCAACTGGCCGTATTACACGCAACTTTGGTGTAATGATCGAAGAAGACGGCCTAGCACTACGCGGCACATTTGTTATTAACCCTGAAGGTGAGATTAAAGTGATTGAAACTCACGATTTAGGTATTGGCCGTGACGCAGGCGAACTTGTTCGTAAAATTCAAGCTGCACAGTATGTTGCATCACATGATGGTGAAGTTTGTCCTGCTAAATGGCAGCCAGGTGATGAAACACTTGCTCCTTCATTAGATCTAGTTGGCAAAATCTAACACTTCTTACCTTGCTGCCTGTTCGAGCAGGCAGCAATTTGGTTTACCGATTAATGTCATTTAAGGAATGATCATCATGAACAGTATTTTAGATAACAATATCAAAACACAATTACAGAGCCATTTTAGCAGTATTGTCGACCCTGTAGAGCTGGTCATTGCCTTAGATGACAGTGATAAATCACAGGAAGTAAAAGCCTTAGCACATGATCTTTTAGCGTTAAGTGAGCACTTTTTGATTCGTGAAGACGATTCAATTGCACGCAAACCAATGCTTTCAATTCGTTCACCGAAAAGAGGCACCGAAATTAATTTTGCAGGTGTGCCAATGGGCCACGAATTTACAAGCTTAATTTTGGCACTGATGCATACAGGTGGTGTTGCTACCAAAGCAAGTGAGCTGGAAATTGAACAAATTAAGGGTTTGCAAAGTGCACTTAACTTTGAAGTGTATATTTCACTGAGTTGCCAAACATGCCCGGGAGTCGTACAAGCGCTTAATACAATTGCAGCTTTAAATTCGAATGTTACGGTAACAATGATCGATGGCGCACTGTTCCAAGGTGAAGTATCAGAGCGCAACATTTTGGCAGTACCAAGCGTGTATTTAAATGGTGAGCTATTTAGCCAAGGTGCACTTACACTCAGTGACATTATCAATAAGCTCGATGATAGCGCAGCAGAAAAAACAGCCGAGCTACTGTCACAAAAAAATGAGTTTGATGTACTTGTAGTCGGTGGTGGGCCTGCAGGTGCTTCAGCAGCAATTTACGCAGCGCGTAAAGGCTTAAAAACGGGTATTGTGGCTGAACGCTTTGGTGGCCAAGTGGCAGATACGGTTGGTATTGAAAACTTTATTTCGGTGCAAAAAACTGAAGGGCCTAAGTTGGTGGCACAACTTGAAGAACATGTTAAAGACTATGATGTTGATATTATTACCCAACAAAAAGCCGTTACTTTAGGTAAGTCAGGCAACGTAGAAGTCGCACTGGAAAGTGGCGCTATGCTCTCGAGTAAAAGTGTGATTTTGGCAACGGGTGCACGCTGGCGTGAAATGAATGTACCGGGCGAGCAAGAATATCGTGGTAAAGGCGTTGCTTACTGTCCGCACTGTGACGGCCCGTTATTTAAAGGCAAAAAAGTGGCAGTAATTGGTGGCGGTAACTCAGGCATAGAGGCTGCTATCGATTTAGCTAATATTGTTGAGCATGTCACCGTATTGGAGTTTGCCGACACTTTACGTGCCGATGAAGTGCTGATCAAAAAGGCCAACAGCTTAGGTAATATTGAGATTATTAAAAATGCGCAAACCACTGAAGTTATCGGTGATGGCACACGAGTAACTGGCCTAAATTATACGGATCGTGTCTCTGGCGACGAGAATAGCCTTTCACTTGCGGGTATTTTTGTTCAAATTGGTTTAATTCCAAACACTGAGTTTTTAAAAGGCAGTATCGAATTAACCCCATTTGGCGAGATTGTTATTGATGATAAAGGCGCTACATCAATGCCTGGTGTATACGCTGCGGGTGATGCAACAACCACACCATTCAAACAAATTATTATTGCTATGGGCAGTGGAGCAACAGCAAGTTTAGGCGCATTTGATTATTTAATTCGCCATGCTGATGGCACGCAGCAAGTAGCATAAGTTTATCCCTTATACATAATACGCCCACTATTATGTGCAAAGCCGCTGATCATTTAGATTAGGGGCTTTTTTTGTTAATCATTGCCTCTATGGACTGCATTGCAGCTGTAAGTTGCATAAGCTCATCCCTTTTACACAATACGCCCGTTATTAAGTGTACAGCCGCTGATTAGTTTGAATGATGGCTTTTTTGTTAATAACCCGTTAATCACCGAATTTAACCTTTAATCATTTTTACGTGGTTATATTGCGTTCACTTTACTTAGACTGACCGATGAAATATTGGCAATAAACAAAAAAGAGAACGCAAATGTTATCAATAACAGGGTTATCAAAAACGTATGACAACGGTGTGAAAGCACTGAATAATGTAAATCTTGAAGTGCCAAAAGGCATGTTTGGTTTATTAGGGCCAAATGGTGCAGGTAAATCATCATTGATGCGCACGATTGCAACATTACAAACGGCAGATGCTGGTCAAATTACCTTTGATGGTATTGATGTATTCAATGATCCGCAAAGTTTACGTAAACGCCTAGGTTATCTACCACAAGATTTTGGTGTGTATCCACGTATTAGCGCGTATGAATTACTTGATCATATGGCGATTTTAAAAGGCTTAGAAAGTAAAGGTGAACGTAAGGAAGCTGTTGAAGGTTTATTGGCGCACACTAATTTATTTCAGCATCGTAAAAAAGCGGTAAGCGGTTTTTCTGGTGGTATGCGCCAGCGTTTTGGTATTGCACAGGCACTGTTAGGCGATCCTGATTTAATTATTGTGGATGAGCCAACTGCGGGCCTTGACCCTGAAGAGCGAAACCGTTTTCACAACTTATTAGTAAGCTTAGGTGAAGAAAAAGCTATCATTTTATCAACTCACATCGTAGAGGATGTATCTGAGCTTTGCCCGAATATGGCAGTGTTAGCATCGGGTCAAATTTTACTCGAAGGCAACCCAATAGCGCTTACCGATCAGCTAAATGGCCAAATTTGGAAAAAATCGGTATCGCTTAATGAAGCACAAGAAATTGAATCTTCTATGCCACTTATTTCTAAGCGATTATTTGCTGGTAAAACCATTGTGCACGTAATGGCTGAAAACCAACCAGAAGGGTTTGATGCAGCGCCAGCTAACTTAGAAGATGTATATTTCTCAACGCTACTACAACACCGAAATGCAGCGTAAGGAGGCGATATGTTTTTAAAAATGCTCGCCTTCGAGTGGCGCTACTTTACTCGACAACCTTCGTTTATTGTTACGAGCAGTATTTTCTTTCTGCTGACGTTTTTTGCGACTGTATCTGAAAATGTGCAAATTGGCGGTGGCGGTAATGTGGTTTATAACGGCCCATTCTCGATCGCGCAAACACTTCTAATATTGGGTTTTTTTGCCATCTTTTTGGTGGTGAACTTTGTTGCAAGTACAGCAACCCGTAATGAAAGCTCTAAAATGGCGGAGATTTTATATTCCAAGCCAATTAATCCAGTGAGTTATCAGCTAGGGCGCTTTTTTGGCTCGTTTGCCGTGGTATTAACTGTATTTGCGTTTGTGCCGCTGGGTATTTTTCTGGGTACCACACTGGGTGCAGCAGCAGGATGGGTTGATGTTGAACGTTTAGGGCCTACGGTATTAAGCCATTATTTCACTGCATTCTTTTACTTATCAGTACCTACATTATTAGTGCTTGCGTGTATTTTTTACGCGATTGCTATTCGCTTTCGCTCAATGATGGGTGTGTATTTAAGTGCTGTGGCACTTTTTATTGGTTATAACGTGGCAGTGCAATTTGCCGGTGAACCTGCGTATCGCGAATTAGCAGCATTGATTGACCCGTTTGGTTACAGTGCCTTTGCTGAAGTAACTCGTTACTGGACCATGCATGAGAAGAATAACTCTGCAATAGAGTTAAGCGGTGTACTACTGCAAAACCGAGCAATTTGGCTGGTGGCAGCGATTGCTATTTTGGCGCTGTTTGGCGGCTTTAAACGCGGTTTAACTCTAACTAAAGTAAAAGCAAAAAAAGCTGAAAAGTCAGCTGTAAATGACAGTTTCACATCAGCACTTGCAAACCGAATTAACATTAAAAATAGCCCGCGTATAAATACACTTGCACATCTTAAAACACGTACGTTTTTTGAAGTTAAACAAGTGATTTTCAGCGCGCCGTTTTTGATTTTAGGTCTAATCACCTGCTTTATGTTAATGGCGCCTCTATTCGACCCTCAGGGCATGTTTGGCACGCCTAATTGGCCACTCACGCAAACCATGGTGCAATTAGTGGCAGGCTCTACTGGTTTATTAATGCTGGTGATTTTAGCTTACTACAGTGCAGAAGTTGTTTGGCGTGAACGCAACTCAGGTATGGGCGATATCATTGATAGTATGCCTGTAAACAACATTACCTTTTGGTTATCTAAATTCATCGCAATAGCACTTGTTTTTGTACTGCTTTATAGCTTTGGTACGTTTGTTACAGTCGCTAACCAAGCACTTAAAGGTTACACCAACTTTGAATTATCACAGTATGCATTCCGTTTAGGTTATATCAACCTTATGCCACTGATGATGACAGTGGTTATGGCATTCTTCCTTCAAGTAATTAGCCCTAACAAATATGTCGGTATGCTTTTGTTTATGGTGTACATCATAGGTACGTTAGTACTTTCTAACTTTGGCTTTAGTCACCCTATGTGGCAATTTGCCGATGCGCCAAGTGTGCCTTATTCAGATATTAACCAATATGGTCACTTCTTAACTGCACATAACTGGTTTATGTTGTATTGGTTAGGTGCAAGTTTAGTTTTAGGTGCTTTAAGCTATGCTCTTTGGCATCGTGGCCCTGAACAGCCTTTAAAAGCACGCATCAAACTCGTACCTTATTATTTAGGTGTTTATGGTAAAGCGACAGTTGCAGCAGGTTTAATTATCTTTATTGCTACTGGTAGTTACATTTACCAGAACACTCGCGTATTGCATGTGTATCAAGAGCAAGATGATTTTGAGCTTGAACAAGCTAATTATGAAAAAGCGTATGTTCAGCACAAAGAAGATAATATTCCAGTGATTACTAAGGTAAATATCAACGCGGATATTTTCCCTGAAGCACGCAAAATCGAAGCAATCGCCAATATTGAATTTACCAATGTGGGCGACACGGCGATTGAAAAGTTTATGGTGCATAAACCGCGTTATACCGAACAGTACTCAGTAGAGTTAGCGGGTGGCGCGTTAGGTGAACTAGATAAAACCTATAGCCTTGCTTGGTTTACTTTTGATAAGCCATTACAGCCAGGTGAAACGCGTAGCGGTAAGTTAAGCGTAGTGCGTGAACATACAGGCTTTAGAGCGGGTAATGAGGACTTTACGTTGCTTAATAATGGTACCTTTATTAACAACGGTGATTTGTTACCCCACTTCGGCTACTACGAGGGCTACCAAATTGTTGACCGCCATAAGCGTCGCAAACATGGTTTAGAGCCATTAGAGCGTGCCAATAAGTTAGAAGACGACCGTTACTACAATGAAAGCTTCTTTGGTAAAGGTACAGGCTTTATTGACTTTGAAGCGACTATTTCAACGTCGGAAGATCAGTTTGCAATTGCGCCGGGTTATTTAACCGAAGAACGCGTAGAGAATGGCCGCCGTATTTTCCATTACCAAATGGATGCGCCAATGGTGAATTTCTACTCAATCATGTCTGCGCGTTTAGAGGCGAAAAAGGAAAACTATAACGGGATTGACATCGAGGTCTACTATCATAAAACGCATGATATGAATGTGGATCGTATGATTGAGTCAGTAAAGGATTCAATTGATTACTTCACCGAAGCGTTTGGCCCGTACCAGCATAAACAAATGCGCATTATTGAGTTCCCAGGTTACCGCTCATTTGCACAGAGCTTTGCCAATACGGTGCCGTATTCAGAAGAAATTGGTTTTATTACTGACTTACGCGACCCTGAAAACATTGACCCTGTTTACTATGTAACAGCACACGAAGTGGCTCACCAATGGTGGGGGCACCAAGTAGGCGCGGCAAATGTACAAGGCAGTGCGATTATCTCTGAAGCCTTATCGCAATACAGCGCGTTAATGGTAATGGAGAAGAAGTATGGTGCAGAGAAAATCCGTAAATTCTTAAAATACGAGCTTGATCGCTATTTACGTGGCCGTACAACCGAAGCACTTGAAGAAATGCCATTTATGCGCAGTGAAAACCAGCAATACATTCACTACCGTAAAGGTTCTGTGGTAATGATGTCATTAAAAGACCGTCTTGGTGAAGAGCGTTTAAATAAAGCGCTGGCAGATTTCTTAGCGGAATTTAAGTATCAAAGTACGCCTTACCCAACAACGCTTGATTTAATGGCATACATTTCACAAGACGCAAATGACAGTGAAAAGCAGTTTGTAAGTAACTTGTTTGAGCACATCAGCTTATACGACTTAAAAACAACAGAAGTTGCAGTTGCTGATCAGCAAGATGAAAACGGTTTATACACAGTAACGTTAACCATTGATGCCAAGTTGAATCGTGCAGACAGTAAAGGTAAAGAAACGGAAGTGGAGTTTAGCGATAAAGTCGATATTGGTTTATTCAGTGCAGACCCTGAGGATTTATCAGCGGATAACACCGTACTTTACTTACAAAAGCACAATATCAAATCAGGTGAAAACATTATCGAACTAAAAGTAAAAGAGTTACCAAAGTTCGCCGGTGTTGACCCATTTGTGAAGCTAATCGACCGTGACAGCGGGGATAACATTAAAAAGCTGTAATAATCATAATTTCATATGTACTTACCAAGCCTTATCAACTTTGCTGATAAGGCTTTTTTATTTACATAAATAACCTTATCCCGTAGTTTGGATTAACTTCTACTTTGAACATAAAGGGAAATTATGCGCTTTTTAATATGTTATCTGATACTTGGCTTTTTATTGCTAAGTACGTCACTTAAAGCTGAGCAGTTAGTGCTGACAATTCCCGACCAGCGGTTTGAGCAGCCTCTTGAATTTAATGTGCAGTTGCCAAAAAGCTATTCGCAAAAGCAAAACAAACGCTATGTGCTGATGTTTGACTTTCACCCTAATGCCAAAAGTTATTTAACGGGTATGTATGATTGGATGAGCCATAATGGAGAGTGGCCTTGGTTAGAAACTATTATTGTTACGCCTGCATATGGTAACCCAGTAGCACGACTATTTGATGCAACAGGTAAAACAACACCATTACTCGATTTTTTTGAAGCGCAATTGGTGCCAGAAATTGATAAACAATATCGCACTAATGGTTTTCGCATTTTTAGTGGCTTTAGGGTGAATGGTTCGGTGGTGCTTTCAAGCTTAGTGAATAAACCAAGCTTGTTTAATGCGCATATAGTAATTAGCCCCGAGCTCACGCCAGAGCGTGTCAATATTTTAAATGACTATGGTAAGAAGTTAGCTAAGCTAAATGATAAACCACGTTATTTACTGTTTACCCATGGCGAAACAATAAAAGAAGATCATCAACAGCATAGATATTCACAATTAAAAGAAGAAATTAGTGCAAACGCGTCTGCATCATTACAATGGCAATATCAAAATTATAAAGAACATTATTTTATGTCGTTGCCAGTGTTATCTACTGTCTATGGCATAGAGCAGATCTTTGATGAGATTCATAATGGCTTGGCACCTGAATCAAAAATAGCTAGGCAAGGTGTGGATGCGATTGTTGCGCATTATAAGCGCCTATCAACTGAAAAGTTTGGTTTTGAAGTATCACCAAAATCGTCAATTAATGCACTGGGATTTCACTTGTTGGAAACGTCGCCAGAGCAAGCGATAAAGGTATTTAACCAAGCATTAGCGCTTTATCCGCAAGATGCATACGCTTATCACCACTTAGCCAAGGCTTATGCGCAAAGTAATAAATTGGCAAAAGCCATTGAGTTGCAAGAAAAGGCGGTGAGTCTTGCCGCTAATATGCTCACTTGGCATAAAAAGCGACAAGCAAGCTATTTGGCTGAACTTAAGGCACTGGCGCAAGCACTATAAAAAGGTAATTTTAAATGACGTATTTATGGAATAACGGTGAGGCTATCGGGCTTCCTATTGGCAAAGCAGTGTGTGTGGGGCGCAATTATGTTGCTCATGCAGCAGAACTTGGTAATGAAGTACCTACAGAGCCGCTACTCTTTTTAAAACCAGCGAGCAGTATCGTAAATGCAGCAGGTGAAGTGGCGTTAGACCATAGCTTAGGTGAGCACCATTATGAAGCCGAGTTGATGCTGTTAATTGGTAAACCGCTCAATAAGGGCAATATTGCTGATTATAAGTCTTGTATTACTGGTTTAGGTGTTGGGCTGGATTTAACACTTAGAGATGAACAAACAAAGCTTAAAGCGAAAGGGCATCCGTGGGAGCGCGCAAAGGCCTACGATAAAAGCTGTTTAGTGTCGCGCTTTATACCGCTAGCAGAAAATGATTTAACACACAGTGAATTTTCACTTTCGATTAATGATGAGCTTCGCCAATCTGGCGATACTAATTTGATGATATTCAAAATAGAACAGCTACTTGCTGAAATTGTTAGGTATTTCTCATTACAGCCAGGCGACGTTGTTCTGACAGGCACACCTGAAGGTGTAGGTAAGCTTAATATTCAAGACAAGTTGAGTGTAACTCTTAACGGCGAAACGTTAGCAAATTTCACAATCGCTTAGAAAGCGGTTTTTATTTCATGCAAAAACATTATTTTTTCCTGAAAACGTATGCGAAGCAATGCGCTAAGTTTGGCCACACTTTACAATAAGCTTATCTAAATCAGGGGGGAAATCTTATGCAAGAATTTAAATTACCGTCGTTTGTGGCCGGCTTTTGGCGTTTAGATGAGTGGCAACAGCGCGGGTCTTCTTTAGCGCAATTCATTGAGCAATTGCTAGCGCTTGGCATAGACACGGTAGATCATGCTGATATCTATGGTCAATACCAGTGTGAGAAACTCTTTGGTGAGGCATTAACACCTCATTTAAGAGACCAACTTAAGATTATTACTAAATGCGGCATTAAACCTGCGTGGCCTGAAAATGGCTTTGCTGGCAAAACTGCACACTATGACTCAAGCAAAGCAAACATTATTGCCTCGGCAGAACAATCATTGCGCAATTTCAAAACTGATCGCCTTGATGTGTTATTGATCCACCGTCCTGATTACTTAATGCATGCGGATGAAGTTGCTGATGCCTTTTGTGAGCTAAAAGCACAAGGCAAAGTGCTTAACTTCGGTGTATCTAATTTCACGGTTTCACAGTTTGAGTTATTGCAGTCGCGTTTAGACTTCAAGTTAGTAACCAATCAAATTGAAATGTCGCCGTTACATAGGGGGGCACTCGATGATGGTACGCTTAACTTATGCCAGCAGCATCAAATATCACCTATGCTATGGTCGCCTCTTGCTGGTGGCGGATTATTCGCTGAAACAGAACAAGCACAACGAGTGAGATTTGCATTACAAAGCGTTGCCGAAGAAACTGGGTTAGATAGTGTCGACCAAGCAGCTTACGCGTGGTTGTTAACGTTACCATGTCAACCGAGTGTGATTTTAGGTACTGGAAAGTTAGCCCGTATTCAATCAGCAGTTGCGGCGAGCAAAGTGCGTTTGAGTCGTGAGCAATGGTATCGCGTTTGGCAAGCATCAACAGGTCACAGTGTGCCATAACACTTAGCCTTGGATATTGTGTGCTGATTATTAGGCTCTGTTGACCTTTCAAGTTCGTTTTTGCAGCAGTTTGATTGGGGTTTATACAAGGCAGAGGCTGCGTGGCATAGCCATTCTATGTGAATCAGCCGATAACACAGTAGAAAACCCAATCAAGCGCTGCCGAACGGTTCTTTTGAGCACACTTTTCTCATTGTTGCTCGATATTCGCTTAGATTGCTAGGCCACACATCGAGCGCCGCGATAAAAGCACCCTCAAAGAGAACAAAAATAGAACAGCAAAGATCAACAGACCCTAGTAGTCAGCATACATTTAACAGGCGAAATAAAGGTGCCGTCAGGCACCCTTAGTTGTAGCAAGTTGGAGTAATTTTAGTGTTAGGTTCAAAAGAACTTAGAGTTCAAAGTCCATGGCAAAGCCAACGTATACTTTTAGATCGTCATCTGCATCTAAATCTGTTTGTGCAATACCAAAGGTAAAACCGCCCTTGGCAATGCTCACACCGTAGTCAATATAGCTGTCGTCTTCCCCATACCACTCTGCTACGGTATCACCCATCGAATTACCAATGCGGAATGTCAGTTCGGTTTCATTTAATACTTCAAAAGTTGCGTTTAGCTCTAGGTAAATCATATCTTCTTCTGAAGTTGCACCAGATTGCGCATTGCTAAGGTAACTTACTTTACCTTCTAGCCAGTTCCAGCTTAGAGCACCATAAAGCTCACCAAAGTCAATTGAGTCAACCGCGTCTGGGTATGCGTAATACACATAACCCACGTCGTAACCAAATTCACCCATTTCGCCAGCAAAGCCTGCATATAAATCGAGTTCATAACCTGGCTTATCACCACCAAAATCCACATTTGATGCCCACGTACCCGCATAAAACCCAGATTCATGACCGTAGTCAATACCCCCTGATACTTGAGCATTATCACTGGTTTGTGTGATGCCACGCCATAAGTAGTTGGAAGATGCCGCTGCATTGGCAGTTACTTCGGCATAACTTGTTGCTGAGAAAAAGGCGATACTCGTAGCTGTGAGAGTAGTGAGTAGTTGTTTTTTCATAATTATTCCTAAAATTGTAGCGCTGAGTTAACCATCTATTAACAAAGTTTGTGCCTAAACTAAAAAAATTAATGATATCAGAGTGCTAGTAATGAATTATGAATTTGACAAGGTGTAAGAATTGAAATGCTGCACTATCTCGGTGCGTGAAAATTAATAGGTGCACAAAAACTGCGCACCTATTTGCTATTAGCCGAATATGGTTCGCATTAATGCGATAGTTTCATCAACGCCACGTCCTGCTGCAACTTCTTTTACAATTGAATCGCGCATATTTTTAATATGTTGTGGCATATCTTCAGCTGCAAGAGCACGGTCAACCAAAGCTTCTGCTGATTCTTTACCACGTTTACGGCCGCCCGATTTCTCTGAGCTTGCGCGTTTCGGTTTATGAAGTGCTTTGTAGTAATTCGAGTTTTCTTTGGCATCGTCACTGTAATAAGCAAACCAACACGGTACTAATGCCTTGTACTGCCAAAGTGCTTGTTCTTCTTCGGCCTCTGGAGTTGCAGCAATAAACCAAGGTTGTTTATGAATTGCCATGACAATGTCGTGCCAGTAACGGTCAAAATCTTGGTTGTTTAATCTTACAAGGCCAAACGCTTGGCATAAAACATCAAGGCTTGCTGCTGTTACTGGGGTGAAAAAGTCAGGTCGACGCATTGCAAGTAAACGTGTAGCTGGTGCAAGTGTGGCTTTTTCATTATCAACGGCTGCAAACGCAGCAATATAACCACGCACAAAGTCCATGTAGTTTTCTAACGTGATATCGCCTTCAAGTGGAATATGATTAAGCGCTTCATTTAAGTCAGTACAGCTGGTGGCAATTACATTATGCAGTGCTTTAGCGGTTTTAGTTGATGCTAGCCATTCAACATCAAACTGGTAAATGCTTGGATCGTGTTTTGCGGTGTGTTTACCAGCAAATGCCAGCTTGTCTTCTTCAATCATATCAACCAGCGAGGTTTCACGAATGCTTTCAATATGCTTAAGCAGTGCAAGTTGCTCATCTAGCACAATGCGCTCTTTGTTTTGTTGAATTGAATCAAATACAACAGGCCAAGGTGCAATACGTAGCGTTTTAATTTGGCTTATGCTAATACCCGCTTCTAGTTGTTGCTGGATTTTTTTTAAAATCGGTAGTTGGTTTGGTTCAAGTAGATCAAAATTAATGCGTTTGCTTACTACATCAATTAACTCATAACACCAACCAGCAAAGTCTTCAGGATGGTTACTTACTTTTACGGCCATTAAGTTAAGGCTAACATCAGGAATAAGTTTTAAAATGTTTTGGTAGATGTTTGCTTCCACTTCAGAAAGTGGCATTTTCGATGGCGACGTAAGCAATTTTTTCATAATTAGTAAGTGACCCCAATATAATATTAACAATATCCTGCAAAGCGTTACGCAGAGAGGGCTGTGGATCATACTGAGATCTAATTTTGATGCAATATTGACTTCTTAAATTTCACGCCTGAGTAAACTAAAAACTTGAAGGTCATGGGTTTTATTTTTCCAAACACCTTTTTCTCGTATCACACCATCTAAATTAAAACCGAGCTTAGTAAATAGTTTAGTTGACGCTGTGTTTTCTGGTAATACTTCTGCTTCAATTCGATTTAATGAGGCGATATGGGAAAACATCCATTTTGTCATGTTGGTAATGGCACGCGATGCGAAACCTTGTTGCCAGTAATCGGGGTGGATCTCGATGCTAATTTTTGCTGTGCGTGTGCAAAAATCATATTTGTAACCGCAGCTTCCAACAATTTGTTTGTGCGTGTTGCACTTTATTAGCCAGCGATGCCCTTTACCTTGTCTTCTTAGACACTCATCCTGCTCGATAAGTGTTTTTGCTTCTGCTAAGTCGCTCATTACTGGTAAATCGTAAAATTCACATACCTTAAAGTTTGAAAAAAGCTGGAAAACAACTTCGGCATGCTCTTGCGTTTGTTTAACTAGCGTGAACTTGTCGGTTGTGATTTCAGGAAAGTTATCAATACTTAGATGAATCAGATGATGACCCCACTTTTCATAGCGTTTTTGTTCTACCAGACCAAGGTTTGTAAGTATTTTATGTGATGCAGTATTAGCAACATCTACTTCGCCAACAATATAAGAAAGGCCAAGTTGGTTAAATGCATATTTGAGTGCGGCACGACTTGCTTCCATGCCCAGTCCTTTACCCCAATAATCTGGCAGCATGCGATAGCCGATATCAGGTGCATTTAACTCGGGTTCATATTTTAAGCCGCAAAACCCAATAACTTGGTTGCTTTCTTTCAGGACCAAGGCAAAGCGCGCATAGCCAACCTCGTTATATTCTTTTAACCAAATATTGCGAATAATATTTTCGGCATCGTTTATGGTGTTTACCCAGCCTGCGTCTCCGGTATAACGGGTAACATCTTCATTACTGCTAAATTTGAATACGTTCTCAGCGTCTTCAAGCGTAAATTCGCGCATTAATAAACGCGGTGTTTCAATAAGTGTATTCATATTTTCTCCGTATCTGTACTGGTAAAAACTTTAATGCCGATCAAAAATGCAATACAGATACAGTTGCAGAATAATTTTAGGGTACAGATGGCTGAGTTCAAATACCGTCAGTTATTTTCTTACTATCAACAGCTCATTAGTAATGGCGAATTGCTACCCGGCGATAAATTGCCTTCGGTTAGGGTGTTGAGCAAGCGTCACGACGTTTCTATTAGCACGGCTACAAAGGTTTTGTCTGAGCTTGAAAAAGTGGCACTTATACATGCAAAACCTAAATCGGGCTATTTTGTAAATGGCGAGAGTAAATTTAAAGCGCATAGCTATGGCTGCGATGTAATTTATAAGCGTGACTTGCATGCTTTACCGCTGGCACAGTCGGTACAGTATTCGTTTAATGATGAATCTATTTTGCCGCTGTCCTGCACTGGCCCTTCGACCGTGTTAGATAATGAAACACTTCTCAACAAGTTGCACCGTAAAGTATTAACGCAACGACCTTATCGTTTAAAGCAGGATAATTTTGAAGCAGGTTTACCAAAGCTACGAAGTACGCTTGCGCAACACTTAAGTTGCAATGACTTTTCTTATGACAGTGAAAATATCTTAATCACGCATGGGCGCAGCGATGCGCTGAGCCTGGCTATAACCTCTTTGGGGTTATTACAAAAGCGGGTTGCTATTGAAGCGCCATGCTCATTTTTCATAAACGCTAATATGGCGCAATTGCAAATCGACACTGTCGCTATTCCAATGCAAGCCAATTACGCCGATGAAATAGCTTTGCTCGATAAGGTGTATCAAGCCGAGCCTTTCAGTGCATATGTGTTTAATCCAAATTTTAATGACCCAACAGGGCGCTTGTTGCATGACCAAGACAAAAAGGCACTGGTCGCATGGGCGCAAGCACGTGATGTTGTGTTAATTGAATATGATCGAGGGGAGCTTTATTTTTCAGGAGTGCGGCCTAAATCGATTATGCATTTTTTAACACCACAAGATAAAACACCCGCAATTAGCATTGGCGATTTCTCAGATACGATAAGCTTTAGTTTCTCGCTTGGTTATATGGTTTGCCATCAATGTATTGAATTATGTCTTTTTACAAAACATATCACGGTAGAAAAGCCTGATATGGCAAGCCAAATGATGCTAAACGAGATGATTAGCTCATTAGAATACCGAAAATTACTTACGCGATTAAGAAAAGCAATGTGGCAGCAGTACACTGAAACCTTGTTTATTTTGCAGCCACTAGAGGGTTACGTAGATATACCAACAATTTCTGGGGGACCTTGTTTATGGTTAAAGTTACCTCATAGCAAAAGTTCAGAAGCGCTCTTTAAACGATTAATAAAACACAATGTGGCGATTGCACCCGGCAAAATGTTTTTAACAAATGCCGAATTTGATAATTATTTCCGTGTTACCTTTGCCTTGCCATGGCAGCCAAGAATGGTTCAAGGGCTTAATATATTGGTTCAAGAAACCTTGCGATTTTTAGAGAGTTAGGTTTTAACTTTAACGCGCGTTAGCTATAGTAGCGTTAGATGTGATTTAAGGGACACACAATGAAAACTCTCGTAAAAATTATTGGATTTCTACTACTTGGTTTAATCGCGTTAATTGTGGCTTTGCCATTTATTATTCCGGTCGATTTTATTTTCAAGCAAGTTACGCAATCGGTTGAGCAAACAACAGGGCGCACGCTTGAGATTAAAGGCGATAAAAGCCTGTCTGTATTCCCTGCGCTAAAACTGGAACTTAATGATGTGACATTTGCTAACTTTGAGCAGGGGTCAAAGCCGAATATGGCAGCTATGGAGCAGCTTGCGATTCACATTCCTTACCTGTCAGTTTTATCTGGCGATATTAAACTTGAAAAATTTGTCATTAAAAACCCAGAAATACTACTTGAGAAAATGCCCAATGGCGAAGTTAACTGGCAGCTAGTTAATGCGTCGGGTGCGACAGAACAAAACAAGGCACCAGAACAGCAAGGTAAAGCAAAAAGCTTACCTGAGGGCGTTGATATTCAATTAGGCGAAGTCGCGATTTATGGCGGTAGCTTTACTTTCATCGATCATCAAAATAATACATCGCAAAAAGTAACAGACTTAGATTTAGCAATTCAATTACCTTCGCTTAAAAAGGACCTGAAAGTGGAAGGTGCCGTTATTTACATGGCTGAGAAGTTTGAATTAGATGTCACACTTAACACTCCAGAAAAACTATTGTTAGGCCAAGATTTCACGTTAAAAACCGCATTAGATTCTCGCTTGGCTGCACTTACCTTTGATGGGCTAGTTGCAAAACAGATGACTGATTTTAGTGGTAAATTAAATTTGACGGGCGACTCGGTTAAAGCGCTTGCTAAGTGGCAAAACCAAGCGTTTACAGCGAAAGAAAATGCATTTAATAAATTTTCAATTGCATCAGAAATGCGTTTTGCCGGACAAGAGTTTAATCTATCTAAACTCGATGCCAGCTTAGATGACCTGGCAATTAAAGGTTCGGCAAAGGTGGCGTTAACAAATGTGCCTAAGGTTACTGCTAACGTCGATTTAGGTATGTTAAATGTGAACCCTTACTTACCTGAATCAATGGATGTACCGCAAGAATCATCAGAGCAAAATACCGACACACCAAGCAAGCCGAAACCAATTGTATGGGATGACAGTGAAATTGATTTGTCGGCGCTTAATAGTGTAAATGCGGATATCAAAATCGCTGCGACGGGCTTTCAGTTTAAAGAAATCAAACTTGGTGAAACTAAGTTATCGCTTAAACTTAATAATGGCACGGCACAGCTAGGCTTAGATAAGTTTAAAGCGTACGAAGGCGACGGAACGGGGCAAGTAGTATTAGTTGCCAAACGCGCACCCTATAAACTAAACACATCGTTTTCTTTTGATGGCATTCAAGCTGAACCTTTATTAACCGATGCGGTTGGTTTCGATAAATTAATGGGCAAAGGGTTGTTAACCATTGCGCTTAATAGCCAAGGGCAATCACAGAAGCAGTTTATTGAATCTCTGCATGGCAGCGTTGGCTTTGGTTTTAATGACGGTGCTGTTAAAGGCGCTAATATTGCCGCTATGGTGCGCAGCGCAGAGCAACTTATTAAAGGCGGTGGTCTTGATGCAAAAGGGCTTGAAAAGGGCTTTGATAACGCTGAAAAAACGGATTTCTCAGAACTTGCGGGTAACTTTCAGTTTAGCGAAGGCGTGAGCAAACAAAACGAATTGACCTTAAAAAGCCCATTGATTCGCGTTACTGGCAATGGTGATATTGACCTACCGGCGACAAAAATTAACTATCGTCTGGTAACCGGCATAGTTGATTCAATTGAAGGGCAAGGCACGCAAGATAAAAGCACTGGCTTTAAAATCCCAATTCGTTTAAAAGGTCCATTGCATGATGTGCAAGTAAAGCCTGATATTGGCGAAGCGGCAAAAGATAAAGCGAAGGATAAGATCAAAGACAAGCTAAAAGATTTATTTAACAAGGAGTAGCCGTTCTTTAGTTTAATCATTCAGTTCACTGAAAATATTAAAAAAGGCCGATTATCTCTAGCATGCTTTGATTAGCGGGTTTGTAAAATGTTTATTATGCATTCCCGCTAGCGCTTGAAATCGCCTTCACATACCCCCATTAATCGTTCTCAGTAAATACAAATTGTGCTGTACGTTTTTTGAACTCCTTGTTATTGCAAGGCTTTTTTTATCATTAGTTTAACGACTAAATTAATTAAAAAATAACCTACCACTTATTAGTGTTTGCTGGTACAATTGCCCGCCCTTGAGCTGTCGATGACACGCTTAATGGTGAACAAATAAACGTTTAGGTCGTGAATTTGTATGAATTTGCGGCAATTTTTAACTACACCGGAGCATATAAAATGATCCAAATGCAAACTCAGCTGGACGTTGCTGATAACAGCGGCGCTCGCAAAGTGCAGTGTATTAAAGTCCTTGGCGGTTCGCACCGTCGCTACGCAGCGATTGGCGATATCATCAAAGTTTCTGTTAAAGAAGCTATTCCTCGCGGTAAAGTGAAGAAAGGTGATGTTAAAAACGCAGTAGTTGTGCGTACTAAAAAAGGCGTTCGTCGTCCAGACGGCTCTTTAATCCGTTTCGATAGCAATGCGGCAGTAATCTTAAACGATAGCTTACAGCCAATTGGTACTCGTATCTTTGGCCCTGTGACTCGTGAACTTCGTAACGATAAGTTCATGAAGATCGTTTCACTAGCCCCAGAAGTACTATAAGGAGTCGATCATGGCAGCAAAAATCCGTCGTGATGACGAAGTAATCGTACTTGCAGGTAAAGACAAAGGTAAGCGCGGCAAAGTGCTTTCAGTTGTAACTGAATCTAGTCGAGTATTTGTTGAAGGCGTTAACTTAATCAAGAAGCACCAGAAGCCAGTTCCTCAGTTGAACCAGCCAGGCGGTATTGTTGAGAAAGAAGCGTCAGTAGACGTATCAAACGTAGCGATCTTTAACCAGGAAACTGGTAAAGCGGATCGTGTAGGTTTCAAGATTGAAGATGGTAAGAAAGTACGTATCTTCAAATCTACCGGTAAAACTATCTAATAGTCGGAGTATACGATGGCGAAACTGCATGAAGTATATAAAGACAAAGTAGTAGCTGAACTAGTAAAAGAGTTCAACTACAGCTCTGTCATGCAAGTCCCTCGAATTGAGAAAATCACCCTTAACATGGGTGTGGGCGAAGCCCTAGCGGACAAAAAGATTCTAGAGAACGCAGTAAGCGACCTAGAAGCTATCTCTGGTCAGAAGCCACTTATCACTAAAGCACGCAAATCAGTTGCTGGCTTTAAGATTCGTGAAGGCTATCCGATCGGTTGTAAAGTAACCCTACGCGGTGAGCGTATGTGGGATTTCCTAGAGCGTTTAGTCTCTATTGCGATGCCACGTATTCGTGACTTCCGCGGTGTTAGCGCAAAGTCTTTTGACGGTCGCGGTAACTATTCTATGGGCGTACGTGAGCAAATCATCTTCCCAGAAATCGATTATGATAAAGTAGACCGCGTTCGCGGTATGGATATCACAATCACTACTTCTGCGAAAAGTGATGAGGAAGGCCGTGCGTTGTTAACAGCGTTTAACTTCCCATTCAAGAAATAAGGGTAGGGTTATGGCAAAGAATTCAATGAAAGCGCGCGAAGCAAAGCGCACTAAACTAGTTGCTCAGTACGCTGAAAAGCGCGCAGCACTAAAAGCAATCATCTCTGACGTAAACGCGTCTGAAGATGATCGTTGGGACGCGGTATTAAAGCTTCAAAGCCTTCCGCGTGATTCAAGCCCTGCACGTCAACGTAATCGTTGTAACATCACGGGCCGCCCACATGGTTACCTTCGTAAGTTCGGCTTAAGCCGTATCAAATTACGCGAAGCTGCTATGCGCGGTGAAGTTCCTGGCCTTAAAAAGGCTTCTTGGTAATAGAATCACGGGAGTAAGACAATGAGCTTGCAAGATCCAATCGCGGATATGTTTACACGTGTTCGTAACGGCCAACAGGCTAAGAAGGTTTCAGTATCTATGCCTTCTTCAAAGCTAAAAATTGCCGTTGCAAAACTACTTAAAGAAGAAGGTTACATCACAGACTACGCAGTAGCTGGCGACGTTAAACCTGAGCTTTCTGTAGAATTAAAATATTTCGAAGGCAAAGCTGTAATCGAGTCTCTACAGCGCGTTAGCCGTCCTGGTCTACGTATCTACAAGAAACGTGGCGACTTACCAAAGGTAATGGGCGGTTTAGGCATTGCTATCGTTTCAACTTCTAAAGGCTTGATGACTGATCGTGCTGCACGTGGTGCTGGTATCGGTGGTGAAATCATCGGCTTTGTAGCTTAATCGGAGGGGAACTATGTCTCGCGTAGCAAAGGCACCTATTAATGTTCCTGCCGGTGTAGAAGTTACACTAGCTGGTCAGGACATCAAAGTTAAAGGTAAAAGCGGTGAGTTAACTCGCACTATCAACGAAGCTGTTGAAGTAACGCTTGAAGAAAACGTAATCAAAACTCTTCCTCGTGAAGGTTTTGCTGACGGCTGGGCACAAGCGGGTACTGCTCGTGCACTAATCAACAACATGGTTGTTGGTGCAGGCGAAGGTTACGAGAAAAAACTTCAGCTAGTTGGTGTTGGTTACCGTGCAGCAGCTAAGGGTAAAGTATTAGACTTAACTCTTGGTTTCTCACACCCTGTGAACTTCCCAGTTCCAGAAGGTATCACTGTTGAAACACCTAGCCAAACTGAAATTGTGGTTAAAGGCGCAGATAAGCAGTTAGTTGGCCAAGTTGCTGCTAACATTCGCGCATACCGTGAGCCAGAGCCGTATAAAGGTAAAGGTGTACGTTATGCTGATGAACACGTGCGTCGCAAAGAAGCCAAGAAGAAGTAAGGTAGAACGATGGATAAGAAAACAGCTCGTCTACGTCGTGCGAAACGCACTCGTAGAAACTTTATTGAACAAGGCGCAACCCGCCTAGTTATCCACCGCACTCCACGTCATATTTACGCGCAAGTTGTAAATCCTGAGGGTGTTGTGGTAGCTGCTGCTTCTACTGTAGAAAAAGCGATTAGTGGTTCAATCGAAGGCACTAGCAATGTTGCAGCTGCGCAAGCAGTTGGTAAAGCAGTTGCTGAACGTGCAGTTGAGAAAGGTATCGCTAAATTATCTTTTGATCGCAGTGGTTTTAAATATCACGGCCGTGTTAAGGCGCTTGCTGATGCAGCGCGTGAAGCCGGTTTACAATTCTAGGAGCAGAGAATGGCTAACGTAGAAGTAAAGCAACCTGAATTAGCTGAAAAGCTAGTTGCAGTAAACCGCGTGTCAAAAGTAGTTAAAGGTGGTCGTATCTTTAGCTTCACTGCACTAACAGTTGTTGGTGACGGCGCAGGTAAAGTAGGTTTTGGTTACGGTAAAGCACGTGAAGTTCCTGCTGCTATTCAAAAAGCAATGGAAAAAGCACGTCGTAACATGGTAAACGTAGAATTAAACGGAAACACGTTACAGCACCCAATCAAGGGTCGTCACGCTGGTTCTAAAGTATATATGCAGCCAGCTGCTGAAGGTACAGGTATCATCGCCGGTGGTGCGATGCGTGCAGTACTAGAAGTTGTAGGTGTACATAACGTACTTTCTAAAGCATATGGTTCTACTAACCCAATCAACGTTGTACGCGCAACAATTAAAGCTCTAGACAACATGAAGTCGCCTGAGTCAGTTGCTGCTAAACGTGGTTTAAGCGTTGATAACATCCTGGGGTAAGACACGATGGCAAATACAGTAAAAGTAACTCAAGTAAAGAGCTCTATCGGTCGTTTACCGAAGCATAAAGCAACTTTACGTGGTCTTGGTTTACGTCGTATCAACCACACAGTGGAGTTAGAAGATACTCCTTGTGTACGTGGTATGATCAACCAAGTGTCTTACATGGTTAAGGTTGAGGGTTAATTCGATGCAATTGAATACACTTTCTCCAGCAGTAGGTGCAAAGAAGCCTGGTAAGCGTGTTGGTCGTGGTATCGGTTCTGGTCTTGGTAAGACTGGTGGTCGTGGTCACAAAGGTCAAAAATCTCGCTCAGGCGGTAAAGTACGCGTTGGTTTTGAAGGCGGTCAAATGCCTATGCAACGTCGTCTACCTAAGTTCGGTTTCACTTCACGCAAATCACTAGTATCTGCAGAAGTAAACCTGTTCGAAATCGCTAAAGTTGAAGGCGATGTGGTAGAACTAAGCACACTACAAGCAGCTGGTATTGTTAAAAAGAACATTCAGTTCGTTAAAGTAGTTAAATCTGGCGAAGTTTCTCGCGCGGTTACCGTTAAAGGTCTTAAAGTGACTAAAGGTGCTCGTGAAGCGATTGAAGCTGCCGGAGGCAAGATAGAAGAATAATAAGGAAGTACTATGGCTAAACCAGGTCTAGATATGCAAAGTGCACAAAGCGGCTTAGCGGAGCTGAAGCGCCGATTACTATTTGTATTGGGTGCTATCATTATTTACCGTTTAGGCTCGTTCGTGCCGATCCCTGGTATTGACGCCGCAGTATTGGCCCAGTTCTTCGAGCAACAAAAGGGCACCATTGTTGAGATGTTCAACATGTTCAGTGGTGGTGCACTTGAGCGTGCATCGGTGTTGGCGTTAGGTATTATGCCTTACATCACCGCTTCAATTATCATGCAGTTGATGACACATATGCATCCAACTTACATGGAACTGAAGAAAGAAGGTGAGCAAGGTCGTAAGAAGATCAGCCAACACACTCGTTATGCAACGCTCGTGCTAGCTACATTCCAATCTATTGGTATTGCAACTAGTTTACCAAATATGATGTCAGGCCTAGTGGTTAACCCTGGTCTTGCGTTCTATTTCACTGCTGTAGTGAGCTTGGTAACTGGTACAATGTTCCTAATGTGGTTGGGTGAGCAAATTACAGAGCGCGGTATCGGTAACGGTATCTCAGTTCTAATTTTTGTGGGTATTGTAGCTAACTTGCCGTCTGCTATTGGTTCGACTGCCGAAATGGCGCGCCAAGGTGATTTACAACCGTTAGTACTACTATTGATTGCGGTAATTGTTTTTGCTGTAACTTATTTGGTAGTGTTCTTTGAGCGTGGGCAACGTCGCATCGTTGTTAACTACGCTAAACGTCAGCAAGGCCGTCAGGTATTTGCAGCGCAAAGTTCACACTTACCATTGAAAGTTAATATGGCAGGGGTTATTCCACCAATCTTTGCTAGTAGTATTATTCTGTTCCCTGGTACAATTGCGAGCTGGTTCGGTCAAGGTGAAGGCCCGGTTGCTGATACATTACAAACTATCTCTTTAGCATTGTCTCCTGGACAGCCGCTATATGCGATGGTGTTAGCAGCTGCAATCATCTTTTTCTGCTTCTTTTACACTGCGTTGGTATTTAACCCGCGTGAAACAGCAGACAACCTGAAAAAATCAGGGGCATTTATCCCAGGCATTCGCCCAGGTGAGCAGACATCTAAATACATTGATAAAGTAATGACACGCCTAACTTTAGCTGGCGCTTTGTACATTACCTTTATTTGTCTAGTGCCCGAGTTCATGACAATGGCATGGCAAACGCCATTCTATTTCGGCGGTACATCAATTTTGATTATCGTTGTTGTTATCATGGACTTTATGGCACAAGTACAAACGCATCTGATGTCTCATCAGTATGAGTCTGTGCTGAAAAAAGCAAACCTTAAAGGCTATGGCCGATAAGGCTTTGACTACGGAGTTAAGTTATGAAAGTACGTGCTTCCGTTAAGAAAATTTGCCGTAGCTGTAAAGTTATTAAACGTGCAGGTGTTGTACGTGTAATTTGCAGCGACCCTAAGCATAAGCAAAGGCAAGGCTAATTAAGTCATGCAGGCTGAGCGTAAGCTCGGCCTGTTTCATTGGTAGAAATCTGATATCGGTTGGGTATCCTATACGGGCTTTCCAACAGGATGATAATCAGATTCATTTATAGGAGATATGTTAGTGGCCCGTATCGCAGGCATTAACGTTCCTGACCATAAGCATGCTGTTATCGCTTTAACAAGCATCTATGGTGTAGGTAAGACTCGCTCTAAGGCTATCTTAGCAGCGACTGGTATCGCCGAGACCACAAAAATCGGTGAACTAAATGATGAAGTTCTTGACCAATTACGTGAAGAAGTTGGTAAGTACACTGTTGAAGGTGATCTTCGTCGTGAAGTTACTCTAAATATCAAGCGTCTTATGGACCTTGGTTGTTTCCGTGGCCTACGTCACCGTCGTTCGCTTCCACTACGTGGTCAGCGTACTAAGACTAACGCGCGTACTCGTAAGGGTCCTCGCAAGCCTATCAAGAAATAAGGTGGGGTAAGTTATGGCTAAAGCACCAATCCGTCGTAAGAAGGTTAAAAAGCAAGTTGCTGATGGTATGGCTCATGTTCATGCTTCTTTCAACAACACTATTGTTACTATTACAGACCGTCAAGGTAATGCGTTATCTTGGGCAACTGCAGGTGGTTCAGGTTTCCGTGGTTCACGTAAATCTACGCCATTCGCTGCACAGGTTGCTGCTGAGCGTGCAGGTACTGCTGCTCAGGAATATGGTTTAAAGAACCTAGAAGTATTCATCAAGGGCCCAGGTCCAGGTCGTGAATCTTCAGTTCGTGCATTAAATGCACTAGGTTACCGTATTACAAACATTACTGACGTGACGCCAATTCCACACAATGGTTGTCGTCCACCGAAGAAACGTCGCGTATAACAATAGGTTAGGAGAAATAACATGGCAAGATATTTGGGCCCTAAGCTCAAGCTAAGTCGTCGTGAAGGTACTGACCTGTTCCTTAAGAGCGGCGTTAGAGCAATCGACTCTAAATGTAAGCTTGAAACAGCACCAGGTCAACACGGCGCTCGTAAAGGTCGCCTATCTGACTACGGTTTACAATTACGTGAAAAGCAAAAAGTTCGTCGTATCTACGGTGTACTAGAAAAGCAATTCCGTAACTACTATAAAGAAGCTGCTCGTCTTAAAGGCAACACAGGTGAAAACCTACTTCAGCTTCTAGAACAACGTTTAGACAATGTAGTTTACCGCATGGGTTTCGCTAGCACACGTGCTGAAGCTCGTCAGCTAGTAAGCCACAAAGCAATCGTTGTTAATGGTCAAGTTGTAAACATTCCTTCATTCACAGTTTCAGCTGAAGATGTAGTTGAAATCCGTGAGAAGGCTAAGAAGCAAGCTCGTATTACTGCAGCTGTAGAACTAGCTGAGCAACGCGAGAAGCCAACTTGGGTTGAAGTAGACACTAAGAAGCTAGAAGGTACATTTAAGCGTTTACCTGAGCGTTCTGATCTGTCTGCAGAAATTAATGAACAGCTAATCGTCGAACTTTACTCGAAGTAAAGTTAAAAGATAAGAGAGGATACACATGCAGGGTTCTGTTACCGAATTCCTAAAGCCAAAATTAGTCGATATCGACGCTGTAAGTACATCGCGTTCTAAAGTTATTTTAGAGCCGCTAGAGCGTGGCTTTGGTCACACTTTAGGTAATGCACTTCGTCGTATTTTACTTTCATCAATGCCAGGTTGTGCAGTGACTGAAGTTGAAATCGACGGCGTACTACACGAATACAGTGCGAAGGAAGGTGTTCAAGAAGACATCATCGAAATTCTACTAAACCTTAAAGGTTTAGCAGTTTCTTTACACGAGAAAGATGAAGTATTTCTAACGCTGACTAAATCAGGCGTTGGCCCTGTAACCGCTGCTGATATTCAACACGATGATAGTGTTGAAATTGCTAACCCAGATCACGTGATTTGTCACCTGACAACTGATAGCAGTGAAATCAGTATGCGTATTCGCGTTCAACGTGGCCGTGGCTACGTTCCAGCGTCGAGCCGTATTTCCTCTGAAGACGATGAGCGCCCAATCGGTCGTTTGTTGCTAGATGCATCATTTAGCCCGGTTGAGCGTATTGCGTACTCGGTTGAATCAGCACGTGTTGAGCAACGTACAGATTTAGATAAGCTTATTATCGATATGGAAACAAATGGTACGATTGATCCTGAAGAGGCAATCCGTCGTGCATCTACTATTCTAGCTGAGCAATTAGACGCATTCGTAGATTTACGCGATGTGGCTGAGCCAGAAGAGAAGGAAGAGAAGCCGGAGTTTGATCCGATTCTACTTCGTCCAGTTGATGATTTAGAGCTTACTGTACGTTCTGCGAACTGTCTGAAAGCCGAGCAAATTCAATATATCGGTGATCTTGTTCAGCGTACTGAAGTTGAGCTTCTTAAAACACCAAACCTTGGTAAGAAGTCACTTACAGAAATTAAAGACGTGCTTGCATCACGTGGTCTATCTCTAGGTATGCGCCTAGAAAACTGGCCGCCAGCAAGCTTAGCTGAATAATCAACGATAAGTTTAGTTAGAAGGATAGGGTCATGCGCCATCGTAAGAGTGGTCGTCAATTAAACCGTAACAGCAGTCATCGTAAAGCGATGTTCAGCAACATGGCAAGTTCTTTGGTGAAGCACGAAATCATCAAAACTACTGTGCCAAAAGCGAAAGAGTTACGTCGTGTAATTGAACCTTTAATCACACTGGCTAAGACTGATAGCGTTGCAAACCGTCGTTTAGCGTTTGCTCGCACGCGTGATAAAGAAGTAGTTGGTAAATTGTTCACTGAGATTGGTCCTCGTTTCGCGGATCGTCCAGGTGGTTACACTCGTATTCTTAAGTGTGGCTTCCGTGCAGGTGACAACGCGCCAATGGCTTACATTGAACTACTAGATCGCCCAGCGACTGAAGAAGTTCAAGAAGACGCGCAGTCTGCAGAGTAAGATTTAAAGAATTAAAAAGCCGAGCAATTGCTCGGCTTTTTTACGTCTAAAATTTAACAATTCAACTTTCTATTACGTTACCGCTATGTATGCTGTTTTAGCACTTTCACACGATCAGGCAAGCAAAGCTTACTACTCTAATTTAGCTGTTTAGAGCTTGAGAAATTAATTCCGCATCCGTATAATCCGCGCCTCTTCTCAATGTTTCAATGGATTATGATGAAAAAAACTATTCTATTCCTTACCTTGGCCGGATTATCTCAGTTTACTTATGCAGCCGAAGAAGCTGAGCAGCCTTCTCCAAGTCCAATTAAGTTTGGCTTGTACGCAGGTCTTACCTATGGTGGTGATGAAGTAGGTAAGCTTTACTACGAAGATGATTCGACAGAACGTGTTAAAGCAGGTGGTTTGTACACTGTTGGTGCTTCATTATCGGCTAATGTTTGGCAGCAAGTCGATGTGCAAGTAAATCTTGGTTATCATGCCGATTCAGCAAGCGCTTCTAACGGCGATATGACATTCTCGCGTATTGTATTCGAAGCAATCCCTTATTATCGTTTAAATGAATCTGTGTCGCTTGGTTTGGGTCTTACGCTGCATTCGAATGTAGAGCTTGATAGTGACTTTACTGAAGATGCGACTTTCGAGTCTGCAACGGGTGTGGTGTTATCGGGTAAGTATGCGTTAGCAAATACAAACAGTGAATTCGAACTTCGCTTTGTATCGCAAGAGTACACGCTTGAAAAAGTAGGTAGCTTTAACGTAATACAAGATTACACAGTAGATGCTAAGCACATAGGTGTTTACTACCACTATATGTTTTAGTGATAAGCATAAAAAAACGCCAAGCATTTGCTTGGCGTTTTTATGTAACCTTCAAAGAGTATTATCGCAACTCATTAGGCATATTATATTGTGCCCATGAAAGTAGCTCGATGCGGTTACGACAGTTGGTTTTTCTAAACGCACTGTATAAGTGTGTTTTTACTGTGTGCGGGCTGATATTTAGCTCGTCGGCGATTTCTTTATTCTTAGCGCCTTTACTCATTAAGCTAATGATTGCGCGCTCACGCTTAGTTAATTTCACTGGCTCTAATTCAGCGTCTGTGATTTGATTAATTGCTTCTTTATTGAACTGTAATAAGCGGTTCAATGCGCTACACATTACATCACGACGGAACCATAATTGATTATCAAGCAGTAAGCGAATGCCTTTCATTAATACATCAGCGTTATCTGTTTCATAGAATACGCCACGAATACCTGATAATAGGGCGCGATTAGCGAGTTCAGTATTGTCGCTGATGTTAAACAAAATAATGTCACAGTCAGTGTTCAGTTCAGAAATATGTGTTTGTAAACGTTGCCAAACATTATCACCGTTAGATTCGATAAATAATAAGCGCGTGTTGCTTGGTACATCTTTACCATCAAACCCGTGTAGAACGTTTAGACCTTGGGTGGTTAGTAATGGTTTTAAAACTTCCAATCCAGAATTATTAGTAGGATTAGTGTTCAAAATGATAAACGCTGTGTTATTCATTGTTTAACTCAAAAAATAAAGCTTCTACTTAAATTAATAGCAGAAGCTTAACATAATATTTAGACTTTTGTATTGTTTTTTTAAACTAATTAATACTTTTATCTAGGTCTTTGCGTTGTCTGTATACGGTGGCCAGCCTAGCATTTTGCCTGCTAGCATGTGCAGGTGAATATGAAAAACTGTTTGCCCTGCATTTTCGTTACAGTTCATAACCACACGGTAGCCTTCATCACTAAAGCCATGCTCTGTTGCTAGCTGTTTAGCAACATAATACAGGTGGCCTACAAGCTCTCGATCGTCTAATCCTATGTCGTTAATTGTAGCGATAGGCTTTTTCGGAATAATAAGTACGTGGAAAGGTGCTTGTGGGTTTATGTCCTTAAATGCAAGACTTAGCTCATCTTCATAGACAATATCGGCTGGAATTTCGCGATTAATAATTTTGGTGAAAAGGGTTTCTTGACTCATACCAACATCCTAGTAGTAATTCTGTTCGAATTATGCCAGTTTAGATTGATGGAATATATCTGCAAGGGTTTATTGAAACGAGTATGAAAAATCTATTAGCACTCAGTTTGTTATTACCAAGTTTAGCGTATGCCGCAACGGTAAAATTTTCAGAAGAGTTAATCCCGCTTCAAGTCAATGAGAATAAAGTAGAGCATTCACTCTTTTCAAGTGTTGATGAAGTAACAGTGTCACAAGGCCAACATAAAATCAAAGTGAAGTACAAAGACCTTTACGAAATTGATTATGATGAGCATGAAGTTATTGAGTCAGAGCCGTTTTGGCTTGTGATCAATATTGAAAACAGCGAAGCAACTTATCAGCTTTCAATGCCACGAGCTGATGATATTGATGGTGCAAAGCAGTATATAAAAAGCCCGTTTGTAACCTTCAAAGAGCAGGGAACGAACAGTCAAGCATTGCGTTTAGAACCTGTAAAAGCGCAAGTAGTACTCTCTAAGGAACAGAAAAATAAGACACATTTGCCTGTTGCAACTGCAAGCGCGCCATCTAATAGCGCTGCGCCAAAGTCGTCATCTAAAATTCAAGTTGTTGCTGAAGAATCACCTAACGCACCAGTTAGTCAACAACCTAGTGCGCTAAGTATGCTTGAGTTTTGGTGGTCACAAGCCAGTGAGCAAGAAAAAGCAGCATTTTTAGCAAATAAAAAAGGCAGCTAAGCGCTGCCTTTTAAAACCAAAAAACTTATTTAAATAAGTTTTCTACAGTACCCTGAGCAAGCGGGTGATAACCAGGCTTTGCTTTTTGGTAAACCGCAAGTGCCCACTCTTTTTTGCCATTGGCAATAAGCGCTTTATATAGCGGGACAATTAACTTACGACGGCCAATACCAACAAGGTGTTCTTCCAGTGGACCATAGATTGGTTGATAGCCATTGCCAACGGCAAGCATATACCAAGCAAAGCTTAACTCGTCGTTAGTTGAATGTGTTAAATCATAGGCTTTATCTAATTGGGTCATTTTATCAATTGATAAATCGCGCGGTAGATTATTGATAAAGTGAAGCCATTCATGCACGGTCCAGTTGTTTGTCGGCAATGCGTGTACATCACCATTCTCTAGCCATACTTTTGCAGCAGCATCTACATTGATAAAGGCATTTGATGTTGGATTGGGTGCATCAGCAGGTAAACCTGGTTGGTGGATCCATTCTTTTGCTTTTTCAACCGATACAATACCAGGGTATTTGTTTAGTAGATTTTCAGCGAGATACTTCTCAAACTCAGCTGTGGTAAGCGATTTAAAAGAATATTCGTTAAAGTATGAACGTACAAACTCATCAAAACGATCGCGGCCAAATTTTTCTTCTAGGTAAATCAAAAATAGCATACCTTTAATGTAAGGTACTTTGCTAAACGCATCATCCGGATCGCGGCCATTTAACTTTAGGTTTAATCGCGTATCACCTTGGTCTAAGTTCGGCATTTGGCCTTTTAGCGCTGCGGTATCAAGTGCCTGTTCCATTACTGCGCGGTCACGACCAAACACTTCTTCCATAATGCGGTTTTCTACGTATGAAGTGAAACCTTCATTTAGCCATAGATCTTCCCAAGTAGCGTTTGTAACAAGGTTGCCCGACCATGAGTGAGCAAGCTCATGCGCGATCAGATTTACAAGGCTCTTATCACCAGCAACAACAGTTGGGGTAATAAATGAAAGGCGCGGATTTTCCATACCACCAAATGGAAAGCTAGGCGGCAACATTAATAAGTCGTAACGACCCCATGCATACTCACCGTAAATCTCATTGGTTTTTTCAATCATGGTTTGCGTATCATTAAACTCAGCAACCGATGCATCAAGAATTGTTGGCTCTGCAAAAATCGCAGTTTGGTGCGACATTTCCTTATATTCTAAATTACCTGCGCCAATCGCAATTAAGTAAGGAGGAATAGCTTGTGGCATGGTGAACTGGTAATCACCGTCTTTAATAAATGCGTCGGTGTTATCAGCACTCATTACCGCACGCACATCTTTTGGTGTTTGAATACGGGCAGTATATGTCACACGCATAGCTGGAGTATCTTGTACCGGGATCCAGCTGCGTGCGTGAATCGCTTGCGATTGGCTATACATAAATGGTTGCGTTTTAGTTGCGGTTTGCTCAGGAGTTAACCATTGTAAGCCAGACGCTTGTGGCAAGCTGTTGTAGTAAACGCGTACTTTCTCGGCTTGATTAGCAAAGTTAATAGTCAGCTTTGAGCCTCTAACGCCATCATCCTTCGCCAGCTGCCAACTTGCTTGACGCCATTTGCCAGCGTTGTCTTTGTATAGCACTTTATCAATTTCTAAATCGCGTGTATCTAACACTAACTGGTTCGCATTCTTTCGTTGCCAATCTAACGTATGTTCTGCAAAGCCTTGTAGTTGTTTATTATCAAAGTCGATTTCAAGGTCTAAATGAATGTGTGTAGAAAGAACATCGTTTAAATTACCAAATGTATGCTCGTCATATGCGGCGTGAGAGGTGCCATATAATGTCATTGCTACTAAGCTAGCAATAGTGGTTAGCTTCATGTGCTTTTCCTAAAACGGGTTGTATACAATTGGCGTCAATAATACGCATTTCTATACGTCGAGTAAAAGAATGCGTTAATATGTGCGTACTTTCATTGTTATTACCTTGAGAATTACTTTTGATTTCATTATCTCAACTCCATACTTTCGCTTTATCGGCATATGCAAAGCGCTTAATACGCATTGAAGATGCCACTGAGCTACAAACAATAGACTGGCAAGCGCCATTTATTGTGCTCGGTGAGGGGAGTAATACGGTATTTGTCGATGATTACCAAGGGGCGATAATTCAAATTGCAAATAAAGGAATAGAGATTTCAGAAAGCACTGACGCGTATATCTTAAACGTTGCCGCTGGTGAAAATTGGCATCAATTAGTCACATCGTGCACAGAGCAAGGGATCTATGGTTTTGAAAATTTGGCGCTAATTCCGGGCACAGTTGGTGCTGCGCCAGTACAAAATATTGGTGCGTATGGTGTAGAAGTAAAAGATTTAATCACAAGTGTATCTGGCTACAATATTGAGCTGGGTGAATATCAAACATTAACCGCCGCACAGTGCCAATTTGCATATCGAGATTCAATTTTCAAGCATGCCTTGCTAGGCAAGTTTGTGATTACATCGGTTGAGTTTACACTGACAAAAGCGTGGCAACCTCAATTAGCTTATGGACCATTGCAAGACCTGAATGCGCCAAGTGCGCTACAAGTAATGCAAGCTGTTATTGCAATTCGTTCAAGCAAACTACCTGATCCTGCAGTTGAGGCAAACAGTGGTAGCTTTTTTAAAAATCCTATTGTGCCAAATACGTTAATCGACAGCTTACATAAGCAGTATGAAAATATGCCTACTTACCCCGTTTGCGCAAATACGACAAAATTAGCCGCCGGTTGGTTAATCGAAAAAGCAGGGCTAAAAGGGTTTAAGATGGGCGGTGTGCAGGTGAGTAATAAACAGGCTTTAGTGTTGATTAACACTGGCACTGCAACAAGTGATGACCTGTTGGCAATGGTAGCGCATATTCAAAGTAAGGTGTTCTCACAATTCGGTGTTGTACTTGAACATGAAGTTCGCCTTGTTGCTAAAACTGGTGAAACCAAAGTTGAGGTTGAAGCATGTCGCAAATAAAAGGCACTAAACTTGCCGTATTGCAAGCGCTGCAAGGCGGCGAGTTTATCTCTGGTCAACATCTTGGTGAGCAACTAGGCATAAGTCGTGCGGCGGTAGCAAAGCATATTAAGTCACTATGTGAGCTCGGCCTAGATATCTATAAAGTAAATAACAAAGGGTATTGTCTTAAACAAGATATCGGTTTGATTGCGAGATCAGTAGTTGAAAACGAATACCAAAAATTATCAGGGCAGATTGGTAACTTCGAAACGTTTGCAAGTATCGACTCTACGAATACTGAGTTAATGCAACGTATTGCAAGTAAGCAAGCGGTTACATCCGGAACTGTTGTTGTAGCTGAAATGCAAAACGCGGGGCGTGGAAGGCGTGGCCGAGTTTGGCAATCACCCTTTGGCGCTAACCTTTATTACAGCTACTACTGGTTACTTGATGATGGTTTACAAGCTGCTATGGGTGTCAGTGTTGCGGTTGGTTTAGCTGTATTTGATTGCTTACATAAGCTCTATGGCTTGCAAGTTAGTTTAAAATGGCCAAATGATATTTTAGTGAATAACCAAAAGTTAGCAGGGGTATTGGTTGAGTTAGATGGTCAACCAGAAGGGCCATGTCATTTAGTTATTGGTATTGGATTAAATATCGCGATGCCAGAAAACGCCAGTGAACATATTGATCAAGCTTGGATTGACCTGAAACGACTTGGCTTGCAAGTGGATAAAAATGTGTTAATTGCTCAGCTTACTTATTGTTTAGAGCAACGGTTAGCCCAGTATCAAGTATCAGGGTTAAGTGATATGTATCAAGAGTGGAATAATGTTAATGCTTTTGCAGAACGGCTGGTCACGTTAAACACGGGTCAAAAAACTTGGCAAGGAATATGTGTAGGTATTGATAAGCAGGGTGGCTTAATTTTACGTCAAGACGGCAATGAAAAAACGTATTATGGCGGTGAAATTTCTGTGCGTAAGGTTATGTAACAATGAAGCTGTTAGTTGATGTAGGTAATACCGCACTAAAATTAGCGCTGTACAAAAATGATGAAATTACGTTTATCGGCCAGCAAGAGTTTAATTGGCAGGACATTAACCAAGTGCTTATCGCCAGTGTTCGCAGTAATCAGCAACTTGATAATCTAATTAGCAACGCGAATGAGCGCGGGGTTGAAGTGATTACCGCAAAAGTGTCAGCCCAGCAGAACGGAATTAGTTGTGCTTATCAACAGTTTCACAATCTCGGCATTGATCGCTGGCTTGTGGTGCTTGCGGCAGCCCACCTCTATGCGGGCCAATCAGCAATTATCGTAGATGCTGGTACAGCAACGACGGTTGATATATTAATTGACGGTAAAACACATCAAGGCGGCTGGATTATTCCAGGGATAGATTTGATGATGGAGTCAATCACATCGCGCGCGGAAAAGGTATTTGCCAGCGAACAGGTGTCGTTTGAAAACACCGTCGGTATTAATACTCCAGAAGCACTCAGTTATGGTTGTTTAGCAGCCAGTTTGGGTTTGGTTGCACAAGCAAGGCGCTTATTTGGTGATAACATTCGCGTATTGTGTACTGGTGGTTATGGCAAGCTACTGTCAGAACATCTTGAAAATGGCGAATTCATTGAAGATTTGGTGTTGCGCGGGTTAGTTGCATATGCGAAATAGCAGGATAACCGCATAAAACTGCAGCGATTTGACTAAATCTTCAACGTTTGAGCAATATCTTTAACTTTTTTTAAAATAAATGGTTGCATATCGTAAAACCTTGCCTTAGAATCTCGCCCCGTACTTAAGCAGTATACGTGCCGACTTAGCTCAGCTGGTAGAGCAACTGACTTGTAATCAGTAGGTCATCCGTTCGACTCGGATAGTCGGCACCATTTTACTTTCACTATATGAAAGTCTAGCTTTAAAAGAATTTGTGGAGGGGTTCCCGAGCGGCCAAAGGGATCAGACTGTAAATCTGACGGCATTGCCTTCGATGGTTCGAATCCGTCCCCCTCCACCACT
>NZ_LKBD01000039.1 GCF_001399975.1 Pseudoalteromonas sp. P1-9
ATGCCGAACTCAGAAGTGAAACGAAACAGCGTCGATGATAGTGTGGGTTCGCCCATGTGAAAGTAGAACATCGCCAAGCTCCTAATTAAATAAACCCGTTGCTTAAATGCAACGGGTTTTTTAAAGCCTAAAATAAATAATAAAAAGCAAATTACCGAATTTGCTTGGTGAACATAGCGTTTTGGAACCACCTGAATCCATGCCGAACTCAGAAGTGAAACGAAACAGCGTCGATGATAGTGTGGGTTCGCCCATGTGAAAGTAGAACATCGCCAAGCTCCCAATTAAAAAAAGCCTCAACATAATGTTGAGGCTTTTTTGCGTTTGGTGTTTAATGAATTCGCAACGCTATAATTCATCCATAAAACTACCATTGCTAGCAAGTATAGTAACTGCGAAACGACAGCTCTCTAATCTAGAATTTAAAATCTTTGACTAACAATTTATATATCGCTGCTTCAATAACCTTATTTATAGCCTAAGCGCTTCGATTTGTTATTGTTAGATAGCTTGTTTCTTAAATAATAAGTGCACACTGCAAGCGTGTTAATTAGGATTTGAGTTTATTTCCTAACCAGTTGAGTCGTAAACATAAAAAACTACTTGCTGTGGTACTATTAGTTTGTATAATGCAATTACTTTATAAAGCGTAGCCTTTGTATTGTAATCTGTGCCAGTGTGATGGAATTGGTAGACATAGGGGATTCAAAATCCCCCGCAGCAATGCGTGGCGGTTCGAGTCCGCCCACTGGTACCATTTAATGCTATTTAGCATTAAATAAAATTAGCCGACGTAAGTCGGTTTTTTTGTGCCTGAAATTAGCTTGTTTTAACTTTAATTAGCGTGTGATCTTAACTCTAGGTTAGAATAACGCATCCCATAGATTTAAGGTTTTACTACTTTTATGTCAAATATCGAACAACGAACTGGTTTTATGCGTCGTCTAGCATCATGGGTATACGATGCGTTAGCGACAATCGCGATTATCATGTTGGCGCAGATTATCTTCCTTGGCGCTCTTGAGCTGCTTCTTTCATTGGGGTTAATAAGTAAAAGTGAAGATGCAGACATCTCTCACTTTGTAACAACCCAACCATGGAACTTTATTAATCAGTTTTATTTAGTGTGTGTGGCTTGCTTCTTTTATGTTTACTTTTGGACTAAGGGCGGCCAGACAATCGGTATGCGTGCATGGCGATTAAAAGTGAGAAACTTAGACGGTACACCTATTAGTAAGCCACAAGCGCTTATCAGAGCGATTACGGCGTTATTAGGGCTAGGAAATCTGATCGTGCTGATTGATTATAAGAACAAACGTTCATTACAAGACTATCTTGCTAAGACGGAAGTGATTACGTTGTCGAAAGAAGAAAATAAAAAAGTGTATCGCGAGCTCGATTAATATTTCACGAGCTCTGTGACATAGTTCAGAAAATAAAAGGCGCTATTATTGGCGCCTTTTTAGTAAGAAAGTCGCAATTGCGATAAAGATCAAACTAGGCATTATTGCGCCAATTGACGGATGTAATTCATACACTAATACAAACGGGCCAAAAATACGGTCTGTTAAATGAAATATAATACCTGTCACCACGCCCATAATAATTCGCGCGCCCATTGTTACACTTCTTAGTGGGCCAAATATAAATGACAGTGCTACTAATAACATCACAGCGATAGTAAGCGGTTGCATTACCTTACGCCAAAACGCTAGGTCATAGGTGCTGGTATCTTGGTCATTCTCTTTTAGGTATGACAGGTAAGAATACAAGCCTGTGAAAGATAATGTTTCGGGTTTAACAGATACAACACCAAGCTTTTCTGGGGTAAGTTTTGACTCATAGAAATAGTTTTCTGATGTAGACGTATCTGTACTATTTGCATCAATTGCTAAATGTTGCACTTTAAAAAGCTGCCAACCGTTTTGTTCTGGAATCGCTTTTTCTGCACGTTTGATTGTTTGCAGTTCCAATCGCTCATTAAATTGGTACATGGTTAAACCATCTAAGCGACCCGACTCATCAACATTATTGATATTGATGAAAGTATTGCCATCTTTAGCCCAAACGCCTTTTTGTGCATTAAAAATGCTCCCGCCGGATATCTCCATTGTACGAAGCTGCTTAGCCGTTTTTTGTGCTTCAGGCACAACCCATTCAGCGATTGCCATCATAACAATTGCTAAGATCAGTGCAGTTTTCATCACTGAACGAATAATTTGAAAACGTGATAAACCAGCTGCTTGCATAACAACAAGCTCGCTGTTTGAAGCAAGCGCACCAAGCCCAAGCAGGCCACCAATTAATGCAGCCATGGGAAAGAATACAACGATGTCGTAGGGCATGCTGTACAAGGTGTATAAAACAGCGTCTACGATATCGTATGTACCGCGGCCAACCGATCTTAGTTGCTCTATAAACTTAATCAGTGTACCAATGCCTACTAATACGAGTAGGGTAAAGCCAGTGGTTTGCAATAAACTACGACCTAAATAGCCATCTAAAATTCTCATGCTACGGCCTCCTTCTTACTAAACCAAGCACGAATGGTGGAGCCTAAAGGCCTATCGCGAAGAATTAAAAATGCACCTATAAACAGAGCGCTTAGGTGAATCCACCAAAGGCCAATAGACGTTGGCACTTTACCTTCTTGTACTAAAAACGTACCTGCATTCAACAGCACAAAGTAACCCAAATAAAGGGAAATCGCAGGCACTAACTTAGCGAACTTTCCTTGTCTTGGATTAACTACCGATAGCGGCACAGCAATTAGGGTTAAGAGTGGGATTGATAATGGCACCGCTAATCGCCATTGAAACTGCGCTATCGCCTCGGTTGTACCTTGCTCTAATAATTGCATGGATGGCAAGGCTTCTAATTTACGACGTTTTTGCTCGATTGCTTGATCTTGAATTTGCACTTCGTAGTTAGTGAATTCTGTTAGCTGAAGTTGCTTACTGCCAGCAGGGTTTTCATAACGCTTACCATCACTGAGCACTAGTTTTTGCTCGCCGGTATTTCTGTCTTCTTGTACTTTGCCTTTTTCGGCGTAAACCACTTCCGATGTAGGACCATTTTTATCGCTATCTATTTGCGCATAAAAAACACGGTCTAGTTCAGTACCATTTTGTTTAATATCGTGAATAAACACGACGGCTTTTTCGTTATCGGTTTGTTGAAAGCGCCCGGAGCGAAGCGCAGCGAGGCCTGCATCAGCTTCAATTTTTTCTTTTAGCTGATATTCATGTTCGTTTGCCCAAGGTGCAAGGGTCAGCGTTAAAAAGCCTGCCAGTACTGCCATCACAGTAGATGACACTAATGTTAGGCGAACTACGTACCATTCACTCACACCACATGCCTTTAATACCGTCATTTCGCTGTCGGCATAAATGCGACTGTAGGCCAAAATAATGCCAAGAAAAATACTTAACGGCAAAATTAAAGATGCCAATTGTGGTAGCTTTAACAGCACCATTTGTAATACCAATTGGCCGGGAATAGAGCCCTCTGCAGCGTCAGCTAAAATCGAGACAAATTTCTGGCTGACGAAAATAGTCATCAAGGTGAGGAATACAGCGAGCTGTGATTTGAATACTTCTGTCGATAAATAGCGAAAGATTAACACCGCGACCTCTACAAAACTTGTCTTTTTACTGGAATAGTCTGAAATTTTAAGTAAACTTTGTATTTTTACAACTTAAATATATGCCATTAGGACTTAAATTTAAAAATTAAGTTTGTTTTGGTTTAATTTATAGTCAAAATCACTCAGGAGTCGCTATGGAATTTAGCGTTAAAAGTGGCAGCCCAGAAAAACAACGCAGTGCATGTATTGTTGTGGGTGTTTATGAACCTCGTCGTTTATCACCAATTGGCGAGCAACTCGATCGTATTAGCGATGGTTATATTTCTAATTTGCTACGCCGCGGCGATTTAGAAGGTAAGCCTGGGCAAATGTTGCTATTACACCATGTACCAAACGTGTTAAGTGAGCGCGTGTTATTAGTTGGTTGTGGTAAAGAACGTGAGCTTGATGATAAGCAATATAAGCAAATTATTTCGAAAACCATTAGTACGTTAAACGATACGGGCTCAATGGAAGCAGTATGTTTCTTAACAGAACTACATGTAAAAGGTCGCGATACCTACTGGAAAGTACGTCAAGCGGTAGAAACAACACAAGACAGCCTTTATGTTTTCGATCAGTTAAAGAGCAAAAAAAGCGAAGCGCGCAGACCGCTTCGTAAAATTGTTTTCAACGTACCGACGCGCCGCGAATTAACCATTGGTGAAACAGCAATTGAACACGGCCTAGCGATTTCACATGGTCAAAAACTGTGTAAAGACGTTGCCAACATGCCACCAAATATCTGTAATCCAGCGTATCTTGGCGATCAAGCAAAGGAACTTGAAGCAAATTACGACAACGTAAAAGTTAACCTTGTTGGCGAAAAAGAAATGGAAGAGTTAGGTATGCACTCATACCTAGCAGTAGGCCGTGGTAGCGCGAATGAATCGATTATGTCGGTAATTCACTACACAGGTGCACCAGAAGACAAAGCGCCAATCGTGTTAGTAGGTAAAGGTCTAACTTTTGACTCAGGCGGTATTTCAATTAAGCCAGGCGAAGCCATGGATGAAATGAAATACGATATGGGCGGTGCTGCAGGCGTACTTGGTACGATGCGTGCGATTGTAGAAATGCAATTACCAATTAATGTGATAGCAGTGCTAGCGGGCTGTGAAAACATGCCAAGCAGTAATGCATATCGTCCGGGTGATGTACTAACCACAATGTCTGGTCAAACAGTTGAAGTATTAAATACCGATGCTGAAGGTCGCTTGGTATTATGCGATGCATTAACCTATGTTGAAGCATTTGACCCTGATACCGTAATTGACGTAGCGACGTTAACAGGTGCATGTATAATTGCACTTGGTCACCAAACATCAGGTTTACTTGCTAACCACAATCCACTAGCCCATGACTTATTAAAAGCGTCAGAGCTAAGTGGTGACCGAGCTTGGCAATTACCGCTTTGGGATGAGTATCAAGAACAGCTAGAAAGCCCGTTTGCCGATTTCACTAACTTAGGTGGACGTGCTGCCGGTACAATTACTGCGGCATGTTTCCTATCGCGCTTCACTAAAAAGTACAATTGGGCTCACCTTGATGTTGCTGGTACTGCATGGCGTAGTGGCAAAAACAAAGGTGCAACAGGTCGCCCAGTTGCAATGTTAACTCAGTATCTATTAAATCGTGCTGATGTTAATATGGAGCAAGATGCCTAAAGTGATTCTAGAGGCAGTTTAATGAACGCAGTATTTTACGTTCTAAAACAACTAAATGAGCCGGTAAATTCCATTCCGGCTCATTTTGATCTAGCGGCAAGGCTAGCTGCAGATTGTTACCGACAGGGAAAAAAAGTATTTATTCTTGTAGATAATCAAGAAGATGCTCATGTAATAGATGAGCACCTGTGGCAATTCGAAGTAGATAGCTTTGTGCCACACAATCTGCAAGGCGAGGGACCACAAGCAGGATCACCTGTTGAAATTGGCGAGTCAGCGCCGGTGGCGAATCGCAAAGTGATAATAAATTTGGCTAATACAGTGCCTGATTTTATTCGTCGCTTTTCAGAGGTATATGACTTTGTACCTGCTGATGAACAATTAAAAGGTGTAGCGCGTGATCGCTACAAAGTAATGCGTCAATTAGGGGCGCATTTGTCGACACAAGAGATAGAGATTTAGTATTAAGGTTCTGTGCAATGGATAAAACCTATAATCCACAAGATATTGAACAGTCGTTATATCAAGGCTGGGAAGAGAAAGGCTACTTTAAACCGTCAGGTAAAGGTGACGCGTATTCAATTATGATCCCACCGCCAAATGTCACAGGTAGCTTGCACATGGGCCATGCCTTCCAAGATACCATTATGGATACGCTGACACGTTTTAAGCGTATGCAGGGCAATAACACCCTTTGGCAGGTTGGTACTGACCACGCAGGTATCGCTACGCAAATGGTTGTAGAGCGTAAGCTTGCAGCTGAAGAAGGTAAAACACGCCATGAGCTTGGCCGTGATAACTTTATTGACCGCATTTGGCAGTGGAAAAATGAATCTGGCGGTACTATTACCAAGCAGTTACGTCGTCTAGGCGCGTCTGTAGATTGGGATCGTGAACGCTTTACGATGGACGAAGGTCTTTCAGAAGCGGTTAAAGAAGTATTTGTTCGTCTTCATAAAGAAGATTTAATTTACCGTGGTAAGCGTCTTGTAAACTGGGATCCAAAATTACACACGGCAATTTCAGATTTAGAAGTTGAAAACAAAGACAAGCAAGGTCATATGTGGAACCTGCGTTATCCACTGGCTGATGGCCTAACAACGCAAGATGGTAAAGATTACATCGTAGTTGCGACAACGCGTCCTGAAACCATGTTAGGTGACACGGGTGTTGCTGTTAACCCAAATGACGAGCGCTACCAAGACTTGATTGGTAAAGAAGTTATTCTGCCAATTGTAAATCGTCGCATTCCTATCGTTGCCGATGAACATGCCGATATGGAAAAAGGCACAGGCTGCGTAAAAATTACCCCTGCTCACGACTTTAACGATAACGAAGTGGGCAAACGCCAGCAACTACCTATGATCAATGTATTTAACAAAGACGCTGCGGTATTGACTGCAGGTGAAGGTTACACATTTGATGGCAAGCCGCAAGAAATCGACGCACCAATTCCAGAGCGTTTCCATGGTCTTGATCGTTTTGATGCGCGTAAAGCGATTGTTGCTGAATTTGAAGAGCTTGGTTTACTAGAGAAAATTGAAGATCACAGCCTAACAGTACCTTACGGCGACCGTTCAGGAGTGGTTATTGAGCCACTTCTCACAGATCAATGGTATGTGCGTGTTGCACCACTGGCCGAGCCAGCAAAGCAAGCAGTTGCTAACGGCGACATTAAGTTTGTACCAGCGCAATACGAAAACATGTACAACGCGTGGATGAATGACATTCAAGATTGGTGTATTTCACGTCAGCTGTGGTGGGGTCACCGAATTCCTGCATGGTACGATGCTGAAGGTAATGTGTATGTAGGTCGCAGCGAAGAAGAAGTACGTAGCGAAAATAACATCGCCGCTGATGTTGCACTTACACAAGATGAAGACGTACTTGATACTTGGTTCTCATCAGCACTTTGGACTTTCTCTACGCAAGGTTGGCCTGCACAAACTGAAGATTTAAAAGTATTCCACCCATCAGATGTACTGGTAACGGGTTTTGATATTATCTTCTTCTGGGTTGCACGTATGATCATGATGACCATGCACTTCATTAAAGATGAAGACGGCAAGCCACAGGTACCATTCAAAACAGTTTACGTAACCGGCCTTATTCGTGATGAAAACGGCGATAAAATGTCTAAGTCAAAAGGTAACGTACTTGACCCAATCGATATGATTGATGGTATTGACCTTGAAAGCTTAGTAGAGAAGCGTACCGGTAACATGATGCAGCCACAACTGGCGGCAAAAATTGAGAAAAATACGCGTAAAACGTTTGAAAAAGGCATTGAAGCACACGGTACTGATGCACTGCGCTTTACGCTTGCTGCAATGGCATCAACAGGACGTGATATCAACTGGGATATGAACCGTCTAGAAGGTTACCGTAACTTCTGTAATAAGCTTTGGAACGCGAGCCGTTACGTATTAATGCACACAGAAGAAAAAGACTGTGGTTTTAATGGCGGCGAGATGACGCAGTCACTTGCAGATCGTTGGATCTTAGGTCAATTCCAAAACACGGTTAAAACATTCACCGATCATTTAGATAATTACCGTTTTGACTTAGCAGCAAGCACCATTTACGAGTTCACTTGGAACCAATTCTGTGACTGGTATCTTGAACTGACTAAGCCGGTATTGTTTAAAGGCAATGAAGCAGAGCAGCGCGGTACACGTAATACGCTAGTAACGGTACTTGAAGGCTTACTGCGCTTAATGCACCCATTAACGCCTTATATCACTGAAACAATCTGGCAACGTGTTGCACCTCTTGCAAACATTAACGCCGATACCATTATGCTACAGGCATTCCCTCAGTTTGATGAATCGCAGGTAGATGAATCAGCGATGGCGGATCTTGAGTGGGTTAAGCAGTTTATCGTTGCGATTCGTAACATCCGTGGTGAAATGGACATTAGCCCTAATAAACCACTAGATGTACTGCTTAAAAACGCAAGTGATGAAGATAAGCGTCGCCTAGAAGAAAATGCTAAGTTCCTAGCATCACTGGCTAAATTAGAATCTACAACTGTATTAGCTGAGACTGACGAAGCCCCAGCATCTGCTACGGCATTAGTCGGTGGCTTAGAAGTACTTATTCCTATGGCTGGTCTAATCGACGTTGAAGCTGAACTTGCACGTATTAGCAAGCAGCTTGAAAAAGCACAAAAAGGTCTAGAGCAAGTAGAACGCAAGTTAGCAAACGAAAAGTTTGTTAATAATGCCCCGGAAGCAGTACTTGCTAAAGAGAAAGAAAAACTTGCTGAGTACAGTGAAGCGAAAGCCAAGTTATTAGAGCAAAAGGCTAAAATCGAAAGCCTTTAATCTTTAAACTTAATAAAAGCCGCGTTTATCGCGGCTTTTTATTTGTACGTAATCATTTACTTACCGTTACAAAATTCACGACGATTGCATCGCAAAATATTGACTCGCGAAGTGACTTTAAGACATAGTGATAATGTAACATTATTACAAAAAATACTGATAAAAAAGGAAACGCACAATGCGCATTAAAGCGATCGCAGCTGCACTTGCATTTAGTTTTGCAGGCTCAGCATTTGCCGACGAAGGTATGTGGCAACCACATCAATTACCTGAATTAGAAGATATTCTTAAAGCAAAAGGCTTAGCAATTGACGCTAAGTCAATCTCAAAGCTTACCGAATTCCCAATGAATGCCGTAATCAGCCTAGGCGGTTGTACTGCATCATTTGTATCGCCAAAAGGTCTAGTTGTTACTAACCACCACTGTGCTTATGGTTCTATTCAGTACAATTCAACTACTGATAACAATATTTTAGAAAATGGCTTTTTAGCGAAAAAACCATCTGAAGACTTACCAGCAGCGCCAGGTTCACGTGTATATGTTACTGAAGAAGTGACTGACGTAACGGCTAACGTAAAAAAAGGCACTGAAACACTTACCGGTAAAGCGCGCTACGAAGCGATTGATGCAAACCGTAAAGCACTTGTTGCTGAATGTGAAGAAGACAAAGGTTACCGCTGTAATGTTTATACGTTCCACGGTGGATTAGAGTATTACTTAATTAAATCGCTTGAAATTAAAGACGTACGTTTAGCTTACACACCAGCAATGGGTGTAGGTAAATACGGTGGCGATATCGATAACTGGATGTGGCCGCGCCACACAGGTGACTTTGCATTCTATCGTGCATACGTTGGTAAAGATGGCAAACCAGCAGAATTTTCAAAAGATAACGTACCGTTTGAATCTAACTCATTTTTAAGCGTGAGCGCTAAAGGCGTGCAAGAAGGTGACTTTGTAATGGTAACTGGCTACCCAGGCCGTACTAACCGTTACCGCGTATCACCTGAAGTGGATTATGTTTTTAACACCGCATACCCACTTGCGCGCAAGCATAACTCTAAATACGTTGAGCTAATCGAAGAAAATGCACCTGAAGGTTCGCAAGAACGTATCGCATACGAAAGCACAATTGCAGGCTACAACAACTACATCAAGAACTATGGCTCAATGATCGAGAGCTTCAAAAAAGGTTCTATGTATACGCGCAAGCAACAATTTGAACAAGATTTACAAGCATGGATCAATAGTGATAGCGACCGCAAAGCAAAATACGGCAACGTATTAGCTGATTTAGAAGCGCTTGTTGCAGAGTCACAAAAGCACAACCAACGCGATCGTATGTTAGGTTATGTTCACCGCTCACAAATGATTTCAACAGCGCGTATGTTGTATCGTTTAGCTGTTGAAAAGCAAAAGCCAGACGCAGAGCGCGAAAGTGGTTATCAAGAGCGTGACTTACCGCGTATTGAAGCACGTCTTAAGAGCATGAGCCGTCGTTACGCCGAGCCAGTTGATAAAGCCATTCTACTTCACTTCTTAGAGCTATATGCTGCACTACCAGCAAATGAGCGTATTGCTGAGGTAGATAACGCTTTGGCACTTGAAAATGGCTTTAATAAAGCGAAGCATTCAGCCATGTTAGATGACATGTATGCAAATTCTAAATTGGCTGATGAAAAAGCGCGTGTATGGATGCTGGATTTAGATCTTGCCCAGCTTGATCAAAGTAACGACCCATTCGTGAAATACGCAAAAGCGATTTTCAGTGTAATGAAGTCAATTGAAGATCAAGATAAAGAGCTTGTAGGTAAAATGCAGGCGGCTCGCCCAGCATTAATGGAAGCGATTATTGCGTACAACAAATCACTTGATAAGCCTGTATACGCAGATGCAAATAGCACATTACGCGTAACTTACGGTACAGTGGGTGGTTACTCACCACAAGACGGACTAGTTGCAACGCCGTTTACTTCACTTGAAGGTCTGCTTGCGAAAAATACCGATGTTGAACCATTTAACTCACCGAAAAAGCAAAACGACTTAATTAAGCAAAAGGCATACGGTGATTACACAGGTGGTATGAACACAGTGCCAGTTAACTTCTTATCAAATGTTGATACAACAGGTGGTAACTCAGGTTCACCAACGCTTAACGGCAACGCAGAACTTGTTGGTTTACTGTTTGACGGTGTTTACGAAAGTATCATCGGTGACTGGGATTACGATGCAAACTTAAATCGTTCAATCCACGTAGATTCACGTTATATGCTTTGGGTTATGGACAAGGTTGATAACGCGCAGAATTTACTAGATGAAATGAGGATTGTGCGTTAAATAATCTTTCTACTAAATTAAAAAGGAGGCGTATGCCTCCTTTTTTATGAGGTAAACACAATGCAATTAAAATGGATTGACTCACAGCACATTGCGCTGGCGCTACTTGATGAACACACCAACGTTGACCCACGTGAAATTAGGTTTACCGACTTACGTGATTGGGTGCTTGCGTTAGAAGATTTCGATGACGATCCAAGCCATTGTGGAGAACGAATATTAGAAGCAATTCAAATGGCTTGGATTGAGGAGTATGACTGAATAATTTAGGCTAAGCTATGAAAAAGCTCTTCCGCATCTTCTTTTATGTCTTGGTAATCTTCTTCATCAAGGTCGAGCACTGTTAATACTTTCTCTTGCATATCAGGCCAATCAGGTGAATGCACAAAGCGACGATTTAGGTGAACTATGTCTTCAGCCATTTTCAGCGTTGCGTAGGTGAGTTGGTCTTGGCTAAAAGTAGGTGTGTCTAAATACGCATCGTCATGATGACGTAATATAAGTTGGCAAATATCCTTTGGAAGGTTCCAACTGGTAGCCAAAAAGTAACCTATTACGGCATGGTTTGTACGGTACGCCGCTTCTTCACGCGCAACAAGAGATAGATGGTAATTGCGGTTAGACTCTTCCAGTACATCAACATAATTAGCGTAGTTCATCGTCATCGCAGGAATGCCTGCATCGTGAAATAACCCCACCATATGCAAATTTTCAGTTGGCACTTTTGCTTTAAGCTTTTTACCGATCAAGGTTGAGATAGCTGCGATTTCGCTTGCGGTATCCCAAAAGCGCTCTAGTCGAATGCAGCATTTGTCTTGATCAAACGCTTTTTCAAGTAAAAAACCTGTCACTAAATTAGTTATGCCTTCCAAACCTAAAAACATAACCGCTTGTTTAATGTCGGTTATTGTTCTGGCAAGGCCGTAATAAGGGGAATTAATAACCTTTAATACCATAGCAGCAATGGCTACATCACCCGCCACAATATTGGCAATATTGTTAAGTTCTGGCGAATCACTATTTAATTCAGTTTGCAGTGATTGCAGTAATTCAGGTTTTGGGGGAATCGTAAAGCCAGACTCTAGATCAGTAAGAACCTTACTATCAATTTCGATCATTATAAGCACCTTAATCAACGAGTGGCGCCATTATACTTGGTCTTTATTTCTCATGTTAGAGCTAAATCAAAGGAATTACGTTTATCATTATCAAATATTTAAGCATAATAGAACGCTAATTTGTTCAATTATAAATTTTAGGCTTGGTTTTGCGAAAGTTACTGCTCATATTACTGATTTTCCCGATTTTTTGTTACGGTGAATGGCTATCCGATGAAAAAGCAATTATGGGCACATCAGTCAAAATAACACTTTGGCATCATGATAAAAGCCATGGTGAAGCCGCCATTAAGGCCGTTTTTGACGAAATGGAACGAATTAATCAGCTAATGAGCCCCTACATAAATAGTAGTGAGCTTTACAGTGTGAATAAAAATGCGGCAATCCAACCAGTTAAAATCAGTAATGAGTTATATCTATTAATCAAACAAGCCCAACTAATTTCAGCACAAACCAAGGGTGCATTCGATATTACCTTTGCCAGCGTCGGCTTTTTATATAATTATCGCGAGCGTATTTCACCTAGTAATCAGGTGCGAGACACCAACCAAGCCTTAATCGATTATCGTCAAGTTGAGCTAAACGACAAAAATCAAACAGTGCATTTTAGGCAGCAGGGCATGAAAATTGATTTAGGCGGCATTGCAAAAGGCTACGCTGTTGATAATGCCATTTCTATTTTACAGAGTCAGGGTATCGATTCGGCGTTGGTGAGTGCTGGTGGAGATACCAAAGCACTTGGCAAACACGGAGGTAGGCCTTGGTTACTCGCCATTCAAGATCCACGTAAAAAAGGCAAACACGCGATTCAATTACCAATGGAGAATGAGGCCATTTCTACCTCGGGCGATTACGAACGTTACTTCATTCAAGATGGCGTGCGCCACCATCATATTATTGACCCAAAAACCGGCCATTCAGCTGCTAAAGTACAAAGTGTATCAATTATCGGTCAGAAAGGTGTGATGACAGATGCGCTGTCGACCAGCGTTTTTGTACTTGGAGTGAAGGATGGTTTGGCATTGATAAATTCAATGCCAAATTTTGAAGCGTTAATTATTGATAAAGACCGCAAACTGCACTTTTCAAGTGGTTTGTTAGCCCATTAGAGAGGCGTTGCCGAGTGCATTTGCGATTACGCAATCGGCTCAAACGCAATTAAGCTGTCCATTAATCTGGCGTTACCTAAACCATGCATCGGGAATAAATTAGCAAAATTGCCTTGCTCACCATGCAGTGCCATGTAATTGAGAATAACGGTTTCAACCAGTAAGTTAACATTGTTGGCAGCAGGCCCCGATGCGGTTTCTACCGACGCATCACGGCGCATATAACCAATTTGCTGGCGCTTAGCTTGTTGCTCTGGTGTTGCACCTAATAATTGTGGCGTGCCTTGCGGGTTATAGACCAAGAAGAACGACGCTGAGGTTGATGAGTTGTCGCCTGTCCAAACACCTTTACCGCGGCCAAATTCCGAATCGTCTATCATACCGCTACTGGCAACAGAGCCATCACTGTAAACATACATCATTAGTGGCACGCCAAGTCTTGCGGCATATTCTAAACATGCGCCCATACAACGTCCTGCACGTAAATCACGAATTTCACCTGTCGCTCTATCACCAGTGTGGTAATCAAATCCACCCATGGTGATAGTACCTGCTCCGGCGTAACCGTTAAGTACTAACTTCATAATCGAGGCTGTTTTTCTAAACTCGCCATCTTGGTTAAGTTCTTCGGCAGTAAAAATGGCATTGTCACCGGTGATCAGAGGATCTGTCATCGGATTTAAATTGTCAGGGTTACCAAAACGGTCGGTAATATCTGCGGTTTTAACGTAACCGCAGCGTACCAAGTCTTTCAGTACATCATCGCGGCTTATTTGAGTGCTTACGCTGTTTAGCTTCATATCACTAATGCGTTGAATAGACTCCATCACCGCAACGGCATCACTTTGGTCAAGTAAACCAACCAAATCACCGGTATCGACAAGGCCTGTAACATCACTGGGCCTGTCTATTTTGGTAGGGCGTTTGGCGGCATCAAATAAACTATCAGGCGACATAGAGTTCGCACCGGAGTCGGAGTTACGAGAACCGACTAAACTAAGCAGTGAACCATCTGCGCCAACACGGTTAATACCAAACATTGGGTTATGCGGGTTAGTGCCGGTGTCATTTTCAGAGCGTGCTGGAATTACCGCTCCATTAATATTGGCGCGATTAGTCACAGATACTTTTTCAAGTATGCCTTGTAAAAATTGACTGTCTGAGTGAAATGCCAGTCCCAGTTCACTATTAACAAAATCGCTTAACCCAGTTTGTGTATTGGCGATTGGTGGGATCATATCGCCAGGTAAACCGAGTTTGCTGTAACCTTCGGTCGATAAAAAATCCATTTGCCCGTTGGGTCCGCCAACCAGCACATTTGAGCCAGCGATATTTGCGCCCCCGGCCAAGTCAAAGCAAATAAACGGGATTTTTCCAGCGCCAGCGGTGGCAATACCACAACTTTGCTTCAGCGCTTCTAAATCACTGGAAAGTGTACTTTGCGCTTGCAGTGGGCTTGAGAACAAACTAAATAATGAGCCACTAAAAAATGTGCCTAATCCTGCGGCAAACCCTTGTGCGATAAAATCGCGACGACTGATTGGTTTACTGTGATCTTGGTGCAGTAATGGCGTATCTGGGTTGAGAATATGATTTTGTTTTTTCATAACATTTCCATTACTTAATTATTGTTGCTGCGCTGCCAACGATTGCTGAGCAGCTAGCTTTAGCGATAATTAAAGTACGCGCAGCATCACAGTCTTGAGGGCAGCGGTTTAAGCGCTGAATAAGTGTGTTTAATTCTTGTTGCATGCTGTCGTATTGCGGCGCGGATGCGAGTTCTTGGCCAAGCAAATAATGCGATAATCCGGAGCTAAATTGCAAAGTGCGCTCAGGCGTAAATGCCATATCGGGTGTTGTATTAAAGTCGAAATCTGCAAATGCGTTTGCACGCAGAGCCTGATCGTCGATAAACGCGCTACAGTACTTAATTGCTAATTGTGAAATCGCCATTTGGTTAGCTGCAACAAAACCATCAAGTGTATTTACAGTAGGCAACTGTTGTTTTAACTGTTCATAGGTTTGGGCTATTTCAGGAAGTTTTGTACTTACCCCCGTCATTTGCGCCATTGAAAAGTTAATTTCAGAAAATGCTTTTATACCGATATCACTGCTGAGCTCAGCTGGAAATTCAATAGGGAAAGGCGGTAATTCACCTGGCACTCTGACAAATTGGTGTTCTCCCAGTACATCAAACGACAAAAAGAACTCATCGGTATTGGGACCTTGTTCCAGGGGAATTAAACTGCCCAAGCGTGAAAGCGGCTGCCCAGTTTGGCTTGAATAATTACCACCTAGGGTTGTTTTAAGGTTTGCAAAGCTTTGTCCTAATGGGCTTTCTTTGCCGTTAATGCCAATGCGTATGCCTTCAAGTGCAATGGCTTGTGGTGATACATTGCTATCAAGTGACAAGAAAAGTGGTTCTTTAAACAAGTAGCTATAACTATCGAATTGACTCACTTCTGCAATAATATAACTGCGCGGTAAGTCTATTAAATCGCTTACAGAGAATAATAAAAAGAACTTTTCACCAACACCCACATCGTAGTTTTGAGCAATTTGTTCAGGCGTAATCGCGCGATTGTGAAGGGCCATCATGCGCACTTGACCACGCCATTTAAAATTACTGCTGGTTTCACTGCCAACGACAAGGGCAAAGCTTGCATCCCAATTAGACAGTACGCCTTGATTATCTTCTTGTTGCGATATCAAGTTGCCATTTACGTAAATGCGTTTGCCATTGACTGGATCAAAGGTCAGTACCACATGTTGTAATGTAGCTTGCAGTACTTCATCATTATTAGGCGTTGATAACATTGGCTCGCCATTACTGCTGGTGGTGTTATCACGTAATAAAAAGTCGTAATTGTAAAGTGTTTGACCAAGCGTAAAGTTACGACGATCGTCACCCCCTGAATAACTAATAATCCGTGCAGGGCCTTCTTGTGTCACGTTGTCAGGTACAAGCCATGCTTCAAGGCTAAATTCACCTGTGGCTGTAAGCATTTTGTGTAGTTTCGCGCTCGCGCTAGTAGATGCTTGCGCGCGGCCTCCATTGAGTTTAATGCCCCAACCGCCAACCCAAGAGACATCACCATTAAAGGTTAAATTTGCGGCAGGTTCAACGCCACTGGTGTCGTAGGCAGTAAAACCTTGACCTGATTTAAATTCCCACTTTGCAATAATGTGTTGCTCAAAACGGTTACCATTGTTAGCAACAATGCCTTCGGTGAGTTTTAATGCTTTGCTGAGCACTAATGCATCATCAACTTGGTTGGTTGGAATTGCTTCGGCCATTTGCGTAATAGCGTTTTGCATAAGGGCTGCATCGCTTTCGCAATCGGACCAGCAGTTATGAAATTCGCTGCCTAAACGCAGTACAAAACGTGATAATTCAGGTTGGTTTAAATCTATTTTTGCTTGTGCAACTTGATAAGCAGCATCAACATTTGGTTCAGCAAAGTAGGGCGCTACAGGAAATGCCGCACTGCTACTGTGACAGCTTGCACAGTTTTGCTGCAAAATCGGGTGAACATACGTGGCAAATAATGCACTTGATGCAGGAAAACTTTTACTGCTGCCAGGGACTTTTAGAATTGGGTCGTCAAAGTCGATGGTGGTCGCAGTGTTATCTGTTTGCGCCCATTCGCTTATCCACGTAGTAAGGATATCGGCACATACGCTATCGCTTTGTTGCCAACAATTATGGCCGCCCGCCACTTTTGTTACTAACAACGAATCTTTAGGCGAGGTTAAATTGATAAAACCATTTATTGCCCCATAGGCAAGGTTTATATCGTCGCGTCTTGCAAATTGCGGGGATTGACCTTGTTCATTATGGCAAGCACCACATTTATCATTGCCAACAAGGTTATCCCAAACAGTTATCTTAAATTTTTGTATATCTGCGGTTTCCGCTGCAGGCCCTGAATAAACAAACTCTCCCGAATCATCAATCGGAGGTTTTGGTTGCTCTTTTACTTCAGAATCTGAGCCACAACCACTCAGTAACGCCATTAGCAAAAGCGATAAAAAAATGCGCATATTAATCTCCTTTGCAATAGTTGGCAGTTGCAGCAAACACGGTTTTTAGTTTGTAGCCTGAGCTTTTAAACGTATCGGTAATTGTTGTGAGTGTGGTTGCATCTTGTTGATTTTGTACTTTGCGTAAACACACTTTTTCAAACACTTTGCTCACTTGGCAACTGGCAAATTGCTCGCTGTAGGCGATTTCTTTGCTTAAGCTTTTAGCGCCATTACCGCTTCCTGAAAGTTGTTCATCCCAACCTAAACGGCGGTTTAACCCTTGTCGCCAATAGTTGTCCCATTTATCGGATTCAGTAATAAAGCCAAACTTAAATGTTTCGCTATTGATATGGTATTTGCCTTGCACAGTATTGGCCTGGTAACTCAATTGACCATTCTCGCCAGTAAGATCGTTATCGCGATCGTACTCGAAATTATAATAAGCATAGGCTTGCGCCATTGGATCCATACCTGAATGGCAACCGCTGCAAGAGTTCATAAAAATGCGGCTATCGCCACCAGGACTGCGGCTGACATCTTGGCGAATGCGGTTAGTTGCAATGCTGGTATCTTTAAGTGCGTCTAGGTCGGTACACATATGATTGATAAAGGTATAGCGAAACATCGCCCTGTTTGTGCCAGCAATAAAAAATGCTTTACTGGCAGCACGCGACGTAATTACGCCGCTCGTCGCTTCAATGGGTAAATTAGTCACGCTTGATTGAGTTTGCCGCATAAGCGTGTCTTTTAAATTAAGTGCGCTTTGCTCAAGTGCAGCGTAATGATCATTATTACTGATTGAATAATTCGGCACATTAGCACTTGCGGCAGCTGTATAAATAATGTCGTCAAATAAGATAGAGCGAAAGTCTAAGTCATCCCTTACCACACCCATAATGGTGGCGGTGTAGTCGTTGAGTGGCTGGTGTACATCAAAGTCGCGATTGGTCCACGGTGTCACCCAATCTTTTAAAGTCACGCGGTAAAAAGCATCATTCTCCATAGCGAGCTTGGCGGCATCATCGCCTTTACCGGCTTCAAGCAAACTGACCATACTTTCAAGCACAGTAGCGCTCGGTGATACGCCGGTTAAACGGGTATGTATGCGATTAGCTTGCTCTTCAACCCCAGCAAATGCCAAACTTGCGCTCATCGCTAAGATCAGTACTAGCGTTTTACTAAATAAATGGGGAGATGTTGTATTGTGTGGTAGTTGCATATCCATTTTGCTAGTTGACCTTGATAGAGGTACGCATGTTAACATTGTTAATGCATAAACGGTAAAGAAAAGTTATTGTAAAAATATCTTTGCGTGCAATAATATTATATTGCTAAATTTTCATTCTAAGATAATACTAAATAATGGTTTGTTTGGTGGCGCTTTAGGGTTTTGTTTTAATAGGGATAGGGAAGTGAGTAAGCTGCTAAAATTATTTGTACTGTTATTGCTAACAGGATGCGGCAGTGACGTTGTTGAGCAGCAACCACAAGTACAAGATCCAATCGCCGAAGAAGTTCCCCTCGCATTTGTTATTCGTGATAGCAGTGAAGCTGTTAGTTTTTCGTTGGCTGACCCAACACTTTTTAACCCCGGAGCTGCGCTTTATTTAAAAAAACTTGCGGGTGTTGATGCGCCGTTAGTCAATATTTCTAGCACATTGTTCGAACAGCCCATTGATATTAAACACGTGTCGGCATCAGCCGATGGCAATAAATTAGTGTTTAGTTTACGTGCGCCAGCGCTTGAAGATGCCTCAGATGATATGCAGCCGAAGTGGAATATTTGGCTTTATGACGTTGTAAGCGACAAGGCGACAAAACTAATTAGCGATGAATTGATCGCAGAAGAAGGCGATGACTTATTCCCTGTTTTCCTGCCGGATGGTCGCATTTTATTTAGCTCTAATCGACAGCAAGGCAACAAAGCCCGCCTGCTTGATGAAGGCAAACCTCAATATCAGGCACTAAGCGATAACTTTCGCGAAAAAGCATTCACACTGCATGTTATGGAACAAGACGGTAGTGATATTAAGCAAATATCGTATAGCCAAGGTCACGACCTTTATCCTCACGTATTACAAAGTGGTAAAATTGCGTTTGTAAGGTATGAACATCGAGGCCGCAATCGTGGCTTACATATTTATCAAATAGATTCAGATGGTAAGCAGTTAGAGCTCGTATTTGGTGCCCATTCTGATTACCCAAATGACTTGGCGATAGCAAGTTTACAGCAAGCACCTAATGAACAACTAGTGATTGGTTTACGTGGTGGTGACAGTGAGTTACCAAGTACCGACTTTTACTATCTCGACACTGAACAATATATGGATAATGGGCGTTTTCATGATGGTAATGAAACTCAGCAGTCCGCGTTTAGTTCATCATTGTTCGCATTAAGTCCACCAGAAGGCGAACTGGCACTTACCGGTAAGTACCACTGGTTTACTCCTATTTTTGATGAATCCCAACGCAGTCTTGTTGTGTGGAGTCAGTGTCAGGTTGTCGACCCAAATAATAGTGATAATGTAATTCCCTGCACTGAGGCCTTGTTAAACGATGAAAACACGCAAGCTGCCCCTGATTTATTTGGCTTGTGGATTTACGATGAAGCCACTAAAACACAAAAACCCGTTGTGTTAGCTGAACAAAATAAATTAATTGAAGAAGTGGTGGTGCTTGAATCGAAAAACGCACCACTGGAGACTGAATACCCGTCGGATTTAAGTTTGCAAAACGAACAGATGGGCAGCATTCATATTCGCAGTGTGTACGACTTTTCAGGTGAAGATACAGCAAACCCAAATATTACAACCATTTCGGATCCGAGCGTCAATACTGAACGCGTTTATGCGGTACGTGTAATAAAGCCAGTGTCTATTCCAGATAGAAATGAGTATAACTTTTCTACCGCGCTGTTCGGTCGAAGTAGTGGTCAGTCAATGCGCGATATTTTGGGTTATGCGCCTGTTGCCCCGGATGGCTCGGTGTACGTCAAACTGCCAGCCGATGTGCCGTTTTCCCTTGAATTATTAAATCGTGATGGGCATCGTATTAGTGGTCGTCATGAGAGTTGGCTGCAACTTAAAGCCGGCGAAATGCGCACTTGTAATGGGTGCCACCAAAGTACCAATGAATTGCCACATGGTAAGGTTGCAGAGCAAAACAGTGTTAATTTAGGCGCAGCTTCTACCAGCTGGGTAGGGAGTTTTGGTGATATAGACGCACAAATTGGTGAAACTATGTCGCAAAGTTTTGCCCGTGTTGTTGGCTTACCCACGCTGAGCCCCGAGCCAATTTTCCCAGATGTTTGGCGTGAAGGTATTGCCGCAGAGGCTGATTTAACAGGTAGCTTGCTAAGCCTTGAAACGGCATCACCACTTACTGATGCGTGTGCACAAAATTGGACAAACCTGTGCCGCTTATCGATTCATTTTCCCGAGCATATTGCCCCACTGTTTGCATTATCACGACCTCAACTCGATGCAAATGGCGATGAAGTGGCAAATTTCCGCTGTTTAAATTGCCATATTACAAGCGATGAAAATGGCGATACGCAAATACCCGCAGCACAGTTAGATTTAAGCTTGTCACCCTCAAACGAGAATAACCAGCACGCGATAGCCTACCGTGAACTGTTTTTTAGCGACAACGAACAAGAATTGGTTGACGGTATTTTGATTGATAAATTGGTCGATAGACTCGATGAAAACGGCAATCCAGTTTATTTAGTCGATGAAGACGGTAATTTAATTTTAGATGAAGACGGTAACCCGATTATTGAGCAGGTTACAGTCACTATTCGCCCTGCATTGAGTGTGGCTGGTGCCGCTGCAAATACGCGCTTTAATACCTTGTTCGCCGCAGCAGGCAGCCATGCAAACTATTTATCAGAGGCGGAAAAGTCGCTGCTTTGGCAGTGGCTCGACATCGGTGCGCAATACGCCAACAGCCCTTTTTACAGTGAGGAAGAGTAATGACGAAGTGGCTCTTACTATTGGCATTACTGTTTAGTTTTCAAACGGCTGCGCAATCGCTAAAGCTAGCAGTAAAAGAACCATTTTTAAATATTCACAGCGGCGCAGGGCGCGGTTACCCGATCATTTATGTCGCAGAAAAAAACGAAACCATTACGGTTATTAAGCGCCATACATCTTGGTATTTAATTTCCTTAGAAAATGGGCAACAAGGTTGGGCTAAACAACAAGAGCTAGTTGAAACCTTAACATTAGACGGTAAGCCTTTTTTAGTGACAGACGCAACGCTTGATGCATTCGAAAATCAGACATTTAGCTTTGGTATTGCTCTTGGCCAGTTGGAAGGTGTAAACAGTCAGTCAGTTAATGCGAGTTGGCGTTTTACGCGTCATTTATCGAGTCAATTAGAGTACAGTTATGCACTTGGTTCAGTGGCAAAAAATCAACTAGTTGATTTATCGGTTTTCCATCACCCATTTCCCCATTGGCGCTTTTCACCTTATTTAGGTATTGGTGCAGGTCAGGTTTGGACAACGCCAAAAACACCGATTATTGGTGGCGGCGATGAAACCAGACAGTCAGACTTATTAAGCGTCACTGTGGGCTTAAACACATATATTACCAGTCGTTTTGTCTTTAAAGCAGAATACAAACGTTTTAGCGCACTTACCGAGCGTGATGTTACAGAGGATTTAGAGTTGTGGAAATTAGGTATCACGGTATTTTTCTAACTGCGTTAGCAACCTTAGCATTGACTTTTTCAGCGCCAAGTAATGCAAATAATGAGCAACAAGTAAGCCCTGTTGTTGACCCGCAAATAGCACGTACCGATATAGATGAAGCGCAGATAGATAGCGATGATTTTGAATTTGGCGCTTATGGTGGCGTTATCTCAATTGCTGACTTTTCATCGACTTCGCTGATGGGCGCAAAGTTGGCGTATCACATCAATGAAGACTTTTTTAGCTATTTTAAATACGGCACAGCAACTGCCGGAGAAACAAGCTACGAAAAGCTTAGCGGTGGCGCGAAATTATTGACAGATGAAGAGCGCGATTATCAGTTACTGGATTTAGGTATCGGTTATAATCTTAAGGGCGAAACCTTCGTGTCACAAAACCTCACGCTTAATAGTGCTTACTATTTTACGTTAGGCGCAGGCACCACCGAATTTGGTGGTGACGACCGTTTTACGGTATCTGTTGGTACGGGTTACCGCATGTTGCTGAACGATTTTGTCACGGTGCAAATCGATATGACCGATTACGTATTTGAAAGCGACATTTTAGGTGATCCTGAAACTGTTCATAACCTCGCATTTACGCTTGGCTTAAGCGTTTATTTCTAAGGTATTAGTTTAATGAAAAAAATAATAATCATCCTCACATTATTTCTAACCAGCATGTTTGTGGGCAATGCAACATCGGCAGAGCTCAATAAAAGTGCGCCCGACTTTACATTAAAGGCTTTAAGCGGTGATAACGTGCGCTTAAAAGAGCTAAGTGGGCAGGTTGTACTGATTAACTTTTGGGCGAGTTGGTGCGGTCCGTGCCGTAAAGAAATGCCATTACTTGACGAGTTACACGCTAAATACAGCGATTTAGGCTTTACCGTGCTTGGCGTTAATGTGGAACAGCAAAACCAAAAGGCAAAAGAGTTTATTAATGAACTAAATGTGTCTTTTCCAATTTTGCTTGATGAGCAAAATACCGTTAGCAAGCTTTACGATGTAGAAGCCATGCCAACAACGGTTGTGATTGACCGCAATAGCAACTTACGCTACGTCCATTATGGCTATCAGGCTGGCGATGAGAAACTCTATAAGAAAATGGTTAAGGCATTGATCCGTGAATAAACTAACTGCGATTTGTTTTACTTTATTGCTAACAGGCTGCGCTGCTACAGATGCCTTTGAGCCCTGGGTAAAACCGTATGAGCGTGAAAATCTTGCACAGCCGGTTATGCAGTGGCAGCTCGATGCAGTTGAGTCGGGTTACATTCACCATGTTTATCAAGCACGGGAAGGCGCAAAGGGTGCAGAAGGTACATCAGGTGGTGGCTGTGGCTGTAACTAATCTATTTAAATACCTTGCTGCGAGCTTTATGTTCGTGAGTTTAAGTATTTTTGCGGCGGTATTACCGGAAGATCGTGTGGATGCTATGTACCATAGTTACGATGGTGGCGGCATGAGCATTGACGGCCCGTCGATTTTAATTCGTAAAAAAGTCTCCAAAGCGGTATCGGTTTCGGCTAATTATTATGTGGACTCGGTAAGTTCGGCATCGATTGATGTATTGGCAACGGCCAGTCCATATAAAGAAGAACGTGACGAGCAATCTGTTGGCGTTGATTTTCTAAATGAAAAAACGTTGTTTTCACTTGGTTTCAGTCAATCGCAAGAAAATGATTACGACGCAAAAAGCTACAAACTGGCTGTTAGTCAGAGCTTTTTTGGTGATTTATCGGTGCTTAGTTTGAGCTATGTCCAAGGCGACGATATTGTAATGCAAAACGGCAATGCGCTTTTTAGTGAAGAAGTGAAGCGCGCCAACTATGCATTGTCTTGGTCGCAAGTGGCGAGCAAAAACTGGACCTTTGATTTCAATATTGAGGCGATTACCGAACAGGGCTATTTAAATAACCCGTACCGCTCTTACCGCTATCGTGATGACACCGCCGCACTTGGCTACAGCTACGCTACCGAAATTTACCCTGAAACTCGCACCAGCAATGCTGCAGCGCTCAGAACCCGCTATTTTTTGCCAATCAACGCTGCACTATACGGTGAAGTTCGTTATTTTAGTGATACTTGGGGCATAGCTGCCAGTAACTATAAGCTCGGTTACAGTCAGGCGTTATATGATAATTGGTTAATTGATTTTCATGTGCGCCATTACACGCAAAGCAAAGCCGACTTTTATCAAGATATGTTTGATAGAAAAGATCAGTTTAATTTTATGGCACGTGATAAAGAAATGAGTTCTTTCAATGATTTAACCATTGGGCTCAAAGCACGTTATTTACATACTTTTGATCGTTCCAGCTTGATAAAAAGTGCCAGCGTAAACTTTGCTTGGGATCATATTCGTTTTGACTATGACGATTTTAGAAACGTGCTACAAACGGATAATCCGGGGCAAGAAGATTTTTATAGTTTCTCAGCAAATGTGCTAAGGGCTTATGTGTCGCTTTGGTACTAGGGAAAAGTAACAATGAAAACCAAACTAAAAAATACCTTAATTATGTTGTGCACTTTGCTTAGCCTTAATGTGTACAGCGTTGATAATAAGCCACTTAGCGAGCAAATTGAAAACTTAAAACAGCAAGCAATTGCGCTCAATCGAGACCTATTTATTTTAGAAGAAGATTTACTTTATCCACCGGCGACGCAAATTGCATTTTATGTGGCTACGGACGCCAGTGAACTGTTCACAATTGACTCAATTAAACTCATGGTTGATGACGAGTTAGCAACTCATTATTTATATACCGAAAAGCAAGTTAATGCGCTCGCTAAAGGTGGGGTACATCGTTTGTACCAAGGTAACGTGAAACAAGGTGAGCACCAACTTACTGCTTATGTTATTGGTAAAGGACCGCAAGGTCGCGATATTAAACGTGCAGCCACATTAACCTTTAATAAAGATGATGAGGCAAAAGCAATTGAGCTGGTGATCAGCGCAAACAGCGCGAAAGAGCAAGCAGATTTCACTATTCGAGAAATAGAGTAAGTCATGAGAACCTTGGTTTTTATCACATTGCTCGCGTTGGCCGTCAAAGGGTATGCTGACCCCAATTCCACGCAACAAGCAGCTGTAAGTGATGAGAATTATGGTGTTGCTTTGTATCAGCTCTACCAACAAAACTACCAGCAAGCACTCACCGAATTTGCTATTGCAGATGCCAAAGGTGGCATCGAACATCAAGGGGTTGATGCTCGAGTTGTAAAAGCCGGCGCTGCATTTTCATATGGTTTGCATATGACGGCAGCACGTGACTTTAATGCATTACTGAGTGAGCAAGACCAAGACTTACTGAATTACGCTAAATTGCAGTTAGCGCGGGTTTATTTTGCAAATAACGACGCAAAGCTCGCACAGCAAACGCTATCAGAAATTACCCCTCCAACAGAAGATATGGCGTGGCATAACACGTTTTACTATTTACAAGGGCGACTTGGCTTAGCACTTAGTAACCCTGCACAGGCAAATACTGCGTTATCGCAACTGCCCGTTGAAAGCCAATTACATCACTACCTTGCCCATAACATACTGGTTGGTTCACCAAGCAATCAAGATGCGGCGCTGGCATTATTAACATTGCCAGAATTAGACCAAGAACAGCATGCATTACTTGATAGAAGCTTTCTTGCTTTAGGTTATGCCGCTTTAGAAAATGACCAAGCAACGCATGCCGAACAGGCATTTTCACAAGTGTCACAGCAGTCGCTTTGGTTTAACGAAGCTTTATACGGATTAGCTGCGAGCCTATTAATGCAGCAGCAATACGCCAAAGCCTTGGCCGCACTGAATGTTATTATTGAATCAACAAGCGGAGATGTGTTTGCGAAACACCAGGCATTAACCGCTGAAGCACATGTGTTTGTTAGTACTGAACGTTTTGCACTCGCTGTTGATGCAATAAATGCCGCAGAGCAGCAATTTGTCGCCTTTAATACGCGCATAGATACGGTGAATAAACAGGTCAATAATACGGCATGGCTGCGCGATACGTTACAAAGCGACACTGCGCTTAAAGGTTACATGGATATACTCCAAGTTGGATTATTAAGTGATGATTTTGATGCAAAACGCCATGCGCTTTTTGAGTTAACAGAATTAGCGTCGCAATTTAATGTGCAACAGCGTCAGCTCACTAATTATGCTGCGCTATTGCAAGAAAAGGCAGCCCGTCAAAATCGCATTATCCAAGCTACTAATTTACCAAACTACTTATCTGATTTGCGCCAGCAACAGCAGCAGTTGCAAGTGTTACAAGCATCATTAAATAAGGCTAAAAATACTCGCAGTGGCTTATTAAATAAAACAGAACTGCAAGCGCAAAAGCGTATTTTATCAGCCCAACATAAAATTGACTCACTCAAATCGTCTCGCAATACTGCATTGCAACAAGCGCGCTTAGAACGCTTAAAAGGTATTTTAGTATGGCAGCAAGATTATCAATTTGACGAGCGCTACCAAGCGCATAAGCAGCAACTTGCACAAGCGCAATTTATGCTAGATAAAGCACAGTCGCAATATAATAACAGCCAAGCATTAATTGAATCGCAACGGGATTTTAATGCCCTTAATGAACGGTTGGCAAAAACGCAGCAACAATTGGCATTAAACCAGCAAAGTGTAAATACCCTGATTAATAAGCAAGTCGCTGAAATTCAACAGCTATTGTTGGACGATTTAAAGGCATCATCACAGTTTTTGGCAGATGATGCCTTTAAGTTAAAAGTAATGCGTAGTATCGCGCTTGAAGCACTGGCAATGCAGGCAGATAGTAGCAAAGGTGACGCATTATGAAGCGCTTAACTGTGAGTGTATTGTCATTGAGTTTGACTGCGTGCTTTTTAACGCAGCCAGAACCGGCTAAACGTAACACTTTGGGAGAACTCGACTTAGCGACAGAGTTACCACAAACCACAGTTACAGAAACCGCACCTACACCTGAGCAACTTGCTGCTGCATATCAAGAAATTGTCGCGCTTGCACCTAAAGCAAGTGCACGACAACAAGCTAATAGCCGCTTAGCCCAGTTAAGCTTAGAGCAACAGCAACTCGCGCAAGAACAAGGTGTAACGCAAGATTCTGGCTACTTTGATAATACGGTTAATCAGTATTTGGCGTTGTTGGCAAACTCTGAAGCACTAGATGGGCGAGATGAGGTACTTTATCAATTAGCCAAAGCGTATTTCTTAAAAGGGGATCAGCAAGCGGCATTTGATGTGACGAGCGAACTGATCCGCGACTATCCTGACTTTGTCCATAATGAAGAGCTGATTTTCCGCCAAGGCGAATACATGTTTAACCAAAAGCAGTATGAGCAAGCGAAAAATCGTTACCTAACGCTTGTTGAGAATTATCCCGACTCGCCACTTGCCAGTACATCGCGCTATATGCTGGCGTGGTCAGATTTTAAATTGTTTAACTATCAAGCATCGCTAAATAGCTTTACGCAAGTACTTAGTCTTGCCCTTGAGCAAGATGGTAAGACGGTGCTAAATATTGAGCAGCTTAATAATAGCGACCGTTATTTAGTCGCGGATACATTGCGTATTATGAGTGTGATTTTCTCATATAGTGATTTTGAACAAGATCCGGTTTCTCATTATCAGCAGTATGGTTGGCAAGCGTTTAGCTTTATGAATTTTGACTCGCTGGCAAGTTACTATATCGAGCAAAAACGCTATCTTGATGCGGCCAAAACCTATCAGAGCTTTATTACCACATCGCCAGAGCCAAACCACAAAGTAGATTTTGCCTTGGCGCAAATGTCGGTGTTTAAAAAAGCGAACTTTAAATCATTACTAACGGATTATGAGCTGCAATTTATTCGCGAATTTGGTGTTGGCAGCACCTATTTAGCTACTGAGCCAACAGATGCTCATTATCTTGCGTTAAAGACTCTTGAAAAGAAATACGCAGATCGCAGTTATTATCAAGGGCAACAACTTGCTCAGCAAAATGAAAACGCGATTACTGCGTTTAGCGTGGCCGCTATAGGTTATCAGCGTTATCTCGACACCTTACAACTAAAGCAACAAGGCGATATCGACAGCCATTACTTGTTAGCTGAGAGTTTGTATCAAAGTCAGCAATGGCAAAAAGCATTATCTGAGTACCAAACAATTGCCTATTCAGCCGAGCCGAACAAATACCAAAGTGATGCAGGGTTTGCAGTTGTATCAATTTACAAAACACAGCTTGCTAATAAACAAAGATCACAACGCGGTGACGCAGGGCAACACGAATTTGTAGTTGAAGTCGTTGATAACTGGCTTAAGTTTGCAACCACGTTTAGCACGCACAAATCGGCAAGTACTGTTGTATTACAAGCGTTTAATTTATTATTTGAACGTCAAATGTATGATGTTTTGCTAACTAAGTTCGCGCATGTTAAACAGTTTAGTTTATCTGAATCTGAAATGTATCAAGCGCAGCTGCTTGCGGCACATAGCCATTACAATTTACAAGATTTTGCTAGTGCCGAGAGTGCTTACAAGCAGTTGCTAGCAAAGTCATCGGAGCAAGCATCTTTAGTGCGCGAAAATCTTGCGCAAAGCATGATTAAGCAGGCTGAAGCTTTGGCAGCAACCAATCCGCAGCTCGCAGCAGATAAATACATTGCGTTGTTAACCTTGTTGCCATCCACATTGTATCGTGAGCAAGTACAATACAATTTAACGCAATACCTCATATCGTTGCAGTTATTTAGCCAAGCGAGCAAGTGGGTCGACGATTTTATTACGCGTTATCCAACGTCAAAAAATATTGAGTCGTTGCAAACGCAAAAAATAGCGATTTATAAAAATACACAGCAAGGCGACAAGCTTGCTGCGCAGTACGCCTATCTTGCAACGAGCCACAGTGATGAAAATACGCGTCGTATCTCGCTCTATCAAAGTGCTGAGCATTATCGCAATATGGGCGATATTGAAAATGCGCGTCTGCAGTTTCGTACATACGCTCACAGCTACCCAACACCATTCGCGCAAAACCTGCAGGCAAAAGTAGAACTGGCAAATATTTATCAAAAACAAAATAAAGCCAGTGAACGTCGCTTTTGGTTAAACAAAATTATCGCCGCTTATAAAGTTGCACCCGAGAGTGAACTCACTTGGGCTAAAATCGAGGCTGCCAAAGCAACAGAGGTATTTGCCAACGATGCGTTTTATGTTTACCAAAAGAGTAAATTAACCGTACCGCTAAAAACAAGTCTAGCGCGCAAGCGTAAACATATGGCTGTGGCGCTTGAGCGTTATCAACAGTTGGCAGATTACGCACTTGGCCAGTACTCCACGCAGGCGAATTTTAAGATTGCACAAATCTATCACCTTATGGCGCAAGATATTATGTCGTCAGAAAGGCCAAAGCAGCTTAAAGATCTTGCGTTAGAACAATATGAGTTGTTACTTGAAGAGCAGGCGATACCTTTTGAAGACCAGGCAATAGAGCTGTACGCGCGCAATAATCAATTACTGCATTCAGGTCTTTATGACGAATGGATCAAAAAAACGCTTACCGCCTTAGCTAAGCTAATGCCTGCGCGCTTTGCTAAAAAGGAAGTTGAGCCTGGAGAAAATCATGCAATTTATTAAGCTTTTTTCTATTAATCGCTGTGGCTTATTGGTCTTGCTGTTTTCGTTAGCTGCGTGTCAAACAGCTCCAGAAACTATTAAACAAGCAGAACACCATGCCGAAACAAACGAAGTGCAGGTACCCTTAACCGAGAAAGAAAAGTTACTGCAAGCGCCTAACTATTACCTGCAAACAAACGCATCGGATGATGCAAAAGCCGCGTTTGAAAAAGCGCTTAACTACAAAAATGAGGGAAAATTGGCGCTTGCGAAGCAGCATTTCACTAACCTTACGTTGCAATATCCAAATCTGTCTGGCGCGTATTTGCAATTAGCGTACTTGGCAAAACAAGCAGAGCAAAGCACACAATATTTAGAATATTTAGAGGCGGCAGTAAACGCTAACAAATACAATTACTACGCGGCAAATGAACTGGCGTTATTGAAGCGCGAAAAGGGCGAATTTCGCGAGGCGCTTGCGCTTTATGATTCGGCAATCGCAAGTTGGCCGGGATTTGCAGCAAGTTATATCAACAAAGGCATTCTGTTAGACCTTTACTTAGATCAAAAGGAACAAGCGATAGCGGTGTATAACACATACTTAAAACTTGTTCCTGAAGAGTCTCAAAGCTATCGTCAAGTTGCGACATGGCTTGTGGATTTGGAGCGCCAACTTAAACAACGCGGATCAAACGAAAATGGCTAGATACATAAGTGTTATTTTGCTCTTTTTTGCTGTGCATTCGGTGGCAAAAGAAACACTAAAAGAGCAATCTACTCAAAGCAAAAAAATTGAACTACAAACAACCATATCGGGCTCACAAGAAGAGCCAAAGTTTATGTCAATTTTACCGTGGCAAGACTTGTCACGAGTGACACTACCCAAGCCAAAATTAACGATTAGGCCGCGTCATAAAATTACCGCAATCGACCCTGCAAAGTTACAGCGTCAGATTGCGTTTCATACATCACAAATAAAAACAATAACCAATAATTAACGGTTACATTTGGAGTTTAAAATGGAAAGTTTCGATACTGTTGTCAGATTTTTTCAAGATGGTGGTAGCTTTATGTTACCGATTGCAATCGTGTTAGCGATTGGACTGGCGATTGCCTTAGAGCGCTTTTTTGTGCTGACGGGTGCTAAGTTAGCTAATCAAAAAGCCTTTAAACAGCTCATGCCTCAGTTAGCGAAAGGCGATTATAAGCAAGTGCTTAATCAAAAAAGTAATGCAGGCGTTGCTAAAATTATTAGTTCAGGCCTTGAGCGTATTGAACATACACAGCGCCGTGAAGAAATTGAATATGCGATGGAAGAGCAAGTACTTGAATTAATGCCGCGCCTTGAAAAGCGCACCGCTTATTTAGCTACGCTTGCCAATATCGCTACCTTGCTAGGTTTATTAGGCACGATTATCGGCTTGATTGCGGCCTTTTCGGCGGTTGCTGATGCTGACCCTGCTGAAAAAGCGTCATTGCTTTCGGCAAGTATCTCAGTTGCAATGAACACCACAGCGTTTGGTCTAATTACTGCAATTCCACTGCTACTTTGTCACTCAGTATTACAAACAAAAACAACCGAAATTATTGATGGCTTGGAAATGGCAGGCGTAAAGTGTCTTAATTTATTAACCAAGCAAAATCTCGTTTCGCAAAAAACACGTCAAACAGATTAAGGGGACGACTATGTTTCGCCGCAAGTTGCCAAATAGGCAAGATGCTGAGCTGGATATTACGTCATTTATGAGTTTGATGATTGTGCTTGTGCCTGTGTTGCTGATGATGATGGTGTTTTCGCACATCACCGTGATGCAGTTAAAACTGCCACCATTATTAGCAAATCAAAGTGCTGAGCAGCTCAAAGAAAAAGAACTGCAACTTGAAGTAACTAATGATGCAATCACAATTTACTACCCAGCTGGTGCACCGCTTAAACAGTTTGCCAAGCAAGATGAAACGTATCCATTTGATCAAGTTCAGCTCGCGCTTAAAGATGTAAAAAATCTATTGCTTGAAAAAGGGGTGGATAAAAAAGACATTACCTTATTAATTGCCGAAGACGTTGATTACCAAACCTTGATTACAACGATGGAAACGGTACGTAGTTATCAAGCCGTCGTTGTGGCGTCGGTGGTTGATGCTGAGTTGTTTCCAGATATCGCCTTAGGTGATGCGTTGGTGGAGGCGTTATGAAAAAATCAGTAAGAGCACTTCGTATGGAGCGCCATCATCGCAGAGCAAATCAGCAAGCTAAGTTGAGCTTAGTCTCTCTGATGGATATTTTTACGATTTTAGTTTTTTTCTTAATCGTTAATTCATCAACGGTGCAAGTACTTGATGCAAATAAAAATATTAATTTACCTAAAGCGTCAAAACAAGCGCTCGCAGAAGAAACTTTGGTACTGATGGTGAGTAACAAAGCGCTTATCTTGCAAGGACAATTGATTGCTGACTTAAATGATTTAGATAACGCCAGCGAAGAAGTATTTTCGCCACTTGAGAATGCGCTTAAAGTGCATGCAGAATCAATCGAAGCGGTTGACAATATGCGCCCACTAACCATTATGGCTGACGGCAAAATTGCCTATCATCGTTTAAAGAAGATTATGCAAACCTGCCAGCAAGCAGGGTTTGGTGATTTATCTTTGGCTGTAGAGCAAGTGGCAGAAAAAAGCGGTGGTGAGCAATTATGACAAGCGCCACAGTGAATACCCATTTTGAGCTTTATAACAACTCAGACAATCGCTTATTTACCCGCTTAACGTACGGCTTTTTGGTTTGTACATTAGTATTTGCGGTGATTGTCAAAATTACCGAACTACCCGAGTTAACGAAAGCACAAAAAGCCAAAATACCGCCTAGTTTAACCCGTGTGATTGAGCGCGTTAAAGTTGAGTCTAAGCCTGAAAAGCCGAAGCCAGAAGTTAAGCCCATCGAGCAAAAACCCGAGCCGGTGAAAGAAGTCAAGCCAGAAGTCAAAGCTGAAGTTAAACCTAAAACGCCGACCAAACGAGCGCTTGAAAAAGCGAAGGACGAAGCCAGCCGTGCAGGACTTGTAGCATTAGCGGATGATTTAGCCGCGCTGCGTGATGATTTTAAATTGACGCCATCAACGCAACCTGTGACTAAGGCTCAAGCAACGCGTAAAACGGTTAAAAGCGAAGACGTGAGCGTAAAAGCGAATGCCACACAACCACTTAATATTGCCGATGAACAGCAAGCAAAAGCGAATGTGCAAGCGCTCGCTGATAAATCGCTGGTGGCGTTAGGAGATGAAGTCGTGGCTGAAACAGGGGGTTATCAAAGTGATGTAACCGCAAGTGAAAGCATTAGTGAAGAAGCGTTAGAGCAGCGTAAAGTCGAAGCCATTCGTGCAGTACTTGATAAAAACCAAGGGGCCTTTTACACCCTTTATCGACGTGCTTTACGTAAAAACCCAAGTTTACAGGGTAAGGTAACGGTTGAGATTGTGGTTGCTGGAAATGGCCAAGTTAAGGATTGCCAAATCTTATCTAGTGACTTGAACGATGCGGAACTAGAGCGAAAACTGGTAAATCGTATTCGTATGATCAATTTTGGCTCTGAGTTGGTGTCTGAAACTAAACTCAATTATTCGTTTAATTTCTTACCATTCTAACGCATTAAGTTTCAAACTTAAGCCTTTGTAAAATCTAGCGTGTTGCTCTTTATAAATAGTGTAAAGAGCAATGCGTTTTATGTTATCTGCCTACCTATTTATATTTTTCTTACAAGAAAGTGAACCAACTGACGGTCTATTACTTATATTAGGGGCTGTTTCGGTCTTTGCTAAAATAAGTAAAGGCCTTTTTGTGTTTGAACTTCCACAGTTGAAAATGTGAAAAATGCACAAATATAAACGTACACGCTAGTGCGGCTAAATGCCTAGTGTTACAATATTACAAACTATTCGTTGGAAATGTCGTGGCTGAAGTAAGAGCAAGAGTCCAGCTCAAAGTTGGCAAAGAAAGTAATATCCCTGCAGAAATCGTCTCATTTCATGGTTTGCTAGATGGTGAAGAGCATGTTGCTTTAATTTTTAACAATGCGGATAAAGAACAAAACCCGTTAGTGCGTATGCACTCAGAATGTTTAACCGGTGATGTGTTTCATTCATCACGTTGTGATTGTGGCGAACAACTTGAAGAGTGCATTCATACTATGCACCAACAAGGCGGAATTATTTTATACCTTCGCCAAGAAGGTCGTGGTATTGGTTTATACAATAAAATTGATGCATACGTACTGCAATCGCAAGGTATGAATACCTATGAAGCGAATAATCATTTAGGGTTTGCCGACGATTTACGTGAATTTAGAGATGCGGCCTTAATGCTCACTGCATTGGGTGTAGATAAAGTAAAATTGATGACGAACAATCCACGCAAGATCAAAGAATTGACAGAAGCGGGTATTGAAGTTGCAGAGCAAGTAGGCACTTCTGCGCACGTAAAAGATGGAAACGAAGCCTATTTGGCTGCAAAAGTTTCACGTGGTTCACATATGCTGGATTTAACGCAAGTAAAAAAGTAGCATAGGCATATCGTGTTGATTTATTAACGCTCCATTTTATGGAGCGTTTTCATTTATAAGAAAATAAAATGGCAGTAGAAATACGTATTTTTAAGGCGAAAGCAGGACTAAATTGGTTTAAGGCAGGGTGGGAGTTATTCAAAGCTCAGCCGGGTACCTTTATTTTAATGCACTTGTTTATTGGTGTGTTGTCGTTAATTGCTTTGGTGGCGCCTATTTTTCAATTACCAGCCGCGCTTGCAATGCCATTTTTTACTGCAGGCTTTTATCGTGCCATGCTTAATCGTCAGCAAGGTAAGCAAATTGCGTTTACCGACCTGTTTGATGTATTTAGCGAAGTAGGGCGCCGTTTAATGCTGTTTCGCTTAGGTTTGTATCACCTGTTTGGTGGTTTTATATTAGCCCTTTTAACGACTACCCTGTTCCAAGGCCTGAGCGAACCAATTAATGCTTATTTGCAGGCGGTAGAATCACAGAACGTTGATTTAGTGCAACTGCACGCACAGCAGGTGATTGATAGCATTCAAATATCTAATATTATTGTTTTGGTTGCGGCTTATTCGCTCTATACCATGTGTTTTGCTTTCACCATTCCGTTGGTTTACTTTTCTAAAAACAACAGCATTTTAGAGTGTATTAAAGCAAGTCTATTAGTGTTTTGGCACAATATGGCAGCACTGGGTGTATTTGGTGCAATTTCAACAGGGCTTATCTTATTTGCAGCGTTTTTGTCGTTTATTCCACTGTTATTCATTTTACCTATTCTTTACGCTGGATTTTTTGTGTCTTTTCAAGCGATGTTTATGTCAGCCATGGTTGAGCAAACAAAACCGCAAAACAGTGACGACACCCCGAGTGATAATCACGATAGATTTGATGCTTAATGACCGAAAAAGAACAAGCAAAATTAAAAAATTATGTGCTTTGGTTATTGTCTCGACAAGAGTATTCCAAAGCACAAATCGCCAAAAAATTAACTAGCCGTTGTGAAGATACAGGGTTTATTGAAGAGCTAATTGCATGGTGTGAAGAGTATGGCTTTATTGATGACGTGCGTTACGCTGAAAGCTTTGTACGACGCCAGATAAATAAAGGTTTAGGATTGATGCGTATTAAAAATGAAGCGTATCAAAAAGGGGTTAATGCAGACCTAGTACAAACTATTGTCGAAGAATTAGAAATAGACTGGTATCTGCAGGCCCAATCCGCATATAATAAGAAATTCGCTTATACAAGTAGTTCCCTCGATTTTAAAGAAAAAGCGAAGCGCATTCGCTATATGAGCTATCGAGGTTTTAATCATGAACAAATTGAATTTGCAATGCAAACAAGTCCGTCAAACGAATGAGAGGTAGCATGCAGCATATGACGACCGCGGAAATCCGCAACGCGTTTCTAAATTATTTCGCATCAGAACAACACCAAGTGGTGCCATCAAGTTCATTGGTACCAGGTAACGATCCTACTTTACTATTTACCAATGCCGGTATGGTGCAGTTTAAAGATGTATTTCTAGGCGGTGAGCGCCGTCCATACAACCGTGCAACTAGTTCACAGCGCTGTGTACGTGCCGGTGGTAAGCACAATGATTTAGAAAATGTAGGTTATACTGCACGTCACCATACCTTCTTTGAAATGCTGGGTAACTTCAGCTTTGGCAACTACTTTAAGCAAGATGCAATTAAGTTTGCATGGCAGTTCTTAACGGATGTAATCAAGTTACCGAAAGAGAAGCTGTTAGTAACGGTTTATCACACCGATGATGAAGCGTTTGATATCTGGCACAAAGAGATGGGACTTGCTGAAGACAAGATTATTCGCATCGATACGGCTGATAATTTCTGGTCGATGGGTGATACAGGCCCGTGTGGTCCATGTTCTGAAATTTTCTACGATCACGGTGAAGAAATTTGGGGTGGTCCTCCGGGCAGCCCAGAAGAAGACGGTGACCGTTTTATCGAAATCTGGAACCTAGTATTTATGCAATACAACCGTCACGCTGACGGTACAATGGAACCTTTACCGAGCCAATCTGTTGATACAGGTATGGGCCTTGAGCGTATCTCTGCGATTATGCAGGGCGTTCACTCAAACTACGAAATCGATATTTTCCAAAATTTAATTAAAGCTGCGGCTGCGGTTACTAATGCGCAAGATTTAGAAGATAAATCATTACGCGTTATTGCAGACCATATTCGTTCGTGTGCGTTTTTAATTGCCGATGGTGTGATGCCGTCAAACGAAGGTCGTGGTTATGTTTTACGTCGTATTATTCGTCGTGCAGTGCGTCACGGTAATAAGTTAGGTGCAACTGAAACCTTCTTCCATAAGTTAGTTGCGGCACTTGCAACTGAAATGGGTGAAGCGTACCCAGAGCTAATCAAGCAACAAGCGATTATCGAAAAAGTACTGCGTATTGAAGAAGAGCAATTCGGTAAAACCCTTGACCGTGGTCTAGCAATTCTAGAAGAAAGCTTAAAAGATCTTAAAGGCGACGTGATCCCAGGTGACCTTGTATTTAAGCTTTACGATACTTATGGTTTTCCAGCGGATTTAACCGCTGATGTTGCGCGTGAACGCTTTATGACAATTGATGAGCGTGGCTTCCAAGAAGCAATGGAAGTGCAACGTAAACAAGCGCAGCAAGCTGGTAAATTTGGCGCTGATTACAACGACCAATTAAAGTCAGAGAAAACCACTGAATTTAAAGGCTACGATAGCGAGCAGTATACAGGTACTGTGGTAGAGCTATTTAGCGGTGCAGATGCCGTGTCAGTATTAGAAGATGGTCAGCAAGGTATTGTTGTACTCGACCGCACACCTTTCTATGCTGAAAGTGGTGGTCAGGTTGGCGACACAGGTATTTTAAAAGTTGCTAATGGCGAATTTATTGTTGAAGACACTACTAAGCTTGGTAATGCATTTGCGCACAAAGGTAAAGTAGTTGGTCGCATTGGTATCAATGATCGTGTGGATGCGCAAGTCGATGCATCGCGTCGTGATAATACTAAGAAAAACCACACTGCAACGCACTTATTACACGAAGCGCTTCGTGTTGTGCTTGGTGATCATGTAACACAAAAAGGTTCATTAAATGATCCTGAGCGTTTACGTTTTGACTTTTCACACTTTGAAGCAGTAACAAAAGAAGAGTTACAACGCATTGAAGATATGGTGAACCTAGAGATCCGTAAAAACATTGATCTAAATACTGAGTTGATGGCAATTGACGCTGCGAAAGAAAAAGGCGCAATGGCATTATTCGGTGAAAAATACGATGATGAAGTACGCGTAGTGAGCATTGGTGATTTCTCAATTGAACTATGTGGTGGTACGCACGTTAAGCGCACCGGCGACATCGGTCTATTCAAGATTGTGTCGGAAGGCGGTATTGCCGCAGGTGTACGTCGTATTGAAGCGGTGACAGGTGAAGGTGCCGTTGCATATATTAACAAACAAGCAGAAACCCTGTCTGCAATCGCTGCGTTAGTGAAAGGCGATGGCAACAATGTGTTAGATAAAGTGTCAGCGCTAGTTGAGCGTGCGAAAGGCCTTGAAAAAGAAATTGCGCAACTTAACGATAAACTTGCCAGCGCTGCGGGCGCGTCATTACTTGATGCGGTTGTAGACGTTAATGGTGTTAAATTACTCGTTGCTAACGTTGAGGGCACTGAGTCTAAAGCGCTACGTGGCATGGTTGATGATCTTAAGAACAAACTCGGTTCTGGCATTATCGCGTTAGGTGTTGCAAATGGCGACAAAGTAAGCCTAATTGCGGGTGTGACAAAAGACTTAACGGGTCAGTTCAAGGCGGGTGAGCTTGTAAACCACATGGCATCGCAAGTTGGCGGTAAAGGTGGCGGTCGCCCAGATATGGCGCAAGCAGGCGGTTCACAACCTGAAAACTTAAGCTCGGCACTTGAAAGTGTAAACGCTTGGGTGAGTGAGCGCGCTTAAACTTGGCGTTATTAGTTAAAAAGTTTGGCGGCACTTCAGTTGGTTCTATAGAGCGTATTGAAGCTGTCGCTGACCTTGTTGTACGTTCTAAACAACAAGGGCATCAAATTGTCGTAGTGGTGTCGGCAATGTCCGGCGAAACTAATCGTTTAATTAACCTCGCAAATCAAATTGATTCCAATCCAAGTTCTCGCGAACTCGATGTACTGCTAACTACCGGTGAGCAAGTCTCAGTGGCGCTTCTTGCCATGGCGATTATCAAACGTGGTCATTCTGCGATTAGCTTACTCGCTGATCAGGCAGGTATTATGACGGATAATCTATTTGGTAAAGCGCGTATTCAGATGATCCCGCCAAAGCGTTTGAATCAGGAACTCGAGCAAGGTCGCATTGTGATCCTTGCTGGATTTCAAGGTCGTGATATCGAAGGTAATATCACCACGCTTGGCCGCGGAGGCACGGATACCACAGCGGTAGAAGTGGCAGCAGTAATCAACGCGGATGAATGCCAAATTTATACTGATGTAAATGGTGTTTATACAACCGATCCACGCGTTGAGCCAAAAGCAAAACGCATGGATTATGTTACCTTTGAAGAAATGCTGGAGCTTGCTAGCTTAGGTGCAAAAGTACTGCAAATTCGTTCAGTGGAAGCTGCCGGTAGGCATAACCTACCTTTACGTGTGCTTTCAACATTTGAGCCGGATCACGGAACACTGATTAGTTATGAGGAAAACCCTATGAATTCTAAAGTAGTTTCAGGCATCGCGTTTAGTAAAGATGAAGTACTCATTAAAGTACATAATTTGGATAATACGCCTGAACAACTCGCTGAATTATTAGAAGTATTCTCTGATAATAATATAGAAATTGACATGATCAGTAATTTTTCCTGCAAAGGCGATAAAGTCGGCTATGCTTTAACTGTACATGCAGTCGATTCGCAGTTGGCAGAAAAGTTAATTAAACAAAATCTTACAACTCTTAATGCGGATTCAGTTACAGTTAATGAAACTGTTGCTAAGATTTCTATAGTTGGCATAGGAATGAAATCTAATGCTGGGGTAGCAGGAAGGCTATTTCGTGCATTAGCGAATGAAAATATTAACGTTCAACTTATTTCAACGTCGGAGATAAAAGTCTCAGTTTTAGTAGATGAGAAGTACCTAGAATTGGGAGTTAGAGCTTTACATAGTGCTTTTTCTTTAGACCAGTAAAAGTTTCTAACTTTTTGAATAATATTCATGTAAAATGGAATTGATACGGAATCTTTAAACTTTGGATATTTAGGAGCAAAGAATGCTAATTTTGACTCGTCGCGTAGGTGAAACCCTAATGATTGGGGATGAAGTTACAGTTACTGTACTTGGCGTAAAAGGAAATCAAGTACGTATCGGTGTTAATGCACCAAAAGATGTTTCAGTACATCGTGAAGAAATTTATATGCGTATTCAAGCTGAGAAAGCAGGTGCTGAACCAGGCAACGAATAGTTTAAAGCAGAATTTTAAGAGCCAGCATTTTATGCTGGCTTTTTTTGTTTTTATTGTATTGTCAGGGCCTTGTGGACTGATATGATGTATACAATTTTAACAATCAGACAGAACGCTATGATCAAACAAACTTCTCTCGCGTTTGCTGTAGGCCTTGCACTAACAGGCTGTATGGATACGCAAACAACTACACAAAAAACATCAGTCGAACAAGCGGCAACAGAGCAATCAGCTCAAATTTCAGAAAATCAAAAACTAAATCAACTGGTAGAAACTTACTTCGATGAGGCGTTAGCATTCTCACCTGTGTCAGGTACTTATGTCGGTGAGTCTCAGTACAATAATCAGTGGAGCCCGGCAATTAATGCAGAGAATAGAGCAAAAGCCACTGCATTTACTAAAAAGTATCAGGCTAAACTTGCTGAAATTGACGCGTCAAAACTAACAGGACAAGACCTACTAAGTTATCAAATTTTCAAGCGTGACTTAGCACTATCACTTGAAGCGGAGCAATTTCCAAGTTACTTAATTCCCATTGATCAAATGGCGGGTCAGCATAACACCTTTGCCAGCCTTGGCTCGGGTAAAAGTGCGCAACCGTTTTCTACTAAAGCCCAGTTTGACGATTTTATTGGCCGTGCAAATGGTTTTGTAACTTGGCTCGAAAGTGTTGAAGCAAATATGCGTGAAGGCATCAAGCAAAATGTGACTTTGCCGCAAGTACTAGCCAAAAAACTACTGCCACAATTCCAAGCGCACGTTGTATCGGATCATACGCAAAGTGTTTTTTGGATGCCTGTGGCTGAAATGCCAGACAGTATTTCTGCAAAAGATAAAGCGCAAATCGAAGAAGACTATCAAGCGCTTATTCTGAACACGCTTGTACCAGCATACGCAAAAATGGCTAAATTCTTAGAGCAAGAATACATTCCAGCTGCAAACGAGAAAGTAGGTTATGCAAACTTACCAAATGGTAAAACTTGGTACGAGTTCTTAATCAAACAACACACCACGCTTGATTTAAATGCCGATGAAATTCACGAAATTGGTTTGAGTGAAGTAGAGCGCATTTTAAATGAAATGAAAGGCGTAAAAGAAGCCGTTGGTTTTGAAGGTGATTTAGCCGCATTTTTTGTTCATTTACGTGATAGCGATGAATTCTACTATGATAAGCCTGAAGACCTTGTAAAAGCGTATGAAGATGTAAAAGTTAAGATTGATGCTAAGTTGCCAAAACTCTTCGATATTGCGCCTAAGGCAGATTACGTAGTTAAACCAGTAGAAGCATTTAGAGCGGCATCTGCTGCGGGCGCTTCTTACCAAGCCCCAGCACCAGATGGTTCAAGACCGGGTGTGTTTTACATCAATACACATAACCTAAAAGCGCAGCCTAAGTTTTTACTTGAAACGCTCTCTATTCACGAGGCAGCGCCTGGCCACCATTTCCAAATTGCATTACAACAAGAAGTAGAAGGTTTACCTCGCTTTAGAAAATTTGGTGGCTACACCGTGTTTGCTGAAGGTTGGGCACTGTATGCGGAAAGTTTAGGTAAAGAGCTGGGCTTATTTACTGACCCTTACATGTGGTACGGACGTTTAGTTGATGAGCAATTACGTGCGATGCGCCTGGTATTAGATACCGGTTTCCATGCCAAAGGTTGGACACGTGAACAGGGTATCGAATACATGAAAGCAAATTCATCTATGGCTGAAAGTGACATTATTTCAGAAGTTGAGCGTTATATCGGTTGGCCTGGTCAAGCGCTATCATATAAGTTGGGTGAATTTAAAATCCGCGAGCTTCGTGAAAAAGCAAAAGCAGCGCTTGGTGACAAATTTGATATTAAAGCGTTCCATACACAAATTTTAATTGATGGTGCACTGCCAATGCCTACTTTAGAAGCTAAACTAGATAGCTGGATTGAAAGTGTAAAATAAGCAAATTTAAGTAGCAGTTTCGGCTGCTACTTAAGACAAAAACTTGTATATTCTAGCCGACTTGGCTACAAAAATAAGCAAACTGCATATTCTGTGAACGAACAGAAAAAATATGACTAAAATTGTTTGACTTATTTTCAATAGGCTTTAATATACGCACCCACAAGACGGAGAGGTGGCCGAGTGGCCGAAGGCGCTCCCCTGCTAAGGGAGTATAGGGTTTGTAGCTCTATCGAGGGTTCGAATCCCTCCTTCTCCGCCATGTCTTGTACGGACGCGTAGCTCAGCTGGATAGAGTACCTGGCTACGAACCAGGCGGTCGGAGGTTCGAATCCTCCCGCGTCCGCCACTTTACTAAA
>NZ_LKBD01000040.1 GCF_001399975.1 Pseudoalteromonas sp. P1-9
GATTAAATATACAGTAAAAATCACTGTGTGCACTATAATATCTAGAGCTTCCTTTTCCAATTCCATCAGAACAATTTAATATCGACCCAATGGGTCGTTTTTCTACCGAGCATTGGGTCATTTATCTTATTAAACCACTTTTAACATAAATCGTAATTGGTTGCTATATATCATATTTTTTTGCTGCTACATTTTTTATGAATTTTAAAAACGACCCATTGGGTCGTTTTCTTGAATATAGGAGAAATTAGGCGATACTGTATAAATAAACAGTGTTATTTGGATAAAATAATGAAAACACGTTCTCCGTTTTTAAACTATATTGCTGAATTTATGTTAACACGCCAATATTCAATCAGAACTGTTGATACTTATCTAAAATGGATTGCTTCCTTTATACATTTCCATAATAAACGCCACCCTGCATCAATGGGAGATAACGAAGTAATCGAATATCTAGATTATATTGTACTCAAAGGAAATGTATCACCACGAACACAAGCAACTGCACTAAACTCATTAGCTTTTCTCTACAAACATATTATTGGTAATGAGTTGTCTTGCAATCTATCGTTTGTGCGTAGTAAAAGGCAAGCAAAGCTTCCTATTGTCATGACGCCAGACGAAATTAGGCGTTTGATGGCTTGCCTTAAAAAACGTTACTATTTAATTGCTGGGTTAATGTACGGCAGTGGTTTACGTGTTATGGAAGCAGTGCAATTGAGAGTTCAAGACATTGATTTCGATTATAAATGTGTTCGTATATGGAACGGTAAAGGAACAAAGCATCGAGTCGTTACGCTTGCTGTTGAACTTATACCCATGCTAAGAAATCAAATCATACAAGTTGATGAATATTTAAAGATTGATTTGCAAAATGCACATTACGCAGGGGTCTGGATGCCTAATGCTCTTGCTAGGAAATATCCAAACGCAAATAAATCATTGCTTTGGCAATATCTTTTTCCTTCTCATAAACTAAGCGCCGATCCTGAAACAGGCGAAATACGCCGTCACCATTTCCACCAAACCGGTGTTAGAAAGGCCATCAAAAGTGCAGCACAAGCAGCAAACCTGAATAAACCGATTACTCCACATACACTCAGGCACTCCTTTGCTACACATTTACTGCAAAATGGCGCAGACATTCGTACCGTGCAAGATCAATTAGGTCATAGCGATGTAAAAACTACGCAAATTTATACACATATATTACAACAAGGAGCGAACGGTGTGATTAGCCCCTTGTCGCATTTGTAAAGAGTTAAATTTTAGCAACTAACCAAAAAACCAGTAACACACACCAATGGCAGTTAGAATACCGGCAAAATCAGCAGCTAAGCCACAGCCTACTGCATGGCGGGTATGTTTAATGCCTACCGCGCCAAAGTATACAGCCAACACATAAAACGTGGTTTCGGTTGAACCTTGAATAGTAGAAGCTAAACGCCCTGCAAATGAGTCTGCACCATGGGTATTCATGGTTTCTAACATCATTGCACGAGCGCCAGAGCCTGAGAGTGGTTTCATAAAAGCGGTTGGCATGGCATCAACAAATTGTGTATCACCGCCAAGGGTAATAACCAAGCTACGCAGCCAGTCCAATACATAATCAAGCGCCCCACTCGCTCTAAACACCCCAATGGCACATAACATGGCTAATAAATATGGAATTAACGAAACTGATAACTCGAACCCTTGTTTGGCACCAGTAATAAAGCTGTCGTACACATCTATTTTTTTAATACTTGCCCAACATAAACACAGAATAATAAACGCAAATATTAAAAAGTTACTGAATATTGCCGAGTGGGTTTGCATCAACTCGGTGGTTAAGTTCATAAAATACAAAATTAACGCCATAACAATTGCTACTAACCCACCAAGGTATAACAGCACAACAGTATTAAACAGTTTAATTCGTTGAATAGCACAGGTAACCAATAAACCAACAAACGTTGAAGCAAAAGTTGCCAATAAAATGGGAATAAACACATCGGTTGGGCTAGCAGCGCCTTGCTGCGCGCGATAAACAAATACCGCAATTGGAAATAGCGTCACTGAGCTGGTGTTTAATACTAAAAACAGAATTTGTGCGTTGGTTGCGGTATCGGGCGTTTTGTTAAGAGATTGCAGATCATGCATGGCTTTAATGCCCATTGGCGTTGCTGCATTATCAAGGCCAAGTAAATTAGCGCTTAAATTCATGGTAATTGAACCAAACGCCGGATGGCCTTTTGGTACGTCAGGCATTAAGCGGGTAAAGAGTGGCGATAAGCCTTTGGCAAGTACATCTACCATGCCGCCGCGCTCGGCAATTTTCATTACCCCTAACCAAAAGCACAGTGCACCAATTAGGCCTATAGCAATTTCAACGGATACTTTGGCCATGCTAAACACCGCTTGTACCAGCCTTTCAAATACTAAGCCGTCACCGCCCATCCAAGTAGCCAATGCAGACACAAACGCGATAATGAAAAATGAAAGCCAAATTTTGTTAAGCATAATCAGATTATTATTATTTTGAATGCTGCTTAGTGTGCCACATTTCCTGTATTATTGTCGCAATTACCCTTACATGGCAGATAAAAAGTGCATTCTAATATTTATATTCCACAAACGTTTATTGACGATGTTGAAAGCTATATTCCAAATCACCTCTCGATAGATGATTATCTTGCCTCATGTAAGAAGCCACTTAGAACCGCCGTTCGCGTAAATACCAAAAAGATGTCAGTTGCCAGTTTTAAACAATACGCAGCCCTAAACGATTGGCAAATAACGCAGGTGCCATGGTGTGAAAATGGCTTTTGGCTTGAACGCCCTGAAAACCAACAATCACTTTCACTGGGTAATACTGATATTCACTTATCTGGTTGCATTTACGTGCAAGAAGCAAGCTCCATGATGCCTGTTACCGCCCTGTTAGATGGTAACGACATAAGTGACTGCTGTGTACTTGATATGGCCGCAGCACCTGGCAGTAAATCAACTCAAATTGCTGAGGCCCTTTCAAGCGAAGGTGTATTAGTTGCCAATGAGTATTCGAGTTCGCGTATAAAGTCGTTAAGTGCCAATATGCAGCGTTTAGGTATTAGCAACTGTGCCCTTTCGCATTTTAACGCCAGTATTTTTGGTCAGTATATGGAACAGAGCTTTGACCATATTCTGCTTGATGCACCATGCTCAGGCGAAGGCACTATTCGTAAAGACGAAAATGCATTAAAAAATTGGTCTATTGAATCTAATATTGAAATTGCCGATGTGCAAAAGCGCCTAATCGAAAGCGCGTTTTATGCCTTAAAAACAGGTGGCACACTGGTGTATTCAACCTGCACGTTAACGCCACTTGAAAACCAAGCAGTATGCCAATATTTACTCACTACATTTGCCGACCATATTGAGGTAGTGCCGCTTAATCATTTATTTGAAAATGCAGAGGCTTCAGCTACCGATGAAGGTTACTTACATATTTGGCCACAAATTTACGATACCGAAGGTTTTTTTGTCGCCAAGTTTGTTAAAAAGTCCCATGTGCCACAGCCTGTGCCAAAAGTTAAAAAAGGCGTATTTCCGTTTACCCCTGCCGATAAAAAAACAACCGAGCAGTTTAACCAAATAATCAAAAAGCAATTTGCTATGAAACCGCTTGCAGGCAAGCTGTGGCAACGCGAGCAAGAGCTCTGGTTGTTTCCTAGCAATATAGACTCGGTAATAGACAAAATTAAATACAGTCGCATTGGAATTTTGCTTGGCAAGGTGCACAAAAATGGCATTCGATTACATCATGAATTTGCAACTTGCTTTGGCGCTGAAGGCCTTAAAAACACCCATAAACTGTCAGTTTCAGAGGCTTGTGACTACTTTCAAGGAAAAGATATTAAATTAGCACAAGTTACTAGCGCGAAAGACGAGGTATTACTTTTATTAAACGATACCTGCGTAGGCTTAGGAAAATGGCAAAAGAACAAAATCAAAAATGGCTTACCACGTGAGTTAGTTCGGGATAGTCGGTTGATAACTTGGGAATAACTCAATGAAAACTTGTTAACAATTTTTTAAACAATTTATAACCAGTTGTTTTTTATGATTTTATTTTTTGAGCAAAAATTTCCTTTTTTTGATTAATTTAACTACAATTATTAATACTTTTTCACTTCTCCCTATGAAATGATCAAGTTTGTAAGTTAGCGCACGGCTCATTAAATGAGCCATTCCCCTAAGCCCAGGACAATGTGGATTGGTCCTGGGCGATTTTTATTGGGCGTTTGTAAAAGCGCAACAAACTTGGCTTTAGCCCCGTATTTTGCAACTTTTCAGCGGTATTGAAGGTTAAAATCAGGGCTTAATTTAACTTTTCTCTTTTAGATCAAATTCTGTAATGTTTCCATCACCGTGTAATAGCTGGTAGTGCGTCAGCCGTTCGTTGTCTAAACACACTAAACTAATTGCCGAATCACTCACTAAATGCTTTGTTGATTGTTTATGGCGGTGTTTATGCACCTTCATTTGCCAACGTTTAGTAAAGAAATTAAGCGGGCTACTTGGATGGTACAAAATACTATCTAAGGTGTTTAATTTGCTGAGCAAGGATTTGGGAAATTCATTTTTAATGCCGCTGGCGGTAAGTTGCCAAATACGGTTATCACGATTTGAAAAACGGCTTTGCACCGAAAAACAAAACGAATAATGCACATCACCTGACAAAATAAGCGTTTCAATTGGCGTGTCTGCGCGTTTGAATATTTGCATTAGTTTTCGCGCCGCCCCTTCGTGGGCCATCCAGTTTTCCACATCAACTAATAATGGTTGACCACAAAAGTTAAAAATTGCTTGAATCGCTTCAATTGATTTAACACCAAATACCGGCGCTGGTGAGATTAAAATAACCTCTTCAAGCCCTGTCATATTATCGTCAAGCTCGACCAATTGTTCCCAATCTAATAAACCTGACGGTTCGTTGAAATCGGTTTCGTTGCGCCAGCGGTGTGTTCGGGTGTCGAGTGCAATAATTTTAGGGTGAGTATCAAGGGTGTAATGCCATCTATCAAATGCCAATATTTGATTATCAAATTGCTTTAAATGACGATACTGGGTGGTTATTTGCTCATCTAATGCATTTAACAGCGCCTTGGTATATTCGCCGCCGTCGTTACCCACACCTTGGAACACTAAATAACTTATCAGGCCGTTAGCAATAATGCGTTTGCTTATCGGATTTGAATAAACTGCCTGCTCCCACCCCGCTGTTAAATTCCAATCATCGGTGACATCGTGATCGTCAAACATGGTGATATGAGAAATATTAGCAAATAGCTTTTCAACTTCGGGCAAACCATCAACAAAGTCGATTAAGTTTTGTTTTTCTTGTAAAAATGTATTGCTGTGTTTTTGATTATTCGATTCGAATGTTAAATCATCTAACCCAACCAGCTGCCAACACACTGCACTCGTTGTTAATAAATAAAGCGCAAAAAATTCTTCAAGATGCACTAAGTGGTTATGCGATTTTAAACTAGTAAAGTGCTCTAAATCTTGGCGCAGCCAATAGCCAAACTCGAGTTTAGAACGCTCATGCCATTTGGTTATCGGTAAAATAGTATCACGCGTATAAAGCGTATGTTTAGCATCAGCCTGAAGTTCGTCAATCAGATTAGGCTCTTTAAAAAGCTTTAGCTGGTGGATTAACTGTTCAACCGCTAATAGCATAGGGCCCGCAACATCATCTGCGTATATCTGATCGCCCGACATCACCAGTAAACTTGGTTCTGGCTCATTATTTTTGCGTTTACTTGCCAAGTAATGGCTTGCGGTTATAAGCGCGTCTTTTGATTCATGATGTGGATTACGACAAGAGCCATGCAAAATGTTACTAAGCTGTTTAGCAATAACAAAACTGCACGATGATTGGCCATCAAGATAAAACGCCGACAAGTCAACGGGCGCATTGTTGTGCTCTAATTGATATGAAATTAGCGTATCAACTACAAACCCTGTAGTCGATGTGCTATTTAAAAAGTAAAAGTGGCAAAAACAGTGTTCGCCAAGTGCTAAAATTTGTTGGGTTTGTTCAAATTCGCCAAGCGCCTGGGCATTCACTTTAAACGGCGCTTGCTGGGAACTTACAATAAATAACGTGACCTGTCTCGGTTCTGCTCGCCGGATCATAGGTCCTGTTAACAGAATAGGCAGTGTCACGCAGTTATCCTGTTTACTTGGCTAGTTTAAAGAGGTCGTAAAAGTTATCTGTAGTTGCCTTTGCAAGCTCTTTAAACGATAACTTTTTAAGATCCGCAATAAAGTACGCAACATCTTCAACATACGCAGGTTGATTAGTTTTGCCACGATGCGGTACTGGCGCTAAATAAGGCGAGTCTGTTTCAATTAACAAACGGTCAAGCGGAATTTTTTCTACCACTTCGCGAAGCGCTGCGGCATTTCTAAAGGTTACAATACCCGAAATAGAAATATAAAACCCTAAATCTAGCGCTTGCTTTGCCATTTCCCAATCTTCAGTAAAGCAATGCAATACGCCACCGCAGTTTTGTGCATTGTGAGCGCGCATAATATCAAGAGTATCTTGCTTTGCATCGCGGGTATGAATAATTAACGGCTTGTTTAATTCATTGGCAACATCAATATGCCCGGCAAATGAATCTTGCTGTACTTGGTGGGTGTCTTTACTGTAGTAGTAATCAAGACCAGTTTCACCAATCGCCACTACTTTATCGTGCGTTGCGAGCTCAACTAAACGTGCTTTATCAAGTACGTCTTTTTGGTCTAGCGGATGTACACCACAACTAACTGACACATCGGGATACGCTTTAACCTTTTCCAACATACTTGGAAATTGATCTAAGGTTACCGACACACATAAAAAGTGCTCTACACTTTTAGCGCGGGCGTTTTCTAATACTTGGTCAAGAGAAAGACCAAGCTCATCAAAATTAAGTCTGTCTAAATGACAGTGAGAATCTACAATCACAAAAAGTCCATAAACTACATGGTATAAGTGGGATCGCTAGAGTTTAACATACCGCCTAGCATTTTTTCGATTTTATCACGTACTTGGCCTTTATCATCAATAAAGCTAACGCCAATACCCGGTGGATTAGAGTTCTGACTGCCTTGCGGTGTGATCCATACTACTTCACCGGTGATCACATCTTCTTCAAGTGCATCTGGTAAGCTAATGCGAAGCGCAAGGGGCTGTGACATTTCAAATTGCATATTAGTACGAACAAATAAGCCACCTGTTTTAAGGTAAGGCATGTAGCTTTTGTAAAGCTCACGTGTGTCTTCAAAATCAACGAGTAATTCTTGCAAAATAATGTCCTATTTATAAATAACTTAATTGTTTTAACAGTTGGTTTAACTGCAACGATAAATTAAGTCCTTTAACTTCTTTAAACTTATGCGCAAAACTGAGCAATGCTTGATTTTTTTCTTGATAGCGTTTTACATCCAGCGTATTACTGAGTAGCTCAGTTTGCAATTTTTGTGCGCAAAATTGCGCAAATATATCTATATAATCAGTGTTTTGGTTAAAAAGTTCAAGCAATTGCTTATGACATGATTGTAACGTTTGCTGCTGAGATAACTGATACAAAGATTCAACGGCACTTAGTTGCCCGTCTTCTTGCCATTGCTTTAAACATAACGGTCTATGTAAAAATGCATTAACCCAAGGTTGAGTCGCATCAATGCTTAAATCACCAATAAATTGTTTTGCTTGATTGGCGTCTACCGTCAACGTAATTTTGAAGCAACGGCTTAAAATTGTTGCTGGTAGTGGCGTATTGGGATCACTTAGCAGTACCAAATAGCGATTAGCGTTGGGCTCTTCTAAGGTTTTTAACAATGCATTACTTGCTGATAAGGTTAAAGATTGGGCATCTTTTACAATAACCACTTTATTACCTTGGAAGCTTGCTGTACTGACAAAAAAGTCGCTGATCGCACGCACTTGTTCAACGCTAATGCTATCTTTTTCAGCACTGACCAACATAAAATCTGGGTTTGTTTGGCTTTTATTTAAGGTACATGCTTTACAAACTCCACATGCCTGAGTGCCGTTAGACATACACAATAAATCTAACGTCAGCTGATATGCCAAATCGAAACTACCAACGCCCTCTTTTCCAAGTAGCAATAGGCCGTGGTGCAGCTGCCCCGTAGCGCCTAATTGCTGAAGCTGTGCGTAATTATATTGAAGCCAGCTTGGGATCACGCATTCGCTCCATCAATAAACTGCTTAAGTGCTTTTTCAATGTGTGTGTGAACAGTTTCCATTGGTAAGCTGGCATCAATAGTAACAATTGAACTGTCGTTTTTTGAGGCATTTAAATACACTTCGCGAGTACGTTCAAAAAAGCTTAATTGTTCAAGCTCAATACGGTCTAACTCACCACGATTCGCAGCGCGCGCCAATCCAATCTTTGGGTCGATATCAAGGTATAATGTTAAATCTGGCTTTAGCTCGCCCAACACTATATCCGCCAAGGCTTCAAGTTTGTGCTTATCGATTTCACGGCCACCGCCTTGGTATGCTTGCGATGATAAGTCATGTCTGTCGCCTAATACCCAGTCGCCACGATTAAGCGCAGGGTTGATAACATTTTCAATCAATTGCGAGCGTGCTGCGTACATTAACAGTAATTCAGTTGCATCACTTACTTTTTCTTCATGTGTTGCTTTCACTAAACTACGCAGCGATTCAGCAAGCGGTGTTCCACCGGGCTCTCGGGTATTAACAAATTTAACCTGCGCGTCATTTAATACGCGCTGACACACTGCAATTGCAGACGATTTACCAGCCCCTTCAAGGCCTTCAATAACAACAAATTTACCGTTCATTTTTTTAAAATATATTTCCTAACTGCTGCATTATGCTCAGCTAATGTTTTAGAGAAATGGTGTTTACCATCTCCTGATGCAACAAAATAATAAAAATCAGAGTATCGTGGATTTAAAGTCGCGTAAATAGCCTGCTCTGATGGCATAGCTATAGGTGTTGGCGGCAATCCATTAATACGATACGTATTATAATCGGTGTGACGTTTTAAATGCTCTTTTTTAATATCACCTTGATATTCATCCCCTAACCCATAAATTACTGTTGGGTCGGTTTGTAAGCGCATGCCCTTATGAAGGCGATTTATAAATACAGACGCAATTAAATCACGCTCTGCATTGTGACCTGATTCTTTCTCAATAATCGATGCAAGAATAAGTGCATCGTATTTTGATTTAAGTGGTACTGAGGTATCGCGGGTTTGCCATGCGATATCTAAGGTATTAGCCATTTTTTCATAAGCGCGGTTTAAAATATCTAACTGGCTATCACCAGCAGAATAATGATACGTGTCTGGGTAGAACCACCCTTCAGGATTAGTTTGATTAATGCCCCACATGCTGAGTGTAGTTCGCAACGATTGCTCTGACACTAATTCTAAATACGGCGCATCTTTAAAGCTGGCTAACACTTGTTTAAAAGTTGAGCCTTCGACAATAGTAAACGCAAATTGATGATCGCGCCCTTTACTCATCTTTGAAATTAACGATAGCAAAGGCTGCGACTCAATTAAGTACATGCCTTGTTTTAATTCCACTAACTGAGGGTTTATTTTGGCGTATACCTTGAGCCAAAAGCAGTCGATTATCCAACCATTAGCTTTGAATGTGCGGCACATTGCGTTTACGCCCGTGCCTGCCTTTACTTGATAAAGTGTTGGTTCAGAGATGCTAATTTGTGTTGCTTGTAATTGCTTAAGCTGAATACCCACAAAGGCAACCGCTGCAATTAAAGTCGTAAATAAAAACGCAATCGCTCGTATCATAATGCTTGCTCGTTTAAAAATTGAAGTGCGTTTTCAAGGCTGTAGTAATGTGTATCAAGACGTGTAATTGGTACGATCCCCATTAAGCTATTACAACAAAATAAATTATCTGCACTGTAGCAGTCGCTTAAAGAGACAGTATCAAATTTAATGTCGATATGCTTCGCTAAATGCGCTAAATAAACGCCAAACACACCCGATTTATCCAGTTTTGGTGTAATTAAATGGCCATTTTTTAACAGCACAATATTAGCAACTGTAGTTTCAATGACCTCATGATTACAGTTAAGTAAAAGCCCCTCGCTAACACCTTTTTGTTGTAATTCTTGCTTTGCTAACACCTGCTCCAAACGGTTAAGGGTTTTTAACCCTGCAAGTAAAGGATTGACTGCCAATTGCGTTGATAAGGTATCGAGGGCGATGCCCTGTTGTTTGATCGTTAAATAATTCTCAGGAAAATCAGAAGTGTAAATATAAACCTGCGGCACTTGTACGGTAGGCAGTTGATAACCCCGGCCACCTTGACCACGACTGACAATAACTTTGATAACGGCCAGAGAATGGAGGCTTGCAAGCGCATTTATTTGGTTTTCAATTACTGATAAATCAACATTATTAAAATACAAACGCGCCACACAGCGCTCTAGCCGTGCTAAATGCTGCTCTAACAAACACGGTTTGCCATTTTCTACTTTAATGGTAGTGAAAAAGCCATCGCCATATTGCAATGCTCGGTCATTAGAGGCGACAGTTTGAGTTTGGCTATTTTTTATTATTGTTATGTCCATACACACAAAAAAGCCTAGGAAATCCTAGGCTTTTATTCGCAATTCGATTTCTGCTAACGATTATATCTTCTTAAATAATAAAGAGCCATTAGTTCCACCGAAGCCAAATGAATTACACAGCGCGTAATCCAATTTCGCATCGCGCGCAGTGTGCGCAACGTAGTCTAAATCACAACCTTCACTTGGATTATCCAGGTTGATTGTTGGTGTTACTTTTTGGTCACGAAGCGATAAAATCGTTACGATTGATTCAACAGAACCTGCAGCTCCAAGTAAATGACCCATCATTGATTTAGTCGAGCTTACTAGCACATCACTTGCTGCAGCGCCATAAATAGACTTAACAGCGTTGGTTTCCGCAATATCACCTGCCGGCGTTGATGTACCGTGTGCGTTGATGTAACCCACTTGCTCAGCATTAAGGCCTGCGTCATTTAGTGCGTTTTTCATCGCTAACGCCGCGCCTGCGCCATCTTCTGGTGGAGACGTCATGTGATACGCATCGCCACTCATACCAAAGCCCACAAGCTCAGCATAAATTTTTGCGCCACGCGCTTTTGCGTGTTCGTATTCTTCGAGTACGATTACACCTGCACCGTCTGCAAGTACGAAACCGTCACGGTCTTTATCCCATGGACGCGATGCTGCTTGTGGGTCATCGTTGCGTGTTGAAAGTGCGCGTGCTGAGCTAAAACCGCCCATACCGATTGGTGTTGATGCTTTTTCTGCACCACCTGCAACCATTGCATCTGCATCACCGTAGGCAATCATACGTGCTGCGTGACCAATATTGTGAAGACCTGTCGTACATGCCGTAACAATCGAAATATTTGGACCTTTTAGGCCGTGCATAATCGATAAATGACCTGAAATCATATTGATAATAGTTGAAGGCACGTAAAATGGTGATAATTTGCGAGGACCGCTGTTAAGTAATTTAACATGGTTTTCTTCGATAAGTGTTAGACCACCAATACCCGAACCTACCGCAACACCAATGCGTTCAGCATTTTCTTCAGTTACTTCTAAACCTGAATCTTTAAATGCTTGTACACCAGCGGCAATACCGTATTGAATGAATAAATCCATTTTCTTGGTATCTTTTTTCGCCATATACAGTGTTGGGTCAAAATCTTTTACCAGACCCGCGAATTTAGTACCAAAATCAGACGTATCAAAATGATCGATTAAACCAATGCCACTTTGACCCGCTAATAAACCTTGCCATGTTGAATCAACATCATTACCTAGTGGGGTTAACATACCTAGGCCAGTAACCACTACTCGACGTTTAGCCACAGTCATCTCCAAAATATATTAGGTGCAGATAATACAAAAGCCCTAATGAGGGCTTTTGAAAAACTAAAGGCAGCTGGAATGCTGCCTTTAATGTCTATGCTTTAATTACTCAGCGTGAGCAGTAACGTAATCGATAGCTGCTTGAACTGTAGTGATCTTCTCAGCTTCTTCGTCTGGGATCTCAGTGTCAAACTCTTCTTCTAGAGCCATAACTAGTTCTACAGTGTCTAGTGAATCAGCGCCTAAATCATCAACAAATGATGCTTCTGCTTTTACTTCTTCTTCTTGAACACCTAGTTGCTCTACGATGATTTTTTGAACACGTTCTTGGATGTTGCTCATTCTTTTTTCCTTAATTAAAAAACGCTTTTGCGTTATTTTTCAGATTGCGGCGTAGTTTACGCTGCAAAATTTTATGATTCAAGATTCATTTCGATTTTTATTATCTGGTCGAACCTCATAAATCTAAAACTAACCTTTTATCGCCTACTTTCACCGCAATTTCAACCCTAAATTAAACAATTTCGCCGAAATTGCGATAAGCGCATGCGCTAGATCATGTACATGCCGCCGTTTACATGCAAAGTTTCGCCTGTTACGTACGCCGCTGCGTCAGATGCTAAGTAAGCTACTGCCGCTGCAATTTCGTTCGGTTGACCTAAACGGTTCGCAGGCACGTTAGCAAGCGTTGCTGCTTTTTGATCATCTGTAAGCTCATCAGTCATATCTGTTTGAATAAAACCAGGCGCTACTACGTTAACCGTAATGCCGCGAGAAGCTACTTCACGCGCCATCGATTTAGAAAAACCGATTACGCCTGCTTTTGCTGCTGCATAGTTAGCTTGACCCGCATTACCCATAGTACCAACCACTGAGCCAATATTGATAATACGGCCATTTTTCTTTTTCATCATTGGACGTAATACCGCTTTTGATAAGCGGAAAATTGACGATAAGTTAGTATCGATAATGTCATCCCACTCGCTATCTTTCATACGCATAAGTAGGTTGTCACGAGTAATACCCGCATTATTTACTAATACATCGATATCGCCTAAGTCAGCTTTTACTGCAGCAAGTGTCGCTTCAATTGATTCAGCGTCGGTAACGTTAAGTGCATAACCTTTGCCGTTTTCGCCTAAATAATCACTAATTTTACCTGCACCGCCTTCGCTTGTTGCAGTACCTGCAACTTTAGCACCTAGCGATACCAGAGTTTCAGCAATTGATTTACCAATACCACGGCTTGCACCAGTTACTAGTACTACTTTGCCTTCTAAAGAGAATAAGTTACTCATAAAATTTTCCGTAAATTATGCGTCTAAAACGCTAGAAAGAGTGTTTAAATCGTTAACTGCAGCGCAACTTACCGATTTATCAATACGTTTTGCAAGACCCGTTAATACTTTACCTGGACCAAACTCATAAGTCGTTGTTAAGCCATCTTGCGCTAATTTTTGTACTGTTTCAGTCCAACGAACTGGGCTGTAAAGTTGACGTACTAATGCATCTTTAATTGCTTCGCCTGCACTTTCTGTCGCTACGTCAACATTATTAATTACTGATATTTCAGGTGTATTAAATGTAATCGCTGCTAAATCAGCTGCTAATTTATCAGCTGCTGGCTTCATTAATGCACAGTGTGACGGTACGCTAACAGCAAGTGGAAGTGCGCGTTTTGCACCTGCTTCTTTACACAGTTCACCAGCTCGCTCTACTGCTGCTTTTTGACCAGCAATAACAACTTGACCAGGTGAATTAAAGTTTACTGGCGATACTACTTCGCCTTGCGCTGCATCTTCACATGCTTTTGCAATTGCATCATCGGCTAGACCAATAATTGCGTACATTGCGCCAGTACCCGCTGGTACTGCTTCTTGCATATAAAGGCCACGTTTTTCAACAAGCTTTACTGCTTCTGAAAGTGAAATGACACCTGCACAAACTAATGCTGAGTACTCACCTAAGCTGTGACCAGCCATAGCACTTGGCTTTTCGCCACCTGCTTCAATAAAGTGACGATAAATAGCCACACTTGACGTTAATAACGCAGGTTGAGTACGGTGCGTTTCATTTAATGATTCTGCTGGACCATCAAGCACAAGTGCTGCTAAATCGTAACCAAGTGCGTCACTTGCCTCGGCAAAGGTTGCTTTAACAACATCTGATTCTGCAAGTAGTTCAGCCAACATGCCCACAGTTTGTGAACCTTGGCCTGGAAATAAAATCGCTGTGTTATTTGACATAGTTTCTTCTTCTATAACAAAACAAAACCAGCATTTGCTGGTTATAAGATTCTTTTGGTGGTGAAAGTGCCGCTATTTGTTGCACGGTGAACAAAGTGGATCATTTTCCTCATTGTCCAACGCGAGTTGTTGCCCTTTCAGCGCAGCAAATCGTGCTGCTATTTTCTCAGGAAGTTGCTTTTCAACCTCCCGCACGGCTTCATTTATCGCAGCCAAAAATGCGGGCGATTTTGCATTACCGTGACTTTTAACCACAATACCGCGTAATCCTACCAAACTTGCACCGTTATACTGGTCGGGGTTCATCTTTTTATAGAGTTTTTTTAGCACTGGAAACATTAAAAGTGCTGCGGCGCGGTAAAAAATGCTTTTTTTGAGGGTTTTATTTAGTTTATGAATGATCATTTTGGCAATACCCTCACAGGTTTTTAATGCAATATTGCCAACAAAGCCGTCACATACAATAACATCGGCCTTGCCTTTGAAAATGTCGGTGCCTTCACAATAACCGATGTAGTTAAGTGCATTTGATTGTTCAAACAGCTCTGACGCGCGTTTGATATCTTCATGCCCTTTAATATCTTCTGCGCCGATATTGAGTAACCCCACAGTTGGGTTTTCGATACCTTGCGATTGCTCAGCAACCACACTGCCCATTACGGCAAAATCAAACAGGGTTTCTGGATCTGCAGTAACATTGGCCCCTAAATCCAATAAGTAAACTGGTTTAGGTTTTTCAGTTGGAACCGAACTGATTAATGCGGGTCGGCTAATGCCCGGCAGCATTTTTAAGATGCAATAAGCCATCGCAAACAGTGCACCAGTATTGCCGGCAGATACACATGCTTGTGCTTCTCCTGATTTAACTAAATCAAGGGCTTTTCGCATTGAGGAATCTTTTTTACAGCGTAACGCTGTGGATGGTTTATCGTCGTTATTGACGACTTCGCTACAGTGCTTAATCTGTAATCGAGGGTGTTGCAAAACGTCGAGCTTTTCAAGCTCTGTGCGAATAAGCGTTTCGTTACCGCATAATATCAAGGTGATATTATCGTGCGAATTTACAGCTTCAATTGCTGCAGGCAACGAAGAACGGGGGCCGTAATCGCCCCCCATTATATCTAACGCTATGGTTAGATTAGACATCAAAATAGCTCTATTAAGAAACTACTTTTTCGCCTTTGTAGTAACCGTCTGCAGTTACGTGGTGACGACGGTGCGTTTCACCTGATACTGGATCAACTGTTAGAGTTGGACCATTGATCGCATCGTGTGAACGACGCATACCACGCTTAGAGCGAGACTTCTTGCTTTTTTGTACAGCCATTGCCTTATCTCCTAAGAATCTTTCTTAAGTTGTTTCAAAATTTCAAATGGATTTGGTTTGTCATCTTCTGCTTCTATTTCACCAAAGCTCAAAGGCTTTTCTGAAAATCTGCAATGAGACTCTTCATGCATCGGTACTATTGGGATGGCTAACATTAATTCATCTTCAACAAGTTGATGTAAATTAATTTCACCTTCCTCATCCATCTCTACTACGTCATAACATGACGGTAGATGCTCAGATGACTTACCTATACCTATTGGCGAATAAGCAAAGTCTAGTTCCAAATCCAACCCTAACTCTTCATTACAGCGCTGACAAATGGTTGTAATGTTGGCGTTGGCATGGCCTTCAACAACACTAATTCCCTGTTCGTCTTTTCTGAAATGAATTTTAACTTCGACCTCACCCTCGTTCCGTACAACCACATCGAGTAATCGAGGAAGTTGCTCGAACAACACAATACCGTCATAAGTGACCTGTTTTTGTGCGGTTCGTATAGGATCAAGCGTGATCGGAATCTTCACCTTTTGCATAGGGGCTGCATCATATAGATTGTTAGACTTAGAGTCAAAATAAAATTCAACTTTCCTTTGCATTTAGCGCAATTGAATCCTATTCTGCGCAAAAAGTAAGTATTCGATGAAAATTATCATGAAAACCCCGTTTATTTTAGCGTCAAGTTCGCCGTTTAGAAAATCAATTTTAGAAAAAATTTTACCGGTATTTGAGAGCTTTTCACCTAATATTGATGAATCGTCAAAAGCCAATGAAAGCGTTGTTGAATTGGTTGAGCGATTAGCGCTTGAAAAAGCCAAAACAGCGCTTCAATTTTATCAACAAGGAGTGGTGATTGGTTCTGATCAAGTTGCGGTGTTTGAAGCGCCAGATAACACAGTGCAAATACTCGGAAAACCACATACTCGCGATAACGCAATTAAGCAACTTTCATTATTTTCAGGTAATAAAGTGCGTTTTATCACCTCGCTTGCCGTGTTTGATATTGCAACTAATAACACCTTAGTAACGCACGACACCACCGATGTGTACTTTAAAACCTTGCGCCAAGCCCAAATTGAACAATATATAGATAAAGAACAACCACTGAACTGCGCGGGCAGCTTTAAATCGGAGGGGTTAGGTATTGTGTTATTTGATAAGATCTTAGGTGAGGATCCCAATTCCCTTGTGGGTCTGCCTTTAATTAAGCTAACCAACCTGCTTGCACAAATTGGTATTGACCCACTGGATTTAAAATAAATCGACTAGCTGCTCGAACTGGTCAATGATCGCGACTGGCGCATAAGGCTCTAATTGAGAAACCGGATGTGCGCCAAAGCTAACACCAATAGAGGCTACTTTGGCATTTTGAGCCATTGTCAAGTCCATGCTGGTATCGCCTATCATCACCGCCTTATTAGGAGCAATATTAAGTTCGCTACAAATTTCTAAAATCATTTCTGGTGAAGGTTTAGAAGCACACTCACAAGCGGTACGTGTCGCTTTAAAAAATGAACTTAGCTGAGTCTCGTGCATTAAACGGTCAAGCCCTTTGCGACTTTTGCCCGTCGCCACAGCCAATGTATAACCTTTGTTTTTTAATGCTGTTAAACATTCAAACACATGAGGAAATAACGTCGATGGCGTATCGTCTTCTGACACATACACCTCTTTATATGATTGCGCTAACTCAAACGTGGCACTTGGTTCATTAAAAAGCCTCTCAATTGCGACCTCTAAACTAAGACCAATAATTTGACGAATAGCATTATCACTAGGCCTTGTTAACTGGTGACGATCTGCAACAAGCTTTACCGTATTCACAATTTTTGGCACGGTATCCATTATGGTACCGTCCCAATCAAAAATGATAAGTTCTTTCGCTGTCATCTATGCTTCTTCACGTAGTGTTTTGATGCAGTTCTTTAACTGATTATCCAATGGCGCCTCAACACGCATCGACTCTTCTGTTTTAGGGTGAATAAAGGTTAAGTCATGTGCGTGTAAAAATAGGCGATTTAAACCTTTTTTCTTCATTTCGCTATCAAACTCAGCAACACCATATTTGTCATCGCAGGCAATTGGGTGACCTTTACATTGCGTATGTACACGAATTTGATGCGTTCTACCTGTAACTGGTGATGCTTGCACTAACGTCGCGAATTGGCCAAAACGCTCTAATACACGAAAACGGGTTTGGCTCGGCTTACCTTCTGCCTCGTCTACGCGCACTACTCGCTCACCCGACTGCAAGGTATTTTTACGAAGTGGCTCAGTAACATTCTTAATTTTACTTGCCCAGCTACCTGTAACCAGTGCCCAGTAATTTTTTTCCATGGTTTTTTCACGCAGTTGTTCATGCAAACCGCGTAATACCGAACGTTTTTTAGAAACGAGTAAACAGCCTGACGTATCGCGGTCTAGTCGATGCACTAGTTCAAGATTACGTTCATCTGGGCGAATGCTACGCAGTGCTTCGATTAAGCCATAACTTAAGCCACTGCCACCATGAACAGCCATACCAGATGGCTTATTTAGTACCATAAGGTATTTATCTTCAAATAAAATTGCGTCTTCAAGCTTAGCAATTTTATCTAAATTTTTAGGTACAAATTCTTGCTTCTCAGCCACTTTAACTGGCGGAATACGCACCACATCACCCGCTTGAAGCTTATAAACTGGCTTAATGCGTTTTTTATTTACGCGCACTTCGCCTTTACGCAAAATTCGGTAAATTGCACTTTTTGGCACCCCTTTTAAAGCGGTAATTAAAAAGTTATCAATTCGTTGCCCATGGTTGCCTTCATCGATGTCAACAAATCGGACCTGATTTTTTTGCTGTTCTGACATTGCCTAATCACTGATTTGAGTAATAATTTAGTTGCGAAGCGTCCATATTTAATGGGATAATCGCGCTTGAAATTGACCTTTTGTGAGCAAAATTCACGCTCCACGTGTCAATTTGGTGTTTTATTAGCCAAAGCTAACGATGAAACACGCTTTAAGACGCAGATCATACAGGTCTATGACAGCTTTCTAAAGCTTTTAACGATCTTAAAGCGCATGTAGCGGCCCCCTGAACCAATGAGTGTACTAGATTGTAATTCAGAAAAGCCCCATCTAACTCAGCTAATAAACGTATTTTAAAAGATAAAATACGAGATTTACGACCAAACGTCGTTCAGAATAAAATTAAATGAATTTTTGTGCTGGGTAAGAAACAAATACCGAGCACCTGCCTAGAGTGGCAATTTAACAGAAAATCGGAGTTATACTCCCCCCAGACAGCCCAGTCGTGAGACTGCACAAACTCGTGGGTGTCTGAACAACACTGGTTGTTAATCTCTTACTACTATTACAGAGTTTAACAATATGAAACGTATGCTGATCAATGCAACGCAACAAGAAGAAATGCGCGTTGCACTGGTTGATGGACAGCGCTTATATGATCTAGATATCGAAAGCCCTGGCCATGAACAAAAAAAAGCAAATATCTATAAAGGTAAAATTACCCGCGTAGAACCATCTCTAGAAGCTGCTTTTGTCGACTACGGCGCTGAGCGTCACGGTTTCCTCCCTCTTAAAGAAATTGCCCGCAGTTACTTCCCTGAAGGTTACACTTTCAACGGTCGCCCAAACATCAAAGATGTTGTAAAAGAAGGCCAAGAAGTAATTGTACAAGTTGATAAAGAAGAGCGCGGCCAAAAAGGTGCAGCACTGACTACCTTTATTAGCGTTGCAGGTAGCTACCTAGTATTAATGCCAAACAACCCACGTGCTGGCGGTATTTCTCGTCGTATCGAAGGTGATGAACGTACAGAGCTAAAAGAAGCGCTGTCTCGTTTAGAATTACCAAAAGGCATGGGCTTAATTGTACGTACTGCCGGCGTTGGTAAGTCTTTCGAAGAACTTGAATACGATTTACGCGCCCTGCTTGTACATTGGGATGCTATCAAAAAAGCGTCAGAAAGCGGCCCTGCACCATTTTTAATCCACCAAGAAAGCAATGTAATTTTCCGCGCTATTCGCGATTATTTACGTCGTGATATTGGCGAGATTTTAATTGATAAGCAGCGCGTATTCGATGAAGCAAAAGCACATATCGAACGTTTTCGCCCAGACTTCATTAACCGTGTAAAACTGTACACAGGTGATGCACCACTGTTTACCCATTATCAGATTGAAAGCCAAATTGAATCTGCATTCCAACGTGAAGTACGTTTACCGTCAGGTGGTTCAATTGTTATCGACCCAACTGAAGCGCTAACCTCAATTGATATCAACTCGTCTAAAGCAACAAAAGGCGGCGATATTGAAGAAACGGCACTAAACACTAACTTAGAAGCAGCAGATGAAATTGCGCGCCAACTTCGCTTACGTGATTTAGGTGGCCTAGTTGTTATCGATTTCATCGATATGACACCGCCGCGTCACCAACGCGCTGTTGAGAACAAGTTAAAAGAAGCAGTAAAACCAGACCGTGCACGTGTACAAATCGGTAAGATTTCACGTTTCGGCTTACTTGAAATGTCGCGTCAGCGTCTTCGCCCATCGCTGGGTGAAGCAAGCCAAGGTACCTGCCCTCGCTGTAACGGCCAAGGCACAGTACGCTCAAACGAGTCACTTGCATTGTCGATTCTTCGTCTACTAGAAGAAGAAGCGATTAAAGACAATACGTCACAAGTAAATGCACAAGTACCGGTGCCAGTAGCAACTTACTTACTAAACGAAAAACGCAAGAGCGTGCGCCGTATTGAAAAACGCCACGGCTGTCATGTAGTGATTATTCCAAATCCACATTTGGAAACACCACACTACGAAGTATTGCGTTTAAAGAAAGATGAAACGATTGAAACGGTAAGCTTTGACCAAGTTCAAGCGCCTGAAGTAAAAACGGATGCCATTGTTCACGCTGAAAAAGCGGTTAAAGAGCAACCAGTACTACAAGGTGTTGTTGTACCAAGCGAACCAGCGCCAGTTAAAAAAGAAGTAAAAGAAGGCTTATTCACTAAGATTGCTAAGTGGTTTGGTAGCCTATTTGCTTCTGAAGAACCAGAAAAACCAGTGCAAAAACGTAGTGGTGGTCGTCGTAATAACCAACGTGGTAACGACAACCGTCGTCGCAATCAACGCAAACCAAATAACCGTAATAAGCAAGCTGCTGGTGAGCAAAAAGAGCAACGCGAACAGCGCGATGAAAAACGTAACTCAAAAGAGAACAACAATCGTCGCCGCCGTAACAACCGCTCAAACGCTAACAAGGTTGAGAAAGAACAAAAACCTGTTGAAGCGGAAGCAAATCAACAACAGCCAGTTAAAGTAAAAGAGCGTCGTCAACGTCGCAATATGCGTAAAAAAGTGCGCATTGAGAAAACCAATGAAGCGTTAGAGACAAATACAGAAACGCAAGCGCCGGTTGTTGAAAATGCAGCTCCGGTTGAAAAGCAAAAGCCACAGCGTTCCAAGCCTGTAAAAGCGAAAAAGCCAGCAAAAGTGACTGAAGAAGTAAAAAACGCTGATCTTGTAGCGGCTTCAGAAACAAACGCAGACGCGCCGGTTGCAGAGCAAAAAACACATGAAGTTGCCGAGCAACAGGTTGTTGCTAACGACGTAGCCAATGAACCTGTTGAGCAAGTTAGCGAGCCAAAAGCCGCACCTGAAAGCGCTGAATCACTAAACGACGACGAAAAAGAGACGCGTACGCGCTCTCGCCGTTCGCCTCGCCATTTACGTGCAGCTGGTCAGCGTCGTAAAAAGCCAAGCGAAACTAAGTCTGATATTGAACTTGAGACAACAGAGTCACCAGGTTTTGTACCAGTTGCTGATCAAGCAATGGCAGAAGTAGAAGTTGACTCAGTTGCAGCAGCTGACGTTGCCGTTGAACCAACTAAAGTTGAAGAAGCACCAAAAGTTGAACAAGCGCAGCCTGAAGTCAAAGCTGACGTAGTTGAAGACGCTAACGGTGAAAACCTTGAAGCTGTCGCTCCAGTTTCAGAAGACGTTGTTGTTGAAACGCAACAAACGGAAACGACGACAGTTGAAACACCAAGTGTTGCAGCGGTTGTCGCTCAAACTGAGACAGACACAGCACCTGTAACAAACGGTATAGCGTATCGCCATGCAAGTGCGCCAATGACAAAAGCGTCTGGTGGCGCAATGACTGAAGGTTTTGAAATGCCATCAGCAATGCCACACAGTGAACGCCAAGTACCAAGTGCAAGCAGTATGCAACCGGGTAGCATTAACCCTGTTGGTAAAGCAAGCGCACCAATGGCAAAAACAGTTTAATCTTAAGTTGTAACTAAAAGAGCCGCAATATGCGGCTCTTTTTTTGTCTGAAATTTAGTGTATTAGCAATTCGTATTTTTTAATTAAGCGAATTGGAATAGCAACTCTTCAACTAGCGTTAGTTTTCTTCAAAGAAACGTTCTAATTGGTCTTTCAAGTTAGGTGGAATTCCTTTTATGGTTAAGGTGTCGCTGTACTTATCATATAAAACACGTTCACCTAAGTGCTTGCGCTCAAAACTCACACTTACACCACTGCCTTGACCTGAAAATTTCACCATAGACGTTACTGTCTTTTTATCAACCGGGAACGATTCTTCTAAATCGTAGGCTTGCTCTTTATAAAAACTGTCGAAGCTTATTTCATCATCTTTACTTATAGTGCTTGATAACTGTGATACGTCAGCATCGCTGCCGCTAGCAACACAGTCTGAACAATAATCAAAGACTTGCTTGCGTAAGTCATCTTTTTCAGTTTTATCAAATTGTCTATTCGATAAATAGTCTTCAACCGCCGATAACATTGCTTGCGATTGCTGACGCGCATCAATCCCCTCTTCACAACCTAAGAAGTCTAAGAAGAAATCGGCCACTTTACGCCCTGCACGCCCTTTGATAAATGAAATATAACGGTTGTCTTCAAGCGCTGTTGCCATACCATTAAGATCGATACGTGCCGCTAACTGCATTTTAGCGATATCTAAATGACGCGATGAGGTAAGATCAAGCTCTTGGTTAATCGAGTAATGCTCTTTTACATTCACTAATGCGATCATCACGTAATCGTCGGCGACAAAGCGGTAATGACAAAAAATAAGGTAACCCGTTTCATTAAACGCGTATTTGTTTAATTCTTCTTTTAAAACCTCGGCGGCCTGCTCGGTTAAATGATAAAAATGCATTTCGCCTTGGCGATAACTTTGAATACTCGAACTTACCACGCCATTTTTCTCAGGACTAAAACCGCAAAAGCCTTTTCCAGGCTTACCGTTGTAGGCATGGTGTAACTGCTCAATAAACACATTAACCTTATCGTTGACTGGCATTTCATCATTGCGAAGATGAATTTCAACTGTTTCGTCTTTTTTGTCGACATAGTGAACGACGAGTCTTTCTACTTGCACTGTCATCTTTGTTTTTCGCGCCTCAAATGTTAAAATATGAGTAATTTTATAAAATTAGAACTTAATTGATGCCTATCTTATCAAAATATTCAGACCAGCAAGTAGAAAATCTTGTTGATGACCTTTTAAAAACCCTTGTAGCCCACAAAGCGCCATTAGATTTAAGCCTAATGAGTCTTGGCAATACACTTTCACATATCATTAATGAAAAAGTGCCGGCAGCACAACGACAAGCCCTAATAGATAATTTTACACAAGCATTAAAAGACTCAGTAAAGTAACGCTATGAATTTGTCATCACAACAAGCGTTTTCGTCTAAAGCGGCAAAACTGTTGAGCTGGGGCCACTGGTTCACCTTTGCAAATATTTTATTTGCATTGATTGTGAGTAGCCTCTATTTAATTTCAGATCCAATGCCGATGACGTTTAGCGGCAAAGTATTCTTGTTGTTAAACTGGCTAGGTCACATTAGCTTTTTGACATTTTTATGCTTTGTGCTGACAATTTTTCCGCTCAGTCTTATTTTTCCATACCCGCGGCATATTCGGGGCATGGCTGCGGTAATTGCAACCTTTACCATGTCGCTTCTGGCATTAGACGCCTATGTTTATTTTCAACTTGGCTATCATTTGTCGCCGCAGGTATTTGAACAGATTGTGTCCTTGATCAGTGATACAATTTCTACTAATCCTAGCCTTTCGCTATTTATCGCGGGTGGCATTATTTTTGTAATTTTGTTTTTTGAACTCGTTGCCAGTAACTTCACGTGGCGACACCTCACAGAATTAAGACAAAAACCGTTTCGTCGTTATATATCTCCGGTATTTATTGTTGCCTTTGTCGCCAGTCACCTACTTCATATTTGGGCTGATGCGAATGTTAAGCTAGATATCACCAAACAAGATAACGTTTTACCGCTTTCTTACCCAACCACAGCGAAAAGTTTATTGGCGCGTTACCAACTTGTCGATTTGGACGAGTACAAAGAAGCGCAGAATGTTAGCTTTGCCAATGAAAAAGTGACTTATGTTGCGCCAAACCAGCCGCTAACCTGTAATACAAATTCAGCTTCTGCAAAAATATTAGTTTTTGATAACCAGGCTTTATTAACTCAGTATTTAAGTGACAAAACACTTAATGCCACAGATAACTTTTATCAGCCGGCAAATAAACGTGAATCACTGTTTAATTTGGTTTATGGCTTGCCAAGTTACTATCAAAAAGTGATTCGTGCACAGGGGATTTTGCCAGCATGGAGCAATAGCGTTAATGCATCGTTTATTAATCTTCCGCGCTTAGCGGAAGATGAGAGCGCCAAATTAACGCTTCACTATGTGAAAACACATGAAGACCTTGCAACCATTAAAAATAGCGTTGTAGATTTTGCATTTTCTCTGGCAAACAGCGAAAAAGATGCATGGTCAAAATCAACACTTTATACCGCTGCACACATTACACCTGCAGGCATTATTACACCACAAGATGTGATTACAACAGTGCTAGCCAACACCTTTAATTGCCAAAACGTGCAAAATACGACGTTAGGTAACAACCTGTATGATGGTAGCGATACTGGTGTGAATATTAGTGGCAATACCTTACTTATCTATAAAAAAGATAAACTGACCTTGCTTACGTCTGACGGTAAACATGAGACAGTATCAGCACAGCAAGGCTTCGCCATTGATAGCCACCTTGAAGTGCCATTTTTAGTGCAGAGCCTGAAGAAATTAAAGCAGTTTGAGCAATAGCCATTCTCTTTCTATAATCTAGTGACAAGACAGGATGTCACTAGATTATGAGGGAATCGCAATGAAACTACTCACCACCCTACTCTTTATTCCATTCACATGTTCAGCGCTTGATTACTATAAATGTACAACGGAAAACGGCATTACTTTTAGTCAATTTCCATGTGAATCAAAACAGCAACAACAAACCCTTACGCTCAAAGCAGTTAATACCAGTTCTAAGCCCTTCGCTAAAAAAGACACTATCGATCGCTACACCCAAAAACAACATGTGCTAAAAATTAAATCCGACATTAAAGGGGTTGAACATAAAATAAGTGCACTGAAAAAGGCGCGATTAAATGAGCTAGCACAGTTAAAAACTCAGCTCGATAAGCACATGTCAAAAGAAGATAAAACAACCTTAAAAAGAGAGGTTAAAACCAAACGCAAGCAAATCAAGGAAGAGTACAGGGATTTAATCGACTTGCAACAAGACGAATTAAAAAGGCTAAAGAAAAAGCTCAGCAACAGTCGAAAGTAATTGCCAATTAGAAACAGATGCAACTTTCATTTATTGTTCCGTCATTCTACATAGCTGCGCTAAAACCGAAGTGAGATAGGTATAAAAAAAGCCACTAACGTGGCTTTTTAAAACGGACTTTACTCCATTTTTAGAGTTAAAACCCCCGTTATACAAACGCTGGTTTAATGCGTGCTAACAGCGCTAACGATTCACTGTCAATTTCACCTTTACTAAGCCACTGCTTTAACAAGGTTTCATTATCTAACGCTGCACCATTCACTTTTTCTTGAAGCAATGTTACTTGTTCACTCAGTCGTACCGCATCATCAGATTCTGGAGAACCCATTTCGTTTAATAATTCAATACGAATAGTAATTTGCTGACGTGTTAACTCGCTAGGTACTTTTTGTTGCCAAGGCGCGGGAATGATACCTTGTTCAAGCTGTTCAAAAAGTGAAATTAGCTTTTCTTTATCTTTACTGTTTTTAAGTATTTCTTGCTTTACAGCATACTCTGTCAACGTACTGCTTACCTCATTTGATAACTGAGATTTCAGTAAATAGGCCTGCTTCAGTTCATCACGCAAATTCGTAAGCGCTGACATTGCATTTGTTAGCGAATCAACATTATCTAATTCAACGTCTTGTGTAATGCGCGTGAACTCGCTTTGTAATGAAACTAATTTCTCGTCTTGCTGCTCTCGCTTGGCTTGGCGCTCGCTGTCGCGCAATGAAAATGCACGATCATTAACTGCTCTAAACTCATTCCACAGCTGGTTTTCAAGCTTTTTACCGGCAAAACCGATGTCTTTCCAACGTTGTTGCAATGACTTTAATTGCTCAATCACGTTTTCAATATTATCGTCTGTTAAACAAGCTTCAGCCTCTTTCACGAGTTTTGCTTTGGTATCTGCATTAACCGCATAGGCCGCTTTAATAAACGCAAATATTTGGTTATCAACCGGTTTTAACTCTGCAAGCAGCTGTTTATAATTTTTGTTATCGACTTCGCCTGCATTGCGCCAATTTTGCTTAAGCTGCTTATACTGCTTTTCTACCTCTTTTAGTGTTAGCGTATTTACGCCATCTGCTAACGCTTTATATTGCGCAATCAGATCTTTACGTTTAACAACATTTTGCTCGCGAGCGGCTTCAAGTGCAGCATAATGCTCGCGGCACGGCGTAAACGCGACTTCTAACTGTTGATTAAAAGTATCATCCAGTACTTTTTCTTCATCCGTTGAAATGTAGCCAAGTTCATTCCAACGTTTACGTGCTACCTTAATCCATTGGCTTAACTCGGCAATATCTGCATCATTTTGTGCAATTTTCTGCTTAACTTCTTCAATTAACTCATGGCGCTTCGGTAAACTAATTTCACGTTGCCACTCGTTTACTTTCGTCAGTTCTTGATCAACAAGTTGATACTCTGATTCAAGCTTTTGTTGCGATGACTTAGGCAGCTTTTCAATATTTTCTTGTACGCCTTTAAAAATACCAAAACACACCTTGTAGCGACCAGCATCAATTAAACGCTTGATATCTTTAAGCTGTTTCGTTACATCCTGTTGTAACGATTTAACCTCTTTAAGCAGGTCTTGGTGCGAGGCTTTCCAGCACTTATCCATTTCGCGCATTTGCTTTTGATAATTTTGTAATAACGGCTTTGGTAACTGTTTTAGCATATCTGACGTGGTGCTATACCACTGAGACTTAGCTTCTTGTGCTTCATCAAGCCCTTGTAAGTCACTTGCAACAATTAATGTTTTACCTAAATTAACTTGCTCAGCAATCTCAGGCAATGACTCAATAACATGTTTTATTCCAGCACATTGCGCTGTTAAACGCTGAGTGAACTTAGTAAAGTCACTATCGCTTTGTGATAAGCTATCTAGCTCTGCTTGATGCGCATTCATTGCTGATAATGCCGTTTCTAGTGCTGATACGTTATCAGCCGTCGGTTCAAGCAATAGCGCATCTAGCGCATTTTCACCGCGTTCTTTCAAGCTTACGCTTGTTTGCTTTACTGACTTAATTTTATCTTGTCTTAACTTCGCCGCTTGTTCTTCATCAAACTTAGCTTTTAAACCAACTAAATGCTTTTGTGCTTTTGCCGTAATATCTTGGTATTTAGCAACCACACTTTGCTTATCGTCCAAGTAATCTAATTCAAGCTGCTGCCACTGGGCTTCAAGTTGTTTGTATTCGGTATCGCACTTTACAAAATCAAACTTATCGCGCAATGCGTTTAGCTTAGCCAATACTAATGTACTTGCCTTATTCACCTCAATTGGTTTAAGCGCTTCGCGTTTACGCGTTTCTTCTTGTTGTTTTAGTTGTTCAGCAAGTGCTGGTTTTGCATGCTTTAACAATGCTTTATCTAATTGATATTGTTGCATAACTGGAACTAACTCCAGTTGTTGCGAATCGCTGGCGTGAGCAAAGAAATCTGTGATTAACGGCTTTTTACCTATTCGCTTTAGTAACGAAACTTGCACATTAAAATCGTTTACTAGTGGCAGTAACGCTTCTAATTGTTGGGTTTTATCACAACGTTTTACCAGTAACTCAAGTTCATCGTTAGTTGGCTTTTTTTGTTCAAGCTGATTAAAAATTTCTTTTTCAGCTGCACTAACAACTGGCTGGCTGTTTTCTTGTTTATATGTTTGCCACCATAAACTAATGTCATTAATGCGTTTTAATGCTGCAATCTTAACCTTGTCGTCGTCATCATTATTAGCTAACTGGTTTAAGATTGTATTATCTTTTACTTTATTGGCATCAAGTTGGCTAATTGCTAATAAACGATCTGATGCTTTTTTACTTTTCCATTTCGGCGTGAATAAACTACTAAATATCATCTTGCGCGAACCTTGCGATCTCATTTTTAGGACTGAATTCTTTCTTTAATTCTGCTTTTGACTTTTGCACCATCTGACCATCTTCACCAATCGTGAATTGCTCATTGGTTTTAGCTACTTTTGCTTGGTACAACATCACTAGCTGAACAGTTTGCTCTCGTTGCTCATCAGACAGTGGCGTGCCATCTGGCCACTTTCCAGTTGCAGCGCCGTACTCAAGGCGTTCGAAAATTTCTGGCGTTAAGGTGTTAACTAAGTGTTCAATGTTCATGCTAAGACTTTTTCAATAAAATGATGCGAATACGGTTAATAAGGTACCAGATAAAACCCACGGCAATGGCGCCATAGGTTGTCATTTGTTCAATGCTATCTGCAGCTGGCTCTCGTGAGTAAAGGTACAAAAAACCGCCTAAGAAAATAATCAATGCGACAAATGACTGATTGAGCAGCGCTTGCTTACGCTTAACGTAACGACGACTGGCGAGCCTAGCTCTTTCATGATCATCAAGCCCTGCTACAGCAGTATCACAATGTGGACATACTTTATGTTTATCGGAAATCGGTTTGCTACACGCTGGACAACTTATCCTCGCCATTTACTGCTCCATTAAACTAATAAAAAAGGCGCCTTAAGGCGCCTTCTATTTTACTCTTTTTCTTGGCTGTTGTCTTTTTTAAACTTCACCCAATAGTCATCTACTGACTGTTTCATTTCTTTACGCAGCAACATAATGCCGAATAAGTTAGGTAAGGTCATTACAACAATGGCAACTGCCGCCAATTTCCACACTAAAGTGGTGTCTGCAAATGATGCCCAGAAAAACGCTGCGACATAAAATACGCGATAAGGCATTACTGAACGAGAACCTAGTAAATAGGTCATTGCGCGGTCACCATAGTAAGACCATGCAATTGCCGTAGAGAACGCAAATAGTAATAAACCGATCGATACAATGTATTGACCGTTTTCACCAAAGTAGCCACGCTGGAATGCAAGCGTTGTTAGCTCTGCTGAGTGTACAAGCGACTTACCCTTAACAACGATACTTTTATCAACAATTTTACCTTTTTTGATAATAACTGTACCAGTATGCAAGTGGTCGCCATCAAGTAAGAAGCGAATTTTCTCACCCACTGAGCGATTGTGTAACACTGTGAAGTTTTGATTTACAGCCTTACCTTCAACAACATTTAGCGTACCATTAAACGGCTTAACGCTTGACTCGCCACCATTTAAATACGCGTAAAGTTCATTGCGCTGCGCATCAACACGCTCATGATACGTACCATCGATGAACTCCATGCTGGTACGTTCAAAACGTGTATCAAATTTTTCTGTCCACGCGCCTGATGATAAAATTACAAGACCCGTTAACGTACAAATAATAATTGTGTCGATAAACGGTTCAAGAATTGACACCATACCTTCAGAAACTGGCTCATCCGCCTTCGCTGAGGCGTGGGCAATTGGCGCAGAACCTTGACCTGCTTCGTTTGAGAATAAACCACGGTTTACACCACGGTTAAACGCATAGGCAAATGACGCACCAATAAAGCCGCCTGCTGCTGCAGAACCCGTAAAGGCATTAGTAAATACAGAGGCAAATGCAGGGCCGATATTTTCTATGTTATAAAAAATTACGCCAAACGCACCAATAATATAAACGGCTGCCATAAATGGTACAACGCGTGAGGTAATTGCGGCAATACGTTTAATACCACCTAAAATAACCAGTGCTAGTAAAATTGCTAAAACACCACCTGTTAGCATAGGTTCAAGACCAAAGCTTGCTTCCATACCTTGGGCAATATTATTAATTTGTGGCAGTGAACCGGTACCAAATGAGCTAATTACGGTTGCGATTGCAAACAGTACCGCAAGCCATTTCATATTTAAGCGACGGTCCATGTAGTACATTGGGCCACCGGCCATAGTGCCGTCTTCTGTTTTAACACGGTATTTATGAGATAACGTTACCTCAACAAATTTGGTTGTCATACCGAAAAACGCAGTCATCCACATCCAGAAAAGCGCCGCTGGACCACCAATTGATATTGCCAGTGCAACACCACCGATGTTACCCGTACCTACGGTACCAGAAAGCGCTGTTGCTAACGCTTGGAAGTGCGTCGTATCACCTTCGTGTTCTTTTTTATCGTATTTACCACTTACAATTTTCCAGGCGTGTTTAAAATACAACACCTGTGGAAATTTTAAGTAAATGGTAAAAAATAGACCAACCCCTAGTAGCACGTAAGGAAACCAAAAGGCGCTCCCTAACATACCATCTAGCATATCTAAAAAATTGCCAAATGCTTCCACAACTTGTTCCTCTTGTTATTATTTTTTTGGGGAGCAATACCAATTCTGTTAAGTATGTGATCAGAAGTAGCGCTGGAGAAATGAAATGATAACAAGGCGGAATTTATCTTATGTAGTTGTTCTACATTGATAAATTCTAACGCAGTTAGCATGATATTTAACCCGCTAAAATGATCAGCTATTTAAGTGAATTGGTATAAGCTCCCCTATTTTTATTATCGTAGTTTATCTACCACACTTACGATTGCCGCAAGTGTGTCTTGTCCAAATGAATACGAACGGCGATCTGACCAGCCGTAATCAAGATCTGGTAAATTATTATTATCTTTAAATGGCATTTCAATTGTGTAAGACAAACAATTGAATTCTTGGCCTACCCAGCTAGAACCCACAGTTAAATTTGCCTGACCTGGTTCATCTTTTGGATAACCATGTTCATCCTGGAATTCTGGTGTAGTAACAAACATCGCCGCTTTAAAGCTATCTTCTAGGTCTTTTAAGCGCGCATCGTAACGTGGAATGCCTTCACTGCCCGCAAAGAAGTTAAACGGAATAGCTTCATCGCCGTGTACATCAAGACACATATCAACACCGGTAGCGAACATTTTTTCGCGTACAAAATACACTTCTGGACTCTTTTCGATTGATGGTGTTTGCCATTCACGGTTTAGGTTAACGCCCGCTGCATTAGTACGAAGGTGACCACGTACACTGCCGTCTGGGTTCATATTTGGCACAATATAGAAAACCGCTTTATTTAATAATGCAGCGGCATGTGCGTCTTCGTCATCCAATAGTTTGTGAAGCACACCTTCAATAAACCACTCTGCCATGGTTTCACCAGGGTGCTGACGGGCGATCATCCAGATTATTTTCTTATCGTCAGCAGGTTCGCCGATTTGTAATACGCTAATATCTCGGCCATCAAGTGTTTCACCTAATGTTTCGATGGTGCAGCTTTCGTGTGACTGCGCCCAAGAAAGTAGGTCTTGGTGACGCTCATAGCTGTATGGTGCAAAGTATGCGAAATATACTTGTTCGCACTCTGGTGTAAACTCGATAACCAATTGGTTATTTTCAAACTTAGTTGGTACTCGGAACCATGTTTGACGGTCATACGATGCAACTGCTTGGTAATCAACCCACCCTTCTGGGTACGCTGATTTATCTAAATCAACAATCGTCAAACGATGTAATAAATCAATTTGTGATTCTAATTTAAAGTGAAACCACTGGAAAAATTCAGACTGGTTGTCATTTTTAATTTTTAATTGAATATCTTCACGGCTTTCAAGGCTAAGTACCTCAATATTACCGCTATCGAATTGGCTTGTAATTCTCATAAACTGTGTTCCCTAACGCACAATAGCTTTAAGCCTATCAAAATAACGAGTGGGCTGAAACAATATGCGAGTAATTGAATAAAAAAGCCGGCACAATGGCCGGCTTTTAGATAAAAAATTAGATTAACGAGGTAAGCTTGGGTGTGTTACTTCAGCCATATCTTGCATACAGCGAACAACCTGGCAGCTATAACCAAACTCGTTATCGTACCAAACGTAAAGTACTACGCGATCACCATCAACAATCGTTGCTTGTGAATCAACAACACCTGCATAACGGCTACCAACTAAGTCAGTTGATACGATTTCAGTAGATGCAGTGTAATCGATTTGATCACGTAAATCTGAGTAAAGTGCCGTTTCACGTAAGAATTCGTTTAACTCTTCAACTGATGTTGCAGTTTCAAGGTTAAGGTTAAGAATTGCCATTGACACATTTGGTGTCGGTACGCGAATAGCGTTACCCGTAAGCTTACCTTCAAGTTCAGGTAATGCTTTAGATACTGCTTTTGCAGCACCCGTTGACGTGATAACCATGTTAAGTGCCGCAGCACGGCCACGGCGCTCAGCGCTGTGATAGTTATCAATTAAGTTCTGGTCGTTCGTGTACGAGTGAACTGTTTCAACGTGACCGTTCTTAATACCGAACTTGTCATTTAATGCTTTTAGCGTTGGCGTAATCGCATTTGTTGTACAGCTTGCTGCTGAGATAATTGTATCTTCAGACAGGATATCTTTGTTGTTTACGCCGTAAACAACGTTTTTGATATTGCCTTTAGCTGGTGCTGTAAGAAGTACTTTTGACGCACCTTTTGCCGCTAAATGCTGACCAAGGCCATCTTCGTCTTTCCAGATACCTGTGTTATCAACTACAAGTGCATTTTCAATGCCGTATTGCGTGTAATCTACTTCGCTTGGCGAGTTAGCGTAGATAACTTGAATGTAGCTACCGTTTGCTTTAATTGCGTTACGTTCGTTATCAACAGTGATTGAACCATTGAAAGGACCATGAATTGAATCGCGGCGTAATAAGCTTGCACGCTTTTCAAGGTCACCTTTTTTACCGCCACGTACAACAATTGCACGTAAACGTAAATCTGTGTGAGGACCACTTTTTTCGATTAGAAGACGTGCTAATAAGCGACCGATACGGCCAAAACCGTAAAGTACTACGTCGCGCGGTTCAATTTTGTCTTCTTTATTGTGGATTTCAGCTAATTCTGCTGCTAGGTACTCTTCGATTGAACGACCTTCACCCGCATTTTTATAGATATAAGCATAAGCTAGTTTACCTAAATCGATACGTGCTGAAGTCAGTTCCATTTTGTCGATAGCTTCTAAAAACGGGAAGCTTTCGCGAAGACGTAATTTGCTGTCTTCAAATTGTGCAACAGTTTTGTGTGCTTTAATAACGTCGATTGTGCTTGCATTAATTAGTGGACGACCGTAGATGGCAATCTCGATGCCGCGGTTACGGTAAAGCTTACCAATAATTGGTTGCATGCTTTCAGCGAAGTCTTGGCGTTCCTGCCAGCTATTCAGATAATCTTGCTCGTGAGATGAGGTCATTTTGTCTACCTAAACGTAAAATTTTGAACGGATAGCCTAAAGCGTTAATTGTGAGAAGTGCTTTAGACGCGTGCATTCTAATTGAAAAACATTGTTTTTTCCACCATTTCAATACCAGACTTTTGCCGTGTACCGATAATCTCCTTGAGCGAAAACAAATATATGCGATTTATGACCAATGCACTATTACATTTAAGCAAAGGATTCGCTAAGCTTAGAACATCCTATTGTAGTTATGTCATTAAATTGTGTTAAAAAAACTATCTGCACTTTGTTTGCTTTCTCTTCTCGTTGGCTGCGACAATGCCAAAAGTATTCGTGAAATTTGTGACGAAAATAGCCAGTTTTGCGCCGATCTTAACACCGACAGCCATTGTAATACCGAGCGTGCCGACGTTATTTTAGGGCGCTATGCAGAATCAAAAACGCCTGATGATGCAACTAAATACAAACTACTCAGCGCATTTCACGATTATGCGAAATGTGTTGAGTTAGCAGCTAGCATTGAACACATTAAACTAAAAGAAAAAACCACGTCGCGCGTAAATGGTCACCTCACTGCACTAAAAGAGATAAACCGTTTATCGAAAGAGACACGAAATTCACAATATCCGCACCTGCTATTCTATCACTGGTCACGAAATGGTGATGAAGGCGCCATTCAATCACTGATTGCAATGGATGAAAAACGTGAGTTAGAAACGTCTGAATTCCAATACAAATTAGCTACTTACTACACTAAGTTTGATAGCGATTTGGCAATAGATAAGCTTTACCATGCGCTTGAGTTAAACCCTGCTGGCAACGAAGCCAAGCCAGAAATCTACACGGCACTAACAAATATGTTTTATCAAATGGAAGAGCATAAGCTTTCTTATATTTGGGCATTAGTAGCAAAAGAAGCTGGCGTACAAAATATTGACTTAGCCCCGCTTGAATATGAACTTACTAATCAAGGTAAATCATTAGGTGAGCTTGCAAATCTTGCGGCAGATACCCTATCGCGTATTGAAGACGGTAATTTCACCTCGCCGCGGTAAGGTTTTCACATCAAGTAAAATTCGATTGCTTGTAATTGTAATAAAGAAAAGAACAAATAAAAAAGCCTGCATTAAGCAGGCTTTTTCGAATTGGCTTCATACATACGCTTGGTTAGTCTTTACTGGTACCAACTTCTACGCGTGTCTTCAGTTTTTGACCTGGGCGGAATGTAACAACTCTGCGTGCAGAAATTGGAATATCTTCACCCGTTTTAGGGTTGCGCCCCGGACGCTCTTTCTTATCTCTAAGATCAAAATTACCAAAGCCAGAAAGCTTAATTTGCTCGCCTGCTTCTAGTGCAGTACGAATCTCTTCAAAAAAGCTTTCGACAAGGTCTTTAGCGTCTTTTTTGTTAATACCAAGTTTTACAAATAGGTGTTCAGCTATGTCGGCTTTTGTAAGCGCCATAATCTAGTCCCTCAACGATGCGTTAAATTGTTCAGCCAATTCGGCCACCACTAAGTCTACAATTGAGTTGATGTCTTTCTCTTCAAGGGTTCGCTCTGAATTTTGCAGTGTTAATGCAATCGCTAAACTCTTGTGATCAGCCTCAACTCCTTTGCCCTTATACACGTCGAATAAGTTTAGGTCAACTAGTTGATTTCCGCCAACTTTTTTAATTGACTCTAAAATATCACCAGCATTTACCGAATCTTTAACAACAATCGCAATATCGCGTCGGTTAGATGGGAACTTAGAAACCTCAACCGCTTCAGGTAAAACACGGTTTTCTAAACCTAACAACTCGATTTCAAAGGCAAAAACTTGATTGTTAATTCCTAGTTTAGACTGTATTTCTGGGTGAATACAGCCTAAGTAACCAATTTTTTTACCATTTCTTATAATCGAAGCTGATTGACCTGGGTGTAAACCTTCATTTTGCTCAGCAACAAACGAAATATTCGCCATATCACCAGTTAGGTTTAACAGTGCTTCAACGTCGCCTTTTACATCAAAAAAGTCGACCGGTGTTGATGCGATACCCCAATGTTCGTTATGGGTATTACCGTAAATCACACCACCAATAATTTGCGTTTGCTCAACACCATTTTCAGCGGCATCGTTTTTAACAAACTTTAAGCCTGACTCAAAAAGGCGGATACGTGATTGCTGACGGTTTTGGTTATATACCACAGAGCCTAATAAGCCTGGTAATAAGCTTACGCGCATCGCCGACATTTCAATTGAAATTGGGTGCGGTAATACCAGCGCATCGGCACTTGGGTGTAACAAGTTTTGTACTTTTGGATCGACAAAACTGTAGGTGATTGCCTCTTGGTAACCACGGCTAACGAGCTCGTTACGAAAACGCTTAAGCGGCAGCACTGCTTCTTGGTGATCTGTCATCGCCAATTTCGCTGTTGGTGCTACATTTGGAATATTGTTGTAACCAAATACACGTGCTACTTCTTCAATTAAGTCTTCTTCAATTGAAATATCAAAACGGTAACTTGGTACATCAGCTTGCCAAGTGTCATTTTCAAAACTAACTGTAAGACCTAAACGAGTAAGAATATTTGTTACCGTTGCATCATCAATGTGATAACCAATTACACGGTCTAAACGTGCACGACGTAATGTCACTGATTTAGCTTTTGGTAGGTGCGCTTCTGAAACTGCTTCAACTACAGGGCCTGCTTCACCGCCAACAATATCAAGTAATAGCTGGGTTGCACGCTCCATTGCGTCATGCTGAAGTTTGTAATCAACACCACGCTCATAACGGTGCGATGCATCCGTATGTAAACCATAGCTGCGCGCTTGTCCTGCAATTGCCAGCGGACTAAAGAAAGCACTTTCTAATAAGATATCGTGTGTTGTTTCGGTAACACCTGATTTCTCACCACCGAAGATACCAGCCATCGCAAGTGCTTTTTGGTTATCGGCAATTAACAGCGTGTTCTCTTTTAACTTTGCCGTATTGCCGTCTAGTAATACAAGCTCTTCACCTGGATTTGCGTTACGTACTTTAATACCACCTTCAATTGCGTTTAAGTCAAACGCGTGCATTGGGTGACCAAGTTCAAGTAATACGTAGTTTGTTATATCAACAACAGGATCAATTGAACGAATACCACTGCGACGTAATTTCTCTACCATCCAAAGTGGTGATTCAGCATTTAGGTTAATGCCTTTAATTACACGACCTAAATAACGAGGGCATGACTCAGGATTAACTAATTCGATGTCAATTTTGTCATCAATTGTCGGTGTAACCGGCGTAATTTCAACGTTAGTAACGTCAAGGCTGTTTAATACGCCCACTTCGCGTGCCAGACCTTTAATACCAAGGCAGTCACTGCGGTTTGCCGTCAAATCAACATCAATAGTGACATCATCTAATCCGAAGTATTCACGAATATCTGTGCCAATTACAGCGTCTTCAGGTAATTCTAAAATGCCGTCTGAGCTTTCAGCCATGCCTAACTCTTCAAACGCACATAACATGCCGTGAGAAGGTTGACCGCGTAATTTTGCTTTCTTAATTTTAAAATCGCCCGGTAATACCGCGCCGACTTTAGCAACCGCTACTTTTAAACCTTGGCGACAGTTTGCAGCACCACATACGATATCAAGTAGTTCGTCTTCGCCAACATCTACTTTAGTTACGCGTAATTTGTCTGCATCTGGGTGTTGGCCACATTCAACCACTTGACCAATAACAACGCCTGAAAAATCACCGGCAACAGCGTCTAAACCATCCACTTCAAGGCCTGCCATCGACAGCTGCTCAGAAAGTGCATCAGTATCAATTGCTGGGTTTACCCATTCTCTTAGCCACTTTTCACTAAATTTCATTGTTACTTCACTCTTACTTGAATTGGTTTAGGAATTTTAAGTCGTTTTCGAAAAATGCACGTAAGTCATTTACGCCGTATCGCAGCATGGTTAAGCGCTCAACGCCCATACCAAATGCGAAACCTGTGTATTCTTCAGGATCGATGCCAACAGAGCGAAGTACATTTGGGTGAACCATGCCACAGCCTAATACTTCTAACCATTTACCGTTTTTACCTTTCACGTCCACTTCTGCTGATGGCTCAGTGAATGGGAAGTACGAAGGACGGAAACGGATTTCCATATCTTCTTCAAAAAAGTTACGTAAAAAATCGTGCAAAATCCCTTTAAGCTCTGTGAAGCTTACGTTTTTATCAACCATCAAGCCTTCTACCTGATGGAACATTGGCGTATGCGTTTGGTCGTAATCATTACGGTATACACGACCCGGTGAAATGATACGCAGTGGCGGCTGTTCCGCTTCCATAGTACGAATTTGTACACCACTTGTTTGCGTACGCAATACCAGCTTAGGATTAAAATAGAAGGTATCGTGATCAGCACGTGCTGGGTGGTGCTCAGGAATATTCAACGCGTCAAAGTTATGGAAATCGTCTTCCACTTCCGGACCAGATTTAACAGCAAAACCTAGCTCACCAAAAAAGCTTTCAATTCGTTCGATAGTACGTGTTACAGGATGTAGACCCGTAGTCGGTTGAGTACGACCCGGTAGCGTCACATCAATAGTTTCTTTTGCTAGCTTCTCTGCTAATGCTTTTTCTTGTAGCGCTTCGCGCTTCGCATTGATTTTTTCTTGAACTTGCAGCTTTGCCTGGTTAATTACCTGACCTGCAGTTTTACGTTCTTCTGGGTCCATTTTACCTAAGCTTTTCAATAGGCTAGTAATCTCGCCTTTTTTACCTAAGTAATTTACGCGCACATCTTCTAAATGAGCGATTTCACTGGCTTTCTCAACAGCTTCAAGGGCTTCAGCCAAGATTGCTTCTAAATTCATAAGGGCTTTTCACTCGTTTTTGCCAACCAGCTCAATATTACATTGAGTTGGCTTGATTTCTCGTAACGTTTAACTATCGATTAACGTAACATTTTTTAATAAAAATTAGCCCATTATGATACCCGAAAAACAATTGTTTTTACTAGAGCGATAATGGTTAAAAAGGCACGTTATTGTTAATTTTAGGTGGTTTTTTTGGGCTTATTTCGATTGCACTAATTTAGTGGTCGCATATTACGATAAAAAACAATTTAGAACTAAGACGAAGAATCAATAAATAGCGGGTTTATATTTTGATTTTCAACACCGTTTTTGCTGCATTTCGCCCGCATCGATAGCTGCGCAACAAATAAAAAGGCAAGAGCACGATTTTTCAAAACGTGCCAAACTAGCTTAAAGATCCAAAATAGACTTAATAAAAGGAATGGTAAGCTTGCGCTGTTCAACGATTGAAGCGTGATCAAGCTTATCTAAGATATCCAGTAACGCACGCATATCACGACTAACGCGCGACAATAAAAAACGTGTAGCTTCTTCAGTGAGTGTTAGGCCACGCATTTTCGCACGTTTTACTAACGCTTCGGCTTTGTCATCATCACTCATCGAGCGGATTTGAAAAGTGGTGCCCCAGTTGAGTCGCGATTCGAGATCTGGCAATGCAATATTAAGCATATTAGGCAGTAAATCCCCAGCAACTACTAACATTTTCCCTTCACTATTGAAGCGATTGAAAAAATTAAATAGCGCTTTTTCCCACAGTGGATCGCCTGCAACTTGCTGAATATCATCAATGCAAATAACATCGAGCTTTTCTAAGTCGTCAAGTACGTGTGGGTCAAGCCAAGCAAGATCTTTACAGGATAACAAAAAACACGATAAGCCGAGCTCTTGTGCACGAATACACGTTGCGTACAGTAAATGTGATTTACCTGAGTCGGAAAAACCACACAAGTACACATAATTAAATGGCATTGTGTGAAGTTGTGTTAATCCCACTTCAAGTTGTTTAACAACATGGGAATTTTCTCCGCCAAAGAAGCTCATAAATGTTTCGTCGTCCGGCAATGTTACCGGCAACGCCATTTGTTGATATTCACTCATTACTGGCTTAGCCACTGATACTCAAGTTGTTGTGTATTTTGATGACTAAATGGATCAAAAATAATCTCAAATTGTGAATCCAATTGTAGCGCTTTTTTCAAGCTATCTACGTGTGCATTTAGATATAGCACTAAATCCACTCTTTCCCCCTGACGGAAACTTATATCTAATTCATCAACTTGGGTAAGCGTACGTAAGCGAGTTTTTAACGCCTCAAGCTGTTTAATGCCTTTTACACCAAAAAAGCGTACTGACACACTGCTCGCAACTTCAATTTCACCAAGTGATGCATACTGCTTGGCTATTTGCGTTGAAATACTACTAACAAGCTCTCCGATAATCGTGAGTTTGTCACCCTTTAGCTGGTGTAATTGGAATGTACCTTGGTTGGTAAACTGCCAATCCAGGTGCCATACATTCTCGCGTTGATACAGCCTTGCCGACACAATGACTTCAGGTTCGTAACGACGCGAGGCATTTAAAATTTGCTGCGGAAAGTTAGCCCACACATCTGTAACCGTTAAATTCATGCGATCTTCAAGATCAAGTAACGGCATAACAATTGGTAAACCTGCATTGTTACTATTGGTATCGAGCAAGTGAAAAATTTGTGGGTAGTCTTCTTTGGTGACTAAGGAACGTTGCACGTCTTCTTCAATTGCAAGCCAAATTAACGTCAGCGGTCTGCGGTTACCCCAAATCGGGATTTCCATCTCATTAAGTACGCCGTCAATTAATTGCGGCTGATACCTAATTTTTAAATACGTTTGGTATAAAGACTCTTCATACTCGTATTTGAGTACAAAGCGAGACAGATTTTTAAACGCATCACCAATTGCAGGGTGTGATTTATCAATACTGCGACCCGATACTTTTTCAAGCACACCAATAAAACCAACACGGTTTGCTCGGCGCTGCTGCGCTTGAGATTTATCATCAACTACCGCTTTATATTGATAAAGATCGGTCACTTCAACGGCTAAAAGAGCCTTACTGAAAACCAGTAATAAAGTAAAAATCAGTGCGTTTTTCAAAGTGTTAAACTTGTATTCCATCGTGGGTCTGATCCTAAAACATCAGATGATGCAAAGCAAAGTAAATTTAGCTAAAAATATGCTTAGAATTATAAGGAATTAAATTTGATATAAAGTGGTGCCCGGGGCCGGACTTGAACCGGCACGTCATTACTGACGAGGGATTTTAAATCCCTTGTGTCTACCAATTCCACCACCCGGGCAT
>NZ_LKBD01000041.1 GCF_001399975.1 Pseudoalteromonas sp. P1-9
TAGGCAACAATGAGAAAAGTGCGCTCAAAAGAACCGTTCGGCAGCGCTTGATTGGGTTTTCTACTGTGTTATCGGCTGACTCACATAGAATAACTATACCACGCAGCCTCTGCCTTGTATAAAAATCAATCTAACTGCTGCAAAAACGAACTTGAAAGTTCAACAGACCCTTATGTTATTCAGTTTAGCGAAAGTACCTGCAAGCTGCATTGCAAAATGCAAATAAAGTCATATTTTCACCTATTTTTGACTGGTACATAACTTGTATCACTTTCTGTAGAGAATTTGGCGAGGGCGTATTATGAAAATTGTATGTATAGGTGGTGGTCATGGTCTTTCACAGGTGCTCGATGCGCTAAAAAATATGCCATGTGAACTCACAGCAATTGTAACTACAACAGACAACGGTGGAAGCACAGGACGACTGCGCCAAGACCCAAGCCAAATTGCCTTTGGCGATATTCGTCGCTGCGCTGAAACACTTGGCAACCCAGAAAATATGCTCACTATTCTGAGCGAACAACGTTTTGAACAAAACAACGACTTAAATGGTCACAGTTTTGGCAATATATTATTAAGCGCGCTAAGCCAAGTCACGCATAACACCAGCGACGCCATCAAGATTTTTTGTGCCATGCTGGGGGTAAAACACACTATTTTACCCATGGCTAATGGCCCGGTAGATTTAGTGGCGACAAGTGAAAGTGGCGAGCGTGTTTTTGGCGAGTGCCACATCGACGCGCTTTCAACCTTTCCTAAGCAATTAAGTTTGTCTAAAGCGGTTGTTGCCAACCAACAAGCGGTAGAGGCGATTCTTCACGCAGATTTAATTTTACTCGGCCCTGGTAGCTTATTAACAAGTGTTATGCCTCCGCTTTTACTGAGCGATATTCGTGACGCGTTAAGTCGCACTTCAGGCTGCCGAATTTTTATTGAAAATTTGGTACCTGAACACAGCGCTGTTGACTCAATTCCGGCAAATGAACAAGTAACGAAAGCCGTGGAAATTCTTGGTTATAAATTTTTTGATGTGTGTTTAACCCCAGACGCATTTGAAGCGATGGACTTAAGAGCAATTGAAAAAGAACAGCACAGTAGCACGCATAATAAGTCGCAGTTAAAACACATTATTGAGCAATTACTGCCCTATCAAGATGACACACAGCCGAACTACAGTATTAAAGTGCATTAGGAAATGGGTATTGCAGCCATGGTGGCACTGTGTATTTCGGGTAGTAATGCACGCTCAGCAAAAAAGGCAGTGTCGTTATTTTTGGCATGGGCCTCAAGGGTTTCTGCAAGGGCACCAAGTTGGTCTGCACCGTATGAACGAGCACAGCTTTTTAAACTGTGGCTAAAACGCACAGCGTCGTTATCGAGGGTTGTAACTGCCATAATCTGTTCGGTGAGTTTGGTTGCTTCACTTTTAAAAACAGCGAAAAGTTGGCCTAAAACATCTTTACCAACGTCGGCTTCAAGTTGTTTTACAGTTGTTTGATTAAACATAGCATTCCTTATTGGGGAGGTATTTATGCGAAATCTTGTGCTCTTCTTAGATTCTAGCCTATTTGGCGGCATTGAATCGCATATTGTTGAATTAGTGAAACTAATGCAGCGTAACAACGTACCTGTGTCAGTACTGTTTTACCAAGATCATCACAATATGCAACTCTATAAATTACTTGAAGCCTTAAATTGCGCTTACCAATGTTTAGATGGCAAACCACTTAGCTTGCATCATTATTTAAAACAGCACAGCAACACAGTGTTGCATACCCATGGTTACAAAGCGGGCATTATTGGTAGACTTACTTGCAAAGTAACCGGAAACTTATGTATTTCAACATATCATGCCGGTGAAAAAGGCGCAGGCCGAGTAAGGCTATACAATTGGCTTGATCATCTCACCAGTGGTTTTTCGCAAAATTTGGTTGTTGCTCAACATCTTAAAAACACGGTTAAAAACAGTGAATTTATTGCTAATTTTATCGTGCCAAACAACCCTAAACTTAAACAGCCCAATAGCGTATTGAATATTGCCTTTGTTGGCCGGCTATCATATGAAAAAGGGCCCGACCGTTTTGTCGCGCTGGCGCAGCATTTCACTCAGCAACCGCGTTTACAATTTCATATCTATGGTGACGGCGATATGGCGTCTGAGCTTAAACGTAATGCTCCAAAGAACATACAGTTTCACGGTCATCAAAGTGATAAGTCACTTTGGCAATCAATTGATGTATTAGTTATTTGTTCACGTGAAGAAGGGTTACCAATGGTGCTGTTAGAAGCCATGGACAATAAAATAGTGTGCATTGCTAATCGAGTAGGCGCCATCGACAGCGTAATTGCACATAATCAAACCGGGCTGTTAACCGATGACCAAACCCAAGTCGCACTGGTTAATCGCTTAAAAACATTATTGTTTATGTCGCAGCAAGAACGTAATTACTTAATTAAAAATGCCACCAGCAAATTGCACCGCTTTTACTCAGGTCGCGAGCAATTTACTCAACTCAGTAAATTGTATTTCAAACCGTAAAGGTCAACACGTTCTCGTTAACTAATAACACCTTGCTCTTCCATTTGATCCCAAGTTTTCATTTTTCGGTAGATGGTGGAAGGGCTAATATCTAAAAGCGCTGCAGCTTTTGGCACATTATCGTTGCACGAAGCTATCGCTTTTTCGATATAACGCTTTTCAACTATCCACAAAGGTTCAATATCGGAGCTGCGTAACAGGTTAGTGGTTTCGATACTCGCGGCAGTTGATTGCGGCGTCATATTTGCCATTGGCTGCACAGCAACCATTGGCTCTGTTGACATACTACTTTGTGGGAATGGCGGAAACATGCGTTTTTCTATCCACGGTTGGCTATTCAGTACCACGGTGTTGCGGATCATATTTTCAAGCTGGCGTACATTGCCAGGCCAACTGTAGGCCATTAAATGCTGTTTAGCATCATCACTTAGCCCTTCGAACGTTTGGCCTTCTTCTTTAGCAATACGTGAAAACAACGCCTCGGCTATTTGAATCACATCAGTACCGCGCTGACGCAATGGCGGCAACTGAACAGGGATCACATAAAGTCGATAATACAAGTCTTCGCGAAAACGCCCTGCTTGCACTTCAAGCCATGGGTCGCGATTGGTTGCGCAGACAAATCTTACATCAACCTGTTGTTGTTGCTCACTGCCGACCTTTTGAAAGCAGCCAGTTTGAATAAAACGCAGCAATTTACTTTGTAAATTGAGATCCATTTCACACAATTCATCAAGAAACAGGGTGCCTCCGTCAGCCATGCCTGCGGCACCTTCTCGAGAGTTTGTTGCGCCGGTAAACGCGCCTTTTACGTGACCAAAAATTTCACTTTCAATCAAATCTTTTGGAATCGCCGCACAGTTTATCGCGATAAATGGTTTTTTACTGCGTTCACTGCATTGATGAACCGCGCGCGCGCACAGCTCTTTACCGGTACCACTTTCACCTGTGATAAATACCGTCGCTTTACTGTTAGCGGCATTGCTGATGATTTGATAAACCGATTGCATTGGCGCTGAGCTGCCAATCAATTCACAAAATCGACCGTTTTCAAAACGTGATTGGTATTTTTCAACGGTTTCACTCAGCGAGTTAAGCTTTAATGCGTTATTAACTGTGATGCGAAAACGCTCAGCATCAACGGGCTTTTCAATAAAATCGGCAGCGCCGTAACGAATGGCATCAACCGCCATTTCTTTACTGGCATGGGCGGTTAGTACCACGACTTTTGGTCTATCGTTAACGGGAAGTTGCGCTAAAATGTCCATGCCACTCATATCGGGCAGCATAACATCTAGCATGATCAGATCAGGTTTGTTGCTTGCTAAATAATCTAAGGCCTCTTGTCCTGTGTACGCGACATTGCTGTGCATACCAGTGGGAATAAGGTATGACTGGTACAACAGCGCTAACGATTCCGTATCTTCGACAATTAAGATCTTATTTGGCATAGGCAAACTCCTGATCACATTTAAGTATTTCCTTCTTCTAATTAAGTACTAGTAGAGACGAATCGTCAATTTCTTTTGATAATCTTGGCAAACATTTATACCAAAGTTGACTTAAATCTGTGCCTATTGCGCTTATATTAGCAGTGTTAATCGCCTCAACTAGCTGCTGTAGCTCAAAGCAATTTTCATGATTTTCAAACAAACCATCGGTCGCCATTACCAATGAATGGCCGTGCTCGAGCTGATAACATTCGCTGTGATATTCATAGCCTCGATCGAGCCCAAGTAAGGGTTGGCTGTTGCCGATGTTTGTTACTGTTTGCAGCTCGGATAACACAATCGGTAGCGGATGCCCTGCGTTAATTAGCGAGATATTGCGCTCGGTAATTTCCAATGCGATAAACGTAACAAGGCTCTGCTGCATAAACTCTTGGTTAGGTAAGCTCTTTGCCAATCCGTTTACAAAATCAGCAAGTGAATCAAATGGGCAGTTAAGTAAACCCAGTATGTACCCTTTTAGTTGCAGCGCAACGCGGTTTGCACTTTCGCCATGGCCCATAACATCGCCAAAGAACACGTAGCTGTGATGGTCTTTTTTTACCGATACTAAAACATCGCCGCCACTTCCCGCAGCAACATTGCCAAATGAAATTGCCGATAGCGCTCCGAGCTCAAATTGATCTTTGTGGGCTGACAACTCGCCTTTTGAAATATTAACCGAACGTGAGACACAACGGCTTTTTACTCGCTCACAAACGATTTCTAACTGCTCTTTTTTTACAGGCTTAACTAAATAGTCATCAACACCACATAAATGGGCCTTTAGCATGGTCTCTCGACTACCATCGCCCGAAATCACCACAATACCAATATTGTTTAGATGACTTAGCTGTTTGATGTTAGAGATAAATTCATCGGCCAGCATGGCGTTTAAGTTCATATCAATTAATAGCAAATCAACATTGTGCGCCATCAAATATTGATACGCTTGATGCTCGTCCGTAAAAGCGTGACAGTCATAATCACGCTCTAAATAGGCGTTTACGAGCTGTAAGCTGGCGTGTTCATCATCAATAATTACGACACGGTTTTTCACTTTTTTAAGCGGAAAGGCAAAGCTAAAATGATTTTTACCGTGTTTTTCAAAATAACGAAAATCAGGAAAATAATGTTCGATTAACGCAAGCCCCATTCCCCCTTCGCGTAGTTCGCCATCTGCGAGGTCGGTATGTTGGCCTTTTGAAGTCGTTGGGTGAAAATAACTAGTTGGATCGATTAACTCAATTTTAATGCTGTTGAGCGTGCGCCCTATGACTAAGGTAACCGCTTCGTCCTCCCCTTCACTGTGGCGAATAAGATTAGTTAAATATTCAGTGACAACAAGGCCGGTGTTATCAATATCGTCGTTTTCAACATCCATAGTTGCAAGCAAGGTGAGTAAAATTTCACGCACTGAATGTAAGGTCGACCAAATTAAGTTAAAGCGCCTGTAAAACAATACATTCATTATTACACCCCTTGAAACAACCACTGCTGGCGATTAACGATATTGATCAGACGATGTTTCACTTTAGGTAATCGTCTAAAGCGGCGATTAATGCTGTCAATCAAACGCTCCCCAAGTGGTGGCATATACATTTGACTCACCACAATTTCAAAGCGCTTGCAGTGAGCCGATTTTAATTCACTAATTACCGCATCGAGTGTCTCTTGTGTTGTTTTACCAAGGGCAATATCTAACAGCAATAAATCGGTTACCGACATTAATAAATGAAGCGGAAAATTCGCGTGATTGCGTTTACAAATTGGCGACATATCAAACAAAATATAGTCGAACTCTTGTTTCAGCATCAGAACCGCCATATCAAACACGTCTTTTTCGCGCACGAGCGCTAAGTCTTGTAATTGCGTGATGCTTAAAAAGTAAAAGTCATCTATCGATTGCGCATTTAGCTGACAGCTAATATCACCAAATGACCATTTGGCTAATGCATTTGGCATACTAACAAGATCTTTCCCTGTTAGTGGGTTACAGGTGTTTAGATCAATCACCAAAACCCGTTCATTACGCCCGCTTAAACGTTTCGCCACACTGATTGCCAAAGACGTGGCACCTGAGTGACCATTCGGTGATGCAAATGCAATACAACGTGCTTTTTCACTGTTAATAGACTCAAAAATAAGCTCAAGCTCTTGATACTGTTTTGGAATAATTCTCATAAGCTCACCGCCAATGCAATTACTGTTAAAATGTCGACTAATGAGTTTTTAGCACGCTGAGTAAAATCTTGACCTTGATCTGGAATATAGACCGTATCGCCTGCGCGCAGCAGCGGAATATTCGCTGAATTAGGCTGTTTGATAAACTTCTCTAAATCGAAGCGGCGCGATTGCTCTTTGCAACAGCCATGGTTAATTACCACAATTTTACTGATTAAGGCATCGGAAGTCGGTCCGCCTGCCTCGGCTAATACGTCAAGCAATGACATTGAATCATCAAAGCTATAGCGACCTGGCTGTTTAATCGCGCCCATAATGCGCACTACTTGGTCTTTTGGTTGACGTAACCAGTCTTTGCTTTTTTCCGGTACGAAAATCGTATCGCCCGGTAATACGCGAGGGAATAAGGTTTCGTCGCCAGTTTCAAAGTATAGTGCTAAGTTAAGTTTACTCACGCGCGATTGCGTGCCGTTGCGATGTGTCACACGGATGTTGCGTAAGTCGGCATCGTCCGTAGGGCCATCTGCCGCAGAGATAATATCAAGAAAATGTAACGACTTATCAAATGCATAGCGACCCGGTGCGCCAACCTGCCCTAACACATAAATAGAACTTTTCGCATCTTGACGCACCCACTGCGACTTATTGTCTTTCGGGTCGTGTGGCAACTCTTCAACAATAATGGTATCACCAGCAATAATCGTTGGTAGTGGGTAGCTGTCACCGTCGCTATTGGCATATTCATCTAAACTAAAGCGCTGTAGCAGCTGGCCTTGGCGAATGATTTTAATATCGTTTACATTAGCACCTTTTGTTGGCCCCCCTGCATGGGCAAATAAATCGGTAAAGTCCATTTCGTTACTCCATTCGTAACGACCTGGATGATGGATTGCGCCCATAATTTTAACTGCACGAGTCGGCGCTACTTTTAGCCAGCTCTTTTCATTTAAATCGGTTTTCTCGGGAACAAAAATCACATCGCCAGGCGCAATATCAGGGATCGACATAGACTGATAACCTTCGCTATATGCTTGTAAGTCGAACAGAACATTATTACCTGCTGGGGTTAATATTTTGATTTGGCGGGTTTCAGCAAACCGTGTTGGACCGCCTGCATTTGCTAGGATATCCAAAAAGCCAATTTGATTGCTCGCCTCATAAGCACCCGGCTTTTGCACTTCGCCCATAATGTAGACGGTGCGCGCTGTGGTGTTAACATCATCTACCATAATCGGCACAAAAATCGTGGTGCCCGCGCCAATTTTTGGCAGCAAGCTAGTATCGCCTGAATCCAAGTACTGCTTCAAATCAAAGATAGTTGGCGTGTTGTTTTGAATAACGCGAATTTTAGTTACATCGGCGTAACGTGTTACGCCCTCAGCACGCATTAACGCATCAATAATATTCATATCTGGTTTATACGAAAAACTACCAGGGCTGTGCAGTTCTCCAAATAATGTTACTGCTTGGCCTTGGCCGTCGGCATCGCCTGCGCTTGAAAGTGTTTGCGCATCAAAGTCTATTTGCACATTACCTAAAAGCGGTGACACAGGTACAAACACTGTATCGCCTGAGCGTAATTTAGGTAATAAGGCTACATCTCCGCTATCAAGATACGCTTTGTAATCGAACGTAGTGGTGGTGTCATCGCGGCGAATTTGCAGTTTATTAAGCTGGGCCCCTGGCTTAATGCCATCGGCTTTTGCAATCACCATTTGAATATTGCCATTAGCAGGAATACTTACTTGCGAAGGGTTATTTACATAGCCAAGCACAGTAACCAGTAAATCGCGTGAACGCACTTCTAAATAAAACTTACCGAGCGCTTTGTACACACCGGCAAGCTTAAGTTTAACTTCTGATTCAGCACGATTAGGCGTTTTACCTGCAAGTTTTACTTTGCCAATTTCAGGCAGTTCAACAAAGCCTTTATCGTCAACTTCAAAGGTACTCTCAAATTCAACTTCACCTGGTACATTAAAATAGATTTTATTACCTACTTCAATCACCGCATCGTCGTCATTGGCAGCAAGCGAAAAGCTTAAAAACCAACACAGTAGTATTAAATAAATAGTGAATTTCATGACGATCACTCCTTATCTTCCAAAGCGCTTGTCCATTCGGTCAAAGGCTTTACCTTAGTAAGTTCTGCGGCTTTTGCCGAGGTTGCAAGAATATAGGCATTTACACGACGATCTGAGTGCTGCTTTTGCGCTGTTTCACCTTCGTTACTAAATGGCACTTGTGCACCTTGCGCTAACGTATTGACCTGCTCGGGGTTCACACCATAAAGGGTTAACCAGCTTTTTACGCTTTCAGCACGTTTGTATGCCAGTTCAAAATTACTTACTTTGCTGCCTTTAATATCGGTGTGCCCCACCAATAACACTTGTGTTGCAGGTAACATTTTCAATAGTTCAGCACTTTGCGTTAATCGCACACGGTATTTTGGGGTCACTTCAAAACTATCAAAAGCAAACTGATTATCGCTATTAAGCAAATTTTCCAATTTCGTTAATAATTTTTGGTCATCATTTTTGCTTTCAGCAATACAGTGCGTATTACTGATCACACGCTCAAAGTGATTCTCTAGCTGTTGTAACTGATGATAAAAGGTACGCATATCTAGTTGCGCTTGCGAGTACATATCCGCAGCTATTGTGCGGTTAATTCGCGTCAACATTAACTCGGCTTGATAGAGCTGCCCGGGCATACAGTGCTTGATACCTCGACTTTTTAGCCAGTCGAGCTTTAAAGAAAGGTGCTCGAATTCATTCATCACTTGAAATGGCAACGCACTTTCGAAGCCATCAATATTTTGTGGTGCATCAGGATGGTAAAGTTCTGCCCAACCACCTCGACCTTCTTCAGGCCATGTAGTACATCCAGAACAAATACCAACAACACAGGCAATAGGCAGTAACTTATCCATAATGGCATTCCTTATTTAAGCAGCAGCTGAGCTAATAAATGGAATGGTGGCGTCAACACGTAACAGCTTCATTAGCTTTTCCGGTTGACCTGACACATCAAGCAGCGACATTGAAATGCCACGCTGTTCAATGCGTTTGAACAAAAACACCATGGCACCAATACCTGACGAATCGATAAATTCGGTATTGCCAAAATCAAGCACCACCGAATCATGCTGTGTCGCAGCAAAACACTCAAAATGCTCGCGATATTTATCTACATTTAAGCCCGAAAAATCATGCGGAAGCTCAACCGTTAAGGTGTTTTCTTGCTCTTTAGTGGGAAGTAAGTTGTTCATAATCATATCCTCTTTTGAGACTATGACTAATAACAACCAAATAGAGTGCCAAAATTTATTTACTTAAATTTCAGTAGGTTAAATTTTAAAAAATGTTTTAAATAGCAAAATGCAACAAGCTAGACGCAGCTCGTTGCATTTTGCAATGCTATTGTCCTTTACCAAGTACCACTACCTTAATGGTTTTAAATAAGATGTCACATTCCATTTTAAGCCAGGTTGAAAACCGCGACATTGATAACACGTACGAATAATCCCACGCAATTTTGTTGCGTACATCTTCTACACTTTCATCATAGCCATTCATCACTTGAGCAAGCCCCGAAATACCAGGTTTAATGCCATAGGTACGCTGAATAAAATACGGAATTTCACGCTCTAATTTAGTGTAAAAGCTCGGACGTTCTGGGCGCGGGCCAATCAGCGACATATCACCTTTTAGTACATTCCAAAACTGTGGTAATTCATCAATGCGAGTTTTTCTTAAAAAGCGACCAACACGGGTAATACGAGGATCGTTACCCTGTGCCCACACGGCGCCGGTTGCTTTTTCTGCGTCAAAACGCATGCTGCGCAGCTTGTAAACATAAATTAAATCGGTTCTATCTTCGTTAATACGCCCGACACGTAATTGCTTATAAATTACGCCTCCTTTTGAATCGAGTTTAATCGCAATACCAGCAAGCATTATGATTGGCGAGAATAAGGTTAAACCAACCACTGCGCCGATAATATCAATACTGCGTTTACAAAACGCAATCATTGAAACTCCAGGTTTAGATGACGACACTCTGCGCCAAGCTGTTTTGTATCGAGAAAGTGATACAATGCCAATCAAGCCCGCTAAGTAACTGGTTATTACATAGTTAACGGAATCAATTAAAGGTAAGGCTGTACGCCATTTAAACATCGCTTTTATCACCCCAATTAGGTTGATAAACAGCATGCTGCCAAGCAGCAATTGCGCCGCGATATCACCTAACACAGCTAACATAGTTAATGCGGCAAGTGCGCCAAACAGCATTACGGGCATGACTCCACGCAGTACTTTATTAGAAAAAAAGCTGAACGTTTGCGCCAAACTAAACTGGTTTACACGCTTGAATATAGTGTTTAATTGCTGCCAATTTCCCGCGCCAATACGAATACGACGGCTGAAATCTTGTGTTTGATTGTCTTGTTCGCATTCGATGATGGCAATCTGATCGTTAAAACTGGCGCATTGCTCTTTACCAAGCGCTGACACCAACTGCACAAAGTCATCGTTAATGGTTTTTGATAAAAGTGGTGTAACCTTCTCTGCACGCATGGCGAACATGGCTCCAGCAAACCCATTCACTGCACCAAGTTGCCCTTCAAGTCGACGTACGGCGTTTTGATATTGCCAGTACTTATCTAAACAGCCATGCACTGAACTCTTTGGTAAATAGTTACCTGAAACCGCAACAACGTCTTTATTAACCATTGATTTAGCCACTTGCTCAAGGCAGTTAACACTCATCAATGCGCTTACATCAGTGAAAACAATAATGTCGTACTCATCGCGATAACGTTTTATTAGGGTATTGAGCGCATTCACTTTACCCGCGTTCACGGCAATTTCATCGTATGTACAATAAATAAATTGCTCGTGTAAATTCGCGCTAACACGTTTTACAACATCAGCCGTTGCATCAGTGCAGCCATCACCGACAATATGAATACCCATTTTATCATTTGGATAAAGCTGCGAAGCCAAATTATGCAGTTTTTCTTCGATGTAATCGGCCTCATTGTATGCCGCGATAAAAACCCCAATCGACGGCGTTTCTCGATGGCTAAGCGGCGTGTCGTCAATCACCTGTTGCGGCGCTTTTGCCGCCAACATCGCCAGCAACTTAGGATAAATAAAATGATGGTAAATAAATAAAACTGCAACAAATATTATGATAAACCAAAGCATAATTAACTCCTTATACCATCGCGTGTTGATAGATTTTGTTGTAACGATTTGCCATCACTTTTAGTGTTGCTTGTGATAACGCATATTGACGAATACGAGTGCCATAATTCAGTGAAAGTGCTTTTAATAAATTTGGCGCAAGTAACTGTTCTTGATTTATAGGTAATACAAACCCATGTGGTGTATTCACAACCTCGCTAATCCCCCCCACATCACTGGCAACGACGGGGCGATTACAAGCCATCGCCTCTAAAATCGATAGTGGCAACCCTTCTCGCTCTGAGTACAAGCAAAACACATCAATCGCCGAGTAAAAGCTTGGCATATCCGATACACACCCAAGCCAGTAAACCCTATCTGCAACACCAAGTTGTTCCGCATACGCTTTCATTTTCTCAAGTTGACTGCCGCTACCGGCAAACACCATATGTACCTTATAAGGCAGTGTTGTAAGCGTTCGCAACATGGACTTGTGGCCTTTACCCTCTTCAACACGGGCGGCACAGCCAATTAGCGTGTAATTATGTGGTAGCCCTAATTTGTTACGAGCGCTGTAACGAGAGATTGGCGTAAAGTAGTCGGTATCAATACCATTGTGCACCACATGAGCAGGTTTAATTTTGGCTTGTTTTTGAGCAAGCTCTGCGACCGCTTTTGCATCTGCCACTATGGTAATTGGGGTACATTTGCCAATCGCTTTAGTGAACATACGGTATTTGAAATCCGTTAAATACCACGCATCATGCAGGGTATGAATATGCTGTATTTTGGGTCTTAGCATTTTGGCTAAACTGGCGTACAACATGGGGCCAATATGGTGGCTGTGAATTACGTTAATATCAAACTTATCAATAAGAGCAACGAGCTTTTTAACTGTTTGCCAACTCACGCCCGGCGCTTTATTTAAACAGTAAAAGTTGTTTAATTCTTCGAGTTGAGGCCATGCTTTAATCGCCCCTTTTTTAGTGCCTTCCATCGCTACTAAAAACATTTTAGAATTTGTTATTTCACTACAGCACAGGCCAAATGCCATTTTTTCAAGTCCTCCCACCTGTGGGTGCTGAATCAGTTGAATAATGTTATTCATAATGCCTCCAATTAGTCGATTCGATGTACAGTGACATCGTTCACAATGGGTAATTTGGTTAATACGCGTTGCCCTGCAATCGTTTCTATCGTTGCTTCATCGCGTACACGTAAATCGGTGATCATGGCAACAAATGTGAGTGCTGCTGCGCTAAATAGGCCAAGTACAATGCCCAGAATGATGCTTACCACCAACGACTGATTAATCGGTGATGTTGGGCTGTATGCACGTTCAATGGTTTTTACTTTATCAGGGCCCTCATAGCGCACTAATTGCCCTGTCACTTTTGACATTTCATAACGCTCAAGCATTTCGGAATACAAGGTTTGTTTCACTTGATAATCCCGTTGCAGTTGGCGCAGTGCTTTATCAATTTCGCTTGAACTTGAAAGGCGTGTTGATACAACCGATAGCTGTTCGCTTAGCATCTCAATTTCATTCTTTAACTGTGCGACATTATTTTCAGCTTCTTCCAAGGTAATAAGCTGCGCAACCAGTAATGCACTGTCTTTGGCGTTAGCACCTAACGGTAAACTGTTAGCGATTTGCCACAGTGAATCTAAATCAGCCTCTTCAAATGGCTTTGCTTGACTTTCCATTTCTTGCTTGCGAATTTGTAAGGTTTCCAGTTCGCGTAATTTAGCCTGAACCTTGCTATGCTGATCTGTGTAACGGGTGCGCAATAGCGCAATATCCGCCTCAATACGCATAATGCTATCAACTAAGCGGCCTTTTACAGGATTCGCTTTGGCAAGTTGCTTTTTGAGTGTTGCTAGGCGTGCTTTTGCGCCGCTTAGGTCGACTAGTTTTTGCTGTTTTTCTTGCTCTAAACGCGCCAGGGTATCTTGATTCACATTCAATAGTTCAGGCAGCGCTTCACGATTATCACGCTTAAACTTTGCTAATTTATCTTCAGCAAGTTCAAGTTGCAGGCGTAGCTCTTCAAGTTGGTTTTTCAAAAATGTTTCTGACGTATCAAGGGATGCTTTGGTTGGCGCTAACAAACGCTCAATAAATTTCTCAACCAGTGCTTCAAGCACTGGTTTCATTTGTTCGCGTTTGTTCCATTTAAAGTGAATGCGCACTAACTCATCACCCACCAGTGAAATTGAAATGGCACTGGCTAGTTTTTGCTGCATTTTTTCAACTTCAAGTTGATTGGTTAAGTCATCCACTAAACCAACCTCTTTTACTACTTCAGTTAAATTTTTACGACTCAGTACCAAAGTGCGTAGCGCATCCATACGGGCCGATAGTTCAAACGAGAACTCAAGCTCATCTAAGAAAGGATTTAATAACGCTGACTCTTCAATCAAAATAGTCGCGTGATTGGTATATTGCTTTTCACTGCTAAGTGAAATTGCAATCACTGCAATCGGCACAATGATCATCGGTAACGCAATAAGCTGCCAGCGCTCATACATGGTGTATAAGGCTAGGTAGATAAGCTTTTTAATTTGCGCAATCGTAAAAACCATTTCTAATCCTAATTCGCAAATTGCAACGCAATTTAGCGATTTGCTATATCAAAATGTGAAAAACACCGTTTTTTCACCCCTTTGATATAACTATCGCAAGTTCAGCGCCAACTATTGGCAAACATAAAAAAAAGCGCCATATTGGCGCTAAAATCGAGGGAGTAAATTGAATATTTAGTTAATTAACCAGCTTTGCTGTGATTGGCTTTCATCAAACTGCCATTCATAGTTAAGCGGTGCCATGCTCGTATCGTAAAACCAAATTTGCGCTTTTAGCTTCTGATCCTGATGGGGTACTACAAACGAAAGGTCTAGCCCTTCGCTATCAAGTGGTGCTCTTACGAAGCAGGTATCGGCATTAATTAACAAGGCATCTGCTTGGCAAATATTTATAAACGCTCTTTCATTTACTAAGTTTGCTGCAACATTAAGCGCTACATTTACATCTGTTTTAAAGTCAAACTCTGGCGCCACATTGAGTGCTGCAGTTCCCTGAGCTTCGTTATCATCTGAATTAGCTGTCGCTGCTGGCGGCGTCACAGGTGTACTATCACCACCTCCACCACATCCAGTTAAAATATAAGCAATTGATAACACTAATAACTGTTTCATATCATTCTCCTAATTCTGAACCGAGTGTTGACCAACTGCTGAACGAAACCAATTTGTATTGGCACTGCCCGCACTTTCTGCAAACCCGCCAAACTCGGGATATGCCAGTAACATATCAGTGCTTTCTTTAGGGTGGTTCCAGCTGGTACCAATAATTAATGCCCAAGGCAAGCCATTAGCAGTTTGAAAATTGCCATAGGTGCTCGACATATCATCGCCTTGATCAAAGTAATCGGTGTTAAAGGCTTCTGTTGGTGTGTGGTTTTTGAGATGCACTTCCCATGCTCGTGCATTATTACTATCAACGAACGGCCCATGATCAAAACCATTTACGGCAAAGATAAAAGGGCTAACTCCACTTATCAGTGACGCACTGTCAGTGACAGTATTTTTAAACGGTAAGGTAACGCTAAATGGAATAGGTTGTTGATTCAAACAACCCGACTCCGTTCTAAAGTACTTACATCCAGATTGCGTATTTGCAATCACTTTAGTGTCATCAAGCGCTATTAATATCGCTTCATTGCGTCCTGCTTCTAATGGGTTTTTAGCTATTTGCTGGCCATTAATTGTTAAACGAACAAGCGGTTCATCTACCTGGTTTCGCGCAATATTCGCAAAGCGAAATGCAAACGCATTATGATAGCTTGCTCCAACCGCAAGTAACTCTCCATCAATTTTAAAACGCACCACTTGGTTGCCTATCTGGCTTTTGAAAATACGGTATTTCACCACTACGTCATTAAAGTCATAGTCACCTTGTTGCGGCCATAAATCTTCAAATGCAGCTGTTTGCCATGCAGTTGTTGTTTCGACAACACCACTGGCGACAATTGACACACTTATATCTTCGACCTCCCCACTATCAACACCACCTAAAGGAGAGATTGATGGGGTATTTGATACTCTAAAACGTGCCCAAGTTGTTCCCTCTCTCGCATCTATAGGTACTTCGACTAAGACACGATTTTCACCCAGAGTGCCTAGGTGCTCCGTAATGATCTGTTCAGATTCATCAAATTGGCCATTGCCGTTCCAGTCAACCCACGCATTTACATAGCCAGGCGCTGAAAGGCGATAAGAAACTAAGGTATCTAAGCCGGTTTCAAGTCCTGTTACAAAATTAACACCATCATCGTCATCAACTTGATTAGGTGTGTGCTCGGCACTCACGCCATTACCAAAGTACAGATTCCCTTTTCCATGGCGTGCGCCATTGGCACTTATTGACGTTGCATAACTATCGGGTGCATCACCATAATCAAGGGTTGGTGCTTCGCTTTCGTCAATTATTGGCGCAGTAGCACAACGGGCACCATCGTTATTGCCTGAGCTTGGTCCGTATGCAAATAAGGTTGTTGAAGTTGGGACGTTTATATCAATACGAAAGATGTGTCCATCGCTATTGCGACTAATATATAAGTAACCTTCAACATCAAAGTAAACAGCACCGAATGTACCTGTCACGCCAGTGAAACCAAGATTAAAACTACTGCCCGTCATCACATCAATGGCAATCAAGTTACCTCGATTATCGACACTGTATGCAAGGTTTTCATCAGGATGAAACGCTAGGTCAAAAATATTCAGGCTAAGGCTACTACCGTCAATAACCTTTGACGCAACAAGATAATCACTATCGTTTTCATCGAGCACAATTCGATATAAACCATAATCTGCTCCTTTTCGATAAACGTAATACGCGTTTTGTTGCACAGACACATCACCTACGTAAAAGTTAGTGTTTGGCAAACCCGACGCGTTCAGCGGCTCTAAGGCATAGTCTTTACCAATGCGACCAATATTGCCTCGACTATAATCCCAGCCATATAAATACCTGTCGTGAACACTAAAGCCAAAACCATTTACTTTTTGATTTGTGCCTACATTAGCAGCAAATCTGTTGTACGAGCCTGATACTAGGTTTACACCAAAAACAGTTGCTGTAGTGCCTTGAACTAAAAATGCTTTTGACGGACAGGTATCAAACGGTGCCGCGCTACTTCCTGCGGCAATAAATAATAAACTGACAATTGAGCTTTTCATTTATGTCTCCTAACTTTGAGCCTATTGAACGTTGAGCTGCAATTTAGAAACCAGAATTAATAAATTGATTTATATAGAAAAAACAAATGGGAAAACAAAAAGCGTTGCAATATGCAACGCTTTACTCAATTTGCTCCAGCACAAATGCTGCTTTTTGTTTCCAGCTGTGTCTTACAACGTGCTGCTGTGACGGTGTGCGCCAATCGAGAAAGGGGTTTTTAGATATCACCATCGCGTGATCAACTCGGGCAATAAACCCAGCGTGATCTTTCCCAATGAGCACCATGTCTTTGTAGCGTTCAACCGCGGGAAAATGGGTTGACACAACAGGTTTACCCGCGGCTAAATATTCTTTTAATTTTAGAGGGTTACACGCTTTTATTTGACCATTATCTAAAAACGGTAACAATGATACTTGCCAATGCTGAGAAAAACTCGCTAATTGATGATGAGCAATTTGCGAAATATAAGTGACATTCGGTAAAGCAACGAGCGCGCTAATATCAATATCAGCCTTTCCAATCAGTACCAAATGATAATTTGGCCTCGCTTTGGCAAGCTTTATTAACAAATCGACATCTAGCCACTTTGAGATTGAGCCATAAAAACCAATTACATTACTCAAGTTATGAAGCTGTGAATGTGGCTTTTTGATATCACTAAATAAATCATAATCAACGCCGTGTTCGAGCATTTGCGTTTTATGTTTGGGCATTTTATCGAGCAGCACCTTACTCACAACATAGATGTTGTGTGCCATGTGAATAAGGCGCTCTTCGCTTGCTTTTACCAAGTCATAATCGACTCCTGCCAAGCTGGAAAAATCATCGCCACAATAATAAATTAAGCGGTCTTGTGGGCGCAGTTGAATCATATTGATGGCGGTTGGCACACTGACCCAATAGATAATCGGTTCATGGGACGACAGGTCAAGCGTTTTGGTAACTTGACGCTTATTAAAACGCGTCGCCCACTTGTTATCATGCCAAGGCAAAATTAGGGGATTACGCGCTGCAACGGGTAGTTTGTCGCTCGGTGCTTTAACGTTTCCAGCCATCATCAATTTAACCTTACCCAACACACGCTTAATATCGGTAAAATTAATTTTAGGTTTGCGCATGCCTACGGAGTTAAACCAAGTTACATCGTATCGCTCGGCAATCACTTTAAAAATATGCTGGGTACTGCTTGGATGACGTCCCCAGTCTTCTGCAAATACGACAAATTTCATAACTTGCTCCTTAATCTACACGCTTAATCACTTTGGCCGGATTGCCTGCAACAAGTGTAAAGTCGGCCACATCTTTGGTGACAACCGCATTTGCAGCAACTATCGCTCCTTTGCCAACAGTAACGCCTGCCAAAACCGTTGCACCTGTGCCTATCCAAGCACCTTGTTTAATAATGATATCGCCCGCTTGTTCTGGTAAATCGGGTTCACCTTTGGCGCGCTCGGCGCAATTTAACGGGTGACCAGGAAAGCCTGCTAAAAATACTTTTCCAGCTAAACGCACATCATCTTGTAACTCAATTTTTGTGCCGACAGAAAATGCATTTTGCCAGCCCACGTCCACGTTATTGCCAATAATTAGCTTTGCTATGCTACCTGAGTGATAGCGGCCACAAAAGGTTGCAATGCCCGACATTCTGACATCGTCACCTAGGCTAATTGCAAGTGCACCAATAACTTGTGGCATACCGCACTGTAAGGTTAAGCGCTTTTTACTGCCGCTTACTTGGCTTTTAAACATGGGCGTAAAATAAATAAATTGCAGTGTATTGTGCCAAATCGTTTTGCTACTTCGATGAAGTGCAAACAATATTTTGTAAAGCACTGGCACAACCGGCATTTCAATATGCTTAATTGCATAAAAACTACCGCGACAAAATTTGCCAAAGCCTGAATCACTGCTTTTTACCCAATTTTTAACATAAGCTATCATGACGATTCTCCTGCGTATCTTTACTTAACGTTTGCAGCATTTGTTCCAAAGCAATACTGAGCGATAAAATAATGTAGATAGGCCAGGTAAACGCCTGAGTTAAAAAGGTACCAGACACCACAAAGCCAATTAATCCCGCCTTTAGCGCTTGTACGTTGACAAGCAAATTAGCTTGATGACAAAACTTCACTTTGGAGCCACTGCGCTTCAATGTGCGATAAATCGTTGCGATTAGCGTTGCAAAAAGCGAAATTCCAACAAACCCGGTTTCACCAAGCACTTGGAACCAGGTACTGTGCACCGCGTGATTTTTGCCATCCCAGTGCGGGCTGTAAAAGAAGTAGTTAACGTAAAAGTTGTTTACCCCTACGCCAGTGAATGGGTTTGATAGCGCCATGTTGATTGCCGCCTGCCACGCATAGATTCGTCCCATTGCTGATTCATCAATACCGCTTTCTGCTGCACCGCCACTTTGTCTGTCGCTGATCCCCGCTGCCACCAAGAGCACCGCTAAACCAAACCCTAAAATAGACACTAATACCACAGGGTTTTTGATGGTGCGCGCCAAAAAGTACGCAACAATTGCCATTACGCCTAATAATCCGCCACGGCTTTGTGTTGCAATAATGCCGTACACCACCAAACACAGTGTGATAAATGCAAATACACGGTAAATCATTTTGCCTTCTTTGTTAAAAAGCTCGGCACACAAAAACGAGACCGGAAACAATAGCACCAAGGAAAGATCGTTTGGGTCGCCAATTTGCGATTGTAAATGACGCGAAATCGTGACCCGTGAACCTTCTACTAAGCCAATACCATTCAGCTTGTTAGAGACTGCAACACACGCAATTAGCGCCCCACTCACCATAATACCAAGCCGGGCAATGCCGAACGCTTTTGGCGTATTGATCCACCAGCTTATAACAAACACCATAATCAATACTTTGGTTAGGGTTGAACTCCAATACTCAATCGCCATACCACGATTTGTCGCCATCATTACGCATAAGGTTAACCAAGCAAAAAAGAACATAAACGCACTGTGCGCTGGGTGCCAAAACGGTGTGAGCTTTTTACTTAAAAACAAATGCCACGCAATGCCGAACAGTGACGCCAAAGCCAATAATTTTGGGATCTTGAGCGGCATTAATACCGGGAATGCTTCGTGAATACGAAAATAACTAAATAGAATAAATAAAATGACAAAAATAACGCTAAATCGCACGGTGAAATACAGCGCGAACGGCAGCATCAACAAAGCAAAAGGTGCTGCAGGCCCCGCAACTTTAAACAGCCCGATAATGGTGACACTGATTAAAATACCGAGCAGCGCGAGTTTAATCGGCGATTTCGATAAGTGCTGTTGGCTAAGAGTATCCATACTTGCCTCCCAATTTATTGGGCTTTATCGCGCCACACTTTATTGCATATTTAAATGACAGCAGTAATGCGACAATTAGCAAGATTACATTTAGCCAAATCGCATTGCCCACAATACCGATTTGCAGTAGCAATAAGCCAAAACCAAATAACACCGTACCGAGATGATATTTGAGCGGCGCGATACGCTGACTGATAATATAGAACGCTAAAAATCGCAGTGTATGCCCAACAAAAAGCCCCGCAAACACGCCGCTAATGCCTTGGCTTGGGGTCAAAAACGCTATAATTAATATTGCTACCGTGGCACATATGCCGTTTATAAGTGGTACGTATTGCGCGTTTTTATCTAGATAACAGCCTAAATTCAGCAACTCCGCATAACTTTTAATAACCAACAAAATGCACAGCAACCCAATGTATTGGCTGCTGTTGTGATAGCTTTGTGGTAACAACCAACTAATAAGGTAAGGGGCAAATATCATCATTGCTAGTGCCAGCATAGTGATGATAAAGCACCCTGTAACAGCCCCACTCGCTGCTAATTCTGTATTTTCAAAGTAACGTTTGAAGCGGATTGGGAACCACCATAAGCGAAATGGCTCAAACGCTAAGGACAATGCCAATGAAAATTGCGTTGCAATAAAATAATATGCCAGCTGCGATGATCCTAAATAGCTCGCGATAAACCAATTTTCAGCGCCACCGAGTCCGTATAAACAAAGTGCTGACAACGCAATAAAGCCACCATAGCGAATATGTTCGCCTGTTAATGGTTCCCGCTTCATCAATAACAGCGCACGGTGGTAAATCACTAAAACTAAGGTAATAATAAAACTGGTGACACAACCACTTATTAGCACTCCTAAAATACCGTAATCATTTAACAATAAGGTGTAAGTAAGCAGTGCTTGCACGACGCCTTGGGCAAGGGCAACACACATGTAGGGTTTTGATTGTTGCAATACGCGATAGCGCGTTAAGTAAATGGCCTGCAATGTAGTGAGCGCCAAATTAAACATCAACAGGCAAAAGTACGACTTTTCGATTGGCAGTGGCATTAGAGCCAACCAGATATCCGCGCCAACGATTGCACAGAGCAAAAACACACAACTCACCAAAAAAGTAAACTTAATACTACTGGCAATGAATGAGTCGAGCATCTCGTTTGGCAGCTTTACCGCAAAGCGGAAAATCACTTCAGCCATGCCAAAACCCAAGAAAATACTCAACATGGCGCCGATGCTGACAAGAAAGTTCAGCATGCCGTAGCTTTCTGGCGCCAAAAAGCGCGTCACTATCGGCAACATCAGTAGGCTGATCCCTTTTAGCCCAGCAATGGCGATACCGTAATGGACAAACGCAGCATTAACTTTCATACGCCACCTGCTCAATTAAGCGCGATAACTTAACACCTTGTTTTATTGCGTTAAAATGCCTGTTAACACGCTCTCGTGCTGCGTTACGCATTTTTATACGCTCGTTTTCAGGCAGTTGGCAAAAGGTTAAGATGGCTTGTTTTAACGCATTGCTATCTCTACTTGGTACAGTGTAGCCACAGCTACCATCGACTATTTCAGTACATCCCATAATATTGGTTGTAATGGTAGGTAACCCCATAGCCATAGCTTCTTTGAGCACTACCGGGCCAGTATCTTTATCGCCGTTATCAGCAATACAAAACGGCGCAATAAACGCATCATATTGCTTTGAAAGCGCGATAATTTCGCTTGATGTACGCTGCCCTAAAAAGCGCACCCAATTGTTAAGATGCAATTGATTCACCAAACCAACTAACTCCGCCAGCTTGGGCCCGCTGCCAATAATATCAAGTTGTGGTCGTTTCGAAGGCGGAATATCAGAAAGCGCATTGAGTGCAAACTCAATGCCTTTTTTATCAACCAAGCGGCCAACAAATAACATTTTTACCGTACTGTTATTTGGGTTGTCATAATGCTGAAACTTGTTAACGTCTACACCGCAATGCAACAAATGCACAGAATGGGTTTTAATATTTTGCAGCAGGTTGTACATATCTTGACAAACCGCCACATTAAAATCGCAAAATGCCAGCTTAGCGTTCAGGTCGTTCGCGTTTACATATACATCATGCCCATGTCCGACACTCGACACACTAATTCCTGCATACTTAGCAGCAACAATGCCGTACGCCAAACTACTGTGCATAAAATGGCAATGAATGTGTGAGATCTGCTGTTTTTTAATCAGGTAGTTAATCTGAAGACCAAAATAAAGCAGTGATAAATTGCGTATCGCGTGCTGACTTGATGCGGCTTTATAAGCATTAGCAACCCCTTGAATACTAGTGCAACATAACCCTTTAAGTGTGGTTGTAATGCGCTCGCGCTTTAGTTCGAATACATCAAAATCAAAGTCACTCTCATGGTCTAAATACTCCATAGTGATCACGCTAACTTTGTGACCTGCAGCACGCAACGCCTCGATTTCGGTGACCACAAAGGTTTCGGATGCGACCGGAAACTGTGGGACATAAATAGCAATATGTTTCATAACGCTCTCCTCACATTCATGTAAAGAGCACATCGCAATCTTTATGCCGATAAAAATACCATATTAACCCCACTAAATTGCCGATTTGCAATCAACCATTTGCATTTTGCAAAGCAATTTTGCTTTTTACGTGCATTTTGACCCTGTTTAGCGCGGCACACACTTTGCGTAAGTACTCCATACTATGGAGGATTTGTTATGTGTAAAGAAGTGTCGATTATCATGCCTAATTACAACTGTTTAGAGTATTTACCAAAAGCCATAGACAGTGTGTTACAGCAACAAGATGTGCGATTTGAGCTAATTGTGGTGGATGACGGTTCGACTGATGGTTCGCTTGAATGGTTGAATCAAGCTGAGCAAAAATACAATCAGTTACGCGTTTTAACTCAGCCTAACCAAGGTGTTATCGCTGCACGTAATCGGGCAATTAAAAAAGCAAATGGTCAATTTATCGCGTTTTTAGATGCAGACGATTACTGGTACCCCAACAAGCTGCGCAAGCAAGTAGACTATATGTTAGCGACCCCCAACTGCGGGCTAACTTTCACAAACTATCAGCACGTTGATACCAAATACCAAGAAATCATTGATTGTTACTCATATTGGCCTGAATTTGCAGCCCATCGCACTCAAAACAACGGTGATTATCAGCCTTTGCACGATGCCCTTGGATTGCTAATAATTGCCAACGTAATTGGTACATCATGTGTCATGGTTAATAAAGACATTATCGAACGTGCAGGCGGGTTTGACCCGAGTCTTCGTAGCGCCAGTGATTGGGATTGTTGGCTTCGTATCGCGCTGATTAGCGAGGTTGGATTTAGTGAAGACATCACGATGGATTACCTAATGCGACCCAACTCAATCACCGCCAATAAGCAAAATCGCATTGATGCAATGGCCGAAATCACCGAACGCATCTGCACCTTAGGAAATGTAAGCCAAACCGTTCGCCGTAAAGCCAATGCCCGCTTACTGGAGTCTTACGGTGAAATGCATCGAGAAAATGGCGATTTGACCACTGCGATTTCATTTTCGTATAAGGCGTTTAAACAGTATCCACATAAACGCCATTTAAAACATCTGTGTTCTGATCTAAAACGGTTGGCGATTTTACGCGTGAATGCATTGTGCCAAGTATAAAAAAGTGTTTTATTATTAATAGGAAGGAGTGATATATGGCCCATATTTTACTGGTAGACGATGAACCAGAAGTAACCAATGCAATTGCGCGCTTACTGCGTAAAGACTACGCCATCACAAAATGTAGCGAGCCAGAAAACGCACTTGAAATTGTAAAGCAAAATGATATTGATTTAGTGCTGTCTGATATTCGTATGCCAGTGATTGATGGCGTAGAGCTACTGTCACAGGTAAAAGCATATGATCCTGATATTGGCCGTGTACTGCTCTCGGGGTATTCGGATATGGAGCTTTGCCAACGCGCGATAACTGATGATATCGCATCCATTATTTTGGCAAAGCCATGGGACAACTTTGAGCTAAAAAACGTTCTGCGCTTAGTACTAAACGCACGTAAGTTACAAAAAGAAAATACTGAGCTTAGGCAAAAACTCAATCAACTTAGCCTAACATCACAGTGAGCGGACGTACGCTCACTGTAAACGTTCACGTTATTCTGGGCGCTCAATGCCAAATGCTGATGTAATGCCTGAGTATTCGCCGCCCCCTAAACGCGCCAATGGATTTACCTTATCGGCGTCAACTTTAATGCGCTTTTTATGATCAAGCGATACTACTTCATCGCCTAAAAATAGGGTTTTAATTTCAACAAACACTAACGTTTGTGGCACTTCGCCCATTTCTTTAATTTCATAAAGCTCGCAACCATAGGCAATATTGCAACCTGCCACGCGCGGCATAGAAAAGCCTTCAAATTCACATAGCGCAATATCATTAAGCGCAACTTCTGACTGTCCATGCTCTAAAGTTGCTGCAGTTTGCGTTACCAAATTGGCATCATCTACTGACGCAATATGGATAACACACTGCCGCGTTTCGATAATGTTTTTAACGGTATCTTTTACTTCACCTGTTGGCTTTTTGCCAACGGAAAACATCATTAAAGGTGGGTTACTCGATACTGCCGTAAAATAAGAAAATGGCGCTAAATTAAAATTACTTTCGCCCGAATCAGTCATAACCCATGCAATTGGACGCGGAATTATGGTTTGCGTCATTAAATGGTAAATTTGCATTGGCGAAAAGTCAGAAAAATTAAGATTCATAACAAGGCTTTAAATTAGGTTTTAAGGGAACTAGCATAGCATAATAACTTTAAATTCCGAGCAACATAAATAACCTGATTTAGAACTTTCGAATTGGAAAAATGTTGGTTAATTATTTACAAAAAAGAAAAACGGATAATAAAAACTGAGAGTAAGCTGCTTAAATAAAAAATATGATATCTTGGAAAAACCTTAGTTTCTTGTGACATTCTAATGCGTTCTAAAAATGAATTATCTTTAACAAACGAATTATCGAGTTTAGAGCCAAAGATCGAACGGTATAGTAAGCGCTTCAATTTTTGGAGAAAAGCTGTTTTTTGGATGCCCATTACTTTAACACTAATCCAATTGATAGCTTTAAATCAGAAAATAAGCTTTGATTTAAGTCTTTATCACAACTGGAAATCGGTTCCTGAAGTTTTTGTTGTACCAATGACAGCTTTTTCATTTTGTATTGCTATTACGGGCCTATACGGTTTGTATTTGAGAAGTTTACAAACCGAAAGCCAACTAATCAAAGCCAACCAACAAGTATCAATATCTGAGAAACAATTTGCACTAGCGCAAGCTCAGTTCAGGGACATATCAGAAAAAAATAATTTTTCAAATTACATTGAGCACTACAACCACTTTAAAAATACAGTAGAAACAATATCTAATGAAGCATTAGCAAAATACGGTAATGCAAGTTTATTTAATTCAGTAAACATTGAAACTGTCAAACTGTACAAAACAGTTTTTCCTGAAAACATGCCTGATAGTGGGGTTAAGTACTATTACAGGCAATTACCTGAAAGTAGTTTTGATTGTTCTAAGTTTAATAGGCATATCAAGGAATCTAGCATCCAACTTAAAAAGTTTTATTCAAATGAAAATGGCTGTGAGTATGCTCTATTTGCATATTCGAAAGCGTTTAAAGAAGCATACGACATGCTTTCAAGACTCGGATTTGATAGAAGTTTTGCTCCCGATTATGAAGTGAGTTTTGAAGAATCGAGGACAGATTACATTCCAAAAGCCAGAATGGCTTTAAAAATACTAATTGAATCTTGGTGTTTAGATGATAACGTGGGTTATCAATGTCTGTCCTCATTAAACCTATTGCGGGACGAGCTAAAACATTTCCAAAATTCATGTGAAAAAGAATAAAATTGAAGTTGAATCGTTAAAAGCCAAACGCATGTTTGGCTTTTTTATCATAGTAAAGCGTATTAATGCGTTTTCTTCACTCCGTAACGCACCATATCTTTGCCATTTTCATACACGTCTTGCGATACCCAACGACCTAGCAATAATTGATGCTTATCATCTAATACCGCAATAAATGGGCGACCATCACTGTTATTTGTAGCAAGTGCCACACCTTCAACATTTTTAAGGCCTAAACCACCATTTTCAACTAACAGTAAAAACGCTTCTAGCTCGTCTAATGTATTAATCAGTTCGTTATCTTTAATCATGTTTGCTGCTCTAGAGTATCAATGCGCGTAGGGTAACAGGTTTAGCCATAAGGATAAATTACCCGCTTGCGAATCCCTTCAACTTATGTATTTATTTTGAAAAGCTGTTGGAATGTCTTAACACTTTTTAACTTGTTTGAAGTGAGTTCAGCGCTTAAGGTAACAAGCTAAATTTAAGTTAAATTTAGTTTTAACGTGTATTTGGGTTACATGGAGTAAATAAGATGCAACAAGGTACCTTAAAATCATCAACGGCAACCATTCAAAATGGTGTGACAAGAGCTGATGGCCAGTTTTCAGTGTCACAATACGGTATTTGTTTTAAACCATTTAACGAGAAATCAGGTTTAGGCCCGTATAACGTTGAGCGAGGTTCAATCGCTAAAGTAGAAAAGTGCGTTGGCAAAGGGGCTGGCATTTTACCTATTACCTCAGATGCAATTCGCATTACGTGCACAAACAATGAAACCTATGAATTTATCATCAGTAATCCTGATGAGTGGGTGAATTTACTCTCGAACTAGTATTAACATATTTCAGCAGCGCCTTTGCTTTAGCTGCTGAAATACTTTTCCTTTGATCTCATCATAAAACGACTCTCCAGCGAATTGCCTTAACAACTGATCAAAAATACGTTTTTTAGCGTAATCAGAATATTCATTTTATTATTTTACACACCAATGACTAAATCTGATCAATCACGCATTATCGAAATGGCATGGGAAGATAGAACTCCATTTGAAGCCATCGAAACACTCTATGGGTTATCTGAGAAAAACGTAATCCGATTAATGAGGCGAGCCTTAAAACCAGCCAGCTTTCGTTTATGGCGAGCGCGTGTATCTGGCCGCAACACTAAGCATTTAAAACTACGCAATCCGAATATTTCACGTGGATATTGTAAAACTCAGTATAAGCATCGCTAAATTAGCACGTTTTAACCATATATTCGCAGTTTTCTAAAGGGATTGGCGTTGGGTACTTTGCCATTTTAAACCCCGATTTTTCATAGGCAGTAATCGCTGATAAATTATCAGATAACACAAAAAGCGACGCGCTATTGAGCTGCAATTGTTTTTTGCCTTGGCTGATTAACTGGTCAATTAAACTCGTTTACTTTCACAAGCTAAACACCGAAAAATATTTAAAGTGTCATTAGCTGTTTGATATATACAAGAGAAATAGCAACAATCATAAAAATTAGATTACTCAAACTCGAAAGATATGATATGAATTCATGTAATTGATTTTGAGCTATAAAAATAAGTAGAAGTACATGGATAGTGGATTAAAAACTCATGTTGAAAACCTCAGAGAAGTTTTGTTATCGCTACCTCACTCAGGTAACTCAGGCTTTGAAGGGTTAATTGGACTAACATTGTGGTCTATTACAGGGATTCCATTCAGGCTGGCAGGTAGTGGCTCACAATTTGGGCTAGATGGTAAATCAAGTTTTAAAATTGACCCTATTTGCTTCGAATGCAAGAGGTATGGTGACTCTCCTTCTCGTGAAAGTATTCTGTCAAAAATTACTGATTTATCTATTAATGACCATGAAGTAGATATTTGGGTATTAGCTTCTACTGCTTCAATTAAAACTCAACTTATAGATGATGTTAGGAAAGTTGGAGATAAGAGTGGTTTATTTGTATTCGTATTAGATTGGTCAGATTCATCACTTCCATTATTAGCCGCCGCTTTAGCTAAAGCAGGGAAATGCGTTGAAGATTTTATTTTAAGTAATGCGAATTGCAACTCATCTCTACTATCTAATGTAGTCCCTGCATTAACTGCAATTAATCAAAGCACACATCAACAAACTCAAATCAATAAAATAAAGTCTGAGTTGGATGTTGCTCACCTCAGCTACTCTTCTGCAAAAAGAGCGAATGAATCTTGGTTACTGGATAAATTTTCTGATAAAGCTGAGGCTAAAATCCACTTTGGGCAACCTATTTGCCCCAATGCTGTAACTTCCAATTTCATAAACCAGAGAAACGATTTAGTTCAGAAACTAGAGCCATACTATATTAATGATGGTTTAAAGAAGCTAGTTGTTGTATCAGGTAAAGAAGGCTGTGGAAAATCTTGGATATTAGCTCAAAGCTGGCTGGTTCAAAAAAATAAACCTATCTTGCTTTTTTTTTCACCTGAAGATTTACCCAATAATACAGGGGATTTTGATTTTTCAGAATTAATTGTTAAAAAGTTAATTAAGCAAACTGGTGGACAATTATCACTTGGAAATAATAAGAGGTGGCATCGTTTATTTGAACAATGGAAGAATCCCACTGTAGATCAAAGCAAAAAAATAGTAATTGTAATTGACGGAATAAATCAAAAACCTACAAGTGACTGGGGGAAATTATTAGACGCTATTTGCCTTGAAGTTAGGCAGTTAAATGCAAGTGTTATTGTTTCAACAAGAAAGCAATATTTTGACAATTATGTAAAAAATAGACTTGAGTCCACATATGAGCAAATTGATATCCCTGAATGGTCTGTTTCCGAAAGGGATGAGATTCTTTTAAAAAATGGAATTATCGGCAATGACCTTAAACCCAAAGTAGCCAGGTCTTTATGTAATCCAAGATTACTAGGAATTTCATTAGAGCTTCTAAGCCAAGAAGAAATAGAGAATATTGATGAGCTTAGCGTTAGCAGATTGCTATTCGAACATATGCGATCAATAGAGCGAAATGCTAGGGAGCCAGTCCCATTTTCATCTTTTGCAAAACGTTTAGTTAAGGATGCTAATGAAATACAAAAAAGAATAGCAATAGGACAGGAAGATGATTTAAAAGTATTTGAAGGAGAGCTTGCTATAGTCGCAGATGGTAGATTTTATGAGCTTTTAGATGACGACCCTTCGAGCTATTACCTAAAAGAAGAAGGAGTTACTTTAGCCCTTAGTTTTTCCATTGTTGAAAAATTAAAGAAAGCTTTGAGAAACAACAGAAACCTACATGATGTTTTGGATAAAATTATCGATCCAATTGCAGCTCTTGATGATACGTCAGACGTAATAATATCAGCGATTACAATCTCAGCATTAGATAACAAATGTGACGATAGAATCCTAGTATCTTTGTTGCATAGTTTTATTCAAATGCAAAATACGAATGCAGAAGATTTTCCTGTATTTGTATGTGCTGCAAAAGAAAAGCCCTTAGCATTTGTTACATCTGCTCGATTTATTTGTTTAGAGGGTAGTCATCAAGCTAACTTTGATTGGCTTCACGGTGCACTACTCAATATTGCTTCAGAAAATGACTTATGGAAATCGGTTGAGAAGGAAGTAATATCTTGGTTAGCTGTATACTCCCTTTCACCTAAACTCTCTGCTTTCAAAGATTCAGAAGAAGAATTGCAAAAAAAGTCTAATGAAATAACCAATTCGATAAATGCATTGTCTAAATTTGAGAGGGAAGTACTGTCTAATTTAGAAAGGAATGACGACTATGATTCGAGCCAACTTTCAGAGTTAGCACTATCTTTATTGGCTGGTAAACCGTTAGCAACATATGCCAAAAACTTATTTTACTGGAAGTTTGGGCAAATATTAAACTCTAGTCACCGCTCCCCATACAAAGATTTTTATAGCCTTATTAGGCTAAACAACATCGATTGGTTAGAAACGCAGCAAGCTTTTCATTCATTTTGCGAACACCTCCGTAGAGAAGATGTATCTCGAACTGGTAAATGGACGTTAGTAAATATTCTGAGAGCCATTGGTGATACGAAAAGCGGCATTGAAGATGAGCAATTAGTGCTTGAATTAACAAAAGATAGAAAAAGTTTTGGAAATTGGAGAAGCATAGAAAATTACTGCTCAGTTGACCCTTGTGATCCACAATCGAATAAGCCCCAAAACATATCTGTTACAGCAAAAAAATACGAAGCAAGTGACACGAGCAAAGTACATACTTCGTTTGGTACAACTTCAGATGATTTATTCATAGAGTCTGCTTGCTATGGCTTATCAAGGTTTGAACCTAATGTTGCTGTTCAGAAGCGTAGAGACATAATTGATAGTGTCACAACTAGAGATGGGGTTGAACTAAGACAAGGAGTATTTGGAATATCTCGTCATAATGCGCTGTTAACTAAAGATCAAGCTTCTGCATTTATTAATAAATGGAGAGGTATGGATAAGTGTGAAGATACAACTCGTGATGAGTGGTTAATTCGACAGTATTTATTACTTTTTGCGTTTCCTCATCTTACAGGAAATGAACAATTAGACATTTTTCTTTCACACTCCATGGAAAAGAATATGCTGCTAGACCTGCTTGCTTTGTTCAAACCTGTAGACAACGCCTACTTTGAAAAATATGTCAGTAGAATACTAGAATCCAAAGATGAGCATTTAATGTTTTTATCTTTGTTGTTTATTAGATACGCAGGTTGTAGCTTAACTGAATGTATAAGGAAGCTTATAGATTACGGGTGGGAAAAAGGTTCTAAGAAGATTAAGACTGAAATTCTCGCTGTAGCAGTTAAAGTTCAAGACCAAAGACTATTGAAGCTAATTGTTGATAGTGAGTTGAACGCAAATGAAATGTCTGAAGATAAAGATAGAACTAAATGGTATTTGTCAATGGCTCTCCTTAGGGCATTAGAAAAAGGACTTCTATCAAGCATTGAAGCATTAGATCGTATCTCTCCTTCAACTTATGGTCGAGCAGTCGCTTTATTGGATAAAAAGTGTCTGTTGTCGCTGATTGCGTTGATTGATAAATCCCTAAAATTATCAATTGGGCTTGAGGCTGCCCCAGAAAATATCGAGATAGAAATTGATATATCAAATCCAGTGTCTAACGAACCGAGCAGGTTCAGTATAAAAGGTGTTAAGCCCCCCCCTGAAACTCCTGATGAGCATTTAAAGTCGATTTTTGATGATGAGAGTATTGAGGACTTCAATGAGAGGCAAGAGCTTGCACATGAGTCTTTCGAGCGTTTTAGGTGTAATTTGTCTCGTCAAAATGCTTCTATAGTTCTGGATGATGTTACTGAATTTGAATTACAAATGCTGATTAATAGCGATAAAATAATAACTGATAAGTGGTTTAAATTTTTCATAAACCTAGGGGAGTCGAAGTTACCTCCAATTTACAATTATTTATTGAAATTTTGTTTTGCAATACATGAGACAGAACCTCAAAAATCGTTGCTACTGCTCGACAAAATAGCAACCTGCAAACCGTGGGTTAATCAGGTATTTGGTAAAGCTAAAATCTCCCTGAAATCGCATATTTATTGGAGCTTTAAAGGTGAACCTTTCAAGAAACATCAATTTAGCTTTTTAGATGAAGCGAATACAGACAAAGAGTTGTTGCTAGAAGTTGTAGCTGCACTATTAAACAATAAGCACGAATTACTACACGAATACATAACTAAAAAAGTGTCAAGAATTGAGCCATCTGAAGTAGCAAGAGGCATAATGGTAGCTGGATTTTCAGACCAAAGTTTATTTAATGATAAGGTACTTGAGAAATACAGGAGCGAAAAAGGTCTTGTAGGTCAAGCGTACCAAGCTGCAATGTACGCTTACAATAGAAATAGTTGGTCTCGGCATTGGTATAAACTAATGAATGAGTCCAAAAATTTAGAAGATTACTGGTGCTATAATCAACTTTTCCTCAAAATAGTAGACCAGCGATTTGATGTCTGGAAAAGTAGATTATCTAAAGTTGATTCATTAGATAAGCAGTTTGAACACTCTTATAAGAACAAACTCACACGCAGGTATGACAGATGGAATAGCCATAGGGAAAAGAAGCTGTTTGGTTTAAATGCCCCCAAACCGATATTCATTTGTAAACATTAAAGCCACAGGAGGTAACAGCAAGGAAATATTCGTTATCTGTGCCATGATAATTTAGAGCTTTGCTGACATATTTTTGCTCGTTTGTCTTCTTGCTCTCCTTCCCACTTTTGCCTCTTCAATCTGCAAAAGCCCACGCCCTAACTTGTTAGGCTTTAGTGGGTTAAAACCTTTAGCATAGCTAATGAATAAATTCGACAATGCTGATGCTGCGACTTGAATTCATATTTCTATATGATGATATGAATGTAAGAACAAATTGCAGAGGCATGGCTCACAAAAATTATGTCGCGGTAAGGACGCGGTACTACAAACACAGCGAATACACCAAACAAGTAAAGAAGCGCCAAAAGCTCAAAGGCAGCAAAAATAAATACGAAACTGTGACTGTTTCAAAAAAATATCAATCAGCCATTGCTGAACTTGATCACATAGCTCGTGCTGGAGCAACAACTTCTGCAAATGTCCATCCTGAATTTACAAGAAACAACATGTGTAGTGGTACATTGAATTTGGCCACCTAATTAGAGGCTGATATGATCGCCTCATAGATAATTTAGGTGACATAATGACAAGAACAGGCAAACGTAATTTCACACCAGAATTTCGATTAGAAGCAGCTCAACTAGTTGTTGTTCAAGGTTACTCAGTTCGAGAAGCGGCTGAAGCGATGAATGTTGGCAAATCTACGATGGATAAGTGGGTTAGGCAGCTTCGCAATGAGCGCCAAGGCATAACGAGTAAAGCTAGCCCAATGACGCCAGAGCAGCGTAAGATTAAAGAGCTTGAGAAGAAAATAAAACGTATTGAATTAGAAAAGGAAATTCTGAAAAAGGCTACCGCTCTCTTGATGTCGGACTCGATGAACAATTTAAGATCACCCCGGACCAGACCACTTGGAAAGGCTAACTTCATCTGGAAACCAGCTTGTAAGTTGTTCAATGTGGGTTTTTGTAAACGGTACTAACATTATTGATTTTTCACATCATTATTTGCTTTACAATGTTTATCAATAAATGCTTGATGACTCAAACAATTATTCGCGGCCATAGCAATTTGCGCTTTCATTTTCGCCAAGTTTTCAGCAATCGCGCTTGAGTTAAAGTGGTCCAAACGTACATCGTAACGCGAAGGAGTAACATTAAAACCATAAAACATTGAAAGCCAACTTGCTTGCTGGAAAGACTCGTTATCATACATCACCACATGGCCACGATTTTTATACATGGCAATTTTATGCTCAAGCGTTTTTGGAATGGGCATCTCTTGGCAGTAACGCCAAAATGCGGTGTCGGTGCGCTGCGTTAATTTGTAGTGCACTAATAAAAAATCAACAATGCGGTCTAACTCATCATTATGCAAACGGTTAACTTCATCAATATCAGCTTGATTAAACGACATATCTGGGAAGAAAGTCATCAGCTTAGCAAGCGCGGTTTGAATTAACGAAATGCCAAGTGATTCTAGCGGCTCTAAAAAGCCAGCAGCTAAACCAAGGGCAAAACAGTTTTTATGCCAGCTTACTTTGCGCCTACCAAGTGGAAATTTAAAGGTTTTTACATCGGTAATTGTGCGCCCTTTTACACTATCGAGCAGGCTTTGTTTCGCTTCTTCATCTGTAATGAATTTACTTGAATAAATATAACCATTGCCCATTCGGTGCTGCAGCGGAATACACCATTGCCACCCTGCTTCTTTTGCGATTGCGCGGGTATAAGGCGTGGGTTCACCCACTAGTTCCGTTTGCACTGCGACAGCGCTGTCACAAGGTAGCAAGTGACTCAAATCATCAAGGCCAATACCCATCGCACCTTCAATTAATACGCCTTTAAATCCAGAGCAATCAATAAACAAATCGCCCTCAATGTGTTTACCATTATCAAGGGTAAGCGCTTGAATAAAGCCATTTTCAGCGTTTAGTTTAACTTCGCTCACATTGGCTAAAATATGGTTTACACCGCGTTTTACTGAAAACTCCGTTAAAAACTTCGCATACAACACAGCATCAATATGATAGGCGTAAGAGTATTGTGCTAGTGGGTTATTTTGATTGGGGTTTGGCTGCGCAAATCCGCCTTTTTTGGCAAGCTGAATTGGGAAGCTATAATCTTCAATATCAAGCTGTTTGCCTTCAGCATTGAGCTTGTTGATATATTGGTGAAAATCCAAATTTTCGATGGGTGCGCCATAGGCTGCAAAAGGATGGAAAAAACGCTCACCTTTTTGCGACCATTCCTCAAATTCAATACCAAGTTTAAACGTCGCTTGTGTGGCTTTAATTAATTCAGCATCGTTAATGCCTAAATTGCGGTTAAAATCGACAAAATTAGGAATGGTTGCTTCACCAACTCCAACGGTATTAATGTTAGGTGATTCAATTAGCGTGAGCGACATGTCTTTGTCTTGAATGTAGCGCGATAAACTCGCCGCTGCCATCCACCCTGTTGTGCCCCCACCAACAATAACGATTTTTTTAACTGCTTGTGCCACGTTTCGTCTTCTTATGCTTATTTTTATTGTTTTCAATATAAACTAAACGGGCTTGAAAAACTAAGCCAATAATGGCTAATTTTTAAGCCCGAAATGCGTGATTTGTATTAGGCTTCAACCAGTTTTAATGTTAAGGCCTTATTTAATTAACGCTTTTTGAAAAGTAATGTCATACGGTTAGATTCACCAATTGCTTGGTACTGCTCTTTATTTTCCTTTGCATTAAGCGAAGGCGGCAGTGCCCATACGCCTGCTTCAACGTTATCAATAATAATGCGATCTTTCGCGTTATTATGGAAATACGCCTCAGCTTCTAAGTCGAATCCAGCGGCTTTTGCCACTGCAATTACATGTGATTTTGGCAAGTAGCCTTTTTTCGCTGTTGCTACTGGGTCAAAGCCTTCAGGTGCTTGGTGCTGTACAACGCCTAATTTGCCACCTTGTTTAAGCATTTGGTTAAACTGACTAAATGCAGCTGCTAACTGATTGCCGTTTTGTAAACCGTGCAAGCCTCTAAAGGTTAACACTACATCTGCGTTTTTTGTTTTATCATCGATTGACACATTTGGATCAAAATCAGCGATAACAACATTGCCGTATACCTTTTTGTTATCGCTTAATTTTTTCTCAAAGTTTTCGCGTGAGCGTTTACGGTATTTTGAACTTGTTGTAATTGGGTAGTGAGCTGCGACAAGCTGCCCCTCTGCTGCAAGCATTGGCGCAAGTACTTCTGTGTACCAGCCACCACCTGGCATAATCTCAACCACTTTTGAATTGGCTTTTACACCAAAAAACTCAAGCGTTTGGTATGGCTTACGAAACGCATCGCGTGCTTGATTTGTTTCACTACGGTGGCTGTTATCAATACCTGCAGGTGCACTGGCAACGGTAGAGAAAGAGAAAACCGCGGCAGCGATAAGTGAAAAAGGCAGTAATGTGTTTTTATAATTCATTTTAAATTACTCAATTAATAAACAATGTTTCTGTTATACAGATTTTTTATAAAAATCGCTCACTTTTGCGAAATATATTTCAATTTATTAATAAGTTAGCACATATTTAATTTAAATTTATCTAATCAAATATCCCTCATTAAACACAGAAAACCGCAACAGTGTTGCTAAAAAAACCACCTTTGATATATTGCATACAATATATCAAAATAAAAAGAAAGAGTGTTATGACGACAGACAAGCCTTCGCGCAGTCCATTTGGCAGCAGCTTTTACATTGCCAACATCATGGAAATATTTGAACGCTTAGCATGGTACGGTTTTTTTACCGTATCGTCGCTTTATATGACCAGCCCAATATTACAAGGCGGTATGGGATTTAGTGATGAGCAGCGCGGTTTTTTGCAAGGACTTGTGCCATTTTGTATCTACTTGTTGCCTGCATTAACTGGGGCATTAGGCGATCGTTACGGCTACAAAAAAATGCTGTTACTTGCCTTTGCCATGATGACCCCGTGTTATTACTTGCTAGGTCAAGTATCAAGCTATAGCGCGTTTTTCCTAGCCTTTATGGGTGTTGCAATTGGTGCTGGCATTTTCAAACCATTGATCACCGGCACGGTGACTCATGCAACCAACGATAGCAATCGCAGTTTAGGCTTTGGCGTTTTTTACATGATGGTCAATGTGGGTGGCTTTTTAGGGCCTGTTATTGCAGGCATCATGCGAGACACAAGTTGGGATATGGTGTTTATTATGGCCGCAGTGTGGATTGCTATTAATTTTATCCCTGTCACTTTATTTTACCGCGACCCAACTGCTGAAATTCGCAAAAACACCCCAGCCAAACCGTTGAAAGATATACTGATTGAAATGCGAGAAGTGCTTGGAAATGGTCGTTTTGCGTTACTTGTTTTTCCAATCCTCATTGCATTTATGTTGCCAGGTACAAAATTAATTTCTGAGTCATTCGCTTACGGGTTTATTGCAAGTTGGCTAGGTTTAAACTTAGTCTGGCACATATTAGCGCCAAAAGCTGGAACACATTGGTATAGCAGCAAAATAAAAATGGGCAATAAACCCTTTTTGTTACTTATTTTGATTTTGAGCGGATTTTGGCTGGTTTATATGCAAATTTTTATTACCCTTCCGCTTTTTATTCGCGACTACGTTGATAGCAGTGATCTTGTGATGTTTGCGAATTCAATTCATGCGGGGTTTGGTGAAGCCGCTTCGTTTGTTAATGTGCCCCAGCTAACAACTGCAATCACTGCGCTTGCAAGCCAATTTGATTACAGCCAAGAAAACAGCTTTCATAAAGCCTACCTTGAATTAACTAACTACAATGTGCGCATTCCAAAAGAGGTATTACAAGCTCATTTACCAAGCTTAAGTGCACTGTCTCAAGCTGAAATCAGCACACTCGCAACCCAGTGGGCAAATGATTATCGTCAGTTTAAACCTGAATACATTGCTGCGGTAAACTTTGGCTCTATTGTACTATTACAAGTATTGGTATCAGCACTGAGCGCACGTTTTAAAACCTTTTATGTAATTATTTCTGGCGCTTTAATGATTGCCAGCAGTTATTTATTACTGGCAAATTCAGAGGCTGGAGCAATTGTAAGCGGCGCGCTTGCGGTAGCGGCTTTACTTATCTTTTCACTCGGTGAAATGATGGCATCGCCAAAACAGCAGGAATACGTAGCCTCAGTAATGCCGAAAGACAAAGCAGCGATGTATCAAGGCTACCTTTACACTGCATCTGCCATCGGCTTTTTGTTTGCAGGCAAGCTCTCTGGTTGGGGTTACAACAAATGGGCTGTTGAAGCTAATGAGCCCGCGAACTTTTGGCTCTTATGCGCCGCTATTGCGTTTATTACCGCGCTCGCACTTTGGTTATTTAATAGTTTTGCCGCAGAAAAATTAGAACAGTCACAACATAGTTCAAAGCTTGTTAATAATTTAGCTTAGTGATGTGTGAATAATTCGGCAGGGTTTAAGTAAAACATTTTCTTATAACCCTGCGTTTCTGTGGTAAACCGCCACGGGTAAGGTATTAATGTAACGACCGAATAGTGGATATGTGCTGGCTTACCTTTGGCATTTCCCGAATCGCCCAAAGTGCCAATAACCTCTCCCTTCGCAACTAACTGACCTGTTCTACTTTGGTTTTGCTCTAAATGCGCATAATAATGAACTCGCCATTTAGGCCCTAAAATCAAAGCAACCTTACCGCCTTTAGGCAAAGTGCCAGAATAAATCACAATTCCTGCCGTAGACGCTATTACGGGCGTTCCTTTTTTGGCGAAAATATCGATACCTTTATGTACCCCTGAGCTGCCCCACGGCTCATACCAAAAGGTTTTTGCATGCCAATCATTGTGTGTTGCACCTTGAACCGGGATTATTTGAGATACGAGCATAAATAGAATGCAAAAAAACAATCCGGCTAGTATCAATACGCTTACTTTGGTTTTCGTCATAACTCATCTAGAGCGTGTTTACCTTTACGCTCTCGTTTTTCTCCTGGCTTTAATAAGATGCTTTCTGGGTTGTTATAGCGGTTTTACTGCTTATACCAATCAGAACACAAAACGTAACCATAAGTTCATTAAGATGAATACATTAGATAAGAACAATTGCAAAAAATAACACTATTAAGGTGAATTAATTTTAAGCGCTTTAAAAACTGTTCGCTTTTCAACCAAAAAAGCGGTAACGTAATGCGCTAAATTTTTCGTCACCGATTTAAATTCAATAAAAACAATATCAAGGGAATGATTATGAAGTTTATTGTACTTCTAGGCCTATTTTTAGGCGGAATGTATTTTTATAGCAATGCAAGCTCACAACATATCGCCAACTACCAAGACCTTTTGGCAAAAGCTGAAACCAGCGATGTTAGCTTAGGTGAAATCAAGCTTGGTTCTAACTTACTCGCATTACAATTTTGCAACGATGAGTCATATCAAACATCGGGCGGAAAAAGCGTAAAAGAGTGCTTAAAAACATACGCGAACATGCGTGGTATGTGTGAACAGCGTATTTTCAAAAACGATAATGAAATTATCGAATCCAAAGACAAGGTCGTTAAAATCGCAAAACGCTACACAGCCTGTGTCGGTATTGACTAGCGTATAAAAAACAAACAAGATTAAAATAACGAAATGTTGTCAATTTAGGGCAGATAGGTAACTTAATTTGCTGTCATCAAATCAACAGATTATACACGCTCCTGTGAGCTCAAAATTACTGTTCAGTGCTGGCATAATAGCGTTAGCGGCTGCCGCTTGGCATTTGCTCTGCATTATACCAATTCACTTAAATAGCTGATCATTCTAGCGGGTTAAATATCATGCTAACTGCGTTTGAATTTATCAATGTAGAACAACTACATA
>NZ_LKBD01000042.1 GCF_001399975.1 Pseudoalteromonas sp. P1-9
TAGGCAACAATGAGAAAAGTGCGCTCAAAAGAACCGTTCGGCAGCGCTTGATTGGGTTTTCTACTGTGTTATCGGCTGACTCACATAGAGTAACTATGCCACGCAGCCTCTGCCTTGTATAAAGCCCAATCAAACTGCTGCAAAAACGAACTGAAAGGCCAACAGACCCTAGGTTATTTCGCGATATGCATATTCACAACACCATTAGCCTCTTGTGATTGGCTAGTAGCAAATTTATGTTTGGTAACAAACTCTGATAATTTATGTTGGAACAGGTGTATTGATTCGAAATCATCGGCATACTGATAGTTAATTTTGCAAATACTTTCTCGGCAATCAATTGTTTTTAGTTGCACAAATTCAATAAAATCATGTGTGGTAAAAAAATCTTGAAACACCGCTTCTGTCGTTTCGGCCCAATGATCGTCACGGGTTTGTTGCTCAAACTTCGTTGCTAAATTAAGGGTGTCTGCGCCATCACTGAGCAGCAATTCAAGTTGCTGTTGCATTTGCTGCTCAAGCTCCGCTACTTTATCGCGCAACATGGATTCAGCATGTTCACTCACTTCTTTAATCAGCTGTTCATGTTTTTGTGTAGCGTGTGTTAATTCGCTTTCTAACCTTTCAACTTCAGCAACCAGCTCAGATTTAGTTAGCGCTGTTAGTGAGTTTTGTATTGATTTGTGTTGTGTGGATAGGGTTTCCGTTAACGGTTCTTTGATGTTATTAAAGCTTGATTCTAGTGGATCAGATAGTGTGTTGTCAGAGCTATCTGATGGCTGTTTTTTACCGATTAATTGACTATCTGACGGCATTAATGTCGAAATAAGTGCGAAGCTAAGGGCGCCAAGCGTAAATGCAATTACATGTCCTTTGTTCATGTTAAATCCTATGTTTTATCTTAATAGCGTTTGCCGTAGCTGAGTTACTTAGCTAATCATACCACCCGCTAGCGGGTAATGTCCGACGTGATGCGTTGCGAGCTCTGAAAAACCAAGTACATTGGCCGTTTGTTTTTTATCGCTATTAAAGATAATTATATCTGCACTCATTAGCGGGCGCGACGGATGGTCTTCCAGCACTTTATAAACAACATAATCTTGTGAGTCTATGGCTATCAGTTTCAGTGTGTAGGTAAGTTCAGTTTGCGGGTTGGTAACATGTGATACTAATGATAGCTCATGTGGCGTGTGTTCAAACTCTACAACCAGTAGTTTTTCGGTGAAATTAATTGCTAATTGATTTGTAGTGACTTTTCGTTTTGCTACTTGGTTAATTTTACTAATTGTGCCATTTATCGAATGTTCTGCAAGTGTGAGGATAATGTGCGTATTTTCCTCGATGACCGCAGGGATGACTTGGTCGTTAAAAATGGCAATTTTAAGTTGGCTTGATGCCAAATTTTCGTCTTCTAATACACGGATCATCGCTTTTTCTCCATTTTCGCTGAGGCTCAAATAACCAAACTCGAAGGTTTTTATGCGTGCGAAAGTAGGGGCGGTCACGATAAAGGTTTTAGTTACCTGAACGTCTTTCCAATAGCTAAATAAAGATGATTGGGCGAGAGCGATATCGGATTGTTCTGATTTTGTTTGGATTTCATCAAGGTGTGTTAAAAACTGCTTACGCTGCAATGTATTAATGCCCGCAAAATGCATGGCTATCAAATAAGTAATAAATAATGCGGCTTTTAAAAGCAAAGGCGATAGTTGTTGCACACTTGGCAGGTTTATTACAACAAGGGCAACCAACATCAAAACATGTGTAATATAAACAATTGCCGGAGTTGTTAAGTAAGGTTTGGCAAGGCGTACGATTCTTGGTTGGTTAGTATTGTTTGCTATTTCAGGGTAATGCTTGATTGAATGGTACATAACTTCACCGTGTAGTTTCTTTATCACTTGCTAGAGCGGTTATCATAGCAACTTACTGAATTTTAGGCATAAAAAAAGCGCCAATGGCGCTTTTTCTCAATCAGACGGTTATTATAAACCAGCAGCGGCGCGAAGTGCGTCTGCTTTGTCTGTTTTTTCCCAGCTAAATGCTGTGAATGTATCTTCGCCTACCGTCATTTCGAACGGTTCACGACCGAAGTGACCGTATGCTGCAGTCATTTGGTACATTGGGTGAAGTAGGTCAAGCATCTTAGTGATACCGTAAGGACGTAAGTCGAAGTGCTCACGTACTAGCTCTACTAATTTCTCTTCAGAGATTTTGCCTGTGCCGAATGTATCAACTGTGATTGAAGTTGGCTCAGCAACACCGATAGCGTAAGACACTTGGATTTCACACTTATCAGCAAGGCCAGCTGCAACAATGTTCTTAGCAACATAGCGACCCGCGTATGCCGCAGAGCGGTCAACTTTTGATGGATCTTTACCAGAGAAAGCACCACCACCGTGACGTGCCATACCACCGTAAGTATCTACGATAATTTTACGACCTGTAAGACCACAGTCGCCAACAGGGCCACCGATTACGAAACGGCCAGTTGGGTTAATGAAGTATTTAGTGTCTTCAGTCAAAAGCTCAGCTGGAAGCGTGTGCTTAATAATGTTTTCCATTACAGCATCAACTAGTGCATCTTGCTCGATGTCTGGGTTGTGCTGAGTAGATAGTACAACTGCATCAATTGCAACAGGCTTACCGTCTTCATATACAAACGTTACCTGAGATTTTGCATCAGGACGTAACCAAGGAAGAATACCTGATTTACGTGCTTGTGCTTGACGCTCTACAAGTAGGTGCGAGTAATAAAGTGGCGCAGGCATTAATGTTGGTGTTTCGTTAGTTGCGTAACCGAACATTAAACCTTGGTCACCAGCGCCTTGCTCTTCAGGCTTAGTACGGTCAACACCTTGTGCGATTTCAGGTGATTGTTGACCAATAAGGTTCATGATGCCACAGGTGTCACCGTCAAAACCTACGTCAGATGATGTGTAACCGATATCTGTGATTACTTTACGTGTGATTGACTCAAGGTCTACCCACGCATCTGTTGAAATTTCACCAGAGATAATTGCAACACCTGTTTTAACCATTGTTTCACAGGCAACACGCGCATGCTTATCTTGTGTGATAATTGCGTCTAAAACCGCATCAGAAATTTGGTCAGCGATTTTATCCGGATGACCCTCAGATACTGACTCAGAAGTAAATAAAGTTCTTGCCATGGTATTTCTACTCACTCACAAAAAATGCGCGTTGCCACAAGGATTTGCGCAGGTTCAATTAAATGGTCGCGTATTCTACCGAATAACGACGCTGCAAACAATAACTTTACGCCTAGACGTCTAAAAAAAATTAAAAGTGAAATTTCTTCACCGTTACTAGGCTGTTTTGTGCATAAAGAAGCTAGATTATAGTCGGTTTTCCATTGCTCCGCGTGTGCTTATAGGTAAGAATAGAGCTGCGTGGGTACATTGACCAATAAGTACTTCCTATTACCAGTGCTTATTGGCCAATGTATCCAAATTATGACAGCAAACAAATAATGAGGTAGGAAAATCCATGCCGTCACGTAAAGAACTAGCAAATGCTATTCGCGTTCTATCTATGGACGCTGTGCAACAGGCCAAGTCTGGCCACCCAGGTGCCCCTATGGGTATGGCAGACATTGCTGAAGTGCTATGGCGCGACTATTTAAACCATAACCCAGCAAACCCTGATTGGGCTGATCGCGACCGATTTATTCTGTCAAACGGTCACGGCTCAATGCTAATTTATTCTTTACTGCATTTATCTGGCTATGATCTTCCAATTGAGGAAATTAAAAACTTCCGTCAAATGCACTCTAAAACACCGGGTCACCCTGAATACGGTTATGCACCGGGTGTTGAAACAACGACAGGCCCATTAGGTCAAGGTATTACTAACGCGGTTGGTATGGCTGTTGCTGAAAAAGCACTTGCGCACCAGTTTAACCGTGAAGGTCACGATATTGTTGATCACTTTACTTACTGTTTCCTAGGCGATGGTTGCCTTATGGAAGGTATTTCACACGAAGCGTGTTCACTAGCAGGTACATTAGGCCTTGGTAAACTTGTCGCGTTTTGGGATGACAATGGTATTTCTATCGACGGTGAAGTAGAAGGTTGGTTCACTGACGATACAGCAGCACGTTTTGAATCTTACGGTTGGCATGTTGTGCGTAACGTAGATGGTCACGATAGCGAAGCCATTCGCGCGGCAATCGATGAAGCACGTGCAGAAACGGGCAAGCCAACATTAATCTGTTGTAAAACAGTAATCGGTTACGGTTCACCAAACAAATCAGGTAGCCACGACTGTCACGGTGCACCATTAGGTGATGATGAAATTGCAGCTGCACGTGAATTTTTAAACTGGGAGCACGGTGCTTTCGATATCCCAGCTGATATTTATGCTGATTGGAATGCAGTTGAAGCGGGTAGTGCAAAAGAAGCGTCTTGGGCTGAAAAATTTGATGCGTATAAAGCAGCTTTCCCTGAACTAGCGGCAGAGTTTGAACGTCGTCAAAAAGGTGAATTACCAGCTGATTGGGCTGAGAAGTCACAAGCCTATATTGAAGGCCTACAGGCAAACCCTGAAAACCCAGCGACACGTAAAGCATCACAAAATGCACTTAATGCGTTTGGCCCTATGTTACCTGAGTTTATGGGTGGTTCTGCTGACCTTGCAGGTTCAAACCTGACACTTTGGGAAGGTTCAAAAGGCTTAACAGCAAATGACGCATCAGGTAACTACATCTTCTACGGTGTACGTGAATTTGGTATGTCGGCAATTATGAATGGTATTGCGCTGCATAAAGGCTTTATTCCTTACGGTGCCACGTTCTTGATGTTTATGGAATATGCGCGTAACGCAGTTCGTATGGCGGCGCTTATGAAGCAGCCTTCAATCTTTGTGTATACGCACGATTCAATCGGTCTAGGCGAAGATGGTCCTACGCACCAACCAGTTGAACAGCTAGCAAGCATGCGTTTAACGCCTAACTTAGTTAACTGGCGCCCATGTGACCAAGTTGAGTCTGCAATTGCATGGCAAGACGCAATTGAGCGTAAAGATGGTCCAACATCACTCGTATTTACCCGCCAAGGCTTACAACAACAAGCACGTACTGCTGAGCAATTAGCTAACGTACGTAAAGGTGGTTACGTATTAAGCTGTGATGGCGCACCTGAGATTATTCTTATTGCAACAGGCTCTGAAGTTGAACTTTCTATGCAAGCAGCAGCTGAACTTCGCGCTCAAGGTAAAAAAGTACGTGTTGTTTCTATGCCTTCAACTGATTTATTTGACGTACAAGATGCGGCTTATAAAGAATCAGTACTACCAAGTGCAGTAACTAAACGCGTCGCGGTAGAAGCGGGTATTGAAGATTACTGGTATAAGTACGTTGGTTTAAATGGCGCGGTTGTAGGTATGACAACATTTGGTGAATCTGCGCCTGCAAATGAACTATTTGAACACTTTGGCTTTACGGTAGAAAATATCGTAGCAAAAGCGAATCAACTCGCATAATTGCAAAAAAAGCTATAATAATCAAAAGCGATGCAAATGCATCGCTTTTTTGATCTAGCGCAATAGTTTTATCTTTGATAACGATTCTTAATTAAAAAAACTGATTTAGATCAAATTCCTTCCTGCCTTTATCTTGCTAAAATTTAACCAACTTTTGATAGGTATAATAACGAGGAAAGGGAAATGGTTACCTCTGAACGAAATGCTCCTGAACTTGTTTGCGGTTCAGATCCCGTACAAGCTAATATTACCTCTTTTGCACAGCGCGCACATGAAAAAGCGCTTACTGAACAATTAATTGAACAGAAGAAACTGCTTTTAGAAAAACAGCAGCAGTTTGAGCAATTGCAAAATGATCATGCCATGATTATTAAGCATGTACAGTTAATTGAGCGTGAGTGGGAAAATTCAAACGCTATGCTTGAAACACTGATGGAACAGTTAACAGACGCAAAGAAAAAACCAAGTGTAGAAGTGACCGCTAAGCTTCAAGATCTTCAGCAACAAGTTGAAGAAGCGAATATGAGTAAATCGGTAATGAAGCATCACTGCCGTGAACTCAACGAGCGTAATGAAGAGTTAAATGCCCTGTTAAAAGAATCAATTCATAGCGTTGATGAACTTAAAACTAAGGCGCAGCAGCAAGGTGATGTAATCAATCAATTACGTGCTGAAAACGTAACGTTAAAGCAGCAAAACATTACCCAAGCTGAGCGAATTAAACGCCAAGAAGGTCAATTAAGTGAAGCGCTTCACGGTTATTACAGTGATGTAATGAATAAAAACAAAAAGTTAAGCAAAAATCTGCCAAGATAAACTTTTTATTTGTTACCCAGCCCACAATGGCGCCTTTGGCGCCATTTTTTTATTGATTTTATATATTATGTATACGTAATATATATAAAGCATATGATTAAACAGTGTGTCGCTATGGGTATCGTTAAAATTTCTGACCAATTACATGATGAAATTCGTCATGCTAGCACCGTGATGGTGCGTTCAATCAACTCTCAAGCCGAATTTTGGATAAAAGTAGGGCGCCTTGCAGAGCGTAATCCTAATTTAACCTTTGCTGAAATAATGGAGCAAGAGCTACTGCGTCAATGTGATCAGCAAGGTGAGCGCAATGAGTGAAATCATTATTAAGAATCAAACGGAAATTGATTTAATGCGTACCTCTGGCCAATTACTGGCAGACGTATTTTCTGCACTCGATACGTTTATTGCAGTTGGTCAGTCAACGCTAGAAATTAATAATTTTGTTGAAGACTTTATTACCAATACACTAAATGCGCGCCCTGCAAGTAAAGGTCAGTACGGTTTTGCATTTGTGCTTAACCCGTCAATTAATGAAGTGGTTTGTCACGGTGTGCCAAGTAGCACGCAAAAACTAAAAAATGGCGATATTATCAATATCGATATTACCTTAGAGAAAAATGGCTTTATTGCAGATAGCAGTAAAATGTATTGTATCGGCGATGTAGCGCCGCTTGCGAAACGTTTGGTTGATACGACTTACGAAGCACTTTGGTTGGCCATTAAACAAGTGAAACCAGGAGCTAAATTAGGTGATATTGGCGCGGTGATTCAACACCATGCAGAGCAACATGGTTACTCTGTAGTGCGAGAGTTTTGCGGTCATGGTATCGGTAGACAAATGCACGAAGCGCCTGAAGTATTGCATTTTGGCAAAAAGCATACTGGTGTAACGCTACAAGAAGGCATGACATTTACTATTGAACCAATGATTAACCAAGGTACCGCGAAAACTAAAACCAAACGAGATGGTTGGACAGTAGTTACCCGCGATAAAAAGCTATCAGCACAATGGGAACACACTATTTTAGTCACCAAAGACGGCTTTGAAGTACTAACATTACGCCAAGAAGAAAAAGAGTTGGTTTTGAAAGACTAAATCTTTGCCTTCAATTTAAGAAGATTTTAAAAGCCTAAATTAGGCTTTTTTGTGTTTTTATAGCGCGTGATTAGCACTAAATTACCGTAATAAATTTAGGGAAACCGGTGTCATTTTAAACGGAGAAATTAAAATCACATTTTTCTAAAAATCTTCATCAAACTTGCGAAATTACTGGATCCCTTGATTTACCTAGTAAGTAACCGGTGTCATTATCTTTACTAATCAAAGAATAAAATTTTTTCACTATCGTATTCAAATTCTTTGCTTTAGAATACCGCCATCTACCCTCTCACCAACTGTGAAAGTGCTCGGCACTGTTAGGAAAAACAACTTAATGGCAATCAAAATTGCAATTAATGGTTTTGGTCGAATCGGACGAAATATCGTAAGAGCTTTATATGAAGCTGGTCGTACTAACGACATTCAAATTGTTGCGATCAATGAATTAGCAGACGCTAAAGGCATCGCGCATTTATTAAAATACGACACTTCTCATGGTCGTTTTAAATTTCCTGTGCAATTAAAACAAGATGCCATTACGGTTAATGGTGACTTAATTCAGTTATTCGCCGAAGAAAATCCAAGCGAATTGCCTTGGGGTTTATTAGGTGTCGACGTGGTGCTTGAATGTACAGGTGTCTATCACTCACGCGAACATGCCGAATTGCATTTAAATGCTGGCGCTAAAAAAGTGTTGTTTTCACAACCTGCTGATGCTGACATGGATGCCACCATTGTATTTGGCATTAACGATAATGAATTAAAAGCTGAGCACACTATCGTCTCTAACGGTTCGTGCACTACTAACTGTATTGTGCCAGTGATTAAAGTACTTGATGATGCGTTTGGTATTGAATCGGGTGCGATTACCACCATTCATGCGTCAATGCACGATCAGCAAGTGATTGATGCCTATCACAGTGACCTTCGCCGTACCCGTGCTGCAAGCCAATCGATTATTCCGGTTGATACTAAATTAGCACGTGGTATCGAGCGCATTCTGCCTAAGTTTAAAAGCCGCTTTGAAGCCATTGCGGTGCGCGTACCTACCATCAATGTTACTGCGATGGACTTAAGCGTCACACTTAATACCGATGTAACAATTGAAACGGTAAATAAAGTACTTTCAGATGCAGAGCATCAACACTTAGCTGGTATTATCAGTTATACCGAAGAGCCATTAGTATCGGTTGATTTTAATCACGATAGTCATTCATCGATTATTGACGGTACACAAACCCGTGTTAGTCACAAACGCTTAGTAAAGATTTTAGCTTGGTGTGATAACGAATGGGGGTTTGCCAACCGCATGCTAGATACTGCCGAGGCGATGGCACTAAAAAGTTAGATTTAGATAACCGTGAGTTTGCCAACAAATTTGCGGTTTTTTTATGTTAAAGGAGAGCTCAAATGTCTGTCATTAAAATGGCTGATTTAGATTTACAAGGTAAGCGCGTGCTTATTCGTGAAGACCTAAACGTTCCAGTAAAAGACGGTAAAGTAACCAGTGATGCGCGTATTCGTGCATCGTTACCAACCATTAAATTAGCCTTAGAAAAAGGCGCAAAAGTAATGGTTATGTCGCATTTAGGTCGCCCTACAGAAGGTGAATACGATGAAGCATTCTCAATGCTACCGGTTGTTAACTATTTAAATGACGTATTAGAGCAAACTGTTCGCTTAGAAAAAGATTACCTTGACGGTGTTGACGCTCAAGACAACGAAGTGGTTGTGTTTGAAAACGTACGCTTCAACAAAGGCGAGAAAAAAGACGACGAAGCGTTAGCTAAAAAATTAGCTGCACTGTGTGATGTGTATGTAATGGATGCATTTGGTACTGCGCACCGTGCACAAGCATCTACTCACGGTGTTGGTTTATTCGCAGATGTTGCCTGTGCAGGTCCTTTACTTGCAGCAGAGCTAGATGCACTTGGTAAAGCACTAGATAACCCAGCGCGCCCACTTGTAGCGATTGTTGGTGGTTCAAAAGTATCAACTAAATTGACTGTACTTGAGTCGCTTTCAAGCGTTGTTGATCAGTTAGTGTGTGGTGGTGGTATTGCAAATACCTTTATCGCAGCTGCGGGTAATAACGTTGGTAAATCACTTTATGAAGCTGATTTAATTGATGAAGCAAACAAGCTAACTAACGCTGCAAAAGCAGGGGGTGGCGATATTCCAGTACCAACAGATGTAGTTGTGGGTAAAGAGTTCTCAGAAACTGCTGTAGCAACATTAAAGTCAGTTGCAGATGTTGATTCAGACGACATGATTTTTGATATCGGCCCTGATTCAGCGAAGGCACTTGCTGAGATTATCAAAAATGCAGGTACGGTTGTTTGGAACGGCCCGGTAGGTGTATTTGAATTTGATCAATTTGGTGAAGGTACCAAAGCACTTGCACATGCGATTGCAGAATCAAATGCATTCTCAATTGCTGGTGGCGGTGACACCCTTGCAGCGATTGATAAATATGAAGTAGTAGACAAAATTTCATACATTTCAACAGGTGGTGGTGCATTCTTAGAATTCTTAGAAGGCAAGCAGTTACCCGCTGTAGCAATGTTAGAAGCGCGCGCGAAATAATTTGTGCACGCTATACTTAGATTTATGTAACAGAATCTAAGTAGCTGAATAAAAAGCCAAGTAATCATATCTCTCTCAATTTAGTGATTACTTGGCAATAAACAAATCTATCCGTTCAAACTCGATGGCGTTAGGTGCCATCAAAAATTGGAGAAAGCAAAATGGCTTTAATCAGTATGCGTCAGCTATTAGACCATGCGGCAGAAAATGGTTATGGTGTTCCAGCGTTTAATGTGAATAACCAAGAGCAAATGCGTGCAATTATGGAAGCAGCAGACAAGACAAACAGTCCTGTTATCGTTCAAGGTTCAGCAGGTGCGCGTGCATACGCCGGTGCGCCGTTTATTCGCCATATGATTTTAGCGGCAATTGAAGAATGGCCACACATTCCAGTAGTTATGCACCAAGATCACGGTACATCACCAGCAGTTTGCCAACGCTCAATCCAATTAGGCTTTTCATCAGTAATGATGGACGGCTCACTACTTGAAGATGGTAAAACGCCTTCAAGCTACGAGTACAACGTTGATGTAACACGTCGTACAGTTGAAATGGCGCACGCATGTGGTGTTTCAGTTGAGGGCGAGCTAGGTGTACTTGGTTCATTAGAAACGGGTGAAGCAGGTGAAGAAGACGGTATTGGTGCAGAAGGTAAGCTAACTGAAGACCAACTATTAACTGATCCTGAAGAAGCAGCTGACTTCGTTAAGAAAACAGGTGTTGATGCACTTGCGATTGCATGTGGTACGTCACACGGTGCGTATAAGTTTACACGTCCACCAACGGGTGACATTCTTGCAATTAACCGCATCAAAGAAATTCACGCGCGTATTCCTAATACTCACTTAGTAATGCACGGTTCGTCATCAGTACCACAAGAGTGGCTTGCTGTGATCAATGAGTTTGGCGGTGAGATCCCTGAAACTTACGGTGTACCAGTTGAGCAGATCGTTGAAGGTATTAAGCACGGTGTACGTAAAGTAAATATCGATACTGACTTACGTTTAGCATCAACAGGTGCAATTCGTCGTCACCTTGCACATAATCCTGCAAACTTCGACCCGCGTAAGTTCTTAGCTGAAGCAACAAAAGCAATGACTGAAATCTGTGTTGCGCGTTACGAAGCGTTTGGTACAGCTGGTCAAGCAGCTAAAATCAAACCAATTTCACTTGATGCGATGCATGAAAAATACCTTGCTGGTGAGTTAAACCAACAAGTTAAATAACATCAAGTTATACAACTTCCTTTAACAAGCAAAGCGTTTATATGACTCATATAAACGCTTTTTTTGTGTCGAACGCTCGGGTGTTAAGCGTGAATAATTTAAATCCATGTTATTGAATTAACCTTCATTCACCCTATCAAAATAGTGCTGTAACAGGCCTCTCTTATAACATTTACTTTAAAGCGCTTACTTTGTATATAAGTGGTTTGTGAGCTGACTTATTTCGGCAAAAATTAATGTAATTGATATTACGTCTGGGATTATGATCATTTAGGATTGTGGGATCAAATTCTTACTAACACGATCGCATTTGGATTAACTGGGATCACGATCCTACCAACTAAAGTGCTTATTTAGGGCGGATCAGATTAAAAACCATGGCTAACTTATTGAAATTCGATCTATTTCTGAGGTGATCTTAGTAAGTTTTTGATCTCAGGCAGTCATATCATGGTAGATCTTAGTATAAAGATGATCCTATTGGTAAAATATTGATCTGCGATAATTGCCATACCCGCTAAATGTACTAAAGTAATTATTAAATAAGAAAATCTGTTTGATCTTAAGTGTATAATAATTATAGCGTAATGCTTTAGTTGAACTCTGCTTTGAGGAAATTACCATGATTAAAAAACTCTTGCTGGCAAGTGGTATAGGTTTAGTGCTTCTTCCGTTAGATGCATTTGCTGAAACAGATGCCCAAGTGTATGGGCGTGCCCACCTAGGTTTACGCTACGTTGATATTGATAATCAAGAGAGTGAAACCGAAGTCGATTCATATTCGTCTCGTTTTGGTATTAAAGCAAAGCACGGTATTTCAGATGATCTTAGTGTTTTAACCAAGCTTGAGTGGGAAGTGAATATTTCAGAGCAAGATGGTGCAAATGGCAGTGACGATAATATAAAATCGCGGGATCAATACTTAGGTCTAAAAAGTAAAACTTTTGGTCAGATCCTGATTGGTCGAAAAGACACAGCCCTGAAGAAGTCACAAAACAAGCTTGATATGATGAATGACTTCGTTGGCGATATTAAGCACCTTGCCACTGGCGAAAACCGTTTGGGCGATATGGTAAATTATCAATCACCCAAGTTTGGTCAATTACAGTTTGAACTAACCTACATAGCGGAAGAAAATAGCAAACAAAGCGATGGGGCTGGGGTGTCGGCTGCTATCGGTTATGGTGATAAAGCACTTAAGAAAACGCCGTTTTATGTCGCATATGCGCATGATGAAGATGTTGCTGGCTACAATATAGATCGCGTATCAGCACAAGGTAAACTCGGTGATTTTACAATTAACGGTATGTACCAAAATAGTGAAAAAGTCTCATCAGGTGATGATGGTGATACTTTCGTTGTAAGTGCTTCTTATAAAATAGAAAATTATAAAATTTTAGTACAGTACCAAGATGATGAAACAGGCTTTGGTAAATTAAAAGACAGTGGCTCGGCCAGTTCTGTAGGTGTTGAGCGAAAATTAGGTAAGCAGGCAAAGGCCTATATTTGGTACACCCAGCGTGATCTGGACAATAGCGATGATGAAGGACATTTGGCCGTTACCTTACGTTATGATTTTTAAATGATATAAAAACGTGACAATTTAGTTAATTTTATAAGCCCCTTTTAGGGGCTTCTTAGTTTAATTTTAAAGCCCTTTTTCTATTTTATCTTATTGAATTTAAATTGTTTTATATGATTGTGTAAGTTAGGTTAAAGTAACACTACAAATAGACAACAGTTTATTTATGATCTTTTTATGTTTATATTCATAAAAGTGTCACACTTTACTTTGATAATGAAGTCAGTTGATAACTTAGAGATTTAATTCATGTCGCGTAAGATACTAGTGGTTGATGACGAAGCACCAATTCGTGAAATGTTGGTATTCGTACTTGAACAAAATGGATTTCAGGCTATTGAAGCCCAAGATTATGATTCTGCAATGGATGCGCTAGTTGAGCCTTATCCAGATATGATTCTACTGGACTGGATGCTGCCTGGCACAAGTGGTGTTCAAATCGCTAAAAAAATTAAAAATAGTGATTACACCCGCCATATCCCAATTATTATGCTAACAGCTCGTGGTGAAGAAGAAGACAAGATCAAAGGCCTAGAAGTAGGTGCTGATGACTATGTCACTAAACCGTTTTCACCAAAAGAGTTAATGGCACGTATTAAAGCGGTATTCCGTCGCGTATCACCTACATCGCTCGAAGAAGCAATTGAAGTACATGGTTTACGCCTAGATCCTATTTCGCATCGTGTAACGTCTGCAGGTAACGAATTAGATATGGGACCAACTGAATTTAAATTACTTCATTTCTTTATGACGCACCCAGAACGTGTTTACAGCCGTGAACAACTACTTGATAATGTTTGGGGTACAAATGTTTACGTAGAAGATCGTACGGTTGATGTACATATTCGTCGTCTACGTAAAGCGATTGCGCCTATGGGTCATGATAAATTAGTACAAACCGTACGCGGTGCAGGTTATCGTTTTTCGAGCAAAATTTAATTTCTAAGAGAAGTCTATGCTGCGAATTGTGAGTAAGCGGGAATTAGTTAAACGCCTTTTTGTTTACTTTATTCCGCTTACGTTAATAGGAGTCCTGTTAGGGGCTCCTTTTTTACTTTTATGGCTAGGTACATTTTCACTATTAGTGTGGAATTATCGTCAGCTATTTAGATTAAGCGATTGGCTTACAGAACAACGCAAATACTACCCACCAGAAGGTGAGGGTGTTTGGGAGCAGGTATTTGAAGGCATTTATCGCCTGCAACAACGCAATCGTAGAAAACGTAACGAGCTTGCTGATGTTATTCGTCGTTTTCGTGAAGGTGCTGAAGCCGTTCCCGATGGGGTATTAGTATTGCAAGATGATCTGGCGATCGTTTGGTGTAACAAAGAATCGATCGCTTTATTAGGATTACAGTGGCCGCTTGATCATGGTCAGCGACTTGATAACCTAATTCGTCGTCCTGATTTTATTAAATACATGCGCGCTAAAGAATACCTTGACCCATTAGAGTTGCAGTCACCGATTGATCCGCACAGTGTGTTAGAAGTGAGGGTAACGCCTTACGCTGCATCACAGCTAATGATGGTGGTACGCGATGTGACGTTAATCAAGCAACTTGAAGAAATGCGCCGAGATTTTATTGCTAATGTGTCGCATGAGTTGCGAACGCCGTTAACAGTAATGTCGGGCTATCTCGAAATGTTTGATCCAGATATGGCGCCGCCACCTTCAATGTGGGGCAAAGCGCAGCAAACTATGCTGGACCAATGTAAGCGTATGGCAAGCTTAGTAGAACAATTACTTGCACTGGCACGCATCGAAAATTCTGATAAGCCAGACTTCGAGGAAGAGGTAGATGTTGCGGATATGCTCACCGCGATTTACCGCGAGGCCGAACAATTAAACCAAGAGAAACAACACACAATTGTGCTGGATATGGACGAGTCATTAAATTTAATTGGTAAAGAGCAAGAGCTGCGCAGCGCCTTTTCAAATTTAGTATTTAATGCCGTTCGTTACACCCCAGCTTATGGGGAAATAAACATTAGTTGGCACAAAACCGATAAGGGCGCTGAGTTCCGTGTAGTAGACAACGGCGACGGTATTGCTGGTGAACATATTCATCGGTTGACTGAACGCTTCTACCGTGTTGATCAGGCACGTTCTCGCGATACTGGTGGCTCGGGTTTAGGTTTGGCGATCACTAAACATGTGTTAAGTCGTCATGATTCTCACTTAAATATTTCATCAAAATTGGGCGAAGGTTCAATATTTAGTTTTTCGTTTTCTAACGATCGTTTAAAAAACAAAGTGTTAGAAGTTGAGGCTGAATAAATTAATGTGTTAATAAATTTGTCATATTTTAGTCATTTTAATGTAATGTAAAAGGCTAAAAATAGTCGCATCATCAAAACGGGATAATCAATTGGAGTTACCCAATGAAACTTAAAAACTTAGTGGCTACTATGGGCCTAACTGTTACAGCAATGCTTGCTGGTAACGCGATTGCAGTAGATAACAAATTAGCAGATTATGAAAAAACAACAGGTATTTCTGGTAATTTCTCGTCTACAGGCTCAGACACATTAGCAAACATGATGACCTTTTGGGCAGAAGAATATAAGCGCCAGTACCCTAACGTAAATATTCAAATTCAAGCTGCTGGTTCATCAACTGCGCCACCGGCACTAACTGAAGGTACATCAAACTTCGGTCCAATGAGCCGTAAGATGAAGTCGAAAGAAATCGAAGCATTTGAAAAGAAATTCGGTTATAAACCAACTAAAGTACGTGTTGCTATCGATGCCCTAGCTGTATTTGTACACAAAGATAACCCTGTTAAAGGCTTAACAATTAAAGAAGTGGATTCTGTATTCTCATCAACACGTAAGTGTGGTGCAGATAAAGAAGCGACACGTTGGAGTGATATTGGCTTAGAAGGTTCTTGGGCTGGTAAAGACATTCAATTATACGGTCGTAACTCAGTGTCTGGTACTTATGGTTACTTCAAGAAAAAAGCACTGTGTAAAGGTGACTTTAAAAACAACGTAAATGAGCAACCAGGTTCTGCATCAGTAGTACAGTCAATTTCATCTTCATTAAATGCGATTGGTTACTCAGGTATCGGTTATAAAACATCAGGTGTTCGTACTGTTCCACTAGCGAAGAAAGGTACTAACTACGTTGATGCAACGTTAGAAAACGTAGCAACAGGTAAATACCCGCTATCTCGTTTCCTATACGTTTACGTGAACAAGCACCCTAACAAGCCGCTTTCACCAATCGAAGCTGAGTTCCTTAAGATGGTACTTTCTAAAGATGGTCAAAAAATCGTTGAAAAAGACGGTTACGTACCACTTTCTTCAGGTATGGCTAACAAAGAACTTAAGAAGCTAGGTCTTCTATAAGCTAACCGCTTAATTTTGTAAAAAAAGCCGCTAATTAGCGGCTTTTTTGTATTTAAAATTATATATTTTTAGTTAATAAATTCAGGACCAACTTGTGCTTTGCAGGCATTGTGTTCGTCAACGCATTTACGCATGCACACGCCGTTGGTCATGCTTTCGTTTAAGCTTGAATTACTACAAGAAGATTCGCACTGAAAGTTTTGCTGAGCACAGCGATTAAGCCCTTCTTTTTGCTCTTGTGTTAAGTTTTGAGAGCTACATGCAGCCAACAAACCTACTAACGCGATAGTGATTAACTGTTTCATTATCCTTAATCCTTATAATTTTTGAATTGAGTATAGAACTGCTTGGTTCTAGGCTGTCGTTACTTGTAAGTTATCAATTAAGCGTACATTTGACAAAAATGCAGCAACAAGAATAACTAAATTAGTATCATCCTTAGTGGCTAATTGTAAGGTTTTTGCATTACAAATATTAAAGTAATCAAGTGTAAAGCCGTGCTTTTCAATCGCTAACTTAGCTTGCTCTGTAATCTTATCTAAACTTAACTCGTTTGCTTTAATCGCTGTTTCAGCGTTAAGCATAATCTGGTATAGCGCACTTGCTTGTTGTTTTTCATCATCCGATAAATAGCCATTACGCGAGCTCATTGCAAGGCCCGAGTCTTCACGCTTGGTTGCAACGCCAATAATTTCAATCGGCATTGATAAGTCTTCAACCATGGTTCTAATAACCGCAAGTTGTTGAAAATCTTTTTCGCCAAAACAGGCTATATCAGGTTGAACAAGGTTAAAGAGTTTATTAACAATAGTTGCTACGCCACGAAAGTGACCAGGGCGGCTGGCACCACAGTGGCCTTCAGAGACTCCAGGCACATCGATATAACTTTGTGCGTCTAGCCCTTTGGGGTAGATGGTTTCAACAGTTGGTGTAAATAGTAAATCAGCACCGTGCTCAATCAGACCATTTTGATCGTTTTGTAACGTACGCGGGTACTTGTCGAGATCTTCATTTTTGCCAAATTGCATTGGGTTAACAAAAATGCTCACAACCACTTTATCGGCGATTTGTTTAGCTTTATCAACCAGTGAAAAATGACCAGCATGCAGATTGCCCATTGTTGGCACAAATGCCACTGTTAGGCCTTGCTGTTTCCAGCTTTTGATTTTACTGCGTAATAGAGAAACGTTAGAAACCGTTTGCATAAAAGTAACTACTTAACACTTAAATTAATTGAATTCATGCTCAGGGCCTGGGAATTGACCACTTTGCACATCATCGATGTACTTTTTCACTGCTGCTGGCATGTTGCCAGTTTCCAGTAAAAAGTTCTTTGAAAATTTAGGGATATAGCCCGCAGAAATACCAACAAGGTCATGCATAACAAGAATTTGACCATCGGTTTCTTTACCTGCGCCAATACCAATCGTTGGAATTGAAATAGCGTCGGTGATGGCTTTAGCCAATTCTGAAGGAATACATTCCAGTACTAACAATTGGGCGCCTGCCGCTTCAAGTGCTTTGGCGTCGTTAATCATTTTTTCTGCCGCTTCGTTAGTGCGACCTTGAATTTTAAAACCACCAAATACATGTACTGATTGCGGTGTTAATCCTAAATGGCCACATACAGGAATGCCTTGTTGTGTTAACAACTCAATTGCTGGGTAAAGCCACTCACCGCCTTCAAGTTTAGCCATGTTTGCCCCTGCTCGCATAAGCTCAGCCGCGTTGTTACACGCATCTGCTGGGTTCGAATATGTCATAAAGGGCAAATCAGCGATGACAAAGGTATCTTTAGCGCCGGCGCGCACACAGCGTGTGTGGTAGGCAATATCTTGATTAGTGACTGCCAAGGTGTCGTTACCACCTTGCAGTACCATGCCCATAGAGTCGCCTACTAATAAAACGTGAACACCTTGTTCTTCGAATAGGCCTGAGAAGCTTGCATCATATGCGGTTAAAGCGGCAATTTTCTCGCCTTCTTGTTTCATTTTTTTTAGTTTTGAAACGGTAATTTTAGCCATAAATCCCTCGATTTCTTGCCGTTATTAACTTGCTGCAATAATGCTCAAGCCATTTTTATCTATTGTTTTTATTAATTCTGCTAGGTCTGTACCACAAGGTAGTGCAAAGTCCGGTGCAATTTCATGCATAGGGTAAAGAACAAACTCACGCACTTTCATGCCGTAATGTGGCACAGTTAGGCGTTCATTATCAAGTTGTTGGTTTTTGAATAAAATAATGTCGATGTCGAGCGTGCGTGGTCCCCAGCGATCGGCTTTGCGTACGCGACCAAAATCGAGCTCGATTTGTTGTGTAATATCAAGCAGTTCAAGCGGCGATAGCGCTGTATCAATGGCAACAACTGAATTGACATAGTCAGGTTGGTCTTGCGGTCCCATGGGCTTACTGCCATAAAGTGAAGAGCTTGCAACAAGGGTAATACTGGGATGTGCGGCTAATGCCTGTGTGGCATTTCGTAATTGCTCTAATGGGGCATTTAAATTAGCCCCTAAGCCTAAGTAAACCAAAGAATTTACGTGATTAGTCATGGCGTTTTGCGTTATTACTTTTTGCTTTGCGTGGTCTGCGACGACGGTAGTTGCCACCACTTTTAGCACCTTTATTTAAATCGCTTACCATACGTTTTTGACTGCCCGCATCTTGCTCTGTGTAGTTATCCCACCATTTTGCAAGCTCTGCTAGTTCAGGCTCAAACTGCGCGCGTAAACAAAAGAAATCTTTTGCGGCACGAAAACGCGGTTGCTGCGTTAGTCGGAATGCGCGTTGACCGCCACGTTTATCAAAGCGGTGTTGTAATTGCCAAATCTCACGGGCACCGATGGTGAAGCGTTTTGGCACTGCAAGCGACTTTGCACTTTCAGACAAAATTTGATTCATTGCCATATTAAACGCATTAAATGGTGTCTCACCTTGCGCTGTAATGCGGTTAGATAAGCTTTGCAGCGGGTACCACAAAAATGCCGCGATTAAATAGGCTGGGGTTACTTTTTTGCCTGCGTTAATGCGTTTGTCGGTATTTTTTAATACTTGCGTAACAAGCTGATACTCAGTGCCGTCTGGGTGCTTGTTCACTAATTTATCAAGTGCAGGAAATAGGTAAGTAAATAAACCGTACTGACGCAGTAAGTGGAAGTTAGCTTCTGCTTTGCCGTTTAAGAATAGCTTTAGCATTTCTTCAAATAAACGGGCTGCTGGAATATTACCAAGTAGCGACGCCAACTGAAACATCGGTTTCTCTGTCGCTGGCGCAATAGTCATATCCAGTTTTGTTGCAAAGCGTACCGCTCGCAGCATACGTACCGGATCTTCACGGTAGCGCGTTTCAGGATCGCCAATCAGTTCGATACGGCGATTTTTAATCGCTTCCATACCACCGGCAAAATCATGAATACTGAAATCGTTAATCGAGTAGTACAGCGCGTTTATTGAAAAGTCACGGCGCTCTGCATCTTCGTCGATGCTGCCGTATACGTTGTCACGCAGTAATTGTCCTTGCTCACTTGCTTGGCTTTTATTTTTTTCGTCTTGTTCTTCATCACTATGGTGGCCTCGCATGGTTGCCACTTCAATGATCTCTCGGCCAAACATAATATGCGCTAAACGAAAACGGCGGCCGATTAAACGACAATTGCGAAACTGCTTTTTAATCTGCTCGGGTGTAGCATTGGTTACTACATCAAAGTCTTTCGGTTCAAGGCCAAGTAAAATATCGCGAATACAGCCGCCAACTAAATAGGCGTCGTAGCCAGCATCTTTAAGACGATACAGTACTTTCAAGGCATTTGGGCTAAGTTGTTTACGCGATACCACATGATTTTCTCGGGTAACGACAAGCGGTTTAGAAAAACTCGCAACGCTTTGCGGCTGTTGACCTTGTTCTGATCCAGATAAAATACCTCGACAGATTTTTACAAGCTTAGAAATAATGGGACGGCTCCAGAATTCATACAGGGAAAATTAACCGCGTAATAATATACTAATCACCCAGTTAATGCCATCGCTAGCACGCTTGTGTCGGCTGATATTTAGCCATAATTTAGTGTAAAGATTGCGCTAATTTAAAGTGGCTTAAAGGTAAAGCTGGTTTCGTTAGTAATAAGCTGAATTTCATCATTGGCAGGCACGTTTTTTCGTTGCCATGCCGTTATTGCCCATTGAATAATTTCATCGACACTGGCATCTAACAGTGTTTCATTGGCGTTGATGCCGAGAAATTTAAGTGCAGCAACAAGCGTTTGCTGTGGTTTATCCATATCAATCGCCGCTGCATAGTTTTGTTTTGATAACTTAAATCCAGGCTCTGCTACAGCTAAGGGAAGGTGACCAAATTGTGGTACAGGTGCGCCTAGCTGCTTAAATAAACTGATTTGTCGCACGGTAGGGAATAGCAAATCAGCACCGCGCACAACATGAGAAATGTTTTGTGCGATGTCGTCTAACACTACGACCAGTTGATAGGCAAATAAGCCATCACGGCGTTTAATAATGTAGTCTTCTTCTGAAAACACAGGTTCAACGTTGATTTCGCCTTTAAAAAGATCGCTAAATTGATAGGTTGGTATGGTTTGTTTTAGTCTCAGCGCTTGGCTATCAAATGTAAGCTGTAAGTCACGGCAATGGCTGTTGTAAAACCCGCCATGTTGCTTAATTTGTTTACGCGTGCATTGGCAGGCATAAACTAAGTCTTTACTGATTAGTTGTTCAAGTACTGTTTGATAATGCGCTAAACAAGCGCTTTGATAGCGAACTGATTCGTCCCAATATAGGCCGTAGTTTTCAAGCGTTTTAAGTATAAGAGTGTCGCTACCGCTGACTACGCGTGGCGTATCGATGTCTTCAATACGAACAAGCCAACTACCGTTAAGTGCTTTGGCGTCAAGATAACTGCCGAGCGCGGCTACAAGAGAGCCAAAGTGCAGTGGCCCAGAAGGAGAGGGGGCAAACCGGCCACGGTATGCCCCAAAATCAGATGTGTTTGCCAACATTTAAGCCAAATTAACGGCCTGATTGTTTTTCTTTGATTTCAGAAAGTGTTTTACAATCAATACATTGATCAGCTGTTGGACGAGCTTCTAAGCGACGAATACCGATTTCGATGCCACAAGTAACACAATAGCCAAAATCTTCTTCTTCGATTAGTTGTAATGTTTTCTCAATCTTTTTAATTAGCTTACGTTCGCGGTCACGGGTACGTAATTCTAATGCAAACTCTTCTTCTTGTGCTGCACGGTCAACTGGATCAGGGAAGTTTGCTGCTTCATCCTGCATATGGTTCATGGTGCGGTCTACTTCTTCACGTAAGTTGTTACGCCATGTCTCAAGAATGGTTTTAAAGTGCGCAAGTTGTGCGTCACTCATGTATTCTTCGCCAGGTTTTTCTGTATAAGGCGCTAGGCCTGCTTGAGCCAGTAAACTCAAATTATTTTGTGATGGCATAACTGTCTCCTAATTCTTCTATGAATAGAGTCCCAATAAAAGTCGGCGGCTATAAATAGCAGAATAAAAAATTAAGTGCAATTAATTTTTACCAATTAAAAAATTTAGACAAGCCTAATTAACAATAATTTATGCGGTAAAACGTTTGAACTCGTTAACTATTCACTGTGGTGCGACAAAGGGAATGGTTTTATCTATTACAATTTGTTCCGAGCTTATGTTGGTGCGATAACACAAAATTTCAACCCCTGCTGCTAATGCTTTTTTAATTTCAACTGCATAATTGGCGTCAATATGAGCAGCAGGTGCCACAGACTCAATGCCAGTGTGTTGAATTAAAAAGAATAATACCGCACGATGGCCTTGTTGCTTCATTGTCACTAATTCGCGCAAATGTTTGCTGCCTCGAGCGGTGACTGCATCGGGAAAGTAACCTTTACCGTTTTCTTCTAACAAGGTGACCGATTTTACTTCGATATAACACGCTGGCTTTTCGGCATCACTCAATAAGATATCAATGCGACTGTTTTCATCACCATATTTCACTTCTTGTTTTAAGGTATCGTAATTTAATAGTTCAGGTATTTGTTGCTTAGCTATCGCCTCGGCAACCACATGGTTGGCCATGCTGGTATTAACGCAGATTAGATCTCCCGCTAGGTTTTGTGTCAGTTCAAGCGAATGAGGGTATTTACGCTTGTCATTACCAGACGTGGAATAATACGCAGTAAAGCCTGAATCGGCACAGCCAGTCATACGCCCGGTGTTAGCGCAGTGAATGGTTATTTCTCCTTGGCTGGTTTCTATATCGACTAAAAAACGTTTGTATCGTTTTATAAGCTTGGCTTGTTGCAGCTTTGATTGAAATTGCATGGCTTTAATCGCAAATTATTGGGCTATGTATGTGACTAGTGTACACTGGGGCCACGCAATTATGTGAACACACGAGAGAAAAAAATATGTCAGATCTGTTCAAAGTTCAGTTATCTCAAGATGCCGCAGCGGCGCATTGGGGTGAAAAAGCCTTACTCTCTTTTTCTAATGACGGTGCGACCGTTCATTTACAGCAAGAAGAAACCCTTAAAAACGTACAAAAGGCAGGTCGTGCACTTGCTAATCAGGGCATTAAAGCAATCGTTTTAGAAGGTGATACTTGGTGTACAGAAAGTCAGTGGGCGCTTTATCAAGGCTTTGTGACAGCTAAAAATCTTGATGCAGTTACATTTGCAGAAAACAGCCAATCATCACTTGATGAATTAGCGGCGTTAAAGCGCGCAGCAATTTGGCAGCGTCAGATGATTAACGGTACTGCAGAAGATGTTTATCCAGAAAGCCTTGCTGAAAAGGCGGCTGAATTTATCGGTTCAATGGCGCCAGAGCACGTAAGCTACGACATTATTAAAGGCGATGCATTGTTAGAGCAACAGTGGATTGGTATTCACGCTGTAGGCCGTGGTAGTGAGCGCCCGCCAGTATTACTTACACTCGATTACAACCCAACAGGTGATGAGAATGCACCAATAGCAGCTGCGCTTGTAGGTAAAGGTATTACATTCGATTCAGGTGGTTACTCAATTAAGCCAAGTGAAGGCATGTTAACCATGAAGTGTGATATGGGTGGTGCGGCCACGGTTACTTCTGGTCTTGCTCTGGCAATTAGCCGTGGTTTAGATGTGCGCGTTAAATTATTCCTATGTTGTGCAGAGAACCTAATCTCAGGTAATGCATATAAGTTAGGCGATATTCTTACGTACAAAAATGGTACTACAGTAGAAATCGTAAATACTGACGCGGAAGGTCGCTTAGTGCTTGCTGACGGCCTAATGGCAGCTGGCGAAACAGGCGCGCCACTAATTATTGATGCGGCAACCTTAACTGGTGCAGCGCTGATGGCGGTAGGTCAAGAATACAATGCATTATTTGGTTTAGATAAAGAGCTAGTACGTGAAGTTGAAAACTTTGCTAGCGATGAGTTTGAAGCTGCATGGGCATTACCTCTTGAGAAGTTCCACCAGTTTAACTGTCCATCACCATACGCAGATACAGCAAACAGCCGTGCGCAGAAAGGCGGTGGTTTTGGCGGTGCATCAAATGCCGCTGGTTTCTTATCTCGTTTCGTGCCAAATGACGGTAAAGGCTGGGTGCATATTGACTTAGCAGCAAGTTTCCAAAATTCAGCTGGTAGCCAGTGGGCTGCAGGTGCGACAACTTGGGGTATGCGTACTGTTGCACGCACATTACTTGAAAAAGCATAATCGGCTTCGATAATACATTAAAAAAGCCTGCAGTTGCAGGCTTTTTATTAACGTTTGTTAAAGTTTAGACGCTTTAACTCTTTCTCACTTGGTGTTTTATCATTAAACCTAACAAGGGTTAATGCAACGTAAAGACCAAGCAGCATGAGAGCAAATATCCACCACATATTGGGTACCTCAGTTTATTTGCTTCATCCCTAAAGTATGATTTTTGGTTAAATTTACCAAAAATATTTCCATACGTTTTTATGTATATTTTCAAAAGCTCTTTTTTGAAAGCTTAATATTTAACCTAACAGTTTGTTATATATTTTAAAAGGCTTAAGACATGCTATTTTGATATAAAGCAAGCTATTTCGTTAAATATAAGCTATTATGCACACCTTTTTTATACCCCAATAATCTCAGGAGCACATCATGTCAGATAAGGTTTTTATTACCGCCGAGCAGCTTTTGCAAGACTCATTTAAACTCGCAGCACAGGTTTTTGATGATGGCTTTCGTCCTGACTATATTGTGGGCATTTGGCGTGGTGGCGCACCAATCGGTATTGCTGTACAAGAATACTATGACTTTAAAGGTGTAGACACAGATCACATTGCGGTACGTACATCATCTTATTACGGTATTGGTAAGCAATCGAAAGATATTAAAGTACATGGTTTACATTACATTATTGAAAACGCTAACGCGTCTGACAGTTTATTAATTGTTGATGATGTATTTGATTCAGGTCGCAGTATTTTCGCATTAAAAGAAAAATTAAAAGAACTGATGCGCTTAAATTTGCCACAAGATATTCGCGTGGCTTGCCCTTACTATAAGCCAAAAAATAACAAAACACCGATTGAACCTGACTATTACATTCATGATTCAGACGAGTGGTTAGTTTTCCCACATGAGCTTTCAGGTTTAACACCAGATGAAATTGCAAATGGCAAAACTGATTTAAAAGAAATTAGCCATTTATTTATTGATAAAAAGTAATCGCTAAATAAATAGTATTTAAAAAGGTCGCAATTGCGACCTTTTTTGTTATCAGAATAGTTTAACGACTCGCAAAACTATCAATAAAGTCTTCTAGTTTATCTTCATCAAGTGGCTTTAAGCCTTGCTCTGTGCGTTGCACTAAGCCTTGTTCTACTAAATCACTTACCACGCGGCGGTATGCACGTTCTGTTGTGGCAAAACGCTCTGCTTCAGCGCTTACTTTAGGGTAAGGCTTTAACATGGTCACGGTTTCATCTTGGTAACGGGCTAAGCAGTCTTTCGCTATATTAAAGCTAAGTGGTAGCAGCAGCTTGTTTAAGTTTATTTGTTGGTTCTCAATAAACTTTTCAGCAATGCTTTTTGCGGTGTAGAGTGCTAATTCTGGCTTTTCTTGTAATAATTCACGCCAGTACTTTAACTCAATTAAGTTATAGGCCACTTCACTTTGGCAGGTCATAGAATAAATACAAGGTCTGTCATTAAGCGCTTCAACTTCACCCACTAAAGTATTGTGGCAGTCCAGCTGTCCTAGCAATAAGCGCCTACCGTTACCTACGTCGTAACTAAATGAAATTGTACCACTACGTACTAAAATTAATTTACTTAATGGTTTGCCTTGCTCGGCAAGTAACTTACCTTTTTTTAAGGTATAGCTGTTGCCTGCGTACGACAGTAACTCATCAACTAGAGTTTTTGAAAAGTGGTAATCGAACATATAGTCTCGCTTGTTGAGTACAAGTAATTAGCGTTTGCTGTTGGACAATTGTCCTTCAGCTATTCTATCGGACCGTTTAGCTTACAGCAAATTGGTAATAATTAGAATCGGAGCGATACAATGGTTTGGGAATATTTAGGTTATTTTGCATCAGCATTGCTCGTTGCTTCGTTAATGATGGAAGATGTCACTAAATTACGTTGGTTTAATTTAGCTGGCTGTATTTGTTTTACCTTATATGGTTTGGCTATTTCAGCTTGGCCGGTAGCTTTTACCAATGGCTTACTTTCCTTCGTAAATATTTATCACTTAATTAAATTAGCAAAGAAAAAATCACCGACAGCTGATACTAAAGCAGACAGCTAAAAAGCTTCAATATTTAGAATTCAGAGCGCAGTATCAAGACTCTGAATTCTAAACGCTCTTTGTACTTACTTTTGTTGGTATTTTAACTCACCCGCCAGCCATGTTTGTTCAACTTTGGTGTGGTAAATATCGCTCAGTGGCGCTTTAAAATAATTAGTATCCACAATTATAAAATCTGCCCACTTACCCTTTTCTAAACTACCAATTTTAAATTCTTGATGAGCTGCATAGGCTGCATCTAGAGTAAACGCACGTAACGCTTGCTCGCGCGTTAATTTCTCCTCGGCAAGCCAGCCACCTTCTGGGGCGCCATGTTTATCCTGACGTGAAACAGCGGCGTATAAACCATGAAACGCATTTGCTAACTCAACTGGAAAATCTGAACCCGCCGCTACGCGCGACCCTTGCTTTAAAAATGTTTGCCATGCATAAGCGCCCGTTAAGCGCGTTTTACCAAGGCGATCTTCCGCCATATGCATATCAGATGTGGCATGCACTGGTTGCATTGAAGGAATAATAGCGAGTTGTTTAAAGCGTTTAATATCACTTGGCTCAACAATTTGCGCGTGCTCCATGCGATTTCTAAGTAGTTTACCGCCGCTTTTAGCGTAAACTTTTTCATAAGTGTCGAGTACCACACGATTTGCTCTATCACCAATGGCATGCGTATTAATGCTAAACCCAGCTTTAAAAGCCTGAGTAAATACGTTTTCTAACTCATCTTTGCTCATTAACATTAAGCCTTTATGGCCAATACGGTCTTGATAGTCTTCAAGTAACGCAGCCCCGCGACTACCTAACGCACCATCCGAATACACTTTTATACTACGAATTGCCAACATGTCCTTATCATCAAATTTTTTGCCAGCAGCAAGTTGTTTAGTTAACTCGTTATCTGTTGCACTTAACATGGCATAAATGCGAATAGGTAAGGTGTTGTTAGCTGCGCGTTCTAAATAAACTTGGTAGGTTAAGTTATCAATGCCTGCATCATGTGCCGAGGTAATACCTAAACTCAGCAAATGTTCACCTGCGGCATCAAGGCGTTTATTTACTTCGCTTTTATCAACGCTTGGCATATGTTGATAAACAAGTGGCTCTGCATTATCAATCAAAATCCCTGAGGGTTCGCCGTTATCTAAGCGAATAATTTCACCGCCGCTAGGTGCTTGTGTATCTTTATTAACACCCGCAATTTCGAGTGCTTTTGAGTTTACCCAAAGGGCATGACCATCAACTCGAGTGAGTGCAACTGGTCTGTCGCTCACTATCGCATCGAGATCTTTGGATGTAGGAAATACCTTACTAGGCCAGTTTTCTTGATTCCAGCCGCGGCCAATCACCCAGCCGTCGGTTTGTTTTGCATATTCTTCTATGCTCTTTAGCGCATCTTTCAGTGAGCTACTACTGCGTAAATCAAGCTGACTTTGGTTTTTACCAAGACCAATAATGTGGCCGTGTGCATCGATTAGGCCAGGTAATAATGTTTTACCTTCTACATCGATTTTTTCAGCAGGGCTATAAGTTGAAATAATTGATTTATCGCCTGTTGCGACGACTTTCCCGTCTTTAATAACTAAAGTAGAAAATTCGTGAACGCCTTTATCTTGCTTTAGCGTATAGCCTTTTGCATTGTGAAGAATGGTGTAATCAGCAAAGGCAAATGGCGTAAAGCTAGCCAAGCTGACACTCACTGCTAGTAGGGCATGTTTCAATTGTTTTTTTGTTGTCATTGTTATTCTCACGCTAAGTGTGTGTATTGAGAATAACAAAGTTAAAACAAATAAATAACCTAAGATTTAGATTACAAATTTGCAAAGCATGCTCGTGGTAATTTGAGCGTGTTTCTCACTATAGTCAGCACGCAATTTCGACAAATTGCATATTAACTTATGTACTAAAAAATATTGATGTTATGAAAAGAATTTAACGCCACGAACCGCTTGTTCGGGCGTTAAATTAAGTGTGGCTGGTGAAGGTCACACAGTCGAGGGTTATCGATTTAATAACTGTTGTGGTGTTTTAATTTGGGCGTTAATGGCAACTAATAACGATGCTAATTTTTGCTCATTTTCGCAGTTAGTTGTCCAAAGTACAGCGGGTAAATTAAGTTGTTGGGCCAGCTTTAATGCCGTTTCAATGATGTAGTTAAGCGAGTTTGTACAACTAGCAACACCTTTAGCAACAAGATCATAGCAGTTAATACATACGGCTTGCCAAAGCTCTTGTTCAACGATAATCGCGCTATTTAAAGACGCTAGGTTTAAGTTATTGTTTGAATCGGTTTGCATTACATATCTACTTCACAACTAATACAATAGCTTTATATCGTTAATCGCAATAAAAACTTGAGAAGTTATTTTCAAAAATATCGGTAAGGTAACCAAATTATTTCTAATAATTAGCGGGTTAACGGTTTTATTGTTAACCCTTAAACGTTACTAAAAACTCAACGCCTTGGTTTTTATTGGTAGCTGTAATAGTTGCGCCGTGGAAGTCACAAATTAAACGCGCCATATATAAACCTAACCCTAAATGCGGCTCTTTTTGTTTGCTTGATTCACGTACTGATACCATAGAGTCGAATATATGATTGGCCATATCTGGCGGCAATTGCGGACCTGCATTAAAAATACTAAATTGCGCTTTACCACTCGTGATGTGATAGTTCACTTCAATACTTGTCTCTTTCTCAGCAAAATCGACTGCATTGCTTATCAGTTTGTCGAGCAGTTGTGCAATAAATTCTGGCACCCCATTCAGTGCATAAGCTTCATCGCTAAGGGCTAAGTTGAAGTGTTTATTCGGGTAGGCAAGGGTGTAACCTTGCATACAGCCATTTATTACTTCGCTTAAATTAAATTGCTCTTTTTGGCTATTTTCAATGGCGTGCTCTAGGCGTGTTGCTTCACTCATGGTGGTGAGTATTTTGTTTAAACGCGCCACCCCTTCTTTTGCGCGAGCAATATATTTTTGACTGGGTTCGTGAGTATTTTGTAGCTCAAGGCTTTCAAGAGACGAGCGTACCACAGCTACTGGCGTGCGTAGCTCGTGCGATAAACGCGAGCTCATATTTTCTAAATAATGAGTGTAGCCACCAAGGCGATTTACGATACTCGCAAAGCTGCGTGACAAGTCGCCAATTTCATCACTGGAAAATTGCTTATCAATTTTGCCTGTAACACGCCCTTGTGCATCAATGGCTTTTTCTGCAGCGTCGCGTAAGCGTCTTATACGTGTTGAGATAATGGACGCGAATAAAAATAAGCTCAACGTACCAATGAGCATAATAGCTAAAATCACATTAAACAGTTTTTCGAACGCTTTGTTTCTTATTTCGCGAATGCCATTTGTGGTTTCTTCAGCAATTACTGCGCCCATTACCTGGTCGTCAATCCAAATAGGGTAGGCCGCAGAAAGGATCACCGCTTTTTGATCGGGGGTTAAGCGCCATGTCGATTTTGCGTGGCCATCAAGTGCTGCATTGATATGGCTGCCATCAAGCGCGGCTACATCACGGGTAATATCGGTAAACTCAGTTGCAGGGCGAGTGAGAATTTTGTAATAAATTGGGTGCAGGTATTCTTCTTCAAATTGCTCCCAACGTGATGGTTTGCGCTTTTTAATGGTGTCGCCCCAGCCGCCATCGGCGCTTTTTATATTACCGGCATCGGCTAAAACACGGCGGTGCTGGTCGACTACAAATACGCGGCTGCCGGCACGTGCCATGCCTTTAATAATTTCTTCAATTTCTGGTGAGGGCACTAAAATCGAGCCTAAGCTTTGCTGCTCGTTGAGGTTAGAGGTGGCGATTTCTGCTAATTTTTCCTCGCCTTGGTCTTTATCTAAAATTGCAAAGCCCAATTTATTACCGAGAAGCGTTAATGGCAGGCGCAGCTCAATATTGTAGCCTTGCTTAGTTAAACGAAAGTAACCTTGAATTTGCGTAAACGGCATTTTTGTTTCGGCGTCAAAGGCGTTAACCCAACCTGCTTGTTTGGTTGAAATTAAATAGGTTTTAACTTCACCTTCGAGATTGGTAAAGGCAATTTTTAAGTGATCGTTACGCTCTAAGCTGATGGTGTTTCTACCGCGCATAACAACATCGTCATCGGCTACGCTAAATTGCGCGTAAAGGTAGTCTTTGTATTTGCCGACCATATGCTTAAACGAGATATCTTCATTGCTATGCATTGCGTTATCTTGCGTTAAGTAGGCGTCGCCATAATGCCAAACAAGGGGCAAGTAGGGTTGCCAATCTTGCAGCTTACCGTCAAGTTGAATGGGTCCTACAATATTGTACGCGTAAAGATCGCGGCCTTTTTCAACCGATTCTAAAAAACTCGCTTGGTTATCGAATAGTTTTGGTCTGTCGTGTAGGGCGGTTGCCAAAGCGCGGCTGGTGGCTACTAAGTTTTTTTCTTGCCCTAAGCGTAAAAAGTTTTCCATTTCAGCCACATACTGATGACCAAGCCATGGCAGTAATAACAAAAAGCTTGAAAGAACAACAACTTTAGTGCGCAGACCAATTCTCATGGCTTATTTTGCCTCCCAGCGGTAACCCATGCCATACACGGTATCGATATGATCAAATGCGTCATCAATTTTTAAGAATTTTTTACGAATACGCTTAATATGTGAAGTGATGGTGCTGTCATCAACGTAAATTTTTGCCTCATTCATCAAATCGTTACGCTGTTTTACATGACCGGGACGAATAGCAAGGGCGTGCACTAACCAATATTCGGTCACAGTTAAATCAATGGTAACGCCTTGCCAAGTGACTTGCATGCGCTCAGGGTCTATCACTAATTCGCCGCGTTCAATAAGTTGTGCTTGCTGCTGGGGAGTATTGAGCGCCAACTGGCGACGAAAAATTGCAGAAATACGCGCGGCTAAATGGGCAAGGCTGATGTCTTTTGTAAGGTAGTCATCAGCGCCCATGCGTAAACCCGATACCGTATCGATTTCGTTATCGCGGGCTGTTAAAAAAATAATCGGCAAGGTTTGGCTTTTTGCGCGTAATGCTTGGCACAACATAAAGCCGCCATCTATTTCATCACCTAGGCCAATATCAATAATCGCTAAATCTGGCAGATTTGCTAATAACTCGCCTTGTGCGCTGATGCGATCAGCATAGCCTTTCACTAAATAGCCTTGGCTTTCTAGCATATCAATATAGTTTTCACGAATGGCGTCTTGATCTTCGATGATGGCGATTTTTTTCATTGATTACGGTTAATTGCGTATTGATAGCCGTCACTATACCTAAAAAATGAGCAAAAAATAGAGAATCGGAGCAATTGCCATTTTTTTGCCACAATTGCTCATCGCATTGCCTTTTTTCAAACCAAAAATTGCCAGATCAGCTTGTTTTAATTACTCCAACGCAAACGGTGCAGCAGCATCAACACAAAACAACGTATTTAAAAAAATTAAAACATTCTTGGAGAATATTATGAAAAAGGCACTTTTAGTTTCAGTTATCGCATTAGCACTTAGCAACCCAGCAATGGCCAAAGAGCAAGACTTTGAAAAAGAACCGCTAATTGGCTTTGGTGCTGGCGCAACGGTAGGCGCGTTAATCGGCGGCCCGGTTGGTGCGGTTGCTGGCGGTATTGTGGGAATTTTTATCGGCAAAATAGAAGGCGATAAAGTTGATATTAAAGAGCAGCAAGCCGAAATATCAAAGCAGCAACAAACCATTGTTGCACTACAACACAAAACTTCAGATTACCAAGAACTGGTTGCCTCAAAACAGCAACTTGAATCACAACTTGAGCACATTGCGCAGCAGCGAATCGATAACTTACTAGCAATGTCGGTGCAGTTCCGCTCGGGTTCTTCAGAAATTGAACCACACTTTGCCGAACAATTGATTGAACTTGCTGAAGTGATGAAACAGCAACCAGAAATTTACCTAGACTTAAACGGTTTTGCTGACCAACGCGGTGATGATGAAAACAATTTAGCACTATCAACTAAACGTGCCGACAACGTAGCCGCATTTTTAATTAAACAAGGTGTTGACCATAACCGCTTAAGCACTCATGGCTTTGGTGAAAGCCAAAGTATCGCCAAACAAAATGCAGAAGACAGCTTTGAAAGCAACGTATTTGACCGCCGTGTAACAGTGCATGCACGACTTAAAGAGCAATCTCAAACCGCTAACAACCAATACTAGAGAGGGGCTAGTAATGTTACTAAAACACACAACAGGAGGTGAAAAAGAACAACAAGGTAAACGAAAAGGCGCGCATATGCGCCTTTTCATCAACCTTGCCATTCTTTTTGTAGCTTGGCTTGCCTCGGCCATTTTGTTTAGCGCGAAAGTGTCGGCACAAGGGCTGATTTTAACTAATCAGGCGGGGCAAGAAGTTGAACAAAGTGTGCTTAAATCGACCCACCTTGATATTCAAGTAAAAGGCATGCTGGCGTTTGTTGAATTACAACAGGTCTATCAAAACCCAGCATTAGAAACGCTAAATGGCAGCTACCAGTTCCCATTGCCTGAAAATAGCGCGGTGTTTGCCATGGAAATGATGCTTGATAACCGCAAAATTATTGGTGAAATTAAAGAAAAACAACAAGCTGAGGTGATTTATAAAAAGGCCCAGCAACAAGGTCATAAAGCCGCATTAGTTAAAAATCAAAGCGCCAATGTCTTTAAAACTAAAGTTGCTAATATTGAGCCTGGGCAAGAAGTCGCTGTTAAGTTGAGTTTTCAATTTCCATTAACTTATCAAGATGAAGTGTTTAGCTTGCGCCTACCGACAGTGGTTGCACCGCGCTATTTTAATAATCTTGACCTTGATGAAAATGACCCAACTAGCCATTTTCAAACGCGTTCGCAAAGCAGTTTAAATACCAACACATTGATGGCCGAGGAGGCGCCAACTCTCGATTTTTTGCAAAACACTGTGTTAACCAGTTTCAATGTAAACAACAAGATTACTATCAATTTTGATGTGAACTTAGGTTTTGAACTCGATAGCATCAGTAGTACAAGTCATATGTTATCGGTCGTGCAAACCGGAAATACACAGTATCAACTTATTCCTGCGCCACAAAGCTTAGTGGCAAATCGCGACTTTGATATTAAATTTGTGCCGCTTTTAAATGAGCAAATTACCACGCAAGTGTTTCATGAAAATATTAATGGTGAGTCATTTTACAAAGTGATGATGATGCCGCCTAAATCGGATTTTGTGTCGCACAGTTTACCCCGTGAATTGGTGTTTGTAATTGATACCTCGGGTTCTATGGCTGGCACATCAATGGAACAAGCAAAACAGGCACTAATTCTAGCGTTGGAAAAACTCGGTACAGATGATCTCTTTAATATTGTGGCATTTGATCATCAAGTTGAATTGTTTAAACCAGAAGCTGTTGCGGCAACGTACTCACAGCTACAAGCGGCTAAACGTTTTGTTGCAGGGCTAGAAGCTGACGGTGGCACCGAAATTAATAATGCACTAGCAGCCAGTTTTGACGGTCAATTTGATGAAGCGCGAGTACGCCAAGTGGTGCTGTTAACCGATGGTGCGGTCGCCGATGCCGAATCGGTTAAGGGCTTAGTAAAAAATCGCCGTGCCGATAGTAAGCTGTTTACCATAGGTATTGGTAGTGCACCGAATAGCCATTTAATGCGCTTATTAGCTAAGCATGGCAAAGGTGAAACCTTGTTTATTAATAACCTTGAAAATATCGCGAGCGAAGTTGCGCTGTTAAGCGACAAGCTGAGTAACCCGGCACTTCAGAATATTCGTGTATTAAATGATATGGGCTTACCACTAGTTGATAGCTTACCAACGGCTGATCTGTATTTTTCATCGCCGTTGGTGGCTTACTTTAAATTAGCACAACCGGCTCAAGCGGTGCAGATCGCAGGTGATGGAGTAAATGGTAAGTTCTTAAAACGGGTTTCGCTTGAAAATGCGATTGCAGCAAAAGGCATCGCCCGCGCTTACGCTAAAGAGCATATTAACACGTTAGATTTAGTACAAGATAAAGCTGAAATCACAAAGCTTGGCATTCGCCATGGCTTATTAACGCCATACACTGCCTTTATCGCGGTGGAAGAATACTTTGGCGATGTTGCCGATAAATCATTCGAGGCGCCAAATATGCTGCCGCAAGGTAGTACAATGCCTCAAACATCTGGCAATAACGACCGCTTGCTTTGGTTAGGTATTTTATTGCTAATTGGCGGTTTTTTATTAGCTATTTGGGGACAAAAAGAGGACTCAGAATAATGAAAAATAGGCGTAAACTGTTGCGCCTTTTGGCGCTTTGTATTGCCATGCTAGGTTTAGTTTTAGTATTTAAATCAAGCTATGTGTATGGCAAAGCGCAACTTGCTCAGTTTCTACTGTGGCAAGCATGGCAAGAAAATAAAGCGGATGCCAATCATAAGCAAAAAGCATGGTACTACGCCGATGGTTATCCGGTTGGTGAACTCATTGTAAAAAGCAGAAATATTTCACAAATTGTGCTCAATGAAGCAAGCAACCGTAACCTCGCATTTGCCCCCGGTATTTGGCATCACCCAAGCAATAACATATTGCTTGCTGCACACAACGACACCCACTTTAGCTTTGTTAAAGAGTTAAAGCTCGGCGAGCAAATTAGTTACCAAACACAAGGTAAGGCGCAGCAACACTTTAAAGTAGTGAATAAACTGCATGTGGATTACCGTGATTCTAACTGGTTATTAGGATTAGAAGGGTATTTAGTGCTGATTACCTGCGAGCGCCGCAATGGTTTGGATTTAGTACCAGAGGGAAGAGTGGTGGTAGTGGCAGAGCGCGTTTAGTTTTTTGGTGTATGTGATGATTTGAAGCATTGTTTAGTATTTGAAAGAGTATTTGTCGCGCTGGCGACGGCAGCCAAAGGGAGGCTAACGCCGGCCTCCCTTTGGAATCCCTCGGCGCCCCAAAATCAAACTGATTCTTCAAACACAATTTAAATGTGAACATAAACGCCATGAAGCAACGTCCCTGTTGTGCATGGCTTGCTCGACCGCTTCGCTCCTTATCTCGCATTATTCATTTAAATTGTATTTTCAGGTTTGATTAATGGGTGACGAAAGACCGAAGCAACGCTTCGCAGCTTGAGGAAGTGAGGTCATGGATGACCGATGGAACCAAGCTTCACGGATGAATTATTAACTCAATGCGATACATTGCTGATTGCTATAAGGCAATTAAGTGCCAGCAGCTGTCATTGGTAACGCCCCGCTAACCCGAGACAAATACGGAGGTTGCCTTGTGATAAAATGAGCGAAGCGAATCACAAGGCAACTGGAGTGTTTGGCTTCGGTTTAAGCGGTTTGTTATGTGTTTATATATAAATTGAAAATAACATGTAAAGGATATTTATTAGGAATACCGCAACACCTATATGCCCCAACCAAAATATTGGCTTAGCCCACCTTTCAGGAACGACCTGACTAAGATTGGCATAAACCTTACCTACTGAGTTTTCTTCAATCAGTCTCGCAAAGCTAATTTCTGGATATTTGAATACCAAAAGTAGAATTGCCGAAAGGCCACAAAGTAAAAGACCTAATATCCATAAAAAAATGACAATACTCTCATTCATAGCTTACACATAGCAATTTAATAGTGCGCAAATTGCGCATATTTCTGATTTGCAATCGCGCACTTTTCTGAATGCTTTAGTTTTAACAAAGTTGATAACTAGTTGCCAGTATTATTAAAAATACATGTGG
>NZ_LKBD01000043.1 GCF_001399975.1 Pseudoalteromonas sp. P1-9
CCATGCCGAACTCAGAAGTGAAACGAAACAGCGTCGATGATAGTGTGGGTTCGCCCATGTGAAAGTAGAACATCGCCAAGCTCCTAATTTAAAGAAAGCCTCAACATTATGTTGAGGCTTTTTTGCATTTGAACTTCAAAAAGATAGGGCGAACGCCCATGTGCATCTTCACCGCTGTGGGCACTTGAACATCTTCAAGCTCCTAATTAAGTGAAAAGCCCGCTCATTGAGCGGGCTTTTTGCGTTTTATGGATTTCACTTCATACTTAAGCGTTTAACCTAATATAATAATTTATTTATAATTCTGTATGTTAAGAGTTCTATCACTCCTTTTATTAGTTTGTTCATTTACATTAACTGCAAAGCAAATTGTTGTGTTAAGCAGTGAAGGGCCTCCGCATACTATTAATGATGCTCAAAATAGTGGGATTGACCTAGATGTTGTTAAAGCGGTTTTAACGCGTCTAGGTTACGATGTGAAGTTTCATTTTGTACCATTAGGGCGTGCAGAGACGTTAGTTAAATCTGGTGCGTACGTAGCGATGGCGCCTATTTTTGCTACAAGCGATGAAGAAGGGTTTTACGTTTCTCATCCGATTGTTAAGTATGCGCCCACGGTATTTTCATTAAAAAATAATAAACTAACACCGCAGTATTTGAGTGATTTGAAAGGTCATTCGATTATTACTTTTCAAGGTGCTCCAGGTTATTTCGGTAAAGAATTTGAACTGCTTAGTAAGCAAAGTAACTATTTTGAATCACCGAGCATGAAGGTGATACCTGAGTTAATTAAAAAGGAGCGTTATGACTATGCTGTGCTAGATAAGTATATTTTCTATTACTTTTATCGCTTTGTTGATAAACAGAGAGATCTTTCTTTATTTAAAGAGCATGCGTTGATCCCATCGGTAACTGCAAGTGCTGGGTTTTCGGATAAGTCGCTGCGCGATGAGTTTAATCGAGAGTTAGCAATATTTTTGCTTGATAACGGTTATCGTAAGGTTGTGGAAAAGTATCTTGGTAAGTTGGAGTAAATGACGAAGCGCGTAACGCGCTCCGCTGTGCCTTTTATAATTTAAATTCGTTTACTGTTTTATTTAAATTACCAGCAAGGTTCCGTAATATCTGTGCTTCTCTTGCTAACTCATTGGCATGTTGTGATGTATTGTTAACTAACGAGTTAATTGAGCTTAAGTTATTATTAATATCCTCAGCGACGACAGTTTGCTCTTCTGTTGCGGTTGCAATTTGATGGTTTTGATCTTGAACTAAACTCACCGATGTTGAAATATCGGTGAAGGCTTGTAGCACTTGTTGTGTTTTGTCACTTGAGCGTGATACTTGCTCTTTTCCTTGTTCCATCATTTGCGTTGCTTGCACTGCGATTTGCTGTAAGCGAGTGATCATATTACGAATGTCATCAGTTGACTCTTGAGTACGACTAGCAAGCGTTCTTACTTCATCTGCCACTACCGCAAAGCCTCTACCTTGTTCACCCGCTCTGGCTGCTTCTATAGCGGCGTTAAGGGCGAGTAAGTTAGTTTGTTCCGCGATGCTATTAATTACATCAACTACGCTGCCAATATTATTCGATTCTTGCTCCAACCCTGACACAACTTCAGCTGCATTCTGAATATGCTCAGAGAGTGACTGCATTTCATGTTGCGCAGTATTTGAAAGCGTAACACCTTTGCTCGTTAACTGGTTTACTGAATCGGTGCCCTCGTTGGCTTGCTGAGCATTGCGTGATATTTCTAACACAGTTGCAGCCATTTCAGTTACCGCAGTGCTGACATTATCTACTTCGTCTTTTTCTTGCAGAATTTCTTGGTGAGTTTCTTCAGATACTCGGCTTAATTCCGCTGAAGCACTATCAAGTTGAATTGATTGATCGCGTGTATTAATAAGTAATGTTCGTAGCTTGTCGATAAAGGTATTTACATGCTGCGCTAATTGACCAACTTCATCTTGGCTATCAACGCTAATGCGTTTGGTTAGGTCCCCTTCGCCTGAAGCAATGTCTTGCATGGTTTCTGTTAGTGCTGAAATTGGTTTAACAATCATTTGTGTAGCGAAAAAAATCATCGCCATAATAATAGCTAGAATAATAATTACGCTTGATGTAGTGGCCCATGCAGCTTCTTTAACAGGTGTATTAATATAACTTTCAGGCACAAGCAAACCTAAATACCAATTTAAGCTTGGTTTACTTAGCTCTAATCGTTGGTATACAACAAAGTAAGTTTCACCATTGAGTGTTACTTGGCTATGCCCCGATTTTTGCTGTTTCATTTGACTGTTGAGAGCGGTAAAACCAGTGGTGTTTGGCATTTGTGATTCAAGAGCAGATAAGTCGTCTTTTGAAATGCCACGAGACTCATCTTCAATCACCGATAGTGTGTGGTTTGTGCGATTTGATAAGTGTACGACTTTTTGTTCATGGTCGAGTAAAAAGCCATAGCCAACATTGTTAAATTGTATTTGTTCAATCATTTCTGCAATGTTGTTAAGTTTTAGGTCTACTCCACCTACACCAATTAGTTTTCGATTACTGTCATAAACAGTTTGTTGCACTACGGCTGATACGTTACCTGTAGTCAAATCAATAGCGAGAGGACCAACATATAAGCCATCATGTTTTAATGCGTCTTGCCACCAACCGCGTTTATATGCAAAGTACTCAGCGCCGTTGTATTGTGTTGTACGCTCATTTTCTTTGAAGTAAGCACCAGTATTCGCTGAGGCAAAAAAGGCGGAAAGAATATTACTATCAGAACCACTAATCCTGATGAAGTCTTGGTTGATGGTGTTGTATCCTTGTGAGCTTTGATAATCAGCACCTCGCTTGCTCCAATTTGCGAACCATTCGACTAAATGTGGATTAGTAACAAAGGTTTCTACAACGCGACCATATTGCGAAAAAAAGCTTTCAATATTAAGTTTTTCGGTTTTTAAATAGCTTTTCGCCTCAGACTCGACGGAGGCGCGTGACAGGTTTGAAATATGGTTAACAAAATAAAAGGCTGAGAGTATAAGCAGTACAGTTATCGTACCGCCAATTAGTAATAGGATTTTCTTTCTCAAGGATAAATTATTTAACATTCTTATACTTCCTGAGGGCTAAACAGTTGAATTTTTATCGACACAAAACCACGTAAGCAGACGCAAAATTATTGTTATATAATCGGATTTTGTTCTTAGACTCTATCTAGTAATGATTAATAATTCAAATAATGGCGTTGTAGTGGGAGCGGGTTGGTTAGGGCAGCCTTTGGCGAATAGTCTTGAAGGCGATGGTTGGCAGGTTGTTAGAACAAGTCGCCAAGCTAAAAATAAGTCTAACTGGGCGCAATTTAATCTTGAACAAGGTGTTTGTGAAATTGATATTCCGCACGCTGTGTGGTTTTTCTGTATGCCTCCTGGTCGTACTCTAGAGGCTCAGCGCGCATACTCTCAGTACTTAACTGAGAGTTTAGCATTGGCTAAAGCACAACAGGCTAAACGCTTCGTATTTTGCTCTACAACCGGTGTTTATCCAACTAAAGCTCAAACTTATACAGAGCTAAGTGCGTTTGATGCATCAGCTGAAAAGCAATCGCGACTATTAGAAAATGAACAACAAGTGGCTGATAGTGGTCTGGATTATGTTATTGTTCGCTTAGGTGGGCTTATCGGTGAAAAGCGTCACCCAGGGCGTTTTTTAAGTGGCAAAACATTATCATCAAGCGCCAATGCGTTAGTAAATATGTTGCATCAAGATGATGCAGTCACTGGTTTATCATTTGTTGCGACGCATCACCTTACTTCGTCGATTGTTAATTTAGTAACGCCACATCATCCGACTAAGCAGGCGTTTTACGCAGAGGCTACTAAATTACTCGAAGTTGAAGGCGTGAACTTTGAAAATAATAATTTAGAAGAGCGTATTATCTCAAGTGATTTACTTGTAGAGCAGGGCTTTCAGTTTAAATACGATAACTTGTTTGAGGCCCTAAAGCACTGCTAACAAATACGCAGCATTTTTTAGCGTTTAAATGTTAAATGTCCGCCAAGGCGATATTTACTGCCCGGTGAAATAAGGCGAGTAAAGCTTACAACACCATTTGATGACCAAGTGCGACGAATAACTTGTAAACAAGGCTCTTCATTAAACAGCGATAGCCATTGGCTGATTTGAGGGCTTGGCATTATTGCTTCAACGGTATGACGCGCTTCGGTAAGTGGCGCCACTTCGCATAAATATTCGTGCGGCGTTACTTGTTCAAAGTTTTGCTGCAGATACCCTGGCGCAAATGCTGGGTTTACAAAACGCTCTTCGACTTGAATTGGTGTGCCATTTTCAAGGTGCACAAGCACCGAACGGTATACTAGGCTGTCTTGTTCAACGCCTAAAGCAATTGCGATCGGTGCAATTGCGGGCATTGATTCTAAAATTTCAGGAATACACTTATGTTCACTGCCACGCTCTTTGATTTCATCGGCAATGTTACGAATTTCTAGCAAGTTAGACTGTGATTTAAAACTTGCGACAAAAGTCCCTAATCCTTGTGTGCGGCTCAGAATGCCAGCGTCTGTTAACTCACTAAGTGCACGCCTTGCTGTCATACGGCTTACACTAAATTGCTCGGCGAGTTCATTTTCTGACGCTACCCGGCTGTTCTCAGCCCATTCGCCTGATTTTATCTTGCCAATGATGTATTGTTTTATTTGCGCGAATTTAGGTTGTGCCATAGTAACAGTGTTGTTGATTATTCAATTGTTTTAAGCCTTTTACCTAAGCATTAACGAGTAATCAAGCTATAGTTGATAAAAGATACAATGAAGATGGCATAATTGTATTGTATATACAAGTCTTCTTGGTAGACTTTCATTTTTAAGAATAGATGTAATTTGAGTTAGTTATGACAGCCAATGATGTAAATGCGGCAGCGAAGCAGAGTTTTGATTTAGTGATCACCAATGTTCATATAGCAACCATGGACAGTGCAATAGACGATACCTATGGCACGGTGCTAAATGCTGCTTTGGGTATTAAAGGAGGCAAAATTGCTTGGTGTGGAAATGCAACGGATTTTCCGGATTTTGATAGTTTGCAAACCCCTGTAGTAAATGGTCACGGTAAATGGATTACGCCAAGCTTGATTGATTGCCATACTCATATTGTATGTGCTGGTAATCGTGCTAACGAATTTGAAATGCGTTTAAATGGTGCAAGCTATCAAGAGATTGCAGCGCAAGGCGGTGGCATTATCTCAACAGTAAAAGCGACACGAGAGGCTGATCATGAAGCACTATTTGTTAGCGCAAAAGATCGTTTAAATGCATTGTTGAACGAAGGTGTTACTACAGTTGAAATTAAATCAGGTTACGGTTTAGATCTAGACAGTGAAATTAAAATGCTCGAAGTCGCAGAGCAACTGAATCAACACCACCCAATTGATGTACAAAAAACGTTTCTTGGTGCGCACGCATTACCGCCAGAATATAAAGACAAAGCTGATGATTACATTACCTTAGTATGTGATGAAATGATGCCAAAAGTGGCTGAGCTTAACTTAGCCGATGCTGTAGATGCGTTTTGTGAGGGGGTTGGTTTTTCAAACGAACAAACTCGCCGTGTATTTGATGCAGCGAAAAAGCTTAATCTTCCTGTAAAACTTCATGCAGAACAGCTTTCAAATTTGAAAGGTGCCCAATTAGTTGCAGAGTATAACGGGTTGTCGGCGGATCATATTGAGTTTCTTGATGAGGCGGGTGTTGTGGCAATGGCGCAAGCTAATACAGTCGCAGTGCTGCTACCAGGTGCTTTTTACTTTTTACGTGAGACACAATTACCACCCATTGAGCTGCTGCGTAAACATAAAGTAGCTATGGCAATTGCCACCGATTTCAACCCTGGTACGTCACCTATTTGCTCGGTACAATTAATGCTTAATATGGCATGTACATTATTTAGATTGACTCCTGCTGAATCACTTGCAGGTGTTACGGTAAATGCAGCTCGCGCGCTTGGGTTAACGGACCGAGGCGTAATTAAAGTAGGATTAAACGCTGATTTTGTGCTCTGGGATATTGATTCTCCGGCGCAGTTATCGTATCAATATGGCGTCAACCCTTTGAAGGGACTATGGAAAGATGGTCATCAATTAAAGTAGGAAGCTATTTCCTGTGAGAGGCGTATGAAAAAAGTAATAGCAGCGGGTGGTTTAACGCTTAGTTCGTTTTCACTGTTTGCAGCAACAGAAAAAAGCATCTTTACATTTCCTAGTTTAGTGGCTGGGATGTTGCTTGTGAGCTGGTTATTAGCGATTTTGCAAGCTGGCAACGCAGTGAATCGTGTGTTGGATATTTTGCTTGGCGTGGCAACGCTGGCATTTCTTTCAACGCATAACCTTGTTGCTATTATTATTTGCGCCTTGATTTTGCTAGCTGAATGCTATTTTTCGCAGCAAAAAAAAGCACAGCGTATGGCGCTATGGCTCAATGTTGTTAGTTTATTGCTATTCCTTGGCCTTTCAGTCGCTTTCTTTACAGATTACTTAAGTGGCGCTTGGCCACCTGTTGCAGTTGTATTTCACTATATTTTTGCCAACCTTGATACCTACTTTAGACGTGAAAAGCGCCTTAGAATTGCCCTGTCTTCGCAATTGCACACCAATGAAGCCCATAACGACAAACAGTTGCTACTTGAGCGCAGCTTATTTCTAAATGGCTATGACAATTGGCAAGTTCAATCACTCAACCGTGTTTTGGTTTTAATTAAGCTTGAGGGGTTGGGTCAAATTAATCGTATGGTGGGCCATGACTTTGGTGATTTATTAATTGCTAAGCTCGGCAAAAAAATTAATGATGAATTAAATACCGGTGATGTACTGTCGTTATCGTTATTTAATGAAGACGTGCAGCTTTGTTATTTAGGTGGGGTTGATTTTGCCTTTGCCGTTGATACTACTAATGAAGCGCATATTCATCAGCGTTTAATTCACCGTATATACGACGTAGTGCACAAACCTACGCAAGTTGACAACATCGATTCAGAGCTCTCTTTACGAGCTGCGATTGTTGAAGACAAAAAACAATTAACAGCACAGCAGTTACTCGCACAAGCGCATTTAGCAATCGAATTTACGTCAGAAATAGATTGGTTAATTACCTTCCAAAAAGAGATAGCAGAGCGAGCAGACAAACGTAGACAGCTACTATCTGATTTATCAGTGCTTGATTTTGATAAAGATTTTCAGCTTTATTTTCACCCGGTTATTGATATCGAAACAAATCAAATTTTGTTTATCGAGTTGCTGTTGCGTTGGCATCATCCAAAGTTTGGTACTTTAGAGGCAAAACACTTTATTGATGAAATTAGTGCCGCGGGATTAACACTGCCGATTGCACGTTGGGTGTCAGAGAAAGCGGCTGAGTTGGCACTAGCAATTAAGCTTGAAGAGATTAATGTGCCGATAAGCGTTAATTTATTTGGTAAAGAATTGCTGCAAGATGAGTTTATTGATCATCTTGCAGATGTGCTGGTAGAGCACAGACTAACCGAAGGCGATATTATTATTGAAGCGCCGGTAAATGTGTTTATGGGCTTACCTGATTTTGGCGAATCTATTTTACGACGCCTTAAAGAAAATAACATTGCGGTGTGTTTAGACGACTTAGGTATTGAGCCATTGCAATTATCTAGGCTGCCTCGTCTTGCGTTAAATTATGTCAAAGTTGATGGTTCAATCGTTAAAGAGTTAACCGAAAATGTAAATACGCGTAGCTTATTAAGTGGCATTATTGATATGAGTAATAGCTTAGGTATTAAGGTGGTGTGTGAGGGTATCGAATCTGAAACTCAATATACCTATATCAGTAGTATGAAGTGTCATGCGGCGCAAGGTTATTTATTCTCAAGACCACTACCGAATGTAGGCTTGTTGGGATGGTTAAAGCAGTGGCAAAAACGTCTTGCCAACGGTGAGCGCCCGTATTAGGCGCTCATGTAAACAAACTACGCTTCGCGACCACTTAAATAGCTGGCAACAAGTGCAGCTAAGATTTGTCCAGCCTCATTCATACCTTGGTTTACACCATTTGCATGCTCGCTTGGTGCAGCCTCACAAAGGTGCAAATAGCGGGTGTATGGGTTTAGTGCTAATTGATAGACAAATTGCTCAGCTTCATATACTGCTAAACCACAATTGGTAAAGGCACTGACAGGCATATAAGAAATGCTATCAACATCGACTTCAATACCCATTGGTAATTGATAGCCTTGCATTCGCGCAAGTGCGGCTTTATTTGCCTCGTTCAGGCTAAGCTCTTGCCTTACCTTAATCGCTTGATAAGAATCATAAGAGAACCCTGCATTATGCATGCGGTCAATGATGGCTTGGTTGTTCTTTAATTCATGCATGGCAATTACATGGTAATCACGTAAGTAGTTTTGCTGATGTGCATAACTAAAGCCGTTGCCACTATGTCTGCCTTCTGTGGCTCTAAAGTCAGCGTGAGGGTCTAAGTTTATGGCGCAACAGGCTTGTTGCGTGCTTTCGCTTAGCGCCTTAATAATTGGGTAGCAATTATTATGACCGCCACCTATCACGATTGGCTCTAATCCCGCATCAAAAATCATTTGTAATACTGGACTGGCGATATCATCAATTTCACCGCACAGTGTACGTAGTGTATCGAGTTCGGCTGGTACTTTGTTGCTTAGCCCTTGGCCGCGTTTCATAATATCGGCACAATCGACTTCACCAAGTAACAGTACTTTATTGCTGGCAATGAATTGGTTTGCTTGCAAGTTTAAAAACTTACTCAGGAAGGCCTGCCAGCCAAGTTCGGCACCACCATTACCTAAATTGGCGCGAGGACCAATATCTTCCGGAATGCCAACCAGCACGTACTTAATACCATAGGCGGATGCATCGGCAAGCGCATTTTCAATTGACTGTTGTTGATTAATAAACGAAATGCTTTGCCAAACGCGCTGCTCACCTGCGCGCGCTTGACATAAATCAGCAATGCTTTGCTCGGTATATATCTTTAGCTTATTCATCTTCTTCTAAATCAATCGACAACTCTTCAGCAGAAAGGATAATACCTGTGCTATCAGCGTAGATGTAGTCACCTTCAAAGAAAGACACGCCGGCAAAATTAACCGGAGCACCTAACTCACCATAACCTTCGCTGTCTGCCGCTACTGGAATAGATGCCACTGCTTGAATACCGATATCAAGCTCTTCAAGGTCACTAACATGGCGAACACTGCCGTAAACAACCAATCCTTCCCAGTTGTTATCAAGAGCAAGTTCAGCAAGTTCAATATCAATTAATGCGCGACGTGTAGAGCCGCCTCCATCGATTAACAGTACTTTGCCTGAACCATCCTGTGACAAAGTCTCTCGGATAAGTTGATTGTTCTCAAAACATTTTATTGTGGTAATTTGACCAGCAAAAGCGGTTGCGCCAGCAAAATTAACAAACAAAGGTTCTAGTACGTCGATGCTATCAGCAAACTGATCACACAGGTCTGATGTATTGATTTCCATATTAGCTCCAAGGGCTTAAATAGTTTTCTCAGTATACCCTGCAGCATGATTAATACAATTGATCTCGTATGGTTTTGTAAATGATTTATCTATGCTCGTTAGGTTTTATTGTGGGTTGTAGTCAGCGTGTTTAAGTTATTGATGTTTAGGTTTCTATAAATGGCCCGCAATGAATTAAACAGAATATAACTTCCGACAAATAACCTCTGTTATTGGTTGTCATAAATAGGTCATCAAATTTCCATCTTAATTACGTGAAACTGTCACCTGATTGTTACGTAGTGAATCTAAAGTCAAACTAACTCCTTGCAATTGAGAATTGCTATGCAAACCATTTCACAGTTAGACCGAAAAGCATTTTTTAAATTGTTTAATCACCAAGCTTCTAAACGTAGGTTATACGTTATAAAAGCGGTGTCAAAACTAGGGGATGGCTTTTTGTATTTACTTGTTGGCGCAGCATGCTATTTGATTGATACTGAAACCAGTAAGTTAGCATTATTTGCTTTGGTTTTAGGGTTTTCAGTTGAACGACCTGTTTACTTCTTTTTGAAAAATACCTTAAAGCGTGAAAGGCCTAGCCAGTCAATTGTCGAAGGCTTTGTGATACCAAGTGATCGTTTTAGTTTACCATCTGGGCATAGTTCCGCTGCATGGCTGTTTGCCTGTGTTATTACTTGGTATTTTCCTGAATTTAGTTACGTATTGTTTTTGGCCGTTGCCATTTCATTGTCACGCGTAATGCTTGGTGTGCACTATCCATGCGACATTATCGTAGGCGCTATACTGGGTACGGGGTTTGCGTTTGTAGGTATTTTCGGAGCTTCATTATGAAAATTTTATATGGCATTCAAGGCACTGGAAATGGGCATATTACACGTGCTCGGGCAATGGCTAAGTCATTCGCAAAAAGCAGTATTAAAGTGGATTACTTTTTTAGCGGCCGACCTGCAAATAAGTATTTTGATATGTCTGAGTTTAATGATTATCAAACACGAGAAGGTTTTACTTTTGCCATCGAAAACGGCTGTGTAAATAAACTAAAAACCCTTAAAAATATTCGCGTTGGCCAATTTATTCACGATGTTAAAAAGTTTAATTTATCGGGCTATGACTTAGTTATTAATGACTTTGAGCCCATTTCAGCGTGGGCAGCAAAACTTGCTAAAGTACCTTGCATAGGCATTAGTCACCAAGCTTCTTTTTTATCAAATAAAGTACCGTCGCAAGGGGCGACCTTGTTAACGCGTTTGGGTTTAAAGCTGTTTGCACCAGCAGATTGTTATTTGGGCGTTCATTGGTTCCCGTATCATCAAAATATTATTCCGCCATTTATCGAGCCAGTTAAAAGCTGGCAAAAAGACAACTTCATTGAAAATAAGATCTTAGTTTATTTACCCTTTGAGGATCCTAAGAAGATCATTGCGCTATTACAGTATTTTCCTGAATACGAATTTTACTGCTATCACCCGCAGTTAAGTAATAAAAGTATTAATCATCACATTCACTTGCGTTCTCCGTGCCGGGTTGGTTTTCTAAATGATTTGGTTTCCGCTTCTGGTACGATAGGTAACGCGGGCTTTGAGTTATCAAGCGAAGCGCTGCGCTATGGTAAAAAGTTACTGCTAAAACCGCTCGATGGCCAATTTGAACAAGCGTCAAATGCATTTACCTTAGTCAATGCAGGGCTTGCTACAAGTATGTCGTGCTTAAATACCGATGTAGTGGATGATTGGCTTTCGGTTAACAACAAACAGGCTATTAACTTTCCAAGCGACCCAAGCCCATTAACCGACTGGATAGCTGCAGGCGCAAGCGACGTGAAAGCCTTATCAGATAACTTGTGGCAGAATATTCAATTTCCAGCGTTTGTGAGCTAATCTACTTTTAGCACAATTTTATATAGCATCTATACTTTTATAAGCTTTCTAAAAATTATATGAAACAGAGGTTTATATGGAGCTGCTACAACGCTTAACAATTAAAGCACGGCTACAGTTAAATGCTTTTTTTGTTGGTACGGCAATGTTTATATTGCTGCTAGTGATTCTTTATGAAGCATCAGTGATGCTTAAACTGAATAATGCGATTCAGTTAACAGAAGAGCTGGCGATTCATGAAGGTGTTTTGCGTAAACATGAAAAGAATTTTTTGTTTTATAAAAACGTAGAATCGTTAGAGCAGTTCGATAATGAGTTTAAGTTACTGAAAAATAAATCGAGCAACTTAAATGAGCTACTGCAAGAGCTTGATATATCAACTAAAACATTAGCTGAATTGAACGGCATAATCGACCAATACAATGCCGATTTTAACGAGGTGGTGGCACTACAACGACGTATTGGTTTGCACCCGAAAGATGCAGCTTACGGTAATTTAAGGGCTGCAGTTCATCAAGTTGAAACCTTGTTAAAGCAGCAGAATAACTATCAGTTACTCGCCGATATGTTGCAGTTACGCCGCAACGAGAAAGACTTTATGTTGCGCCTCGACAAAAAATACTTAACGCGTTTTAACAACAACATTGATAAATTCAAGGGAAATATCCAGCAAGCTGACCTAGATTCGAGTTATCAATCGCAACTCTTAACCCTATTAGATACTTATAAGCGGGAATTTTCAGCTTTAGTTGAAGCACAAGAGGCGCTAGGGCTAGACCTAGAGTCAGGTGCCTTGGGCAAAATGGCCGCCAGTGTAGCAAAAAGCGATATACTGGTCGATCAAATGACTGCCGAGACAAAAAAGGCCATTGAACAAAGCGCCGACTTTACCTCAACTGTGGCTATAATTATATTTGTATTGTCAACGATTGTTGTAATGACGTTGGTATACATGACTAGTCGCTCAATTATTTTACCTGTAAATAAGGTTTGCGACATTATTCATACTATCCGCAGCACTAATGACTTAACGCGCAGTGTGCAAAGTGCAGGTCAAGACGAAATTGCACGAATGACAGGTGATTTTGACTCCTTCATTAATGACTTTAAAAACCTTATTTTTGAGGTTAAGCAAGCACTCGGCATTCTAAATTCGGCAACAGAAAACCTTGCCAATACCACAGCTGAAACCAGTGAAGGTATGCGTGAACAATTACATGAAGCGGATATGGTAGCCACAGCCGCGACTGAGATGCAGGCAACAATTCAAGATATTTCACACAATACTGAGGCTGCAGCTAAAAAAGCAGAGTCAACTAACGAAAGTGCAATGCAAGGTAAGCAAGAGGTTGACTCTACAGTAGCGCGTATCTCTGAATTGACTAATTCACTTACTCATGCGTCTGATGTTGTAACTCAACTAGAGCAAGATGCCGTAACAATTGGCTCTGTGCTTGATGTTATTCGTGGTATCGCTGAACAAACTAACTTACTCGCACTTAATGCGGCAATTGAGGCGGCGCGTGCAGGTGAGCAAGGGCGCGGCTTTGCGGTAGTTGCTGATGAAGTACGCTCACTGGCTCAAAGAACGCAAGATTCAACGCAAGAAATCGAGAGTATTATCTCTACATTACAACAGCGTACGCAAGAGGTTGTAAGTGTAATGGAACGCTGTAAAACGCAGGGGAGTTCAAGTTCAGAGCAAGCGGTACAAGCGGGTACCTTGCTCTATTCGATTAGTGAAGATGTACAAACCATTATGGATATGAGCACTCAAATTGCCACGGCAATAGATGAGCAAAATCAGGTGGCGTCTGAAGTAAATAAAAACGTTATTAAAATTCGTGATATTGCGGAGCAAGCTGCAGCGCATTCAGAAACGAATGCGCAAACTAGTGAAGAAGTGTCGACTCAGGCTGAAGTACTGCACAGAGCAATTGAAAAATTTAATGTGTAATCTTAATTGGGATCAAGGCGTCGCGAGACGCTTTGCTTTGCTTTAAGTTGGCTAAGTATGTTTGCCACAGTGCATCATGATTTTGAGCTAAGTGAAACAAATAATCCCAACTATAAAGCCCGGTATTATGACCATCGTTAAAAGTAATGCGCACGGCATAGTGACCGACTTGCTCTATCGCCTGTATGGTAACGTCTTTTTTGTTGGTTACTAAAATCGGTTTGCCATGCCCTTGCACCTCTGCAGAAGGCGAATTAACACGCAAAAATTCGGGTGTAAATGTGTGCTGAGTCTGCCCGTCAAAATACACATCGAGCAAGTTTGAAACACGGTGATAATGCAATTTAGAAACTAACATAAAATACCCAAATAAAAAGGCGCCAATAAGCGCCTTTTCTATTGTTATAAAAGACGAGTCAAATTATAAGATAAAACGACTTAAATCTTCATCTTTAACTAATTCACCTAAGAAACGCTCAACGTAGGCTGCATCTACAATCAGGCTTTCACCTGATTTTTCGCTCGCATCATATGAAATTTCTTCCATTAGTCGTTCCATTACGGTGTGTAATCGACGTGCACCAATGTTTTCGGTTTTTTCGTTTACTTGCCACGCAGCTTCCGCAATCTTAGTGATTGAGTCGTCACGGAACTCAACGTTAACACCTTCAGTGCCCATTAGCGCTTGATATTGCTCTGTAAGCGATGCGTGCGGTTCAGTTAAAATTCGCTCGAAATCAGATGATGTTAGTGCTTCTAGTTCTACACGAATTGGTAAACGGCCTTGTAGCTCAGGAATAAGATCCGATGGTTTTGCCATTTGGAACGCACCTGATGCAATAAAGAGAATATGGTCAGTTTTAACCATGCCGTGTTTAGTATTTACTGTTGAACCTTCAACAAGTGGTAGTAAGTCGCGCTGAACACCTTCACGGCTTACATCTGGACCTGATGATTCACCGCGCTTACAGATTTTGTCTATTTCATCAATAAACACAATACCATTTTGCTCAACAGCGTTGATAGCTTGCTCTTTTAGCTCTTCAGGGTTTACTAGCTTTGCAGCTTCTTCTTCAGTAAGTAGCTTAAACGCGTCCTTAATTTTTAGTTTACGCTTAGACTTTTTTTCGCCACCCATGTTCTGGAACATGCTTTGTAGCTGATTAGTCATCTCTTCCATGCCTGGAGGCGCCATAATTTCAACGCCAACAGGCGCTTGAGAAACATCAATTTCGATTTCTTTATCGTCTAATTGACCTTCGCGTAATTTCTTGCGAAATGCTTGACGTGTTGCATTATTTTCAGATTCTTGCGCTTGGCCCCATGCATCTTTTGCTGGTGGCAATAAGGCATCTAAAATGCGCTCTTCCGCGGCTTCTTCAGCTCTGAATTTGTACTTTTCGGTTTGTTGTTCACGTGTCATCTTCACTGCAATATCAGCAAGATCGCGAATAATGGTTTCAACTTCTTTACCAACGTAACCTACTTCAGTGAATTTCGTTGCTTCAACTTTAATAAATGGCGCGTTAGCTAGTTTTGCTAAACGGCGTGCAATTTCAGTTTTACCTACACCCGTTGGTCCAATCATTAAAATATTCTTTGGCGTTACTTCACTGCGCAGCGCTTCGTCAAGTTGCATACGACGCCAGCGGTTACGAAGGGCAATCGCAACGGCTTTTTTAGCTTTGTTTTGACCAATAATGTGCTGGTCTAACTCATGTACAATTTCTCTTGGTGTCATTGCAGACATATTTAATTACCCCAGCTCTTCAATGGTTTGGAAGTTATTCGTGAAAACGCAAATATCGCCCGCAATTTTAAGGCTTTTTTCTACAATTTCGCGTGCGCTTAAGTCAGTATTTTCAAGTAATGCGGTTGCTGATGCTTGGGCGAAGTTGCCGCCACTGCCAATAGCGATTAGGTCATGCTCAGGCTGCACTACATCACCATTACCTGTGATAATCAGTGATGCAGTTTCATCTGCGACGGCTAGTAGCGCTTCGAGTTTTCTTAATGCGCGGTCAGTTCGCCAATCTTTGGCCATTTCAACAGCCGCTTTGGTTAAGTGGCCCTGATGCATTTCAAGTTTAGTTTCAAAACGTTCAAATAGTGTAAAAGCGTCGGCTGTACCGCCCGCAAATCCGGCAAGTACTTTACCGTTATAAAGACGACGCACTTTTTTTGCGTTGCCTTTCATTACTGTGTTGCCCAGTGAAACTTGGCCATCACCGCCAATCACTACTTTGCCTTCGCGGCGCACAGAAACTATCGTAGTCATAAATAAACCTTAGGTTTAATCTGTTAATTTCAATTGTTATTGATATGGGGAGTAAACAAAGGATTTCAAGGCTTGGCGAGGGAACTTGGTAGCAAAACAAAACTACCAAGCTTAAATTTGTGTTAGTTGTGTTACTTAGGCATTAAATAAATGCGACAGCGAGAAATGCGCGCACGTTTAATCTGGTTGTTCGCACTTTCAGCAAGGCGCTTGGTGGCAAACGGTTCTATTTTTACGCGATACCATACGCCATTTTTGCCTTCAGTGCGGTCTACATCGGCAATGAGGCCGGTTTTAAATGCAATTTGTGCTTTTAACGCTTCCGCATCATCACGATTACGCAGTGATGCACATTGCATATAGTAGGGGCCTTTTTGCTCTTGTTCTGTAACTTCAACCTCAATGTTGGCATTTTCAATTTCTTCGATGAAATCGGGTTTTTTCGGCTTAGGCTTAGGTGCTTTTGCTTGTTCTTTGGCAACTTTTTGCTGTGATGCTTTTACATCGCTATAGGTGCTAATAAAGTACAAGCCATAAATACCGGCCGACACTAAAACAACCGCGGCTACTAACGCAGCAACTGGAAAAGGGCGTTTGCTTGGGGCTGTTTTTTTAGGGGCACGCTTTTTATTTACGTAATCTCTTTGGGCCATTGTTTACTATTTTCTTATGCCATTGAAACTGGGTCGATATCGATACTCCAGCGGACCTTTGTTGCTAGCTTACTTTGACTTATGTAGCTAACAAGTTGATGTAGGTATAAGTGCAATTTTTTGCGCTCATTACCTTGAATATGGAGCTGGTAGCGGTATTTGCCTGCAATGCGCTCAAGTGCTGCAGGAACAGGTCCGAGCAATTGTATACCAGAAGGCAGTTGTTCTGGAATAAGGTCGTATAAAAAATTATTGATGTCGTTTAGCTTATGCGATTCGCAACGAATGATTGCAAGACTGGTGTAGGGTGGTAGCAAGGTTTCTTCACGTTCACGCAAAGCATAACGGGAAAAGTCTTGATAGCCATTATTGATTAAGTCTTGTAATAGCGGATGTTCTGGAAAATGCGTTTGTAGCAATACCGTGCCGGCTTCACCGCTACGCCCTGCGCGACCTGAAACTTGGGTAATTAATTGGGCTAGGTGCTCTGTAGCGCGAAAATCGTAAGAGTAGAGTCCGCTATCTACATCCATAATGACGACTAACGATACCTCACTAAAATGATGTCCTTTAGCAAGCATTTGGGTACCAATTAAAATACGCGGTTCGCCTTTGTTTATGTCGTGCAGTGCGCTTTCTAAACTGCCTTTTTTTCGCGTTGAATCTCGGTCAACTCGGGTGATTGGGGTGTCGGGAAAGCTCTCAGCTAAAAATTCAGCAACTTGTTCTGTGCCTTGTCCTGCGGGGATAATTTGCGTACTACCGCAACTTGGACATTGTGTTGGCACATGCTCTTGCGCACCGCAATGATGGCAAATTAAATTGCGAATATGTTTATGATAGGTGGCATTGGCGCTACAGCGTTGGCATTGACTTAACCAGCCACACTCGTGGCAAATAAGACTGGGTGAAAAGCCTCTACGATTTAAAAACACCATAACTTGCTTACCTTTAGTAAGCTCTTTTTTGATGTAATCAAGCGTTGCAAGTGCAAGACCAGACTGCTGATGCTGCCCTCGCATATCAAGTAGTACATACTGATTATCGCTTTGTGTTTGTGCTCGCTCAGTTAATGTAAGTAGTTGGTATTTTTTGTTGATGGCATTTTGCACGCTTTCTAGTGAGGGCGTTGCGCTGCCTAAAATGAGTGGAATAGCTAGTTTAGCAGCACGAAAGCAAGCTAAATCACGAGCATGGTAGCGCAATGAATCTTGCTGTTTAAATGATAAGTCGTGCTCTTCATCAACAATAATCATTGCGAGTTTGGCGAATGGTAAAAACACACTTGAGCGGGTGCCAATTACAATGGCAGCGCTTTGAGTTTGTGCTGCACGCCAAGTTGATAGGCGTTCATTATCCGTCATGGCTGAGTGCCAAAGCATAATAGGCACATTAGGAAAGCGCCTGCGAAAGCGGTTAACGGTTTGTGGCGTTAAGCCGATTTCGGGTACCAGTACTAACGCTTGTTTACCTTGTTGCAATGGCTTTTCCAGAGCTTGCAGATAAACTTCTGTTTTACCGCTACCAGTTACACCTTCTAGTAAATAGCAGGAATAGCCCGTAGCTTGATTAATTGCTGCAAGTGCAATGGCTTGTTCACGCTTAAGTTTGGGTTTATCGCCGATTGCGAGAGGTTTTGATTGCCAATCACGATTATACTCAACTGTTTTCTCGATAATCGCTTTTTCCAGCAGTGATTTAACGGTCGCACTACTGAATCCGAGTGCGCTTAACTCAGTAACTGGCGTACTGCCTGAATCAACTAAATGCTCGATTAGTTGGCGCTGTTTTTTACCATTCACTGATGCATTTTCATCGACCAGTTTAATGATAGGCACCGCAGACTTATCAATTGCTTCGCCTTTATTTAACAGAGTTGGTAGTGCAACTTGGTAGCACTCACCAAGCGGGTTTTGATAATAATGACTGGCAAATTCGATAAGGCTAATCATATGGCGATCAATAATCGCGTTGTTATCAATTAAACGTGAGATAGGTTTTAATTTGTCGAGAAATTCACTATTTGATTTTAACGCAACAACAATGCCGACAAGTTGCTGACGACCAAACTGAACTGCAACACGACAACCCACGGCAATATTAGTTTGAAACTGAGGTTCAACGAGGTAATCAAAGTTACGGTAAAGCGGCACATTTAAGGCAATTTCTGCAACAACAGGCGTAGTCATTCTACTTTTATTTTTAGAGCGTATTTGTGGAAATTAAATCATGGCATTGTGTTTGCGGCTAGTGTTAAACAAAATTTATCTGAAGATGGTTAAAGGTCTTGCTATTGGCATGTTAGTTGGCTAGAATTCGCGCCCTATATATTTTTGTTTAACAACGTATGGTGCCAGACTTCGGGTTTGGAGAGCGATGCGGCCTAATTAGAGGTTTACTATGAAAGAAGGTATCCACCCTAAGTACGAAGCAATCAATGCTACTTGTTCTTGTGGTAACAAATTCGAAACGCGTTCAACTCTTTGTAAAGACATCCACTTAGATGTTTGTTCAGAGTGTCACCCGTTCTACACTGGTAAGCAAAAAGTGCTTGATACAGGTGGTCGTGTTGATCGCTTCAACAAGCGTTTTGGTGCGCTTTCAAGCAAAAAATAAGAGCTATTTTAGTTCTTTCAAAAAAGCACCTAAGGGTGCTTTTTTTGTGCCTAAAATTTAATATGAATTTTTGTCATGTTATATGGTTTTTCTATGTCTTTTTATTCTAAATAGATGGCTATATACTGGATTATAGATAGCTTCAATATTCATTATTTTTACTATCTGTTGGCAAAATAGTAGCTGTCGAGTGTAAAAAATAGATGGCTGTGAATCTGGTCGGATCTGAATTAACTTCAATCTGGTAATGATTTAGCAGAAAATATCCACAAGTCTATTGTTGTAAATTCAACTATGGTCTTAGGTTAAGATATAACCGCATTTAACTTCTATTTACTCTAAATGCCGTACTATTAAACCAGTATCTCTCACTTTTAACATCGTAGGATAAGGCACGCATGTCTGACATAAGAGAAAAAGCGCTACAATACCATTCTGAACCCGTTCCTGGAAAAATCAGCATCGAATTAACCAAACCAGCAGAGACAGTTAATGATCTTGCATTAGCATATAGCCCTGGTGTTGCTGAACCTGTTCGTGAGATCGCAGCAGATCCGAACAATGCATACAAATATACTGCAAAGGGTAATATGGTCGCTGTTATCTCAAACGGTACTGCAATTTTAGGTTTAGGTAATTTAGGGCCGCTTGCATCAAAACCAGTTATGGAAGGTAAGGCGTTACTGTTTAAACGTTTTGCTGGTTTAGATTCAATTGATATTGAAGTTAAACACCGTACTACTGAAGATTTTATTAATACTGTAGAAAATATTGCAGATACTTTTGGCGGTATTAACCTGGAAGACATTAAAGCGCCAGAGTGTTTTGAAATTGAAAAAGCGCTTATTGAGCGTTGTAGTGTGCCAGTATTTCATGACGACCAACACGGTACCGCGATTGTAACTGCGGCGGGCATGTTGAATGCGCTAGAGATCCAAGGTAAAAAGCTAAAAGATGCATTAATTGTATGTTTAGGTGCAGGTGCAGCAGCAATTGCATGTATGGAGCTGTTAATTAAATGTGGTGCGCAACGTGAGCACATTTATATGCTCGACAGAAAAGGGGTTATTCACACACGTCGTGATGATTTAAATGAATATAAAATGTTATTTGCTAACAATACAGATAAGCGCACCTTACAAGATGTTATTGAAGAAGCGGATGTATTTGTGGGTGTTTCAGGTCCTGACTTACTTGCTCCAGAAGATCTAAAATTAATGGCAGATAAGCCTGTGGTATTTGCATGTTCTAACCCTGATCCTGAAATTAAACCAGAAGTAGCAAATGCAGCGCGCAATGATTTAATTATGGCTACAGGTCGTTCAGATTACCCTAACCAAGTTAACAATGTTTTGTGTTTCCCGTTTATTTTCCGTGGTGCGCTTGATGTACGTGCAACGGCGATCAATGACGAAATGAAAATTGCGGCGGTAAATGCGATTCGCGAAATTGCAAAAGAGCCAGTACCGCAAGAGGTATTATCAGCGTCTGGTGAATCAAATCTTGAATTTGGTAAAGATTATATTATTCCTAAGCCAATGGACCCACGTTTACTTCCGCGTGTAGCGCGTGCTGTTGCAGAAGCCGCGGTTGAGTCAGGTGTTGCACAAATCGAAATGCCAGAGAACTACATGCTTTAACTTGGTTAAAAGCAAAAAAAACCTCAGCAATTGCTGAGGTTTTTTTTATTCATCTTCAAGCTCTGGAACCGGTAAGCCGCGTTCAGCAAGAATTTCTTTTACCCTTTGCGGAATGTGCTCAGGGTTATCTTTTCTCAGATCTTCATCGTCAGGCAATGGCTGACCTGTAAACGCATGCAAAAATGCTTCACACAGTAGTTCGCTGTTAGTTGCATGACGTAAGTTATTTACTTGTCTACGAGTGCGCTCGTCTGTCAGTACTTTCAATACGTTAAGTGGGATAGATACGGTAATTTTTTTCACTTGTTCTGATTTTTTACCGTGTTCTGCATATGGGTGAATATATTCACCGTTCCATTCAGTTGCCATAAAGTGTACTAGCCTATATCTGTTACGATTTAATTTTGACGATAGCCTGCATATTAAGAGGCAAAATTTTATCGTTTTAAAATATATAGTCAAATATCATTTATTTGGCTATATAGACGTGTAAAAGTTTTGACTTCCACTGTTTAGTGGTTTAACCTTTTAGACGTCTAAACATCTAAGTGGCAGAGTTATGAAGCAGAACAAACAAACAACCCTTGCTGTTCGCAATGGCATTACCGCAGATAAACATCATGGTGCGGTTGTTCCACCGTTATATTTATCGACGACTTATTCGTTCGCCGATTTTGATAAAAAGCGTGACTATGATTATGGCCGTAGTGGCAATCCTAATCGCGATATTTTGGCTGATACGCTTGCTAAGCTAGAAGGTGGTGAAAAGGGGATTGTAACTGCAACAGGTATGGCTGCTGTTCACTTGTGCACACAAATTTTAACGCCAGAAGATACCATTTTAATTCCTCATGATTGCTATGGTGGCAGTTACCGTTTATTCACAAGCCTTGAAAAACGCGGTTTATTAAAAGTAGCGGTTGTCGATTTTACACAAGAATCTTGTTATGAGCAGATTAAAGCCATTAAACCTAAGCTAGTATGGATTGAAACGCCAAGTAACCCAGTTTTACGTTTAACTGACATTGCCAAAGTAGTGGAAGTTTCTCACTCGGTAGGTGCGTTAGTGGGAGCTGACAACACGTTTTTATCTCCAGCATTACAAAACCCAATTTCATTTGGCGTAGATATTGTGATCCACTCAACTACAAAATACATCAACGGCCACTCAGATGTTGTTGGTGGCGTGGTTATCACGCGCACTGTAGAGTTAGGTGAAGAGCTTGCTTGGTGGGCAAATAATATTGGCATTACAGGTGCACCATTTGATGCTTATTTAACGCTGCGTGGTATTCGTACTTTAAATGTGCGCATTAAACAGCATCAAGAAAACGCATTTGCCATCGCACGTTACTTAGAGACCTGTGAGCATGTAGAGAAAGTTTATTACCCAGGGCTTGAAAGTCACCCACAACATGACTTAGCAAAAGCACAGCAAAAAGGTTTTGGTGGCATGGTGAGCTTTAGTATTAAAGGCACAATTGAAGATACAGCTAAATTTTTAACGAGTGTAGAGCAGTTCAGCCTCGCTGAATCACTTGGTGGCGTAGAGAGCTTAATTTGTCACCCGGCTACTATGACACACGCCGGCATGGCGCCTGAAGCACGACTAAAAGCGGGCGTTAACGATACATTAATTCGTATTTCTGTTGGTATTGAAGATGTTGAAGATTTAATCGCAGATCTCGAACAAGCATTCGCAAAAACAATTAACAAAGATGTCGCTGCTGGTGGAGAAAAAAGCACTCAATGCTGCGCTGCACGACCTGCATTGTGGTGATTATTTACATGACAAAACAAGTATATAAATTTGGTGGGTCAAGCTTAAGCAGTGCCAAGCGCTACCATGCAGTTGCCAATATTTGTCAGCAACTAGCGTATGGTGATGCCATTGTAGTATCTGCTGCAGGTAAAACGACCGACACGCTTGTGCGCTTGTGGTCGTGTTATCACAATCAAGATCATAAAGGTGTTGGTGAGGTAATTGCGTTACTAAAGGATCACCAATGCGCACTGGTTTCTGAATTATTAGGTGATAAAAGTGAAGTGTATGCTCACTTTATTGACGATATTAATGCAATCTCTCAACGTGCTGGCTGTGCAGAGTTAGAGCAGGCGTGGTTGCTTGCTCACGGTGAGCTGTGGTCTGCACGTTTACTTGCGCATTATTTAAATAAGCAAGGGGTTGCTGCGACTCACTTTGATAGCCGAAAGCTATTTGTTGTTGCACAAAATAATCTTAAGCATCAAGAAAATACTGCACGCTGCCAGGCATTAAAGAGCGACCAACTTAATGTGGTTACTGGATTTATCGCAAGTGACGAAGTGGGTAACACGGTGACGCTAGGCCGTAATGGTAGCGATTACAGTGCGACTTTGCTTGGTAAATATATCAATGCCAGCAGTGTTACAATTTGGACTGATACTCAAGGCGTTTACAGTACTGACCCACGTAAAGTAGAAAAGGCAGTTAAATACAATAAAATTAGCCAGCAGCAAGCGCAGCAATTAGCGCGATTAGGTAACCCTGTATTGCACGCTAAAACGCTTACACCATTAAAAGACAGCGATATTAAATTAGTCGTTCGCAGTAGCTACGATAGCCATAGTGATGGCACGCAAGTGGTTGCTAACGAACAAGCGAAAGCAAAACGTTTTTTAACGACACTAGCTAGTGTTGATGTATTTCAACTCACTCATCAGAATAAAGATAGCATTCGAGAGTTAAGTATTATTCTGCAGCATCCGCTTCAGCCGATTGAGGTAGAGGGCAATACGTTACTGTTGGTACCAAGTCAGTTTGGCGAGCAAGTTGCTTCATATTATTTACAAGATGCGATGCTTATTGAATCGAATGTGTCTGGTGTAGCTATCGTGAGCGAAGCTGGAAGTGAATCGCAGTTACTTGAAAGTGCCAAAGCATTATTAGAGAAGCAAAGTATGACATTACGTGGTGCGTGGAGTCAAAATGGCTTTGCTATTTTACTTGGTGACCAGTTGCTTGAAAGCGATACGCTGTCATTGTTACATGATGAATTGATCACCGCTAAACAAGAATTAGCTGTGATTGTTGCGGGTATTGGGAATGTTGGAGAGGTGTTTTTATCACAGCTTAATGACCAGTTAGCGCGTCTAAACACCTTGTTACCAGTTAAGTTGGTAGGTTTATTACGCTCAAGTACGAGTTTGTTAAATGGCCAGGGTATAGAGCTGACAACAGCCAGTGCAAACTTCAAAAATAATGCAAAAGCATCGTCACCTGAGCAGATTATTGAGTTTATTAAAGAGCTTGATTACGGCCATAAAGTGGTGATTGATATCACGGCAAGTGAATCATTTAGTAAGTTATACCCTGAATTTGCGTTGCACGATTGTCATATTATTTCAGCAAATAAATATGCGGGTACGGCAGATCTAAATTGGTATGAAAATTTACGCCGCCTGCAGACAGAGAAAAATTTACTGTGGCGTTACAACACAAGTGTAGGCGCCGGTTTACCAATTAATTTTGCTTTAAAAGACCTGCAAAACTCAGGCGATAAAATCACTAAAATTAGCGGTGTGTTCTCGGGCACATTGTCTTGGTTAGGGGCAAATTATTCGGTTGATAAAAAGTTCTCAGATTTAGTTGAGCAAGCACGAGAACTGGGCTTTACCGAACCTGACCCGCGTGAAGATCTTTCTGGCCGTGACGTACAAAGAAAGTTACTTATTTTAGCGAGAGAGCTTGGTTTATCACTTGAACTAGACGACATTGAGTTATCGGCGTGGATGCCAAATGAGCTTGCCGAAGGGTCTTGGCAAGATGCATTAGCAAAACGTGAGTTACTTGATACATTTGTGGAAGAGCTCGCTCTAGATGCACAAAGAGAAGGTAATACGCTTAGGTATGTGGCTGAGCTTGATACCACAACCTCACCTATTACGGCAAAAGTAGGGTTAAAAGCTGTTGCTCCGTCAGCTGCGGTTGCAACACTAACTCCGGGCGATAACATTTTTGTGATCAATAGTGTTTGGTATGCTGACAACGCATTGATTATTCAAGGACCTGGAGCAGGGCGTGAAGTTACCGCTGCGGGAGTGCATTCTGATTTATATTGGCTTTGCCATCAGCTATCAGAGTAATTAACCTTAACTCAGGGTAATTAATATTAAAAAGCCGCTAACAGTGTTAGCGGCTTTTTGTTTTATTTGAACTGATTTATATAAATGAATGGTGCCGTTAAAATAGCTCTTCAGTTGTTTTTCCTGAATCAGTCGTTGTTGTATAAGGGTCAAATAAATTCTGCACTTCTTGCTGAGTATACTGCGTTGGTGCTGTGCCCTTAATAAAATACTCAAATCGTGACGAATTATCGGTTTTTTTAGTTAGTAACCCTGATTTACGGTCGATTCTTACAGAGACGAGCCCTTCAGGTTGTTCAATAGGTGCGCTAGGCATACCTCTTAGTGCTTCACGCATATAATCAAGCCATGCAGGCTGCGCCGTTCGTGCACCAGATTCACCGCCTGCAAATTGATTACGACTTAAATTATTGTTGTAACTTACTCTGCCTAAACGCTTGCCAGCATCATCAAAGCCGACCCATACAGTAGTAATTACTTGGCTGTTAAAGCCTGAGAACCAAGTATCTACAATATCGTTTGTAGTACCGGTTTTACCTGATAAGTCACTGCGTTTTAAATCTTTTGCACGCCAGCCAGTGCCAACCCAACCTGGTTCTCCATAGATTGCAGTGTTCATCGCGTCGGCAATTAAAAAGGCATTTTGTTCGCTAATTACGCGAGGTGCGTAATGAAAGCTATCACGCACTTCTTCTGCGCTACACTGATTGCAAACTACTAACGGTTGAGATTTATATATGATGTTGCCTTCGGCATCTTCAATACGGTCAATAAAATAAGGTTCAATTAAATGCCCGCCATTGGCAAATGTTGCCATACCACGCGCCACTTCCAAAGGGGTTAACGAAGCTGCACCGAGTGAGAGTGCTTCATGGGGTTTAATGTCTTCAGGTGAAAAGCCAAATTTAAGTAAATGGTCAACTGTTTCGCGTGCCCCTATGCCTCGTAACAGGCGTACTGCAACCACGTTTTTAGACTGCGCTAATGCGCGACGCACGCGAATTGGTCCATCGTAATTAGCTGGGCTATTTTCTGGGCGCCATGCGATGCGTTGCGCAGAGTTCCAGCTATTTATTGGTGCATCGTTAATTATTGAGCCTAACGAGTAGCCGTGCTCAATTGCAGCTGAATAAAGGAATGGCTTAATGTTTGAACCCACTTGACGTTTTGCTTGGGTTGCGCGGTTGTATTGCGATAACTCGAAGCTATAACCACCAACAAGTGACTCAATTGCACCGGTTTGAGGATTAAGAGACACTATTGCACTGCTCACGTCGGGCATTTGGGATAGTTTATATTGACCATCTTGATTTTGCTGTAGCCAAACGAACGCCCCAGGATAGAGTATATCTGAAGTTGTTTCAGGCGGCTTTCCTTGGCGTGAATGTGAAATGTATGGACGAGCCCACTTTAATCCATCCCATGGAATTGTGATTGAATTGCCGTTTTTAAGTACTGCATAAGCATTTTGTTCATCAATTTGTTCCACAACAGCTGCTTTCAAATAACCGATTTCATTTACTGATTCGAGATAAGACAGGATTTCATTACGTTGCCAAGCTGTGTCAGTTTCGGAGTTCCATAAATAAATGTTAACTCCTCTAAAACCATGACGATGGTCATAGCTATGAATATTATCCATTAAAGCTTTTTGCGCAGCCGCTTGGTTTTTAGCTGTGATAGTTGCGTAGACTTTATAACCGTTATTATAAGCACCGTCTAATCCGAAGCGAGCAACCATGTCTGCTCGAATCATTTCTGAAATATAAGGTGAAGAAAACTCGATTTCTGCACCGTGTTTTTTCGCTGTTATTGGCGCTTTACTTGCTTCGTCAAATTGTGCTTGTGAAATGTATCCTTCAACTAACATACGTGAGAGAACAACGTTGCGGCGATGTTTTGCTCGAGTTGGATTACTAATGGGGTTTAGTGACGAAGGAGCTTTCGGCAAGCCAGCTATCATAGCAAGCTGTGGCAAATTAAGTTGATCTAAATCTTTGCCGTAGTAAACCTGCGCAGCTGCGCCAACACCAAATGCACGATGACCAAGTTCTATTTTATTGAGATAAAGTGCCAATATTTCATCTTTTGTCATTAGGCTCTCAATATGCAACGCAATAAAAATTTCTTTTATTTTCCGCATGTATGCTTTTTCGCGCGTTAAAAAGAAGTTACGCGCCGTTTGCATGGTAATGGTACTGGCACCTTGTTTCTTTTCGCCTGTTGTAATTAGTACGATTGCAGAGCGGACAATGCCGATTGGGTCGATGCCGGGGTGATCGTAGAAACGATTATCTTCAGTGGCGAGTATGGCGTTTAAAAAATCTTGCGGAATTTGATCTATCGTAACCGGAATACGTTTTTTTTCACCAAATTGGTTGATTAATTGGCCATCTTTGGTGAATACTTGCATAGGTGTTTGAAGTTGCACGTCTTTTAAAACGGCAACGCTGGGTAGTTCGGGCTTTACGTAAAAGTAAAGGATAACTACTGCAAAAGTACCAAGAATGGTACATATGATAATAAAACGTAAAAAGTTTTTTATAAAAGCCACAGAAAATTCCCGAGAATGGACTCCCAATTACAAGATAACACTGGTAGTATATCCTGATTAATTTTTGAATAAAATTTTTTCGCTAGATTTTATAAAGTTATTATAATTATAAAAAAAAGGATTAGCGTTAGGTTTATGATAGGTCAACTGTTTAAAAAACCACAGCCTCTGATGGTTGGTATTGATATTGGCTCTCACTCGGTCAAAGCCGTGCTATTAAGCCAAAAAGACACTCATTATCGACTTGAAGCGTTTGCTGTCGAGCCAATGCCTAAAGGGGCAATGGCAGAAAGGACGATCCAAGATATTGAAGCTGTTGGTCGTGTAATCAATAAAATTCGTAAAAAACTCCCCAAAAACATTTCAGAAGCGGCAACTGCTGTATCTGGTCAGGCGGTTATCACGAAAGTTATTTTTATGGATGTAGCCTTAACGGATGCTGAATTAGAATCTCAAATAGAAATTGAAGCAGATAGCTTGATTCCTTACCCACTTGATGAAGTGAGTTTAGATTTTGAAAAGCTTGACGTGAACGATGCTGATCCATCAAAAGTAAACGTTTTGCTTTCAGCTGCGCGTACAGAAAGTGTTGAAGCGCGTGCTGGAGCCGTTGAGTCAGGTGGCTTTGTGCCTAAAGTTGTTGATGTTGAGGCGTATGCGTTAAGTCGTAACCTTGAATTGTGCTACGACTTCCTGCCAGAAGACGCTGCAAGCAAGGTTGTTGCCTTTATTGATGTAGGTGCAACGATGACGCTAATTAGCGTAACCCAGAACGGTGAGACGTTGTATACCCGAGATCAGGTTTTTGGTGGAGAACAATATACGCAAAGTATTGTTTCTTATTACAATAAGAGTTTCGATGAAGCGGAACTTGCAAAAACGTCCGGTGACTTACCACCAAACTATACGTTTGAAGTGTTAGCACCGTTCCAGACATCATTTTTGCAACAGGTTCGTCGTGCTATCCAAATGTTCTTAACCACAAGTGGTAAAGACCAAGTTGACTATATCGTATTATCTGGAGGTACCTCGTTAATCTCTGGCTTAGATAAGCTACTGATTGATGAGTTAGGTATTCATTCAGTCATTATGAATCCATTTGAAAAGATGGAGCTAGCACCGGGCGTGGACCGTGAATCTTTAGAGAAGAACCAAGCACAGTTAGCAGTAGCGACGGGCTTAGCACTAAGGAGTTTTTCACCATGCCACATATAAACCTCTTGGCGTGGCGTGATGCGTCGCGCAAGGAAGCACAAAAGCAGTTTGTCACGATTCTTGTGCTCGTTGTTATTGTTGCGTTTGGCAGTATGTTTGCGCTCAGTATGTTCTATGGTGCATTAAAAGATGGCCAAAATGTGCGTAATAACTTCCTTACTTCAGAAATAGCATTATTAGATCAGCGAATTAAAGATATTAATGAGCTAGATAAACGAAAAGCTAGTTTGCAGCAACGTATGCGCCTTATTGAAGAATTACAGAGTAACCGAAACCTTGGTACACAGATAATGGATGAGGTTGCACTGGTAGTTCCTTCAGGTGTTTACTTAACAAGCTTAGAGCGTCGTGATAGAGCGTTACAGATCGTTGGTAAAAGTGAATCACATAACCGTGTATCTGCTATGTTACGTAAGCTTGAAGAATCATACTTATTTGAAGATGCAATTATGCAAGTGATTGAAGCAGGCGACCAAGAGCTGCGTTTGCTTAACGATTTTAACCTAAGGTTTAGAGTTAAGCCGTTCGAAGAAATTAGCGAGGTTCAAAAATGAATATCGACTTAAAATCGCTAAATGAAATCGATTTAGATGAGTTAGATTTAGAGAACGTTGGTAGTTGGCCACTTGCTGTTAAAGTTATCGTTTGCTGTATCGCTGCAGGCTTAGTTGCGTTTTTTACATATTCAATGTTGGTTTCAAGCGAAATTGAAGCCTATGAAAGAGCACAACAAAAAGAGCAAGAATTGCGAACTTCTTATCGTCAAAAGTATGACGTAGCGAGTAAGTTAGAAATTTATCGTCAACAAATGGTTGAAATGGAAGAGAAGTTTTCACAGCTTTTGAAACGTCTTCCTACTTCAAGTGAAACACCTGGCTTAATTGAAGATTTATCTTACATTGGAACATCAAGCGGTTTAACGTTCCACAAAGTTGAATGGATGCCAGAGATCGAAAAAGAGTTCTACACTGAGTTACCAATTAAAATTGAAGTGGTAGGTAGTTACCATGATTTTGGTGAGTTTGTAAGTAAAGTAGCTGAGTTACCTCGTATTATCAGCTTACATGACTTCACAATTGAAGGTGGGGAACAACAAGAGCAGTTAGAGTTTAGCGTTGTTGCTAAGACCTACCGCTACGAAGGGGAGCGCGAATGAAAAAATTAGCTATTTTAGCTTTGCCTCTAATTCTTAGTGGCTGCTTTGATGATTTAACGGAACAACAAGAATTTATTAATCAGGTGCGTGCTAATACTAATAATAACGTAGAGCCAATTCCTGAAATTAAGAACTTTAACCACTTTGCTTACACAGCCAGCGAAAAGCGAAGCCCTTTTGTAGCACCAAAACCAGAGGTTATTCAGGATCGATTATTGCAAGTGCAAAACTGCTTGCATCCTGATCCCCGTCGTAGAAAGGAGGCGCTAGAGCGCTTCCCGTTAGAAAATCTACAAATGCGTGGCACAATCGGCTCAGCAACAGAGCTATTAGCACTTATTACAGCTCCTGATAACTCATTGCATGAAATTGGTGTTGGTGAGCGAATGGGACTATTTAATGGCAAGGTTACTCAGGTACAAAATGGCTTTATTGAGCTGCTAGAATTAATACCTGATGGTGCAGGATGTTGGAAAGAACGCCTGACGAAAGTGGAAATCGTGGAGGCAGGCAGCAATGCGTCAAGTTAATAATAAAGGGTTTAATAATATGCGATTAGCAGTAGGTCTACTTCGTAAAGGCTTTTCAACTTTACTAGCAGCAGGTTTATTGGTGCTTTCATTTGGGGCGTCGGCTGTTCCGCTGCTATATGATGTGCGCTATAACCCATTACTCGATGGTGAAACTGAAATCGAATTCGTATTTGATGAAGAAATTTATGTAGAACCAAAGATTCAGGTGTTTTCAGAACCAGCACGTATCGAATTATTTTTCGATGAGGCTGACTTTGAGGAAAACTTAACAGAAGTTTTGATTAACAAAGCTGGTGTTAAACGTGTTACTCATGCATTTGAGAATGATGGTTTTAAAGTAACTGTATTTTTAGATTATCTTAAAATTTATCAAACACGCGTAGATAAGAACCTTTTCTACTTACATGTAAGCGATAACCCAACGCAAGATGTAGCGGAAACTTCAGCAGTTGAAGATAGCTCAAGCTATATCAACAAAATTCAAGCAATTGATTTTCGTCGCGGTGAAAGTGGGGAAGCTCGCGTTATGATTTTCTTACAAGAAAACATGGCAGCTATCGATGTTAGCGAAAAGGCGGGCAAAATTGTTGCTGAGTTCCATAATACCGACATTCTTGATGACCTTCTTTATCAGTTGGATGTAATGGATTTTGGTACGGTCGTTAGCACTGTTGAAACATTTAAAGATGGTATTAATAGCCGTATTGTTATCGATACAACAACGGGATTCGATTATAACTACCAACAATTGGATAATATCTTCACGTTAACAGTTGAAAAAGATGAATCAAAGCGCAGCTTCCTAGGTGACGGCAAAGATTACCAAGGTAAGCCGATGTCACTTAACTTCCAAGATATTTCTATTCGTCAAGTACTTCAAATTATTGCGCAATATAACAACTTCAACTTAGTAACAAGTGACTCAGTTGAAGGTAATATTACACTGCGTTTAGATGGTGTGCCTTGGGACCAAGCGCTTGATGTGGTTCTTCGTATGAAGGGCCTTGACAAACGCATGGATGGTTCAATTTTGATGGTTGCACCAACAGAAGAGCTAGCGTCTCGTGAAGCTCGAGAGTTAGAAGTGAAGCAAAAAGTTGCTGAGTTAGAGCCTCTGTATAGTGAATATATTCAATTAAACTACGCAAAGGCAAAAGACTTCTCTGAATTACTTAAGTTTGAAGGCAACAGCATTTTATCGAGTCGTGGCTCTGTTTCAGTGGATGAGCGTACAAATACACTGTTAATCAAAGATACTGCAGCTAGTATCGAAAGTGTTCGCCGCATGATTGAGAATCTAGATATTCCTGTTAAGCAGGTTAAAATTGAATCTCGCATGGTAACTGTACGCGATAACGTACAAGAAGATCTTGGCATTCGTTGGGGCTTTAGCGACCAGCAAAATTCTGATGGCGTATCAGGCACGCTTGAAGGGGCAAATAGCATCGGTAACGGTATCATTCCAGCGTTAAGCGACCGCTTGAATGTTAACTTACCAATTGCTAACCCAGCAGGTAGTATTGGTATTCACGTAGCTAAACTTGCAGATGGCACGCTAATTGATCTAGAACTATCGGCGCTAGAACAAGAAAATAAAGCGGAAATCATTGCAAGCCCAAGTATTACTACGGCAAACCAAAAAGAAGCACGCATTGAACAAGGTACTGAAATTCCTTATGTTCAAGCAGCTTCAAGTGGTGCAACAACGGTTGAGTTCAAAAAAGCTGTATTAAGCTTAGAGGTAACACCACAAATTACACCTGATGATAAGATTATCTTAGATCTTGTTATCACTCAGGATACGCGTGGTGATACGGTGCAAACAGCAACAGGCCCAGCTGTTGCGATTGATACGCAAAAAATCCGCACACAAGTACTTGTTGATAATGGCCAAACCATTGTGTTGGGTGGTATTTATCAACAGCAGATTGTGAGCAACACCAAGAAAGTTCCTCTGTTAGGTGATATTCCTTATCTTGGTTACTTGTTCCAATCAAATAGTGAATTTAATGAGAAGAAAGAGTTGCTTATCTTTGTAACTCCTAAAATTCTTAATGATTCTTTGTAATTAAAAAGGGCTGAATAGCCCTTTTTAATGTATAACACTTGAAAACCTTGCCTGTTTGTTGAGATAATCCCTGCCTTACTTTTGGGGACCAGCTAATAAGCGGGGTTTTTTTTAATTTTAGAGTTCGTTTGTACTAAAAGATATGGCTGAAAAACGTAATATATTTCTAGTGGGCCCAATGGGCGCAGGTAAAAGCACTATTGGTCGTCACCTTGCAGACCAACTTCATTTAGAGTTTTTTGACTCAGACCAAGAGATCGAGCGTCGCACAGGTGCGGATATCGCTTGGGTTTTTGATATTGAAGGTGAAGAAGGGTTTCGTCGCAGAGAAGAGTCTGTTATTTCCGACTTAACAGAAAAGCAAGGGATCGTACTAGCAACAGGCGGTGGCTCTATTATTAGTAAAGATGTACGTAATAAGTTATCTGCTCGTGGTATTGTTGTTTACTTAGAGACACCAATTGAGAAACAACTAGCGCGTACACAACGCGACAAGAAACGTCCGTTGCTTCAAACTGAAGAAGCGCCTAAAGATGTGTTAGTTCGTCTTGCTGATGAGCGCAACCCTCTTTACGCTGAAGTTTCAGATTTTGTTGTTCGTACTGATGAACAAAGTGCAAAAGTAGTTGCTAATCAAATTATCGAAAAGATAAATTTCTAAATATAAAAGGGGATGCGCATGCTTGAATTATCAGTTAATTTGGGTGAGCGCAGCTACCCGATTTATATTGCACAAAATAATCTTACCGATAGTCCAAATTTATCCAACATTTTGGCAGGTCGCAAAGTGGTGATTGTTTCAAATGAAACAATCGCTCCTATCTATTTAGATAAATTTACATCCCAATTACCAAATAATGATTTTCTCTCTTGCATTATTCCCGATGGTGAGCAATTTAAATCTCTAGAATACTTCGAATTCATTAATCGCTTTCTGTTAGAGCATAATTGTGGCCGTGATACTTGCCTTATTGCGCTTGGCGGAGGTGTGATTGGTGATCTTACTGGTTTTGTCGCTGCATGCTATCAACGTGGCATTGATTTTATCCAAGTACCAACCACACTACTTTCACAGGTGGATTCATCGGTTGGCGGGAAAACAGCGGTCAACCACCCGCTCGGTAAAAATATGATTGGTGCGTTTTACCAACCAAAAGCTGTTTATATCGATAACAACACACTTAATACGCTACCAAGCAGAGAATTTGCTGCTGGTATCGCAGAAGTGATTAAATATGGTTTAATTTACGATGTCGATTTCTTTAAATACATTGAAGATAACGTCGCCGAAATAAAAGCGCATAACTCGGAACAATTAAGCCAAATTATTTATCGTTGCTGTGAAATCAAAGCCGAAATCGTTGCGCAAGATGAAAAAGAGGCGGGTTTACGTGCATTACTAAACCTTGGTCATACTTTTGGTCACGCAATTGAAGCAGAGATGGGATATGGTAACTGGTTGCACGGCGAAGCAGTTGCAACTGGTATGGTTTTAGCATCCCAATTAGCATACCTAAAAGGCAAGCTATCAGAGGCAGAATTGAAACGTATTGCAAACTTGATTGCTGAATTTGAGTTGCCGGTTAGCGCACCGGCGTCAATGTCGTGTGCTGATTTTGTAAAACACATGGTTAAAGATAAGAAAAACAAGCAAGGCGTCATTCGATTCATTATTCCAAGCAAATTTGGCGGCTGTGAGCTAGTTGATGATGTTACGCCGCAAGAGCTAGAAGAGTTATTTAAGCTGCATGCAAACTAAAATATTGCCCAGTAGGCAAGCACTTGTTGATCGAATTGAACTGCAGTTTGCCTACGGTAATAATTTTATCTGTCTCATTTCAGAAGTTGGACTTGGAAAAAGTTATCTTGCTGAGACATTCATTTCCGAAAAATTTACAGAGCATAACAAAGCTTATGTTAAAGCAACGCGCAGTGCGCAAGACCGTCATCTAATCGGGCAAATTCTTGAGCAAAGCTTTTCAAATCCATTGATTGATTATGATCTGACTATAGTTGAAAACTTTATTGGGTTAACAGGTGAATCGATAGAGCCACTGTTGATTGTTATTGATGATGCTCACTCTATTAGTGATGATTTTGCAAATGAACTGTTTCAACTAACCGAGTCTTACCAAGGTCAGATTCGAATTTTATTAACTGCAACACGACAGCTTCCAGTAGCTGATGCGATTAACATGCATATTGAAGCATTAGATCAGATTGAAAGTCTAGCGCTAATGAAAATGTATTTTAGTGATTTACCAAGTGTTGATGAACCTATTTTTAAAGCATTTATTGAAGCTTCTAATGGTAATCCTCAGCTACTATTAGCTTGGAAAAAAGATAACTCCGAGTTGCAGGTGGCGATGCAAAAACGCAGTAGGCAGTATAAAGTCTACCTTTTGCTAATTAGCATATTAATACTGATTGGGTTGTTAACTTCCTTAGCTTGGTACTTTTTTGATAAAAAGAATATTCAAGCTGCTTCAGTTAGCAATCAACCAACAACTGCAATTACTATTGAAGATGTTTCATTATCTAAACCTGTTGACGTAACAGCTAAACTCGACAAAACTTCTGGTCAGCCAGAGCAGCAGCCAGAGCAGCAGCCAGAGCAGCAGCCAGAGCAGCAGCCAGAGCAGCAGCCAGAGCAGCAGCCAGAGCAGCAGCC
>NZ_LKBD01000044.1 GCF_001399975.1 Pseudoalteromonas sp. P1-9
AAATCTGAAATCTGAAATCTGAAATCTGAAATCTGAAATCTGAAATCTGAAATCTGAAATCTGAAATCTGAAATCTGAAATCTGAAATCCAATAAAATCATAGCCAACTTATAATCAACACGATAAAATTATTGCAACGTTCACTTTCTGTAAATTCACTATGGCTCTCTCTCAACAATTAATTTCTCAACTTGTTAAATCTGCACTCGACGAAGACTTAAACTACCAAAGTGCAGACGGCGATATCACTGCACAGCTTATTCCGGCAACACAACAAGCAAACGCAAAAGTAATCACACGCGAAGCGGGTGTTTTTTGTGGCAAGCAACTTATTTTAGAAGTATTTGAGCAAGTTGACCCTAGTGTTGAAGTAAACGTACTTATTGAAGATGGCGATACCATTGAAGAAAACCAAACGCTATTTACCGCGGTTGGCAACGCTCGCGCGATTTTAACTGCCGAGCGAACCGCGCTTAACTTTGTACAAACACTTTCAGGCACAGCAACTACTACCGCCCACTATGTAAAAGAGTTAACTGGTACAGGAACGCAACTGCTCGATACACGAAAAACCATTCCGGGATTACGCTTATTACAAAAATACGCAGTGAAATGCGGTGGCGGCGAAAATCATCGTATTGGTTTATTTGATGCCTTTTTAATTAAAGAAAACCATATTGCTGCCTGCGGTGGCATTGAGAAAGCGGTAGCACAAGCGAAAACAAATCACCCAGATAAAAAAGTAGAAGTAGAAGTAGAAAACTTAGCAGAACTAGAGTTGGCTATTGATGCTGGTGCAGACATTATAATGCTTGATAATTTCACAGTTGAGATGATTAACAAGGCGGTAACAATCACCAACAAACGCGCAAAACTGGAAGTGTCGGGTAATATGACATTAGAGACTTTACGCACCTATTCTCAAGCAGGTGTCGACTTTATTTCGTCAGGTGCTTTAACAAAACATGTAAAAGCGCTTGATTTATCAATGCGTTTTGAAAATAATGGCGACTAATTAGTGAACTTTAACTTTTTTCATACAGAAAGAGTAATCCTTTTGTATTAATTTAGGAACATGTAAGCTAATTGTAAAAAAAGATGCTACACAAGTTATAAATGTCGTGCTAGCATCTCATTAGAAATAGCGAGTACAGGAAGTACAGGCTAGTAATAAGGAATTAGTTTTGTTCCTAGTAAGCCAACTTAGTAGTACCTTTAGGTGGTTTTTAGAGACAAATTAATAATTTTTTATGGTTTGGTATTAATCGCTTAGGGAAAAGTTACTAATACTTACTTTCTCATTAGAGAAAGTTAACTATACTAATTGATGGAATGAGTATATTCTGTTTAACAGACAACTCTTTTTAATAACTTAGCCCCATAAACACTCGTTAGAGGTACATTATGAAAAATATGAAACAAACAGCCCAAAAGGGTTTCACACTAATCGAATTAATGATCGTTGTTGCAATCATCGGTATTCTTGCAGCAGTAGCACTTCCTGCTTATAACGATTACACGGAAGATGCAGCAAACAATGCGTGCCATGCAGAAGCTACAGCATACACAAAAGCTGCAGCGGTTGATTTATATCAAGGCAACACACCTGATGACTATACAAATTCAAGATGCGGCCCTTACTCTGCAAAACCAACAACTACAACATCTACTTTCGATGTAACTGCTGAATCTCCAGGGTCTACAACTTACACTTGCTCGATTGAGACTTCAACTTGCGCATAAGTTAAAGCTTGTAAAAAGCTGACTTCGGTCAGCTTTTTTTATATTCAACGTTTTGTTTTCACCATCTATTTTATAAATAACTAGCCTGCACTTTTTAAAGCTGTAATATATATCAAAAAGTAACTACCTAATTACTATCAACCGTAATGCGCCTATCGAAAGATTACACATATGCAATTAAGTTCACCACTTGTTAGAAAACTCGTTAATTTTGGTTATTTGGATCAAAACAAACTAGTATCATTTCAAAGCCAAGACATCTCTCTTGCTGAAGCTATTTGCAGTGCAAGCGGTATGACGGCTAATGAATTATCAAATAAAGCTGCAGCCCTTTTCCAATCTCCCCATCTGTCAATAAAAGATATTGACCTTGCATTTCTGCCTGATGGAAAAGAGCGTAACGAGAAATTAATAAAAAAACATCGCGTGTTGCCCATCGCATGTAAAGGAAAAACGCTTTACCTTGCTAGTGCAGACCCCACAAATTTTGATGCATTTGAAGATTATGAGTTTAATACTGGGCTTCAAACTGAAGTCGTTGTTGTTGCTTATGACGAGTTAAATAGTGCAATCGAATCATTATTTGAGAAATCCGATGGCATTGAATTAAGTGATGACCAGCTTAGTGAACTGAGTGGTGTTACAGCCGATGTAGATGATAAAGAAGATGAAAATGATGTAAACAACAAAGAAGAAGATGCTCCAATAATCGTTTACATCAATAAAATCTTGATGGATGCGATAAAACGTGGGGCTTCCGATTTACATTTTGAACCCTATGAACATGTTTACCGAATTCGTTTTCGTGTAGACGGGGTATTGCATGAGGTTGCTAACCCTCCTATTGGATTAGAAAGTCGAATTTCAGCTCGTATCAAGGTTATGTCTCAATTAGACCTTGCAGAAAAACGAAAACCCCAAGACGGACGTATTAAATTAAAGATTACTGCAAAAAAAAGTATTGATTTTCGTGTGTCTACCCTTCCAACATTGTGGGGTGAAAAAATTGTAATGCGTATTCTTGATTCATCGAGTGCCATGCTTGGCATTGATGTATTGGGATATGAGCCTGAACAAAAAGAACTTTATTTAAATGCGCTCGCACAACCTCAGGGTATGATACTAGTAACAGGGCCAACGGGTTCAGGTAAGACGGTATCACTTTATACCGGCTTAAATATCCTCAATAAGCCTGAGCGCAATATATCAACAGCTGAAGATCCTGTCGAAATAAACCTTGTTGGCATAAACCAAGTACAAATTAACCCAAGAGCTGAAATGACGTTTGCTAATGCGCTTAGAGCATTTCTGCGTCAAGATCCTGATATTGTTATGGTGGGTGAGATCCGTGACTTGGAGACGGCTGAAATATCCATCAAGGCGGCCCAGACAGGTCACTTAGTTTTAAGTACACTACACACAAACTCAGCACCAGAAACATTAACACGTTTGATGAATATGGGCGTACCTTCGTATAACATTGCTAGCTCTGTAAGCCTTATAATTGCTCAACGACTAGCAAGACGTTTATGCCCTGTCTGTAAAGAACCTGAAACACTGCCTGAACAAGAACTCCTAAATCTAGGCTTTACACCGAAACAAATCTCGTCAATGCAGCTTTATAAAGGCGTTGGTTGTGATAAATGCACAGAAGGCTACAAAGGCCGTGTTGGTGTTTACGAAGTAATGCCAATAACACCAAGAATAGCGGATGTAATTATGCAAGGCGGCAATTCACTTGAAATTGCGGCAATTGCAGAGCAAGAAGGCATTAATAACTTGCGTAAGTCAGGCCTGATAAAAGCAGCTTCAGGTGTAACAAGTATTACAGAAATAAATCGAGTGACTAGTTATTAACATCAGATAGAAAGTTAGGATAACTGCAGCTAAACTAGGAAAATGTTTAAGTTATTGAGCGTTGACTGTTCGGTATATAAGGATTGAATATGGCAAAGAACGATAAAAATAAAGGCCTAACCACATTTGCTTGGGTAGGAGTAAATGCACGCGGCAAGCGTATGGAAGGTGAGTTAAATGGACCTAATATTGCAATTGTAAAAGCGCAGTTACGCAAACAAGGAATCACTCCCTCTAAAGTAAAAAAGAAAGCGCAACCGCTTTTTGGCATGAGCGGTGAAAAGAAAATTACGCCAAAAGATATTGCCGTATTTACACGTCAACTTGCCACCATGTTGATGGCCGGCGTATCACTCATCCAAGCACTTGATATGATTGGAAATGGCTCTGAGAATAAATCGCTTCAAAAACTCATAATTAAAATAGCAGATGAAGTAAAAGCAGGTGATCCATTAAGTAAAGCACTTCGCGCACATCCAAAATATTTTGATGAATTATACTGCGATTTGGTCGAATCAGGTGAACAATCAGGAGCGTTAGACAGAATTTTTGACCGAGTTGCACTTTATAAAGAAAAGGCTGAAGCACTTAAATCAAAAATCAAAAAAGCAATGTTTTATCCTATTGCCGTATTAACAATCGCGTTTATTGTAACTGTTATACTATTAATTTTTGTAGTTCCTCAATTTGAACAAGTATTTGCTGGATTTGGCGCTGAATTACCCGCCTTTACGCAATTCGTAATCGGCATATCTGAATTTATGCAAGCCTATTGGTGGATCGTATTTGGAACTATGGGAGCTGGATTTATGCTGTTCAAACGCGCACACCAGTCCAGTAAAAACGTTAGAGACAATACAGATAAAGCAATTTTAAAACTGCCTATAATTGGTCTAATTCTTAATAAAGCGGCAGTAGCGCGTTATGCTCGAACACTTTCGACTACTTTTGCAGCAGGTGTGCCGCTTGTGGACGCGCTTGACTCTGCAGCTGGTGCCTCTGGTAATGCAGTTTACCGCGACGCAATATTAGATATTAAAAATGAAGTGAGCTCTGGTAATCAGATGAACTTCGCAATGAAAAATTCAGGTGTTTTCCCTGATATGGTAATTCAAATGGTAGCTATTGGTGAGGAGTCGGGTTCGCTAGACGAAATGCTAGGAAAAGTGGCAAATATTTATGAAACAGAAGTCGATGACGCGGTAGACGGTCTTTCTAGCCTACTAGAACCTTTGATTATGGCTGTATTAGGTGTACTTGTCGGCGGTTTGATTGTTGCTATGTACTTACCAATCTTCCAATTAGGCAAAATCGTTGGCGGCTAAATTCAATGAGCAGTATTATAGAATTATTTCTTGAAACACCTTGGTTTTATTACTTAACCATTTTCTTAGTCAGCATTTGTATCGGTAGCTTTCTGAACGTTGTTATCTATCGTGTACCAAAAATGATGGAAAACGAATGGAAAGCTGAATGCAGTTTGCTACTTGCTGATAATCTCAAAACACCTTACGAGGCAAGCACAAAGGCATTCAATTTAATTACGCCTAGTTCAACCTGTCCTCACTGTAATACACAAATTAAACCTTGGTTTAATTTGCCGGTATTTGGTTGGTTATTTTTACGTGGTAAAGCGGCCTGCTGTGGTAACAAGATTTCAGTTCGCTACCCCAGCATTGAGCTTTTAACGGGTCTTGCTGGCCTTGTGATAGCGTATTACTTTGGCGTAACTGAGCAGGCAGCTTTGTACTTAATACTGACCTACGCGCTGATATCACTGATTTTCATTGATATTGATCATATGCTACTACCCGACCAAATTACTTTGCCATTACTGTGGATGGTATTAATAGCGTCTGTTATGGGACTTACTATTGAACCATCACAAGCTATTATTGGTGCAGCTGCAGGTTACCTCGTTTTTTGGTCGGTATATTGGGTATTTAAATTACTCACAGGCAAAGAGGGTATGGGCTATGGTGACTTTAAGCTAATGGCCGTTTTTGGTGCTCTTTTAGGCTGGCAGTATTTACCCATGATAGTGTTAATGTCGAGTTTGGTAGGTGCAGTAATCGGGGTTACGCTTCTTTCAATACAAGGGAAAGACAAAGCAACACCGATTCCATTTGGGCCTTACATTGCAATAGCTGGCTGGATTTCCCTCATTTGGGGTGAACAAATCCAAACCGCTTATTTTAATTTCCTAACTTTATAATATGCCAGTTCCAGTTATCGGATTAACCGGTGGTATTGCCACCGGAAAATCTACTGTATCAAACTATTTCAAAAAACTCGGTATCATTATTGTTGATGCCGATGCGATAGCAAAACAAGTTGTTGCCCCCAACTCATCCAGCCTTGAAAAAATTAAAGCACATTTTGGTTCTCAGATTGTTTTAGATAATGGTGAGCTCAATCGAGCTGAACTAAGAAAGATCATCTTTTCAAACGAGTCCGAGAAGCTGTGGCTTAATAACTTATTACATCCTGTTATTCGCCAAGAAATTTTAGAGCAATTAAATACAGCAAATGGACCTTACGTTATTTTGGACGCACCTCTATTATTTGAAAATAACCTTGATAAGTTATGTGAAAAAACACTATTAGTGGATATTCCCGAGGAACTGCAAATTATGCGAGGTAGTGATCGTGACGGTGTCAATAAAGAACAAATAAAACAGATTATTGCAGCTCAAATGCCTAGGAGTATTAAATTAAAAAAAGCAGATTACGTTATTGATAACACCTTGTCACTTGAAAATACCTATGCACAAATCACTGCTATTCACCAAAAGCTATCAAACAGATAAAGTTTCTGTATTCATATCCTAAAAAATCAGTAGCGACGTTATAGTTCGCTCGCAAAGTAAAACTCCACATCCTAAAGCGTAATTAATTTCCTGATTTTTCTTAAAACTTGCAATCCAAATAATCTCAACAACACTTAAAGTAGATTGAATTGGAGGCAAGCGATGAATGTAAACTCTCCGCTTATTCGTAAATGTGTTGCGATGGGGTTTATTGCACATGAACAGGTTAGCTCTTCGGCAAACGCTTCGGCGCATACCTGTGAATTTATACTTAACAATAGCAAACTGTCTTCAAAGCAACTTGCAGCGCACTGCTCATCTTGGTTTAACCTACCAACTTTAAACATTGCTAGCGTCGATCCCAATAGTATTCCGCTTGACAACATCAGTGAAGAGTTAGTTAAAAAGCATCATCTGCTCCCTTTATCAAAGCGCGGAAGAACGTTATTTCTAGCCACATCAGATCCTACAAATTTCGATGCCTTTGAGGATTTTGAATTCAATACAGGTCTTCAAACAGAGGCTATTGTCGTCGACTTCAACGGGCTCGAGCAATTCATTGAAACAATATTTAATAAAACTGATGACTTGGCAATATCAGATGAAGAGTTTGAGCAATTTGGCGATATTGAAGTAACTGATACCGAAGCTAACTTATCTGAAGACAGCACACCAGATAAAGACGATGCCCCTATTATTGTCTATATCAATAAAATTTTGATGGATGCGATACGCAAAGGTGCTTCAGATTTACATTTTGAGCCCTACGAGAAAACCTATCGCATCCGTTTTCGTATTGATGGTATTTTGCATGAAGTAGCTTCCCCGCCACAAATGTTATCGTCACGAATCTCTGCTCGCGTAAAAGTAATGTCTCAACTAGATATTGCAGAAAAACGTAAACCACAAGATGGCCGTATCAAATTAAAAATTACAGCAAAGAAAAGTATCGATTTTCGTGTCTCCACCTTACCCACGTTGTGGGGAGAGAAAATTGTAATGCGTATTTTGGATTCGAGCAGTGCTATGCTCGGTATCGATGTACTTGGCTATGAGCCCGCACAAAAAGCCATGTATTTAGATGCACTGTCACAACCTCAAGGCATGATCTTAGTTACAGGTCCAACAGGCTCAGGTAAAACGGTATCACTCTACACCGGCTTGAACATTTTAAACAAAGCAGAGGTTAATATTTCCACAGCCGAAGACCCTGTCGAGATAAACCTTGTCGGTGTTAATCAAGTACAGATTAACCCAAGAGCAGATATGACATTTGCAAACGCTCTACGCGCTTTCCTTCGCCAAGACCCCGATATTGTAATGGTTGGTGAGATACGTGACTTAGAGACCGCTGAAATCGCGATCAAAGCAGCGCAAACGGGTCACTTAGTATTAAGTACGCTACACACTAACTCGGCACCCGAAACCCTTACCCGCTTACTTAATATGGGCGTACCCGCGTACAATGTTGCAAGTTCTATTAGCTTAATCATTGCGCAACGCCTTGCTCGACGCCTTTGCAATAATTGTAAAACACCTGAAACCTTACCTATCGAAGAACTCAAGTCGCAGGGTTTTTCTGACCAGCAAATTGGCAATATTACATTATTTAAAGCCGTTGGGTGCGAACATTGCACAGAAGGTTATAAAGGTCGAGTCGGTATCTATGAAGTAATGCGAATTACCTCTGAAATATCACAAATCATTATGTCGGGCGGGAATTCTTTGGATATCGCCAAAGCATCATTAGCTAGTGGATTTAATAGTTTACGACTTTCAGGGCTAGAAAAAGCTGCGTCTGGAGTAACTAGTCTTGCCGAGATAAACCGTGTTACCAGTTACTAAACGCGTGAATTGAGAGTTTAAGTTACGCTATAAACTTGGGTTAGAGAACGATGAACAAGATCTCCATTGCCTATGGGGTATTGAACGGATGATTTAAACTAGGCACTTTACTCAAACACAGTTATTCTCTAACATTTGCGCTATCAACATAATTGAAGTTATTTTTATGCCAACAACAGTAAAGTGCCCTACTTGTCAAAAAGAGGTTATCTGGCAAGAAAGCGCTAAATTTCGCCCTTTTTGTTCTAAACGCTGTCAACTTATTGATTTAGGCGAATGGTCAGAAGAAAATCATACGATTTCCACACCTCTGACGCCCGAGCAAGCATTTACTCCTGAGTCTATCGAAGACATCGAAGCAATGCTTGCTGCAAACCAAGAAGGCTTTTTTAAAGATTAGTTAACCAAACTTCGGGTTAATCAGTAAAGGCCACTGAAATATGTGAAATAAATAATTCAGATGGCCCTTCAAAACCCGAATCGCTGCCAACCATAATCCATACATCGCCATTATCATTAGCCGTGACAGGAATACTTACCTCGGCAGTCATCTCTTTCGCAAGATAACGGCTTTCAGCCATACAATCGATACCGTTACTTATATCCCCTACCACCTGACTGTGCTCTCCTCGTTCGCCTTGTGTGCCTACATCCCAATTAAGGCGATACATGCCATCTTTAAGGCTATTTTTAGGCTGTTCTGAGTGAGTTGCAACTTTGATATAAACGGACTCACCTGGTGGCCCGCCAATGCCTGCACAATTTGATTGAATATTGGTAACTATGGTGGCTTTAAACGAAAGGTTATAGTGCTTTGCTGGCTTTAAATTATCAATTTTGCCATAAAGCCCCATAAATAAATCATCTGAACGGTTACTACCATATAAGCGATAGGCATGCTTATCTTCATAAGGAGTTGGTAACTGTTGGTAAGAATATGCCAGTTCGAAAAAACCTTCCTGCCCTTGCGGATAGTCCGAGAATAGCGCTGAAAAATCATGATGGTCATCATTAAAGTCGATGACGACCGGTTGAGACGTATCTCGATATTGATGCGAGTCACTATCACACGCAACAGACAGCACACATAATGCCGGCACAACAAATGCCGTTCCTATTTTATTCTTTATATTATTCATAATGTAATTTCCTTATTGACCTGAAATTACATTAGCGCCTTGGACTGAAAAAAGTGTTTAACTTTGTGATTAAATTAATGAAATTCGTACGCCTCGCGCGGATTAAACTGTACAAAAATTCACAAAAATAAATAAAAAAATAAAAAGATGCACTAACCAAACACAAACAATATACTTGGTTAGTTACACTATCTGTTAGCTACTTTTCTGCATGATGCTTTGAACGCTTTTGCTTATTTTTACGTTTCATTACTTTTTTAAGCTTTTCCCGCTGCTCCGTCGTTAACGTATTCCAAACTGCATTTTTATTTTTCGCTTTCATAACAGCAAGCTCGGTGCGTTCAGTTTGCTGTTTGGCAAGCATTTGCCTAAATGCCACTTCGTCAAATACTTCCGCATGCACAAGTGCTTTAGCTTTGGCACGCGAATTCGGATTGCGCTCTTTAAATGCTTTTAGCGCTGCCTTTTCTGCATCAGCAATACTTTTTATTTTATCTTGTTGCACCTTAGTTAAATCTAAACGTGAAATACCGCGCTCTGAAAGTAACATTCGGTACATGTTAAAGCCCTCTTTATGAGGTTTTGCCATTGCTACGCTGCTTGAAAGTGCTGCAATTGATAATACTGCCGCCGAAACTAACATTTTAAATTTCATAACATTCTCCAGTTGGGTCTTATTTGGTGTTATGGTTACTTTAGCAAGCTCAATGAAAAGCAACGCAAAGCAATGTAAAGGTTGTGTAAATTGCTTTTTGGCTGCATAAATCCCCCTTAAAATAGGCGTATCAGTTGTATTGCAAGGCAAAGAAATGAACGTACTTCTAATTGATGATGACATAGAACTTAGCGAGTTACTTACCGAGTACCTTTCTTCACATGAGTTTAATATCACAGCGTGTCACCGCGGGGATACGGGCTTAGAGCAAGCGCTTGCACAAAACTATGATGTTATTTTACTTGATGTGATGTTACCTGGCCTTGACGGGTTCGAAGTATTAAAACAGCTACGCCAAAGCAGACTTACTCCTGTTATTATGCTAACCGCAAAAGGTGAAGATTTTGACCGTATATTTGGCTTAGAACTTGGCGCTGATGATTATTTAGCAAAGCCATTTAATCACCGCGAATTATTGGCTCGGGTAAAAGCAATCACACGCCGAATCGAAAATATTCAGCAAATGCACAGCAACGCAATTATTGAAGAAAATGGCATTAGGCTAACGCCGCATACCCGCGAAGCATTTGCTGCAGAGCAAAAAATTGAGCTTACTGGTACTGAGTTTGAAATTTTGTTTTTACTGTTAAACAACCAAGGCGAAATCGTCAGCAAAGAGACAATTAGCGAGCAGGTGCTTGGTCGAAAACTCGCCGCCTTTGATCGCTCTATCGACATGCATGTCAGTAATATTCGTAAAAAAATAGCAGAGCACATCGAGCAAGAAAAAATTAAAACAGTGCGTGGTGCAGGCTATATTTTGCTTGGAAATTAACTAATGCTAAACAAATTTAACCCAAGAAATTACCTGTTTTTTAAAGTATTTAGTTGGTTTTGGCTAACTATTTTATTTACCTTAGCTGTGCTGTTTGTTTTTAGTCAGCTTACTGAATCTAATGTTGAGAGTCATAAACTTCATGGCCCCAAGCTTATCAATCTAAAACGTTTGGCAAGTGGTTTAGAGCGCGCACAGCATAAAAAACTCGATAAAACACTAGAACAACTAGCATCACACCCGCGCATTGCCCGTCATCGTTTGTTGTATTTTACGCAAATCGATTCCAACCTGTCGTTTTTTAACCAGCAAACTACACAACAGACTGATGTAAGTTTACTCGCATTTACCCAACAGCTAGAGCCACAAATTATCACCACAGATAAGTACCGCGCGTTAGGTCCAGTTAAAGTTTCGTATCAGCAACAAACATTCCTGATGTACGAGATTGAATCTTGGCGTTCAGCGCCACTTGGTTTGCGTATCATTTTAATGCCCGCATGGCTAAAAACACTGGTCGTTATCGGTGCAACCCTACTTTTAAGCTTGTTATTTAGTCGAACGCTAATAAAACCAATAAATAAAATTAAACGCGCAACTACACAACTTGCTAATGGACAACTTGATACACGTATTGAAATGAATCGTAAATCAGGCGATGAGCTCACGATGCTTGCAAGCGACTTCAATGTTATGGCGCAGCGCCTAGAATCTTTAGTCACCAGCCAAAAACGCCTAATGGCCGATGTATCGCATGAGCTACGCTCCCCCTTAACACGCTTACAAATGGCCACAGGGCTTGCACAACTTAAACAATCGAGTGAGCAAGAAAGTTATTTATCACGCATCGAAAAAGAAGCGAACAACCTCGAACAGATGATCTCCGATGTATTAAAGCTATCAAGGTTAGAAGCGAATAATCAGTATATTCAAAAAGATCTTCAGCCACTGCAATCAATTCTGCAGCAAGTGCTCAAAGATGCGGAATTTGAATCGGAACAACAGCATAAACAGCTCAAAGTAAACGGCTCTACCAGCAAACAACTCGAGTTAGATGCCGCTCTTATCGCCAGCGCCTTTGAAAATATTTTGCGTAACGCCATTAGGTATGCAAAAACAACAATTCACTGCGATATTAAAGATTGCGATAACGCCGTAATTGTAACAATTAGCGATGATGGTGAAGGTGTTGAAGCGTCAGAATTACCTATGCTGCTTGAACCCTTTTACCGCATTTCACAATCGCGAGAGCGTAATAGCGGTGGCACTGGGTTAGGCTTAGCAATTACCAAACATGCTGTAGAAATACACAAAGGGACCATTACACTCGAAAACCAACACAATTCAGGCTTAAAAGTAACCATTACGCTAAATCATGACTAAACAACATAACATCGAACAATTCTGGTCAACTGTAACACACGCTAAGTTAGCGTTTCATGGCAATCAACTTGGCTACACGTTTATAGTACCGAGTAACGCCAAGGCAGCCGTAACCATAGTAAATGGTCGCTGTGAAAGCTATTTAAAATACCAAGAGCTCGCCTATGACTTTTATAGCAAAGGCTTTGCCGTCTTTATGTGCGACCACATAGGACAAGGCGTCTCAAGCCGTTTATTACCCGTTACAGATAAAGGCTACATTCATAGTTTCGAGGATTATACGCATGGACTCTCACTCTTTGTTGAACAAGTCGTAGAGCAAAATTGGCAAGGTAAGCACTATTTACTGGCGCACTCGATGGGCGCTGCTATTAGCTATTTATACTTAGCCAATCATACTCACCCATTTGAAAAAGCTGTGCTCAGTGCCCCTATGTTCGGCATTCCAACGCCTGGTTTTCCATACCCTGTAGCAAAATTAATCGTAAATATACTCAGTTTACTTGGCTTAAATACACATTACTTTTTTGGCCAATCTGGATACCTAGAAAAGCCATTTCAGGACAATCCACTAATGCAATGTGAAACGCGCTACAATGCATTTCGCACCCTTTATAAAGAGAATCCGACATTGCAGCTCGGTGGGGTAACTGTAGGTTGGCTCAAACAAGCATTTCAGGCAATTGACCAGATCCAATCCACCTCCACAGCATTACCTATTTTATTGATGCAGGCTGAGCGCGATACGATAGTTGCCAACACGTGGCAAGATAAGGTTGTAGCACGCAATAAAACAATAAAAAAGAAATGTTATCACGGCAGTTTGCATGAGATTTTATTTGAGCAAGATGCTATTCGCGATCTTGCTCTAAACGATATTTTTCAATTTTTTAAAACGGATCTTTGTGAATAAGCACATCCACTTCGCCATCCATGATACTGTGAATGGCCTCTTCCACCTCAACCGAAATACGATGAGCATTTGCTAAAGTAAGGTTACTATCAAGCTCTAAATGCAATTGAATAAATTTGGTAGGCCCGCTTTGACGAGTGCGTAACTCATGAAAACCAAGCACCTCAGAGTGAGATAACACCGCCTGTTCAATTTGCAACTTAATGTCATCCGCTAACTCTTTATCCATTAAATAATCAGTTGATTCTTTTGCAACATCGTAAGCGTTGTAAAATAAATAACCCGCAATCAGCAAGGTAAATACACCATCACTGTATACCCAACCAATATTGGCCAGTACAAGGGCAACAATAACACTTAAATTTAACAGCAAATCGCCCTTGTAATGCACTGAATCAGCTTTTATTGCCACAGACTTAGTTTGCTTTAATGCCCAATGCTGAATTACGATAATTAATAGCGTACACACCAAGGCATAAATACTAACAACAACGCCAGTAAACACAGCTTCGCTTTTTACCGGGTTAAATAATCGCTCTACACCATAAAACGCCAGCAAGCACGCGCTACCAGCAATAAATGCTGCTTGCCCAAGCCCTACTAACGATTCAGCTTTACCGTGACCAAAGCGGTGGTCATCATCTGCTGGTACAAGTGCAATTCGAAGCACCCAAAAGTTAATAGCAGATGCCGTAATATCAAGCAAAGAATCAGTTAACGAACCCAACATAGTGGTAGAGCCGGTGCTCATCCACGCCCAAAACTTTGCTGCAACCATGGTGCTTGCTAAAACAAGGGTTAAACTGCTCGAAAGTTTAACCCAATATGCATAATCTTTTTCTTTCATTTTTAAAATGACAAACCTTACCTGCATCACGCTCAAAACATATAGTATCTAACCTGAAAGCTTTGTTAAACTAAGAGAAACTATAAATTTGAGACTTCCCATGCTAGACATTGTACTCTATCAACCAGAAATCCCACCCAACACCGGAAATATTATTCGCCTGTGCGCTAATTCTGGTTTTAACCTTCACCTTATTGAACCATTAGGCTTTGAATGGGACGACAAAAGAGTGCGTAGAGCTGGGCTAGATTACCATGAGTTTAGCCACGTTGAACGTCACGAAAATTTAGATGCCTTTTTTGCTAAAGTACAACCAAAGCGCGTTTTTGCCTGCACTACAAAAGGCTCAGGCCATTACCATAAAGCTAAATTCGAACGCGGCGACTGTTTAATGTTTGGTCCTGAGACTCGCGGCTTACCAAATGAAGTGATTGAGTCACTGCCAACAGAGCAAAGGCTGCGTATTCCAATGATGCCAGATAGCCGCAGCATGAATTTGTCCAATGCCGTTGCCGTATTTATTTACGAAGCGTGGCGTCAGTTTGATTTTGAAGGCGCTGTGTAAACCAATAAAACTGAGCTACTTTATCAAAAGATATTCAAGGCTAATAAAAAATAAAGGCTTTACCACACTTATGCGGTAAAGCCTTTTTAAACAGATATAGCTATTTTTGAAATTAGAACTAAGCTTCCGCTTTTTTCTGTCTGCCAAGTAAGTTCATTGCAGCAAGCTTTACCTCTTGCCCTTTATAAAGCACATTGTAAATTTGCTCACAAATTGGCATTTCAATACCACTGCGCTCAGCAAGTAAAAACACTTCTTTGGTATTGCGATAACCTTCAACCACTTGACCAATTTCTTGTTGTGCTTGCTCAACTGACTGACCTTTTCCAAGCGCTAAACCAAAACGGCGATTACGCGATTGATTGTCGGTACAGGTTAAGATTAAATCACCTAAACCGGCCATTCCCATAAAAGTCTCAGGTTTAGCACCAAGAGCAACACCTAAGCGCGACATTTCGGCCAATCCACGGGTGATTAACGCAGTACGTGCATTCGCACCAAAACCAAAGCCGTCAGAAATACCGGCTCCAATTGCGATCACATTTTTAATCGCACCACCAAGCTGCACACCAACTAAATCATCGTTCGAGTAAACACGGAATGAACGGCCACAGTGAAGCATCTCAGATACATCATCAACTAATTTTTTATCCGCTGATGACAGTGAAATAGCGGTCGGTAAACCAATAGCCATTTCTTTTGCAAATGTGGGCCCCGAGAGCACACCTAGGCTCACATCATCACCCAACACTTCCGCAGCAAGTTGCTGTAACAAGCGCCCGGTATTGGGCTCTAGCCCTTTAGTTGCCCATAGCACTCTCGCCCCCGCTGTTAAATGCGGTTTAATCGCTTTAAGCGTTTCGGAAAATGCGTGACTTGGCACAACCACCAGCACCACATCAGACGATGCCACTGTCGCAGCTAAATCATCATTTAATGATAGTGATTCAGGAAACTGTGCACCAGGCAAGTATTGCTGGTTTTCACGTGCTGTTGCTAATGCTTCAATATGATCTTTATTGCGGCCCCACAGGACGACATTGTGACCATTTCGTGCAAAACAAATAGCAAGGGCGGTCCCGTATGAGCCCGCCCCTAGTACTGCAACAGCATTATCTGCTGAAGTAGTCATAATTAATTATGCGTCAGCAGCTTGTGCGGCTTGCTGTTGCACGTATTGTGCAAATAGCGCATCAAAGTTAACTGGCGCTAAGTTTAACTGTGGGAAAGTACCACGGTTAACCATGTTTGACACAGTTTCACGTGCATATGGGAATAATACGTTCGGGCAGAAAGCACCTAGCATATGTGCAAGTTGACCTTCGTTTGCAACACCAATTGCAAAAATACCAGCTTGTTGAACTTCACATAAAAATGCTGTTTCTTCACCAAGTGTCGCATGAACTGTTACTGAAAGTACCACTTCAAATACGCCGTCTTCTAACTTGTTAGAACGAGTATCTAAGTCAAGTTTAACTTCTGGTGTCCATTCCTTCTGGAAAATAGTTGGTGAGTTTGGTGTTTCGAAAGAAACGTCTTTCACGTAAATACGTTGAACTGCAAACTGAGGACCTTCTGCTTGTTGTTCTGCGCCTAAGTTTTGATTCTCTTCTGTCATTTTATTTTCCTAAATTTTGTTTTAAACAAGCAAACCGTCTAAACGACCAGACTGTTCTAGTGCAAACATATCATCACAACCACCAATGTGTTGGTCGTTAATAAAAATTTGCGGCACTGTGTATCCACCGTTTGCTTTAGCAATCATTTCATCGCGAAGTTCAGGCTGCGCGGCAATATCAATTTCAGTGTACTCAACACCTTTTTGCGCTAACAGCATTTTTGCTCGCACACAAAAAGGACATGTTGGTTTCGTGTAAATAACAATATTTGCCATGATTATTTTCCTGTAGTCAGCGGTAAGTTAGCGTTTTGCCACGCAGTAATACCACCCGATAGTACATTAACCTGTTCATAGCCTGCTTTAACCAGCCCATTTGCAATAGACTGCGCAGTCATGCCTGAAACACATACCAAGATAATTGGGTCGTTCTTTGACTTTTCAAGGCCAACAAATTCACCTTGCTTGGCTTTTTCAGCAGCTAAGTGAACGCTGCCTGCAATATGACCTTGATTAAAGTCTTTTAAGGCACGAACATCAACAACTAAACCGTTCTCACGGTTGACTAAATGTGTCAATTGCTGAGGATTAACCTGTTTTACCGCTGAAAAGCGAGATTTAAACCACCCAAGTACAATGGCGCCTAATAAGCCAACCCAAATTAAACATAAAATCAGGTTGTTAGTTACAAATTCGACAAATTGTGCCATCACTTTCTCAATTTTTCTTTACATTAAAAGTGGCCAAGTATACACGGATGATATGAATAAATTCTAGCTCTGCTAGAGTTTCAATTGAAAATTTTAAATGTGAATACCTTAACTGCTGAATCTGTGGTTAAAAAATGGTATAAATGTCGCGCTATTTTGTGCGCCGTGCTGATACGCGCAATTCTATTTGGATGAGGAATGAGAATGTCGTTACAGAAAAAACCTTTGGTACTGATTATCTTAGATGGTTGGGGATACAGTGAAAAAACAGAAAGCAATGCTATTTTAGCGGCTAACACACCGGTTATGGACCGTTTGTGGCAAGAATACCCAAGTACCCTTATTTCAGGCTCAGGTTTAGATGTTGGCTTACCTCATGGCCAAATGGGTAACTCTGAAGTAGGTCACGTTAATTTAGGCGCTGGCCGCATCGTATACCAAGATTTCACACGCATTACTAAAGCAATTGATGACGGCGAATTTGCTAAAAACCCAGCAATTGTAAACGCAATTGATAAAGCGGTTGCCAATGATAAAGCCGTTCACCTAATGGGCCTGCTGAGCCCAGGCGGCGTTCACTCTCACCATGAACATATTATTGCTGCAATTGAAGTTGCCGCAAAACGTGGCGCGAAGAAAATCTATGTACACGGCTTTTTAGATGGTCGTGATACCGCGCCAAGAAGCGCAGAGCAACCAATTAAAGATGTTTTACAAAAATGCGAAGAGCTCGGTGTAGGCCGTATTGCTAGTCTAGTTGGCCGTTACTTTGCAATGGACCGCGATAACCGCTGGGAACGTGTAGAAAGCGCATATAACCTAATGACATTAGGCACTGCTGAACATTCTTATACTTGTCCGTTAGAGGCGCTAAATGCAGCCTACGCGCGCGACGAAAATGATGAATTTATTTCAGCATCAGCAATTCTTGATAACGACAACCCTGCAACCATTAATGATGGCGATGCTGTTTTATTTATGAACTTCCGTGCTGATCGCGCGCGCCAAATGACACGTGCGTTTGTGGATGCGGATTTCGCTGGCTTTACTAAACAAAAATCACCACAACTTGCTGATTTTGTGATGTTGACTGAGTACGCAGCAGACATCAAAACAACCGTGGCTTTCCCACCAGAGAAACTAGCAAACGTGTTTGGTGAATGGTTAGAAAAACACCATAAAACCCAACTTCGCATTTCTGAAACAGAAAAGTATGCGCACGTAACTTTCTTCTTTAGTGGCGGTCGTGAAGCGGAGTTTGAAGGCGAAGAACGCGTACTCATTCCGTCACCGCAAGTAGCAACGTACGACCTTCAACCAGAAATGAATTCAGCAATGCTAACCGACAAATTAGTTGAAGCCATTGAATCAGGTAAATACGATGCAATTATTTGTAACTACCCGAACGGCGATATGGTTGGCCACTCTGGAGTGTTTGATGCCGCAGTAAAAGCGTGCGAAGCGGTTGATAGCTGCATCGGCCGTGTTGTCGAAGCGTTAGAAAAAACAGGGGCAGAAGCACTTATTACAGCCGACCATGGTAACGCCGAGCAAATGGTTAACCCAACAACGGGTCAAGCACACACGGCACACACCAGTGAGCCAGTGCCATTTATTTATGTTGGCCGCAATGCAACACCGTTACAAGGTAAAAAGTTAAGCGATGTAGCACCTACAATGCTTCATTTGATGGGCATGGAGCAGCCAAGCGAAATGACTGGCGAAACAATTATGAAGTTAAACTAAGCCATGCGTCGCTGTTATTTATTTGTTGTTTTATTGGTATTAGCTTGCGCTTCGCAAGCTAATACCGAGCGTACTAAAGATGATCTTAACCAAGTTCAAGAGCAACTTAAGAACACTAATAAAACCTTTAAAGAGCAGCAAGCACTGCTAGATAAAACTGAAAAAGACCTTAAAAAAGCCGATCTCGCTATTGCAGAAAGCTCTAAAAAACTAAAACAACTAAAGTTTGATGTTGAGTTAAATCTAACGGAACAGGCTACGCTTAAAGATAAAATAAAATCGCTCGAAATCGACAAGGAAAATCAGCAGTCAGCACTTGCCGCGCAACTACGCAGCGCCTTTATGACCGGCAACCATGATTATGGCAAGTTACTCTTAAGCCAAGATCAGGTGCAAAATGTTGAACGCACATTAAATTACTATCAATATTTAAATAACGCGCGCATAAAAGAACTCGAAAAATTAAAAACAACATTAATTGAATTAGAAAATAGCCGACAATTACTGACACAAAATCAAACCCAACTTGAAGAACTACTGAATACGCAACAACAACAGCAAGAAAAACTACTGGTTGCCAAAAAAGAACAAAAAGCGAATTACCAATCGCTGAAAAGCACTTTACAAAAAACCCAATCTCAACTTGTATATTTAAAGCAAAACGAACAAGTATTAAAGCAAACTCTTGAACAACTCAATCAAGAACTCATAGAAAGCGAAGTTAAGCTAGTTGGCCTACAAAAACAAAAAGGCAAACTCGATTGGCCATCACACGGAAAATTAGCTCATAGGTTCGGCCAGAAAAAGCACGGTAGCCTGCGCTGGAAAGGCGTTTTAATGAATGGTAAAGAAGGTGCACCGGTAAAAACAATTGCCGATGGACAAATCTTATTTGCCGATTGGTTAAAAGGATTTGGCTGGGTAATTGTAATCGATCATGGCAAAGGATTTATGAGCCTGTACGGCCACAGCCAAGCGCTTTTGAAGGAAGTTGGTGATAAAGTAAGAGCCGGAGAACAAATTGCTTTAGTCGGACAAAGCGGTGGACAATCAAATCCTAGTCTATACTTTGAAATACGGCATAAGGGAAGAGCGGTAAACCCTATTAAATGGTGTAGACGAATTTAGGATTCATAATTGGCTACACCTCATTTGAGGAGTGAGCCAATGACTTTTTTTCTTAATAGTTTAAAAATCTGTGCTTTAGCATGTTTATTCTGGGTGTCTGCTGTATCAGCTGACGCGAAGACTACATCTCATATTTCGATGGCCGAAGTACTCGCCAATATCGAGCATTTTTACGTTGATGATATCGACGCAAATAAACTTAATCAACATGCTATCGAATCCATTTTCAAACAACTCGATCCCCATTCTGAATATCTCGACCAAACTGAACTTGAAGCCTTGTTTAACGTTGCAAATGGCCGCTACACCGGTTTAGGTATAGAGGTAGAGCAGCGTGAGAAGCACATTGTAATTGTGGCTGCGATCGAGAACTCACCAGCCCAAACGGCGGGCTTAACAAAAGGTGATATTCTACTGAAAGTAAACGACATTTCAGTTGTTAACCAACCAATTAAGCAAGTTTCTCAATTAATTAACCAGCAGCAAAAACCACACGTTAAACTCACCATTGCACGAAATGGTCATGAACAACCATTGCTTTTCGAGGTGGAGCGTAAAAAAATCGACCTCAAAAGCGTAAAAGGTAATATTAACAACCAAGGTATCGCCTACTTACGTATTATCAATTTCAACAATCATACTTTGTATGATGTTGCCAAAGAGCTTGCCCACCTATCGCAAATTGTCGCCGGTGAAATTAACGGACTAATTATCGATTTACGTGACAACCCGGGTGGCATTCTTGATAGCGCAATTGAAGTCTCTGATTTATTTTTAGAAAGCGGCGTCATAGTGAGCACCAAGGGGCGCTTTGCTGAAGCCAATCAAGAATATTATGCACAAGAGGGTGACGTACTAGGCGGTGCGCCGATTATTGTGTTAATTAATGAAGGGTCGGCATCTGCTGCCGAAATTCTTGCCGGTGCGCTGCAAGACAATCAACGTGCACAATTAGTGGGTACACGTTCGTATGGCAAAGGCTCTGTGCAATCACTTATTCCACTAGGCGATGGACAAACTGCGTTAAAACTTACGACAGCTAAATATTACACCCCTAGTGGTCGCTCAATCGAAGGTTCTGGCATACTACCTGATTACCCTGTTTTACAGCATAACTTTGCCCATAATGGCGATTTTACACAACCACAAACAGAAACATTCATTAATGCAAAAGTCCATGATCTACAACTTGAAAAAGCGTGGCAATTACTAGAAAAATAAGTCATTATTGGTCAAGTTTCGAGAAAGGCTCAGGATGAGCCTTAACTAAATACCGGTTTGTTAAGAGCCAAAGCTTCTAAAATATCCGCTAAGATATTTAGCCACTTAGGTTAATTGGTATAATAATTAAAAAGAATAATAAGAATACCTGTGCGTTCAATTACTTGTTTTTTTCTACTAGCAATAAACCTTTTCAGCAGCAATTGTTTTGCCGCTCGTGTGGCTATTTTAATTGATGATATTGGTAACCACGCAAACGACTTAACGGCGTTAGATATCTCAGGTGAATTGTCATACGCAATTTTGCCTTATACCCCGTACGCTAAACCCTTTGCAACCAGAGCATCACAACTATCACGCGATGTCATTCTGCATGTGCCAATGGAAGCAATCAGTGGTAAAGCGCTAGGTCCTGGCGCACTAACGTCAGATATGGATAAACAGGCATTGCAAACGCAATTGGTTGAAGCATTGAACGACTACCCTGATGTGATTGGCATCAATAATCATATGGGCTCGTTTTTAACACAAAAAGTAGTACCTATGGCGTGGACCATGGAGATCCTTCGTGAGCGCTCATTGTTTTTTATCGATAGTAAAACCACCAAAGACAGCCAGGCTCAAAATATGGCAAAGCTTTTTGGCGTTGCCAATGCATCGCGTCAGGTATTTATAGATAATATTCCGAATGAGAAACAGATGATGTTTCGTTTAAAGCAATTAATTCATATTGCTAAAAAATCGGGAAGCGGTATCGCCATTGCTCACCCCTACCCAGAAACCATTAAATTCCTGCCCCATGCCATTACTGCATTAAAAGAGCAAGGTATTGAACTGGTGCCTGTATCGGAGTTAATCGGCGATAAGCCGATGCAACTCGCGAATCAAACTACAGCGGAATAACAACACCACATAAAATGCTATGTGATGTTGTAGGTTGTTAGGCAAACATTGATTTTACATCATTGAGTAGCTCTGTATATTCATCACTCTCTAAAACACTTACATCACTGAGCACACCTTTATCTACATAGGCTTGCAGTGATTTTTCTTTATCTGCAACAGTCAGTAAGCCTTCACTAATCGCAGCCATACGAATAAAATCAACATAACATGGGTTTTCAGGCTTATATTCTGGGTTTGCCCAAAGTTCTGCCACTTCCACAAACTCGTCGGTAAAATCCCATGCACGCATAATATGACCACCAATACGACCACCGAGTTTTTGAATCGCTTGCGCTAAAAACTGTGGGTTAGCAAATACATCTTGGTGGCGCTCTGCTTCGGTTAAAATTGGTAAAATACCAATATTATAAACTAGCGATGCCAAGGTAATGGTATCGATGTTAAGCGAGCTGTGCTTGTTATCTTTTAAATGCAGGCTTAACAGCGTAATAGCCGACGATGCGACATCCACTGTTTTTTGCCAACTTTTAGATAAGTACTCTTTTACCACTTTGTTTTTTGAAACAAACAGTTGTTCCATTGCCATTGCTGTAGCAATGTTTTTAATTTGCCTTAAACCAATTCGTGTTACCGCTTGATTAAGTGTAGATACTTTAACGGCACGTCCTAAAAATGCACTATTAGCCACCTTAATCATACGCGCAGAAAGTGCAGGATCATGGGCAATAACATCTCCCATATCCATTAAATTAATCTCAGGGTTGTCAGCAGCTTCTCTTACCTTTACTGCAACTTCCGGAAGGGTTGGTAATACCAGAGTATCATTGTTAATTTTTTCAACCAAAATGGTAAGTAATGCGTTTTCTGTCGACATATAAAGATCGTCCTTTTTATAGTTTTCTGTTTGCTCAAGCGAACTCGTTGCACCGATTAACCAACAGGTCTTTACCAGCATATTTAAGTAGTTTTATGTTATATTTCAAAGCGCTTTAAACTAAGCTTAGCCTATAAATTTTGCTGCGCTAAACAATTTATTCAGTTAAGTTAAATTGCTCAATTAATTGTAGTAATTGTTCGTTACTATATGGTTTCACTGGGAAAGCCCCCCATACAGGTTGTGGCCATGCAATATCGTTTTGGTAACGTGCAATGTGATGAATATGTAATTGCTCCACTACATTACCAAGCGCTGCCACATTTAATTTATAAGGCGAGAATACCTCACGAATTAAGTGCTGTAATTGACGTGACTCAAGTTGTAATTGATTCTGCTGTTGCTCTGTTAAATCAATAATATCCCGCGCCCCCTCTACCTTGGGTACCAAAATAAACCAGGGATATTGGCTATCATTCATTAATAGCACTTTACAAAGTGACCAATCGGCAATCTCTATACAATCACGTTTTAGCTCTTTTGCTAATTCAAACATCACATTACCTTATAATTTGTTTACGTCGTTTATAGCAATTTGTTGCCATTAATTCTATATCTTCATACCATCTGGTTATCACACATAACAGCAACTAAGAGTAAATAATGAATAAAAGATTGATTGCTTTGGCAAGTGCAAGCTTAATCAGCACGAGTGCACTGGCTCAGCCACTGTCTCTAGAGCGTATTTTTTCTGATCCAAGTTTGGCAGGAAAAGCACCGGTAAAGTTAAATTTTTCACCTGATGGTAGCCGAGTAACCTATCTGCAAGGCAAAAAGGAAGACTACAACCGTTACGATTTATGGGAGTACAACTTAAAAGATAAAACTAATCGACTATTAGTTGATTCAAACAGTATTTTTTCAGGTCCAGAAACTTTATCAGATGAAGAAAAAGCACGTCGTGAACGTATGCGCGTATTCGGTAAAGGCATTATGGAGTACATTTGGTCTAAAGACGGTAAAGCGCTTTTATTCCCACTAAATGGTGATATTTATTATTACGACTTAGCTAAACAGCAATCGCGCAAACTGACCGATACACCAGAGTTTGAAACCGACGCCAAGATTTCACCAAAAGGTAATTTTGTATCTTATATTCGCGCGCAAAATTTATATGTGCAAAACCTAACTACGGGTGAAGAAGTACAGCTCACAACCGACGGCGCAGATACCATTAAAAACGGTATGGCCGAGTTTGTTGCACAAGAAGAAATGAGCCGAATGACCGGTTATTGGTGGAGCGGCGATGAAGCGAAAATCGCATTCACTCGTATCGATGAATCACCTGTTGCTGAAGCTATTCGCAACGAAATTTACGCTGACGAAGTAAAGCTATTTAATCAGCGCTACCCGTTCACCGGCACCAATAATGTTGATATTCAATTAGGTGTGGTTAGCCTTAACTCACAGCAAATTGACTGGGTTGATATGGGCGAAGATAAAGACATCTATCTTGCGCGTGCTAAATGGTTAAACGACGACAAAACACTCTCATACCAATGGCAAAACCGCTCTCAACAACGTTTAGAGTTACGTTTTTATAACAGTGAAAGTAAAAAACAAAAAGTTGCACTCACTGAAACCAGCGATACTTGGGTTAACTTGCATTTTGATTTACGTTTTTTAAACGATAAAAAGCATTTTGTTTGGGCATCTGAGCGCGATGGTTTTAAACACCTATATCTGTATAAAGTAGATGGCACCTTAGTGCGTCAAATCACTAAAGGTGATTGGATTGTTGAAAGCATTAAGAGCATTGACGAAAAAAATGGTCTTATTTACTTTTCAGGCCGTGCTGACACGCCACTTGAGAGCCATCTTTACTCGGCAAAGCTATTTGAAAAATCAAAACCTCGCCGTTTAACCGACACAGGTAAATTCCACTCGGTAGTTATGGCGAAAGATAACAAAACCTTTATTGACCGTAGCTCAAGTGTAAACCAACCGGCACAAGTATCGCTGCGTGACAACCTGGGTAATTTTATTACTTGGTTAGAACCGAATCGCCTTGATAACAACCACCCTCTTACACCGTATTTAAACGACCTAGTTGAACCAGAATACGGTACATTAAAAGCTGATGACGGCCAACAAATGCATTACCGTTTGTTTAAACCGAAAGCGCTTGAGGCTGGTAAAAAATACCCTGTCATGGTTAACGTTTATGGTGGTCCACATGCGCAGCGTGTTACTAATAGTTGGCGCAGCAAAAACCTCTACTTCCAATACATGGTGCAGCAAGGTTACATTGTGTTCCAATTGGATAACCGTGGTTCATACAACCGAGGTAAAAAGTTTGAAGATCCAATCTACAAACACCTAGGTGAAATTGAAGTACAAGATCAGATCAAAGGTGTCGAGTTCTTACGTACTTTAGATTTTGTTGACCCTGAACGTATTGGTATTTATGGCCACAGTTACGGCGGTTACATGGCGTTAATGACAATGTTTAAAGCCGGCGACTACTTTAAAGCTGGCGTATCAGGTGCGCCGGTAACCGATTGGGCGCTTTACGATACTCACTACACAGAGCGTTATTTAGGTCACCCACAAACCAATGCTAAAGGTTATGAACAAAGTGCAGTTTTTCCGTATGCTGAAGGACTCTCAGGCCCACTGATGATCTATCACGGCATGGCAGATGACAACGTACTGTTTACTCACGCAACTAAGTTATTTAAACAGCTGCAAGACAACGCACAGCAGTTTGAAATGATGACTTACCCTGGCTCAAAGCACAGCTTGCGAGGTAAGAAAGTACAAACTCACCTACATCAAACGATCACCGACTTTTTTAACCGTCACTTCAAACAGTAATAGCTACACAATTAGTCTTATAAACGAAAAGCGGGCTTGCCCGCTTTTTCTATTTCTTTTATAAAAATAATGTCTTAGGTCAAAATATATTTCGAAATTTATAGTCTAATATTAAAACATTCAACGTACCCGGAAGGTGGCATTATGACAACACTTCGCCGCATAAGCATCCAACAAAGATTGGCCATATTGGTTGGCTTAATCGTACTAGGCCTTGCCTTGCTCAGTGCCGCTACATTAAATTCTCAATACGATTTACTTAAAAACGAGTCCTACCAAAAAACAAAAAGCATTGTTGAAGCCGCGCACAGCGTAATTGCCGCCTACCACACAAAACAAATTAGCGGTGAGCTAAGCGAACAACAAGCAAAAAACGCAGCCAAAGCAACCATTAGTAAATTACGATATGAAGGCAATAACTACTATTGGATCAATGACACAACGCCAAACATGATCATGCACCCGATCAAACCTGAACTTAATGGCAAATCACTCAGTAACGTGAAAGATCCTAATGGCGTGAGATTATTTGTCGATATGGCCAATATCGTCAGACAACAAGGGGAAGGCTTTGTGCCATATCAGTGGCCTATGCCGGGAGCTGATGAACCCGTTGATAAAATCTCGTATGTAAAAGGTTTTAAGCCATGGGGCTGGATTATCGGTTCTGGCATTTACCTAGACAATCTCAATAAATTATTTATGCAGCAGGCAACTGCGTTATTAATCGAAGCGCTTTTAATTATTTTAGTTGTCGGCGCAGCGGCATATTTGATTGGTAAAAGTATTATTACTCCTACTATCGAAGCAACTAAATTAATGAAAGATGTTGCGCAGGGTGAAGGCGACTTAACGCGAAAACTCACGACTGATGGCAATGATGAAATTGCGCGACTCTCTGGCTACTTCAATCAATACTCAGACAAAATACGCGATTCATTAAAACAAGTCGCAAGTGCCTCAGAGCAAGTTCTGTTGCAAGCAAACACAGTGTCAAAAACCAGTGATAACAGCCAAGAATATATTCAAATGCAGTCTGATAACACTACGCAAGTGGCAACTGCAATGGAGCAAATGACCGCACAGATAAGAGAAGTAAGTGATAACGCTAATGCCGCTGAGCAAGCAGCAAATCAAGCTAGAGAAAACACGCAAGCAGGTAAAGAGGTCGTCACTAAAACTATCAGTCAAATAGAATCGCTATCGAATAACATTGACCATGTAAGTGACGTCGTTGCGTCACTTGCCGCAGAAAGTGACAACATTGGCGCTGTACTGGATGTAATTAGAGGCATTGCAGAACAAACCAATTTACTTGCATTAAATGCAGCTATTGAAGCCGCACGTGCAGGTGAGCAAGGGCGTGGTTTTGCAGTAGTTGCAGATGAGGTAAGAACACTTGCTAGTCGCACAGGGCAGAGCACAGAAGAGATTCAACAAATGATCCAAAAGTTACAGCAAGGCGCACAAGAAGCGGTGTCTGCTGTAAGTGCGTCGCAGTCAACCTCTCGCGATACGGTTACTCAGGCCAGTCAAGCCGATGAAGTGCTCAATCAAATAGATGAGTTAATGAATGTGATTTCTGAAATGAATAGCCAAATTGCCCGTGCAACAGATGAGCAAAGCCAAGCAGCTAGCGAAGCAAATATGCGCATCAATGAATTAGCGGGCATGGCAGATGAGTCACTAAATAATACCCATCAATTAAATAGCGCAAGCAATGAGCTGATAGCCAGCAGTGAACAAATGAATGCCGTAGTGAATCGCTTTAAATTGGAATAATACTAGCAACGAAAAAGGCCGAACAAGTGTTCGGCCTTTTTATCGCTAAGTGCAATTGCTAGCGTCTAACCACGAGCTGAGATAGGGTTAACCTCAGCTCTGATAAGTTGTAACTACTTGCACCTAAAATTATTTACAAAATGTCGCGTAAATACTTGCAAGTGATGCTGCAGTTGGTTTGCCGTGTTGCCAGTCGCCGCCCTCAACGCCACTACCAGCAATATCCACATGAATGTAAGGAATTGGCAGTTCTGAGTTTGCGCCGTGCTTATCAAGGCCTGATGCCACAGCCAAAAATGCCATTGGGAACTGGTGACCACGGGCAGTAATTGCTGATGGAGCATTGTTACTCGACAATACATCGTCCGCTAACGTTTTAGGTGCGATAAAGCTATAGTCTTCGCGGCGTTCGCGCGATACTTCAGAGCCATCAGCCCATAAGTCACCTTGCGTTGCGATGTTGTGCGATAAGTTAAGCGCTCTTGATGCACCATTTTCAACAAGCGCAGTATAAGGTCCCATTGCTCGTGCAGCGTGTCCTGTTAATGTTGCAACGGTAAATACAACAGGGTTAACTTCACCCTTAGCGACATCTTTAATTTCACTTAAGAGATCGCCCATTGCCAAACGCCCTTCCGCATCAGTATTACCAATACGTACGCGTACGCCTTCACGGCTAGTGATAATTTCATCTGGTACAAAACAGTCAGAGCCGATTGAATTACGAACAACAGCTAAGTAGGCAACTACTTTAACCCCTTTAGGTTGATGCTCAGCAATGCTCTTCATAAAACCAGCAACTGATGCAGCGCCACCTTTATCACGGCTCATGCCCGCCATTGCACCACCTACTTTTAAGTCTGCACCACCAGTGTCGTAAACAAGGCCTTTACCAACAAATAATAGCGTACGTTCAATATCACCTTCAGGCACATATTCAAGCTTAACAACACGCGGGTGATGACGCTCTACCGCGTATGATGCACGGGCTACAGTGCTAAGCATTGGGTAATTTTCATCAATAAATTGAGTATCTGAAATCACTTCCACCGATACTGCGCTGTTGGCAAATAAGCTTTCACAGTATTGTGCAAATTTAGGAGGTGCCATACGCTCGGGTTCAGTACCGCAAAGATCGCGCGCAGCGTACTGACCTTGTGCAATAGCATTTGCATAGTGACTATCAAATTCGCCAATAACAGTAATAGATTGAATTGGTTCAATTGCCGCACCGTGGAATTCACGTGCTTCTAGCGGTTGCCATAATGCTTGGCAAGCACCTAAATACGCTACGGTTGTTGCTTGCTGATAACGCTCATCTGCTTGGCCCAAGACTAAAATTGCAGGGTTTGTTGCCCCCGCTTGTTTTGCTTCTAGTACACCTTGTTTCGCCGCATCGAAATAGCGACGCACATCGTCATAGTCACGCTCTAAAGGACCTGTTGGTGCAATCACTAAACGTTTTCCAGGTGCATTGTCATTCACCAACAATAATGCTTTTTGGCCTATGCGCTTATCGAATTGCGCAGTAGCCATTACACTATCGCGAAAATCATTTGGGAGTAATGCCAAGTCTGGCGAAATAATAATTAAACTATCAACATATTGAGGTAAATCTGAAATTGATGCCGCTTGCAGGGCCTTTGGTGAAGTCATTTTTGAACCTTACTGAACGAATAAATACGCGCAATGTTGTCGCGTAAGTTTAGAAAAGATGGCTTAAATATGAGGGCAAATTTATAAAAATCAAGATTCAAACATTGCAAGCTGCTCTTGTTCGCAGCTATTTTCAGATAAGCCAACACCTAAACCGAGTAATCTCACGCCTTTATTTCCGCCTCGTAAGTAGGCTTTTTCGATTAAACGCGTAAAAATATCATCATCTAAATGCGTGCAGCTGTAATCCGCGGTTGTTGAAACAAAATCGTTAAACTTAACTTTTACCGAAAGCTTAGATACTTTGTTTAACAACCCTTTACTTTGCAGCCTAGTATCAAGCTCATCTTTTAATTTTGGCAGCTCTGCTAAGCATTGTTCTAGCGATGTTTTATCATATTCGTAGGTATGCTCAACTGAAAGTGACTTTCTAATACGTGATGTATTTATCTTGCCAATCACCTCTCCATTACACTTTTTAAATAACTCTGCGCCCCAAGTGCCAAACTTTGCCTGCATTTGATTTAAACCGAGGTTTAATACATCTTCACCAACAAACAAACCTGATGCATTCAATTTCTCTAAGGTTACTTTACCTACTCCAGGAATTTTTTTTAAGTTGAGCGCTTTAAGAAACCCTTGCACCCGATGAGGAGGGATCAAACAATAGCCATTTGGTTTGTTTTCATCACTGGCAATTTTCGCTACAAATTTAATGGGTGCGATTCCCGCCGACGCCGTTAAACCTGTTGTTTCAAAAATCTCATCACGAATCGCATTAGCGATAAGTGTTGCACTGCCTGAGTGCTGTGTGCAATCGGTTACATCTAAATAGGCTTCATCTAAAGAAAGCGGTTCAATTAGATCTGTGTATTTGGCGAAAATCTCTCTAATTTGATTAGACACTTCTTTGTATACTGCCATTCTGCCGGGAACAATCAGTAATTCTGGACACAGTTGCAACGCTTTATAGTTAGACATTGCTGAGCGCACACCATATTGACGCGCAATATAGTTTGCGGTTGCCAACACACCACGACGGTGTTTACCGCCAATTGCGATTGGCTTATCTCTCAACTCTGGATTGTCTCGCATTTCGACTGCTGCATAAAAACAATCCATATCAATATGTATAAATTTTTTCAAAATCACAAAGTACTGTTTATATATACAGTTTATTATGTATCAAACTTATTTGATTCAGCAAGTTTTTATTTTGCGGCTTGTTAAGTTTTAAGATGCCTTTATCTGCATTCATTTTATTGATAAGAAAATGAATGCAGATAAAGGCATAAGTAGAATATTGAAGTTTTGTAAATATTCATTTAGGTACAATAAATATCCGCAGAAAGCGACAATTAAAACACCTTGAAAAAAGCAAATATACGGCGATGGCAACTAGTCAAAGTCACTAAAATTTCGTAAATACCACCAAAACCAGAAACAGGAAAAACAATAACAAACTGATAAATAACAATTTAATTTTTTGGCACTATTTCTGCTAATAACTAGAAAATTATAATATTTTAAATATCATTCAAGGATCTTCTATGAAATACTTAGTTTTAGCATCAGCCCTCACATTGCCACTTTTAACAGGCTGTGTTGTTGCGGTAGGCGGCGAAGGCAAATCAGACTACTCATCTAGCTGGGAAAGAACTCATGAAAAAAACCGCAAAGCGATTGCCAATATGGAAATTGGAAAAGAGTATCAACGCGTGATCAATAAACTTGGTACACCAAATTTTTCTGAGCTAGTAAAACAAAGCGACACTGAATATCGCGTGCTTTACTACGCAACAAACTCTATTCACTCTGACGGTAAAACAACAAAAGACGAATGTACGCCGCTTGTGTTTAAAAATAATCAACTTACAGGCTGGGGCGAGCACGCTCTTGAGCAGTTAAAAAATTAATATGTGTAAGGGCGAAATGTTTCGCCCTTTTCTTTAAAACTCTTTTAAATCAATCTATTTACATCCACTTACATTTATTCGTTGACTATTACGACAAGTTTCGTAATATTAATTACGAAAGACATCGTAATTAGGTGGATAAAATGGATAGATACAATTTAGTCGTCGGTCACAACGACCCAACATTCTCAGACATTCTGTCACAACAAATCGATAACTCACTTTTTGAGCTAACAAATGTTGAATCTTGTTTTGCCAAATTAATAGCAGCCTGTAAAAAAACCCGTGCAAAAGTACTTTTTGTACAAAATGAACTTATTCAAGAACATGATTGGCCTACACTTCAATCATTAGCAGACTCAACTGAAATCATATTATTATCAAGCAATCGTGTTGATGCAGCTAAGGCATTTGAATGTGATTTATTTGATTTTATTTTAGAGCCAATGGTCAATTCTCGTTTAGGCAAAACATTAGATAAGCTAGCCAGAATGCTCGCGCCTGAGAAACAGCAATTTGAGTTGATGAGCTCACTGGTACAACGATTTTCGTCTAACCAATTAGATGACCAGCAAATCGTTTTAAAAGACGCCGGTAGAATAAAATTTTTAACACCTGATGAAATTTCTTGGGTTGGCGGCGCTGGAAACTACGTTGAATTGCACCTCAACCAAGATGAGCGAACGATTTTACATCGCCAAACATTATCTTCAATGGAACAGCAGCTATCGCCATTTGGCTTTATTCGCATTCATCGCTCTGCGATCATCAAAAAGCAAGCAATACGCGAAATCCGCCCTACCGATAACGGCGACTATATTGTTACCTTAAAAGACGGCGCCAATCTCAATTTATCCCGACGTTACAAGCAAAACATGCAAGGATTAATTGGTTGACAAATAAACTCTATCTCGTAGAGTAAATAACAATCTACGAAAAGCGACGTAATTATGAATAAGAATAAACGCGTACCAACAAGTGCAGAACTCAACATTCTTAATGTGCTATGGCGTATTCAGCCTGCCACTGTTCGCACTTTGCATGAACATATCAGTGAAAGCCAAAAAATAGGCTACACCACTGTGCTTAAAATGCTACAAATCATGCACGAAAAAGGCCTTGTTACACGTGATGAATCAACTCGTGCGCATGTCTACAGCGCGGCATATTCTGTGGAACACACCCAATCATCTTTACTGTCAGACATTGTTAACAAAGCTTTTGGTGGGTCACGTTTTGATCTGGTGATGCGCGCACTTGGCGACGAAAAAGCCAGTACTAAAGAAATTAATGAAATTCGTACTCTGTTAGATTCTCTCGAAAAAAATAATAAGTAAGCACACGTTATGGATATACTGCCCTCATTATTAGAAAGTAATACTCTCTATTTTATTTCTCTCACTCTATTACATTTTTTATGGCAAGGCTTAGTTATTGCGGGCCTACTTTTTTGTGTAAATAAACTTACCAGCAATAAGCACAGCCAATTCCGTTATATTTTCTCATTATTCTGTTTACTGCTTTGTGTTATTGCGCCAACAGTTACTTTTTATGTACTGTCGCAACCTGACGAAATAATTAATGTAAGCACATTTACAACAAACGACGTTATTGCATCACCAATAGCGCCTTCTGGTATGCCTAACACTGCGCATCAGATTCAGTTAGCTGATTATACGCCGCTAGTTGCCGTGCTGTGGATGACTGGCATTATTGTGTTAAGCATGCGTCTTACTTTACAAATGCTGCAAGTACATAGACTTACAACAACTAATATTGTGCAGCCATCAGATAAGCTAGAGTTAATTTTCAACCAGCTTAAAGAGCGCCTTTTTGTAACTAAACGTGCTCGTTTGGTTATATCGTTAACAGCGCACGTACCTATGGCAATTGGCTGGATAAAGCCCGTGGTGTTGCTGCCAGCAAATTTGGCAAGCGGGTTATCAATCGCCCAACTAGAAATGCTAATGGCACACGAGCTTGCACATATCAAACGTTATGATTATTTAGTCAACCTAATACAAACATTTGTTGAGTTAGTCTTATTCTTCCACCCAGCAGTTAAGTGGATTTCTAAACAAATTCGACAAGAACGTGAGTATTGCTGTGATGATTTAGCAATCCATCACTGTGGTAATCAGTTAGTGTATGCAAGAGCATTGGCAGAAGCTGAAGTGCTTAGGCACAATATTCCTGAGCTTGCTATGGCAGCAACAGGTGGTGACTTATCATCACGTATTCATCGCGCCGTAGGTCAGCATAGCTGTGCACCGCGCTATGGTAACCAATGGCTCGCCGCACTCGCGGCAGCGTTCGTTATTCCAAGCATATTTACCGCCTCTAAAGTTATTGCAATGACACAGACCGAGCCGGCACCAGTTCTACCAACTAACCAGCAACACGTTATGGTACTGGACGCAAAGGTTGCTGAAAATAAAAAGCCACAACAACCGATTATTCAGAAAAACAAAGAACAACAAGCAAGTGAACCGCTTGAAACAACAGTTGCTAAAGTAGAAGAAAACGTTATAGAAAAAGCATCAATTAAGAGTACTGTTGTAGCTAAATCAACTAATAAAATACATACTCAAATTGAAAAAACAGTGAGCGACACAAAACCTGCCCCCAAATTAACATCAAAGGAAAGTTCGCTCTCAAAAACGCGTGACACAGACAAAAGTAGCGTTACTGAGGTAAACGAGAAAGAAACTACTAAACAGCAAACAATAGTAAGTAAACAAGCTAAGTCAGCGGTGATTGACAAAGCTCAAACAGCTAACACTATTGAATCGACTGAAGTAAAACCCCAGCAAATTAGCAAGCGCAAAAGCAATCAATTAGCGGCTAAAGCAAACCCACTGGTTGAAACACCATCGGTTGCAACAACTGAACTCTTGGAAAAGTTAACTACTGCGCCAGTAGTAAAAAATCAGCCCGAAAAAACAAAGGCGGCTGTAGAGCCAAAATTTACTAGTGCCAAGCTAATTCATTCAGTTATTCCTGAATACCCTAGGCTGTTTTCTTCACGACAAGGTAATATAGATGTATCTGTCACCTTTACTGTTAATACAAATGGACGCATATCTGAGATAACGTATAACGGTGATGTCAGCACTCGTTTTCAACGCTCTATAACTCGTGCGTTAAAAGAGTGGCGCTTTGAACCTGCAATGCAAGGTGATAAAGAAGTAGAAACTAAAATAAGTAAAATATTTAGTTTTAGTGAGCCGAGCCAGTACTTACGCCCAGTGACTGGTAGTCGCATAGCGACACGATTAAGATAGTAAAAAGGCCATCGATTGATGGCCTTTTTTATAATGATGACCCTATCCTAAATAAGGTTGACACTTTTCCAACTTAAATTTGGAGAATGTTATGAAACCTATATCTAAGAGAACTCAAAAAGATTATTCACTT
>NZ_LKBD01000045.1 GCF_001399975.1 Pseudoalteromonas sp. P1-9
AATTTCATTGAGCTTTCTCCTTTTGGTTTGGTCGCCTTGAAGTTTAGCTGTTCGCTAAACTTCGGGGAGAAGGTTCAATAAGTATCAAGCAAATTAACAGGGACAAAAAAGTGTTGGCTGTTTTTTGTGCCTCAAACATTATAGCCAACAATTTTTAGCCCATTATTTGGGCGTTACGAATGACAGTTGTTGGCACAAAGCTATCCTTCGTCGCTAACACGTTTCTGTCCAAATACGAGTCGGGGAGACCGACACCATATGCCCGAATGCGGAAGTACGATCAAACACGTTTTTGCCCCAAAATCATTTAAAGTAAATACTCCAATATGGCAAGATGGCAAGATGTGAAAAATTTTAAGTCCTTCTCAAATACATATTCAGCTTACTTTATTATCTGAAAGCTTTGCTCTAAATAAACATTGCCTCATCCTGCAGCCCTGTAATGACTAGGTTATGAGTAAATGGCAAGAGTAATTGAGTTTGATAACACTATAGATGACGTGTAGGTAATAAACTTGCAGGTATTCTAATTGAACGCTATATAACTAATTACTAATTTAGTTTTGTAAAACGTAATATTTAGATGTTAGAAAAGAGAAATAATAAGCCTAATCTAAACGTGACTCTTAACAAGGGAAGTAAACATACAAAAAGCTCTGAGTTCCCAAAAGATATTGATGAGACAACACTAATCGACTATCTAAAGCTCTCAACAGAATACTCTGCGGATGAAGTGTTCTGGATGGAGCCTGATTCCACCATCATATACGTTAATCAATCTGCATGTCTGAAACTGGGTTATAAGTGTCATGAGCTTATTGGAATGAAGGTCTGGGAGTGGGACCCATTATTTCCAAAAGAAGTTTGGCCGACCTTTTGGGAAGAGCTTAAAAGTTTGAAAAGCGTCGACTTTGAGACTCAACACAAAGGGAAAGATGGTGTGGTTTTTCCAGTTCGTATCAAAGGTCATTACATCAATGTTCACAACAAAGAGTTACTGTTTGCCTACGTAACCGATATAACCCGAATAAAACACCATGAAGCTGAATTAGAGAGTTACAATAAGCGGCTAGAAGAGGAAGTAAATAAAAAAACACGCCAGTTAAAAGCTGAAAAAGACTCCGTACAAAAACATGCTAAAAACTTAGAGCGACTCATAAAACAACTTAATGAAACAGTTGAGAAAAATAATTACCTGCAACAGCAGCTCTATAATGAAGCTCACACTGATGCATTAACAGGTTTGTATAATAGACGTCACTTGGATGAAATTTGTGCAAAAGAAGTCTCTAGAGCGGATAGGTACCATACGCCCTTAAGTGCCATCATGATTGATATTGACCACTTCAAACTAGTAAATGACATGCTAGGGCATCAAGTTGGTGATGAGGTATTGAAAGAGCTGGCTAATCTTTTGTCTAAAAGAGTGAGAGAGTCTGACGTTTTAGCAAGATGGGGAGGAGAAGAGTTTATTATTTTACTGCCAAATACAGCCACCGCAGAATGTGAGAGCATTGCTGAAGAGCTGAGGGAGTTGGTTGCTTGTCACGAGTTTGGAGATGTTGGTCAAATTAAAGTCAGTATTGGGGTGACAAAACATAACAATGATGAGCCGAGTACTATGCTGATTCACAACGTTGATTTGGCTCTATATCAAGCTAAAAATAAAGGCCGAAATCGCGTTGAAACTTATACTTATGGAGTAGAGTGAGCTAAATCCTTCTAAACAGGCTTCACATATTCATAAGTAACTATATTTAAGTGTATACCCTGCATTTTATTAGAATAAAATATTTGCAAAAGCATTCATGCACAGTGGAACGCTGGTGATTATTTGATTACTGATGTGAAATTTACTAAGTAGCCAATCACAACACCAAAGAATAAGGGGCCTCAATAATCCCTTTATTTATCATTAATGATCATTATAGAGTGATGGTTCTAACGCATTTATGTCCAAAAATGGGTTGGTTGAACGTCCACTATCATCAATAGTTTAGATTATGCTCTGTTAGTAATGGCCTAGCAGTTCAAGCAAAAACAAACCCGCTAATATGCTAGACGGTATGCTTATGTGGTGCTAGAAATCTTATAGCGCCCATTATGACTAGCTTTAAGATAAACTGGCTCAGTAAAATGTTTTGCCAAAGAAAAACCCTGGAATCGCAGGGTTTTTAATACCTTGAGCTAATTAGCACCACGTACCCCTATCAGCTTGGCTAATATGCGGGTTTGGATTATTATCGAATGTTCAGTACGGTTTACTCTTCTAACAGATTATCCCCATCAAGCACTTCCGCTTTTGCAAGCAAGCCTTTATGTTTTTTATTTAGAGTGAGAACTTCTTCACAAAACTGGTCTGTTGGAAACACCTTATAAACATAATCACAAATCACGCCTAAATCATTTTTAACATTTGCGATTGTGTAGTCTTTAATGATGTCTTCTTTTTTTAAATCTTGCATGGTATTCGTCATATCACGACGAATAGCTTTCAGTCTATTATCCGGTATGTCTTCACTTTCAATAGAGCCAAATTTGATAGAAATTTTCTTCAAAGAAAAGTGATGCTCTTTGCCAGGAGCCGCGTATTTAAACATTTGATACAAACGAAGAGATAACCATCTAGATAAGGTACGCTTAAAAGATTGCACCCGGTCGAAGTAGTAACCGCGATAACCAATGGTTTCTATTTGCTGAGACATAAACTCATTGAGAACAGCAATGCATTTTACGTTAGCCTTACCGCTAGAGCCTGAAAAGTGAATACTGCTCAAGTAGTTCATTTTGGACTCACTATAAGTATCTTCACCTGTGTTTTCGTCTTCGATGCGATATTTTAATGAGAGCTCACTACCCTTTAAAATATTTAAGGCTTCTTTTATTTCTGTTGCTGATAATGTTTGATTAACGGATTTAAGCTCGTTTTGAATTTCTCTAATAGAAAAGTAAACAGCGTACCGTTCACCCATTTTCCCGCTGAGTTTGGCAATTTTCCCCTGACTGGCCAACCTTACTAAGGCGCGTTCAACTTTTTCTTCGCGATCGCCAGGCCATGCAAAATAATCGGAGTCTTCACCCCTAATTAAAGCTGGGTTAATATCAATAACCCCTTCATAGAGTTTCTTTTCTATCCTTTCGCTTATTTTACGCGAAACAACGACCCTATCATCAGCATCTTTAATTCTTACATGTTTTCGTTGGTTTCTAATGAATCGTGACCAAAGATCGTAGCCAACAAATGTGTTACTAAATGAATTTTTAAGACCTTCACCAGAGATTTTATTATCTACAAACAGGCTTAATTGTTCGACTTGAGATGCGTTCTCGATAGTCTTAATGTCCTGACGAATCGTGTCTGGTAGATTTGCAATATTTATATCTTTTGCGGTCATTTAGATAGCTCCATGGTCAAATCCTAAAGTAACTGATATGAAATGAAAGTGAAATAGAGTGATCAAACAAAACATATAGGAGATCTGATCTTTACTCACTAAAGTTACTTTGGCTGGTAAAGGGTAATTAAGTTAACGCTGACCAGAAGCCAATTTTATGCGAGTTTTAGGTAGAAAATCGAGGTTACTCATAGAAACATATAGGAAAACTGTTCTGTATAACACTGTAAAGGCAAACATCTAGGAAATGTGATCTCAAAAGCTATAAACATCTAGGAAATGTGATCTCAAACGCTATAAACATATAGGAAAGGTGATCTGAGCCTCATTTTTATGAAATTCTTTGCGCATAAACCAGCCTAAATCATCAAATAAGCAATAAAAGTCCTATTTTCCCGTTTTTATTTACCTTCACAGACAAACAAAAATGGTTTCATTTAAAAATTTTGCCTGAAACATTGAGGAATTTTAAGCTGTCCGTTCAGATAAACCACAATATGCTTACAATTCATACAGAAACATATAGGAAAACTGATCTGTCATTTAATTTGTGTTTTGAATTACTGATAGGAAAACTGATCTGTAATAGCAAAAGAGAGTTCCTTATAACCCTTTATCATGTAGGAAATGTGATCTGATATGCCTAATTACCAAGCTACACTGATAGGAAAACTGATCTGCAATACGAAAAACAGGGCTAAACATAGAGGATTTCTGCTTTGTAAATCCAATAAATTGCGCATATTTCCATTTTTTTTTGAATCAAAGCCAATTTGTATGTAGTTTAATTGTGTATTTTTTTGCTGTGAGGAATTTTAGCTTGAGTTGCAAAAGCCTTTGTGGATAAAGCACTTACAGCTTGTAGTAGATCTGATCTATACATAGAGGGGATCGGATCTCCTACATGAAAAGCCCTAGGAATCATTAACAAAATACGCTTTTCTGTTGATAACTTTACTGTAAAACATATAGGTTTATTGATCTGAAATTAAAATAAGTGGACAAAAATGTGAATAACTAGTTTGTAACTTATTGAATTTAAAAGATACATATAGGAATACCGATCCAAACCATATAGGAGGTGTGATCCAATCTGCTAGGAATTCAGATCCATAAAAACAAAATTTCTCCATTTATATCATAGGGTTGAGCCAACAATCAGTTACCTTAGTCTTTATACCTTAGATCTTAACCATATTAACCTTATTTATTAACCTTTAAGGAAGTAAGGTGGCAATAAATTTATTTTCAATAACAAGCTGGAATTTAAAAACCTGAGATCATGAGTTGTCCGAAACAGGAGAACCAAATGATTAATTTAACATTAAATAATGCAAAAGAATTATTCACTAGACCTTGTGAAATAGCACGTACTAATAAAAGCAGCAATGAATCCCTTAGTTACATCTTGATTAACTCCGATGGCTACAATCTCTCAGCAATTGGTACAAATACAATTAATACGTGTAAAAAGAGTATTCAACACATTTCAGAGCCATTTGTATTATGTGTTGATGCAGACCATTTATTAACAGTGCTTGAAAACTTTAATAAAGCCGAGCTCAACATATCAATGGAGCAATTATCTGAAAGCAAAGTAAAAATTAAAATTGGTAAGAGTACTGCTCAAATAGCTTGTATTGATGAAGCTATTTATCCAACCCCTATTATTCCAGATGAATCGCTTAATGCATTTAGTTTTTCAGGCGAAAAATTTATCAAAGAACTAGCGTCTGTGATGTATGCAAAGGCATCAAATAATACAGCTATTTATTTAAACCACGTTGGCTTTTCTGTTAGTCAGGGGGCTTGCTCTTTAAAAGCCGCAAATGGTCATAGATTAGTAACAAGTGAATTTGAAGTACCTATTCAAACGAATATCAAAGGTATTTTTCCAACAGGGCTTTGTAATCAACTCATTAAACTATCACCAAAAGGAATTATTAAATTTTTCTACAATCAATCGCAATTCTATTGCAAGTTTGATAACACATTACTTGGTTCAAATTTTGTATCTGCTGAATTTCCCGATGTATCAAATGCAATTGCAACCGAAGCGACTTGTTCTGTAACTGTTGAGACTCGTTCATTGTATGAGTCAGTCAGTCGTTTTAAAGCTTTTGTGAAGTCATCAAAAATACCAAAGTTAACGCTGGCTTTTGCAAATGGGGTGTTAACACTAAAAACACGTTCAAGTGATACGAATGAGCTTGATGAAGAACTAGAGTTAAATGGTTGGCAAGGTGAAGCTACCCAAGAAGTGAATGTCTCACCAAGTTATCTATTAGACGCGATTAATAACATTAACTCTGAAAAGACTTCTATCGATTTTACTAAATCAAATTGCATCAAACTAAACGCTATTGATAGCAACCAAGATGCGATTGTTATGGCTATGAGGTAACAAGTTTTAAATAAGCACGATTTTTAAAAAATCATACGCTAGTTGTCAGTTAAAAATGAATAACATAAGGCAACTAGCTATGAGCACTGCAATCCAATCAGGTCAATTTGATTTATTAAAACACACCCAAATCATTCCGTTTTCAATGGGGAATAGTCGTAAGAAAAACAATGCGAGCAAACGTCAGGAACTTAAAGAGTCGATTAAAGCATCAGGCGGCGTGAATCAACCTGTATTAGTTCGCCCAAGTTCACAAGAGGGCGTTTATGAACTAATTGCTGGCTATGGTCGATATGAATCATGTGTTGACTTAGGTTTTGATGTACCAGCTTACATCAAAGACCTATCAGACAGAGAAGCTTTTGAAGCGCAGCTCGCTGAGAATTTAATTCGTGATGACTTGTCACTTGTTGATGAAGCAAAAGCCGCACAGACTTACTTAGCTCTTTCTGAGGGGGATTATGCAACAGCGTCATCAAAGCTTGGTTGGTCTAAGAAGAAATTAGAAGATCGCATTAATTTAAACCGTTGCTCAGAGCGCGTATTAGAAGCGTTATCAGATGACAAAATTCAATTAGGCCATGCGGTTATTTTATCGAGCTTCACCGAAAACCTGCAAAACGGCACTCTAGATAAAATAATTTCAGAAAACTGGTCTGTAAAGTACCTCAAAGAACGTGCTGGCAAGGCTAAAAAGTTCCTCCACACCGCGAAATTCGATACAACGAGTTGCAATACTTGTCCGAATAACACAAGTCACCAGATCGGCATGTTTGATATGGGAGCTGATGAAAAAGCGCAATGTGCAAAGTTAACGTGTTGGAAAGAAAAAACAAATGAATGGCTCAATTCACAAAAGTTAATTGCAGAAGAAAAGTATGGAAAAGTGCTTTTGTATGTTGAATGTGGCGAAAAAGATAGAAATACCGTTTCAGAAACCGCAGTTGGCAAAGAGCAATTCAATACTGGTTGCACTGGTTGTGAGTCAAATGTTGTGCTTTTGGATGATAGGGATGGTCGTCAAGGTCAATTAATTGAATCACAATGCATTGATCAAGTTTGTTTTAAAAAATGCCAGAAGAAGCTGGTGGATGATGCAAAGCAAGATTTAAATAATGATTCAGCCAACTCTAAAAAACCAAAGAAAAACCCATCGACAAAAACGCCTGAGAAGTCAGTTTCTCAGAAAACGCCAAGTGCAGTAACTGACAATGAAAAAGCGTTGCTTCATGGCTTGGGCGAAAAACACGCATCAACTCAAGAATGGTTTATTCATGGATTTATGGTTGCTTCTATCAGCACAACAACGGGCTACACACCGAGTTATTGTGATAAGAAAGACACATTTGAACAACGTGTACTGAAAGCAAAAGAGCAGCCATTTGAGAGCATTCAACTAGAGATTGATAAAGCGATTAAAAACTGTGTGAAAGTGAACGCTAAAGCCGTAGATGAGCGCTTCGTAATGAACTCGAAATCATTAATGATTAATACGCTAGCGTTATTAGATAATGCAAATGAATTAGCAATAGCTGCATGGCAGCCGACAGAAGAAATTCTTAAAGCTTATACCTCTGAGGGTATTAAGTCGCTTTGTAAAGAAGCTAATTTTGATAAGGCGTTTGATTCTGCCCCAATCAATATTGATAAAAAAACCACATTTAGCAAATTAAGCAATAAATCAAAAGGTGACTTCATTAAAGGCATTCTAGCATTCGAATTTGATTGGTCGAGTTTCGCCCCATCAACACTATTAAAGCATCTAAATAAGTAAATATGTGACGGGTTATTTCCTATGAAATAGCCCGTTTTTAGTTGTTTGATTTAATAAAACCATATTAATTATCGAGGGCAAAACATGCTTCAATCAATCGCAAATCTAATCAAAGAGTCAGAGGCTTCTCAAGTACAACTTAATATCAGTGTGCTTGGTGATGAACTGCATGTAATTTTAAACACAAAGCTTGGTGATATGCCTAAAAACGCCAGTAAGGACTTAATCAAGTTAAGACAAGCATTGTCATCACCTTTATCGCTTAAAGGCGAAATAGGTAGTGTTGACGTTCAATTTACTGATGTTTTAAGTCAGTTTATTGAAAGTTATTCTGAAACGGTAGTTCAATACAACAATTTATTAGACGTTAAATCAAAACATGAATCAAACAAAAAAGCGTCAAAAAAACAAACTACACCTACTAGCGAAGCCATAAATCATGGTTCAAATACGGAAACAGTAAATTATGAAGAACCACAAACAACTGACTTCTTAGACAATGAACCTGAATCACTATAGGAGTATTTAGTCATGGAATTCCAAAAGTTACCTAGAAAATTCAAAATTGGCGCAATGCTTCTTGAAGATCCTGTACCAACAGGAGACTTAAACCAAGTGCATGAAATACTTGCTACGCAGTACCCAATGATTCGTCATACTCATATTTTTGAATCTGATGCTGTTTTATCAGGTTGTGGTACTTACCTTGAATATTCAATCAAACTACCACCAGCGAAAACAAATGGATAGTTTAATTGAACAGTTAGAGTTGTATGAGTCAGAACTCATACAACAATCAAAAAAGAATGTTTCTTGTGGGAAAGTTTCGAAAAAAGGTGAGGATTTATGGTCTGCTCAAGTCAACTTAACATCAAGATTGAAAGCACTGGAAACGGAGTCTTTGACGATACCAAGTTCGTGTATACAACCGCTTCTGTAGTGCCTCCTCACTTAGCTTGTGTAGGTCAACGCATCAATGAAAATCTCACGCCTAAATCTATCGGTGTAACGCCCTATGAAGATGGCCTGTTCTCATTGAAAGATAACGCAAAAATGTGGATGGACTTAACCATTTCAGGATTAAAGCTTGGGTTAATTGACGAGAAATTAGTAGAGCAACTATTAAGTACTAAGCAATATTCAATGGAGCAGATCACCTCGTTTCATCATATTGGTCAGCAGTTCTTAGTTAATTTAGATAACCAAATTGAACAGACTAAGAAGCGCCTAGATGAGGAAGTGTCACAAACAATAGGAGAGCTGAATAATTGCGTAGTAGACTTCGTTAGAAATAGTGATTTTTCTTTATCTGTTACCTTAGATGGTGGTGATGAGTATGGCTCATTTGATGAGTATTGCTTGAGGTTATGTGGTGAAAGTTGGTTGGCTGCATTAGAGATTAATTATTATGATGCACCAAAGACATTAGCTTCACTGCTTTACAGTGTGGTTGAGTTTCTATCAATGGAGTCATATCGTATGACCACATTTGATCTCTATGAGTATTCAATGGAACACGAATGTATGATGGCTTTCGATGAGCTGAGTATTGAAAAACAAAATGCGATTATTGGTTTGATTAAACAAGATGAGCCGTTTGGTTCTGAGCGAAAAATAAGAAATAAGTTTCCTCAATTTTATGAGGAAATAACCGAGTACGATACGTTTGATTGGTTTGTAGATAATTTAAAAGAGCGCCTTAAATTTAAGGCTTTTGAATCACAATTCAATGCATTTAGTGACTTGTTAAAACTAAAGGGTCATAGCCGCTTAGATGCAATTATTGAGCAATTTAACCATATAAAAAACAATCAACACCCACTGATAGCCCACCCTGTATTTAAGACCTTAGAAAAAGTAATCGGCCTATTAAAAAGCAACTATAAAGACATTGATTCTAGTTGCCTAGAAAGCGCATCCGATATGTATTTACCAGAAGCTAATATGATTACTTTTGGCTCAATACAAGAGCAAGAATTACTCGAAGATCATCATCAGCGAATGTGTGATGTAGGTGAGAGAGTATCTTTTAAAATTGACGTTACAAATGACAATGTATTGGATGAGTTAAACAATATTATCTTGTGTGATCGTATGCTTGAAGTATTGGGTAGTATGTAAGCGCGAATTAAGCTTGTCGATATGATTAAAACTCCAAGAAATTAGTGAGTTTGAAAATGAATATACATAATCCAATCAGTCGAATTACACCTCAGCCATTTACGGCACTTATCTTTCATAAAAGCGAGGAAGAACAAAGTATTTCCAATGTAACTCGACACCCAATAGAAGATGGTGTGATCAAGCATGGTGAATATGTCAGTGTAAAAGAAGTAAAAAAATTACTCGCAAAAATTCAGGATACTCAAGAACCAAGCGCTTCTCTGATCCCAAGAAATGTCATAATCAATTCGGAGGCTCAATTAATTTGGTATGTAAAAGCGAAAAAACGAGATATGTGGGTTAAATTTAATGGCAAAGAGCATAAGCTTTCTGTTATTTATCCTGCGCTACTATTTTGCTGCTCCAAAAAACGAAACCTTAAAATTTTTGCTTTAGCATCCAATAAGCGCCCTACCCTATCAAGCTTGCTTTATAACGCGCCATTGATGAATGTATCCTCCAACGGTGATGTGTGCCAAGGTACTGCTCATTTACCAATGTCGATTGATATATCTACCATTCCTGAAATTGAAGATACGATCTTTGAGTCAAACTTTACCCATGTTAACAACCAAAAAACCCTCAAGATAAAAGGGTTGGATAATGTTAGTTCGCAAGATCATTTGAAGTTTTGGCAGCGCCATTGCGAATCAGGATTGGCTGTTAGGAAATCTGATCTGAATTACTTCGGGCGACTCTCTAGCATCATTAAATAACCCCTTTAATGGCTTGTACTTGTGAATTATTCATATCTGGTGAACGGTTATATTATATAGGTTAATTTATGAACACTTTTAAACTTTCAAATTCACTTATGATGCGCCCAATTAAAATAGCGCTTATTGGGGCTGGTGGAACTGGCTCAGCGTTACTGACTGAATTATTTCAAATGGATTACTTATTGCGGAACATATCTCAAAACAGTGTCTATTTGGATATTGCAGTGTTTGATGATGATGAAGTCAGTCACAGTAATGTTGGCAGACAATCTTTTTGGGCGTGTGATATTGGTAACAATAAAGCGGAAACATTAGTAAATCGCTTCAATGTTCATGGTGGTTTGTCTTGGACTGCTCATCGTGAGCGTGTATCAAAAGCCCATGTTGATCAACTGGCAAAGTTTGATGTATTGATTACGTGTGTTGATAAAGCGGCTGTTCGCGCTGAATTGGGGAGTGCATTCAACCAAGTAAAGCGTTTCGCTGAAACTTTATGGCTTGATATGGGGAACGATAAAAGCTCAGGCCAAGTAGTATTAGGTCATGCATTTGATCGTGAGAACAAGCTGCCTAATGTGTTTGACTTATATCCTAGTCTCAGTGAAATGGTGGATAAAGATGAGGACTCATGCTCCCATGAAGCCGCACTTCAAAAGCAAGAGTTCGGTATTAATAAAAAAGTCGCGCTTGAAGCATCTACATTGCTTTGGAAGCTATTACGTCATGGTGAAATTAAGCATCATGGTGCTTTTATAAATATGGATGAAACAAGTGTTCAGCCATTAAAAATTGATACTCAAACTTGGGCAATGTTTGGCTATCAATCATAAAAAAGCCCTTAAATCGGACGATAATAAGGGCTTTGAACGGTACATTATAAAAATTAACTAGCCCCAGCTTCTGTTTGCTCAGCCATTTCTTTTTCAAGCTTTTGGATTACGACTCCTTTTGCGGCCTTTGAAGTCTTTTGGAATACAAATAGACCATTCAAAATAAAACCTGCAACTAATGCTGGCAAAGTAATTTTAATCAGAACATCGAAAGGTAAGTTACTTAGCGCCAAGTAAGCGCAAGCCCCAAGTAGCATACAGAGAACTACATTAACAAAAAAAATAGCCATTTTGACTTGTTCTTCGGGTGAGCGTTTATCGTTTCCTTTGGAAATTTTGTATAAAAGTTTTTCGGTAGTGTTGGACATTTGTTCTTCTCCACGTTAATTGACTCTTTCATTCTATTTTCCAATGAATCTGAATTAGCGTATTTTTTTTCGAGATTAGCTGAAAAAATGCGTTTTTTTTATTCAGTGAATTGCTGAAAAATTAAAGGGTATGTGAAATTGCTCGCCAGTAAAATCAATATCAAATAACTAAAAATTCAAAGATATGAACGCGATTTCTAAAATCTCATCGAGTCTTGATGTGGCGCAATTACATATAATTCAGGAGTTTCATATTTCAGTGTGTGACTTCTCTATCGTATTCCAACCAATCTATGATATTCGCAACCAGAGTATTCGATATATGGAGGCGCTTCTGCGTACAAAGGATCAAAGGTTTAGTAACCCTTTGGAGGTTGTCGAGTATTTTGTTAATAAGGGAAAATCCGATGTACTGACCGTTATGCTGTTTCAGCTTTGTGAAACGTACATTAAGTTATTTGCAAGAAATGGAATACTTACAACGATCAACTTTGAACCTCAACAGATTGCATCAAAACGTTTTGTACCTCTACTAAAAAAGATTTTTCAAAATATGCGAATGTGTCCAGGTTCTGTATTACTTGAAGTTACAGAAAGAGATTGTCCTGAAAAATATAGATCTCAATTTATAAGCAATCTCTTAAAGTTAAAAAAACTCGGATTTAGAGTAGCGATTGATGACTTTGGCGTTGCTAATTCCAACTTTGATTTATTGTCAGAAGTACCTTTTGACCTGATTAAGCTTGATATGTTTTTTCTTAGAAACGCGATGACCTCACCAATTCACTTTTCGTTGTTAGAGGTCTGCTCATCACTACAGAAAAAAATCGGTATACCTGTATGTATCGAAGGTATTGAAAATGATGAGTTGTTAGACTTAGTAAAGCGTCTTAACGTGGATTATGCACAAGGTTATGGCCTTGGCAGGCCAAAACCTTTTGATGAATTACATTATTAGCTCTACACATTTTATAGCGTGTAAACATTGCTCTTCATCAAACAAGCCAATATGACACTCCTCTCTGTTTAGGCCCATTAGGTCGCTAAGCATTTTGTAGGCATCTCCCCTATCCCAACCATTTTTTAGCCATAACCTATCAACTTTTGAATGTGCTTCAGAACGCGCTATTTGGGTTGTTCTATTAGCCAACGTACCTAAAGGCAGATTATCTCCTTTATGACAGAACACGTATGCATCGCATAAATGACCATGGTTCTCACATATATAGATGTCACCATGATTATATCTCTTATATATTCGCTTAGAAGACTGCAGTGTCGCTTGTCCACCACAGTATTGGCAATCAATGATGATATTTTTTGCCTTTTGAAATGGCGTTGAGTTTACATACGATTCTAAAAAGCCAATATAGTGCCGGTTTAATGTTTTTGTGTTTGATGTAAGAGATTCATTTCGTCTTTTTAGAGCTTGTATAAGGTCTTCATCCAATTTCATATGGCCAAAATCACTAAGCAATTCTTTGAGCTTGATTACATAATTGCTCATCGATATATCAGTTAATCCCTGATGACGTATGTGACTCTCAATGAGTTTCTTTATATTGATTTGTTGGATTGTCTTCATGTAGTTTCCAGATTTTGAATTCCTACTATTTAAACTTCTTTTAAAAATCGTACCTGGACAAAAAAATTAACCTCAAAATTCATATTTAATTTCATGCACAACTAAGCATTAGCTTTATAGTGGCTATTAATTGAGGGACTACTTATGAAAAAGAAAACTATAGCTGTTTCTGACTTGGCGATGTTCTACACCGATGAAAAAGGTTTTGTTGCAAGGCAAGGCAAGGCAAGGTAAAGCGGTCTATTTAACTAAGGCCAAAGAAGGCACTGCTTTTCACAATAGAGCAGGTAAAACAACAGTGTTAATCACTTTCGGAGCACTCCTTCTATGCTTGGCTTACATCTATTTTTCTTACCCATTATTGCGCTTCTGATAGTAAGGCTTTTTATTGCAGGTCGAGATGTAAAAAAGATATTTTTTCTACCCTGGTATTTTATTTTTATTGGTGGAGATATTGGTAATCGAAAACCCGTTTTCCTAAAAAAAGGTTGTGTGGTGGGCGTACCTGATGCTTTATTCTTTGACCCAATCAGGTTTCGCTTTGTCGTTGGTGAACTTAAAACGAGAGAGTATCGTGATTGCATTACTGATTACGAAAGGGCTCAGGTAACCTTATATACCGGGTTAGCTAATAAATGGTATCTAGGAAATAGTTATAGCGTCATTTCATATGCTTCTAAGCAAGCAATTAAAGTGAAATTTGATAAGGTTCTGTTTAAGAAAATCTACAAGCTTAGAAACAAGGCGTTAAGCTGCATCAATCAATTCGCTCATCGCCGCTAGGCTGTTAATTTTACCACTCTTCCCCTTTAATTTTGCGACTTACCTTCCTTTTCCGAACCATTGTAATTACACATAAAGAAAAGGCGCAAGCGCCCTACTTTATGAAAATAAAATATTGTTTGTTTTTTGTTGGGATGATTGGAGCGGGGAGAAAATATTGATAGCCTTACTGCCTTTGTCAGTTTCAATAATTTCGAAATGCAAAACAGAGCCAATATTTACATACCTAAGAGATAACGGATCAATATTGTTTATGTGGAAAAATACATCATCACCGGAGGTTTTTAATGTACCGCCTTGGATGTCACATTGCCGCATAAATCCATATTCTTTTGCTCGATTAAAGTTTGTAACAAGTCCTGATATAAACATCACGCCACCTTCCCTTCAGCTAAAATCTTTAATTTTTGTTTCTCTTCATACGCTCTATCAATTGCTTCATCAATATCGTACCCCTGATCTTTATATTTAGCGATTAGTGCTCTATCGTCAGGATCGGTTGAGTAAACAAGCTGTGTTTTTTGGTCTACAAAAAACTTCACTATTTCTTTTTGCTCACCGTATCTTACAAATAATTCTGAATAATACCCTTTCCGCGTATGCACACTTTTCATCAGTGTGTAGTCTTGTTCCGTACCATCGTATGCCTTCATCTCTTTTAATTTGTCGATTGTTTCAGGTTCTTGTGCCAGCATTAGCTTCCAAGGACTATTGTTCACAATAGCAATACCTGCTTGAGATTGATAAGCATCAAGTAGCGACTGAGTAATACAGATACCAGCAGCGCGAGTTTTACGGAATCGACGCCAACCTGTTTCAAGAAACTCAGCGAGATAATTGACTTTAGAACCAGCTCGGTCCTTCAAATACTCCCAAGCTTCATCAAGAATAAATAGCTTACGTCTATCAGGTCCTGATAAGAACATTGCATGCTGTGCAGCGTTAATAATACTCATCAAAACCACTTGGGCTAGATGTGGATTAGAGCTAAGTTCATCCATTTCACAAACAATAAGTCGGGCATTGAAATTTACCGGCTTGAATCGTTTACCAAAGAAATCACCGTATACCTGCCCTTCACACCAAGGTCGCAATTGTCGGCCTATTCGATGAATATCTTTTTCAGGGTGATTTTCGCAGCGTTTTGCGAACTCTGTAACAGAGGCTTGTTGACCTTTTTCATCCCATAGCTCTGTAAGAATTGTCAGCATCTCGGTGGATTGATAATCAGATAAATCACCTGATTCTGAAGCCATGGCTTTAAGTAGCGCATGAACCATTGCAGCTTGACCATCTTTGCCGTAGAAGTCATTTATCTGTGCAAATGGATCAAGAGAGAAATCCATTTTGTCATTAAATTCTATGAACTGGGAGTCAGTGTAAGTATGCGTTAGGTTCTCGTATGACTTACCTTTATCTATTACAAATATTTGAGCACCATCAGGTGAGTTTGCGTGGCCATTGGCAACACCTGAACCAAGGTATGAACTGATTATTTTATTTGTTACGAAGCTTTTACCTTTACCTGTAGCTGCGCAAATTAGTGCGTTAAATCCTCCATCTGTTTGAAATAGGTCTAATCCAAAGATTTGCCCAAATCGTGTAACAAATTCGAGTACTGGAAATGCGGTATTTCCTTTCCAACTTGCTGAATGAGGAATTAGAAAAGCTGCACCCGTAGATGACCATTCCTCAAAGCGATCTGATAACTTTATATACTCAGCATCTAATCCAAGAGGTAAACTATTTAATATCATGGATGGGGCTAATACTGATTCAATATTAAACTTGTACTGTTGGCGCTTGAACGATTGTACAAGCTTGTCAGTTGCATCCATTGTTTGCTCTTTATTTTCACCCAGAACAATCATGCTCAAACTCATGTTACAAAGCTCAGCATTTCTAATCTCTTGTTCCACTTCTTGGTAATCGTGATATTGATCTTTTAGTGTGTGAACAACTTCTAGCATTTTTCCTTTGGCTTGTTTTTTCAGCCAGTTGAATCTAGTACCAAATTCTTCTTTAGCCTTAGCTTGATTTGGAACTTGTACGTTTAAGGTCATTATGAAGGGGTTCCAACTGGCGGTTCTTTTGCCATACTGCCAATCACCTAATAAATTTATTAGATCACCATATCCTAGATTTTCTGGTGTTTGCTTTAGCGATATTGCTGTTGCGAAACCATTGGAATCTTTAAAGCCTGAACTAAATGATATTCCATTTTCTTCTCTAACCACCATTGATCCAGGTTCAAGAATTTGTCTGCCTAAAATACCTTTTCTATCAACCTTTACTTTGTCACGCCATGAAGAGTTTTCGCTATGATTTAATACAGTTTGAATACGCGATAGCCACTCTGAATCATTTAATAGCATTGGCGCCATACCTAAATCTTCAAATGTGCTGAGTGTTTTACGTTTAATTTCTCTGAATGAATCCAACTCTTTTTGGTTTGGCAGCTGCTCTTTAATAGGAAATTTAAATGTTACCCAGTGTTCAAAATCTCTTGGCTTAATTCCTAATCTTTTATCGAGAGATTCTTTTCGCGCTTTGGAATAATATTCGACAACTTTCTGCGACATAGCATCCGAGAGCTCAGAATCACTTCCGGGCATTCGATTATTACGTTTGACCATATAACCTCTCAAGAAGTTATCTATTCTGGGAAGCGCAGCTAAGCTCAATTGAATCATCGTATCATCTGGGTATTTCTCACTAAGTAAACCTTGGTAAGCTGTTCTAATCTGATCATTCACCCCGTTTGTTGGTTGGCAAGCAAGTACAAAACTTATGTAGCCACCATCCATAATGAATAATTTCTCTTCTTCAATGTATTCAAGAACTGGATTCAGCTCATTGATCCGTCTTCCGTCAATCAACCCTTTTTGCTTATTTAATAAATCATTCCAAAGCGGGCCTGATGTTTCAGTATTACTTTCATTGGTACCATTGAATAAATTAGACATAAATTTTGATATATTCATGCCAACCCCCTATCACTGCTGCTTTGGTATTTGAGTTCGATTAATGCTGAGTGGATCAACGCCCTTCGACATTTTAGATTTACGCTTTTGAGTTGTTTTACTTTTTTGGATGACTTGGAATGGTACAACTCTGCTTGGTCTCATATCTGCTTGGTGACCAGCCACCCAACGTCTAGGTTTTAATTCAACATAAACGTAACCAGGAATATTTAAATCGCCTTCTTTATCTTCCCATGCAGATACATAGATTCGCATTGCTTGTGCTTCTTCCAAAACAGCTAAAGGTTCTGGTGCAATATCCTGTGGTACATAATTAAATGTTCGTAAATCTTCCAGCTCGTCATTATGCTGCGACTGTGAGTAATCATTGTCACTGGCAATAGCGACAATTTTTGCCTCATCATAATCTTCTGCAGTTTGCCTTCTCAGGGTTCTCCCTTCATACACGTATGTAATTTTGTTTTGGGGGTCTTCAATGAATTGCACTGGTTTTGGGCTGGTGCTTTGTATCTCTTCCTGTGAATCACCCATAAGGTGCTCAAGGTGATCTTGATTGTTAGTCAGCTCATAGACTTCCATAGGCCCTTTACATAAAGAGTTTTTTGGTTTTCCTGAGCATTGGAACTCTTCTTCTCCAACGGTGAAAACTGAACATCCTGATGTAGCCGTTACCAATGCAATTACAAATAGTTGCTTTCTCATGCCTTACTCCATTTCTAACCAGTTATCTAAATCACTAGGTATGCCATTAAGTGTTAAACCATCTGCTCTGACAAAAAATGGAGTGCCTTTACCTTCCAGTAGATTCATCACAATTAGTGAGTTATTAATTTTTGATGTGTCACACTGAGGTTTCATTTCCGTGACCAATGATGTTTTATGAAGTAGATCCATAACAGCTTTATTTTCATCTGCTGCGCAATGGAGTTTGCTAATAGTTGTTTTTGAACGCTCCCCGAAAATCGGTGCCAGTATAAAATCAAAGTGATATTTTTCTGGTGACTGCGAAACCATTTTGAACAGTGCTGTGCAAACGCCACAATTAGGGTCAACAAATATTGATGCTTGCTTTGGTATATCTTTATTTCCAAATGTTAAAATTGCTAGGTCATCTTTATTCACCCCCATTTTTTCAAGAGGAACTCTGTGTGCCGTTCTAGCTTCAGATAGGTCATCTATAGTTTTTCTAAACCATGTATCTATTAACGTACCTTGAAATACAAACCGCCCATTTTTAGAAATGAAATACGTTTCACCAGCTTTAGTCTTAACTAGCATTAACTCTTTTACTGGCAACTCTTGTATACCTTCAATATCTCCTTTCTGAGATAAAGATTGTTTTATTTCACTCTGCGATAATTGTTGGCCAGCATAAATTTGACTTGATAATAGAACTGACAAACTAACACTTAGAATTGATAATTTTTTCATCATGCACCTCTTAAGTTATGTTATTGCCAGTTTAAAGTTGCATCTTTTGTTGAAAGCCTCATTTTTATGCTGATTTCTTACTTTTTTTATGTTTATTGTCCAACGGTTGGACTTTTTAGCTTGAGCGCATCTGTCCAATGGTTGGATCTTGAGGCAGAATTTTACTAACCCATTTTTACATTAGCGTTCTTGTGGCGATTTAAAATAGATCTTACTTCTGAGTTTTGGTGATTTTAGACTTTAAACGTTTATTACCCGTATTGTTCAATATTTCAGATCACAATTCCTAGCAGTAAATGAGAAATTTTAAATTCAAGTTGGTAAGTTAGTGATCTCTGTAAAGCGCGATTTCATGGTTTTTGTAATTTGTTCTGAACTAACAGTTTCAGGTGTAAATTATGAATTTCTTAAAGGTCGCATATTCAGTTAGGTTAGATAACTCTTTAGCACTTCTTTTTGCTATTCAGTTTTCACTCGCTTTGCTTAGCATATTTTGCTCATATTGTTTTTTTGAATACGCTAATGTAGGAATAGGGGAAGGGTTGTTTTACTGCTTATCTGCCTTCTTGTTATTGTTTGGCTTAGGGATGCTTGTGATGCTTTTCTTAGACATAGCTCATGAATGTGAACTACCCAGCGACTAAAGATCACTGGGCTTCTACAGTCTAGCTTTTGAGGCTAGGCTGCTTCTTTTTTCTCAGATCCACAACCCAACTTCGACAACTCGAAGACTTTCGTTTTAATGGCTTGTTTCTGCTGAGATATGGGATATACCCTTGCGACGATTCCAGCCGCAATCAAATCTAATTCACCTGTTCTAACGATGCTTTTTGCCGACGACAAGTCGCGGTTTTGATAGGTGCCGCAAGCAGTGCAGGTGAAATATCTATCATTCAATGTAAGCACATGATGCTGTCCGCATTCAGCGCAAATGCCAGTGGATTTTTCAAAGCGCCCAATCTCATGATAGAGCTTACCTTCAAGCTCAGCTTTGTATTTTGAAAGCTGAGTAATTAAGCCCATCACGTTATCGGCGACCATACTGCCATTGAACTTTTGCATCGCTTTTACGTTTAAATCTTCAAACACTAAAATGTCATTTTCATTGGTTATCTGTCGTGAAATTTTGTGCGCAAAGTCGAGCCTTTGCCTTGAGATTCTACCGTGCAATTTATTGATGCGTTGTTTAGTTTTCTGCCAGCGATTTGAACCTTTCTTTCGTCGTGCAAGCTGACGCTGTAGTTGATTTAACTTCTCTTTTGAATGCTTTAAAAACTTAGGGTTATCGGCAACAAAGCCATCCGACCCGACCACCGTTTGTTTCGAGTTTATGTCAAATCCTGTGATGCGATTTAGCACACGCAAAGCCGTTTTACACTCAACTTCTTGAGTGATGCTGCACTCCCATTTTCCGTGGCGAAACTGAACGGTTACAGACTTAATTTTGCTCGCTAGATCACGATGCAATACGATCGGCACTTTGCCGACTTTTGGAATACTTATAGCGCCATTTTCTATGCGGATGCAGTTCGAATTGTTGACCGCTCGAAAAGAGTCATTGTGAAGCTTTTTCTTTTTGTATGATATTTTGTGCTTAGGAAAGTGCTGAACTCGACCTTTGGAGAAAGCGTTTTTTAGTGCAGTTTCTAGGTCTCTAGCTACTTGCTGAGCCGCCGCTGAATCAAAAGCCTTGATCCAGTCGAACTCTTCGAATGACTTTATTCCTTTGAGAAGCGAAGCCATGTCTTTGTAAAACAAAAACGTTTTATCATACTCATATCGACGCATATTTTCGGACAACAACAGGTTCCAAATTCCACGCGCTGTCGCGCCAAACTCAATGAGTTTGACTTCCTGTTCTGGCGTAGGATTTAGCCTGTAATTGTATCTGAGCGTCTTTTTCATACACTGTATGGACTACTGTATAAGAGTGGGTTGTCAAGATGGAATATGAAACTAAATCACACTGCAAATATTTAATAGCATTACACTTAATACTGGTTGTTAAATATAGAAAGCAATTGCTTTGCGGAGCGTTGGGGCAATTCGTCAAAGTCTCAATCGTTGAATTATCTAAAACCTCTGATTTCGCTGTAGAAGAGATTGAAATAGACAAAGATCATATTCACATTCTTATGACAATTTCACCAAAATACAGCATTTCCCAGCATGTTCGCAACATTAAACAAGCGACCAATCAAAGAATATGGAGTTTCGCACCCAGCTTGAAAAGACAATTTTGGAAGGAGAAAACTTTCTGGTCTGACGGTTATTTTACCTGTTCGGTAGGGAATGCAAGCGCTGAAACAATTAGGAAATACATTCAAGAACAGGGCTAGCGATTCATCCCAGCGACTAAAGATCACAGGGTTTTCTCGCTAAACAATCGATAAACAGGTATTGCGTAAAGTCAGTATGCAATTAGTTGACGATAACTAATTCATCCAATCGTGTTGTGTAGGATGGAGGAGCCAGGTCATCTTTTGGTTTCCAGTTATGGGAGTATCCTGCAGAAGCTATTCTAATAGCGCCCTTACCAAACTTATCATTAATACTATCCATTACTTCGGTTTGCTTTAACTTAACTTCATCGTCAGAGTTTTCTTCAAATAGATTCGTTTGAATCTGATTTGATAACACCAATTTGCTGAGAATGACTCCTGATTTTTTATATTCATACCCTGCTTTATAGAGGTGCTTTAGTGCATATAATGCGTAATTGGTTAAGTCCAACGTTTTGGAAGTTGGGTAGGGTAAATCAATCCCTATACTTTTAGAGTACTGCTTAGTATCAGAAAACGGATTTGTGCTAATGAACACTTGTATTTGTGATACAAACATTAATTGCTGACGAGCTTTCTTTGAGGCTACGGCTATATGAGTCGCAATCGACTCTTTCAACTCATTAAATTGTGTAACTGGTTTACCCATACTTCTAGAAACGCATATTTGTTCCCTTGCCATCATTGGGTCTTTTAAATCAATTGACGGGATTTTATTTAGTTCCTGGATAGTTCTTGCTAAAACGACATTAAATTTTGACTTCATTTCAATTGGACACGCTTGTTTTAGTTGAAGCGCATTATGAATACCTAATTCAGATAGTTTTGCACCAATTTTTCTGCCAACTCCCCAAACATCTGTTGTTTGCATTCTTTCAAGTGCGTAATTTATTTGCTCTTCAGTATCTAGAAAGACAACGCCATTCGTTTTATGTTTCCACTGTTTTATTTTGGCACAGTGGGAAGCTGCTTTAGCAAGCGTGCGAGTGTGACTGATTCCAATGCCGCAACCGAGTCCAAGATTGCGCTTTAAAGTACTTTGCATTTCTTGTGCATATGCTTTTACATCTTTTGTGTAGCTCGTATCTATTCGTCCGAAAGCTTCATCTACACTATAGCGCTCAGGCTCAATTAAGAAATACTCTAATTCAGTATGAAAACGATGGCTCATATCACCAAAAAATTCGAAATTACTGCCCCATAGATGCCCTTTATTCTTGTATACGTTGTTTTTAATTTTAAATGCTGCCTCTCCCATTTTTACACCGAGGTCTTTCATTGGTTGATTTCGAGCAACAATATTTCCTTGGTTGTTGAAAGCACTCCTAGCGGTACTGTCTCAAGGTTAAATTGTGGATTAAATAATTGACAGAATGAGACATATGCCGCATTGATGTCGCATAGAACCCAAAGCATTATAATTTCTTAATAACGCTAGTAACGACACCCCAAACCACACCATCCTGAAGGTTTTCTTCGGTTGAATTGATTTCGATATCTTCGTAGTCGCTGTTGTGAGAGTGGAAAGTAATTTTGCCATTTGTTCTTTGTAGTTCCTTCACTACAAACTGGCCATCTACTGTAGCTAAAACGATTTTGCCACTTTGGATTTCTACAGAACGATCGACAACAATCATTGAGTCTTCAGGTATTGTTGGAAACATACTGTTGCCAGCCACCTTAAACATAAAAGTAGAAGAGGGGCGATTGATAAGCAGCTCATCCAAACTTATAGGTTTAGATAAAAAGTCCTCACAAGGATTAGGAAAGCCACCAGCAGGCTTAAATTCGCACAACTCAATTTTGGTTGTGGAAGGTAAAATAGGACTTAACATAATACACACTAAAATACTGTTTATATGTACAGTATTTTAGTGCTTAATTTGCAATTCTTCAATTATTTGATTTTCTCTCTGAGATTGTAAAACTTGAAGATTGCTTCGAGAATTTCTGGAGTGCATTTATTATCGTTAATCAACTTTATTAATTGGTAAGGTGTAACATTCACATCCCTTAAACCTAAATGCCAATAGGGGCTAACTTGCTTCCTATCAATGGGTCGGTCTAAGTACTTTATGTTGTAGAACTCGCCATGTAAGGCTTTTCTTGCGATTAAACTTAATGATAAAGACATATTCACCTCTTCATGATAATAATTATGAACAATGCTAGCGCTTTACCTTTTCTTGATTAAGAGACTGCTCTGAATATTTCAAGCTCCCTGTCACCAAGTTTATTTACAATGTTTGGTGCACCTTCAATTACAGCTAAAATAGAAAGGTTCTTTTTAATTGAGCTTGGAATGATTGGTCTGCCATTACCTTTTACTTCAAGAAAATATACTTCGTGTTCTACTACAATAGAGTAATCCCTAGTAAATAAAACTGTGTATTCTTTTGATGAATTGGCCATTTCCATATCTCCTGTAATCAGACGGGAGTATTGTTTCAGGCAACACATTAAGCCGGGTGAAGAAAAAATAGAATATTCACAAAAAAAATAACACCGCATGTAACTTTGTGACAATACACTGTTCTAAGTTTTAAACACGCTAGAAAAGAATGGTGCCTATGAAAAATAATGTTGTTTTGGTTACTACTTCAAACTCTGATTTAGCCTTGTACCTGAATCAAGATCTAATTTGTTATTTTGACTCAAACTTTGATGGAATTGCTATAAAGCAAGTGGTTGAGACTACAGCTGAAAACCTTTCAAATTCATTAAATGTGGATTTAGTAAAGAAACCTCTTCATATTACTAAGTGTGATGAAGATTGCGTTAATGGTGAAAATGTGAATTCGTTACTATCAAGAGTTGAGAAAACTACAGATTCAAAAAGTTTAATTAAGCTTGCCTCTTGAACAACTGTCCAACGGTTGGACTTTTTACTCAAACGCATCTGTCCAACGGTTGGACTTTTAGTTTATTAGTGTTTCTGTAGGTAATGGAGTTTAGACATGAGTGTTCAATTAATACTGGCTAGAAATAACCTTGGTACCTTGGTGCATATTGATGATGTACCATCAGGGCTAGCTTGTGAATGCTATTGTCCTGATTGTGGTGCTCGGTTAGAGGCGCGAAAAGGGTCTGTGAATAGGCACCACTTTTCACATGATCAACGCGATGCGAAGTTTCAAAATTGTAGCTATGGACCTGAAACAGAGCTTCACCTTGCTTTGAAGCGATTGCTACAGCAAAAAAATGAAAGCCATCATTCCTATAGCATATTCATCCAATAAGACGGTGGTAATCAACCTCTATAGCAGTCAATTGGAAACTTGCTACCCAAGCAGTGCTTACCGTTGTGATGTTGAAACAGTTTTTCGAGGTGAGCCAATTTACTTTGAAATAAAGGTTACTCATGCAACCGGTGAAGATAAGTTGGATTTCTATTAAGGCGAACAATGTCAATGTTGTTGAAGTCTCCACTCCCAGCGATGTAAATATTGCTAATGAGACACTAGAGCAAATTTTTATGCGTTCGCATTTCAAATGGCTTTCAATAAATGTATGCAGCGATATTGGGCAAAGTATCTTTGTTAATGAAAAAGCCTTGCAGCATTCATTCATAGATGAGAACAAAAAACTCGAAAAAATTATTGAAGAGCAGAAACGGCAAATAGCTGGCAATGATAGGTGTTTATCACGACTGGCACCATCAATTGAAAGTATTGAGAAAAAAGAGCAAGACTTAACTCTCAATGAAAGGGCGTTAAAGCGTGCAGTTGCAAGATTGATTAGTCAGAAAAGAGATATACAAAAGCAAATCGATCAAAAGCATGCTGATTTGGATTTTCTACAGCAACGAGGTTTTGAAATAACTGAAATTGAAAAACAAAAAACAGAATCAAATTATCTGAACTCATTGGCTGAGAAACATTCAGAAATCATTAAGCAAAATGAGCCGTTAATGGCGTATCTCAATGATGAAATTGAAGAACTTAGAAGTAAAAAGGCTGAACTTGAAGATGCTGTTAAATCTAAGCAATGAAGTTTCAATCCCTGATGCCTTGTACAAAATTGTAGTTAAAGAAAATAAAAAATCACCGAACCCTGATGTTTTAGCTTTTATTTATCCACAAGTTGGAGCTGGCTATTTTTCCAAACATTATGATCACAAAAGATACCTTACTAGTGTTGACGAAATTGAATTACTCACGGGGCTTAACTTTTTATCTACACTTCCCGATGACATTGAAAACCGTCTAGAAAAACTAAGAGCCGAGGAAATATGGCCATATAAGAAAGAAAATATTATTGATGCATGCAGGACTAAAAAGTAGTGCGCAATAATTTAATCAGAAGGAAATACCATTGATTTTAATCAATGGTATATATGAAAATCAGCAATAACCTGCTAACTGTTGAGCATATGTACAGGTACCTTGATCTGGAAACAAGTGTAAGCTAGCTTCTTTAAAGCTTTTCCCGTGAAGTGTATTTAGCTCGATCGTAACCTTATTCTTAAAGGCTTCAAATGAAGAGTTTGAAATACCCCGATGGTAATCAAGAATAGCAAGGGCCGTATCATATAATTGAGTATCCAAAAAAATATCGTCTTCTCTTGATTGATCTGTAGAGTACATGAGCTGATCAATTTTGCTGTTGTAATTGCTTAAAAAGTCAACGTACAACGGAACTGTTTCTGAATCAAATATTACATCACCCCAAAATTTGTAAACATCAACAGTTAAATCGGAAATTTGACTATGAGAAAAGTAGTCTCTCTGTTGATACATTTTATTCTCTGCAAATCCACTAAAGTAACCCGACAACTGTGAATTATTAAGCGCATGTATCCTTAATTCATCCCATCCTGTAGGGTCGTATGGCTTAGCAAAATAGCAATCGAGACAAAACCAACCCCTATAAATGACAAGCTTAGTTTTTTGATCATTCTAAATTCCTTTTATTTGTTAATATTGAGTTTTTTGTTTTCGCGGGCCTTATCAAAAGCTCGGAAAGAATAAAAGCGTAGAGAATTCCGGTTAAAGAAAAAGAAATTAATCTATTTATTGAAATTTCTTCAAAACCAAAAGCATAAATTGATGAATATAAGATCCATAAAAAAACAGAAACATATGAATATCTTGTTATAGTCGAAGCAATCTTATCAAATAAAGGCTCATTGGAGGCCTTATTTAGAGCTAGTACTTTTACAAAATCTTTAAATACAGCGAATGTTTTTGCTACACCAAAAGTTATGAAACATAGCGAAAGTGTAATCACAACAAATGGAACAAAGATGTTGAGTTTCAACAAGAAATTAGCATCAGGTCTTGTTAAAGTTACCCAAGCTACGTACCCGAATCCTAGTAAACCAACTAAGATCCCTAACCCATTTCCTAGTTTATACATGATAATCCTTAATATCCTTATATGGAAAAAAAAGATAGTAACACTCAAACATATTGTCAAATTAGAGATTTTTAACATTTCTTTATATAACACTCATATAAGCTTCAAAGTGTTGGTCTTCCAGAACCTGCGTTGGTGTGGGCATCATATACATCTCAAACCTGCCCTGAGTGTGGTCACTCTTGCAAAGAAAATCGGATCACACGCGATGCATTCCAGTGTCAAAGCTGTGGCTTTGAGCAGCATGCTGATATTGTTGGGGCTTTAAATATAGCGGGTAGTTATATTTGCTTTGAGAAAATTAAACATAAACTTAAGAAGGGCAAACCTCGAACTGAAGAGTTTAGGTACCAAAATTGGCTGGTGGATAATTTAGAAGTCTAAAGGCTTTCACTTTCCATAGACACACATCTGATTTATATAATTCCTGAGTTTGCGCCTAATCGAGCTTTCACTCTCTGCGCTCTTCGCTTGCAGAACATCAAACGCCCCAGCTTCAAATGCAGTATCGTTTATGTATTTCAGCTTGATTCGACTTAGTTGCTTCTCTGGTAGTCTGACAATAACAATGGGCCTCATATGGAACCAGTGTTCAGAAGTGATTTCATTTATTTGGTGGAATGCTTGCTTAAAACCTGCAAGTAAGTCTGTATGGCTAGCGACGAGATTACACCTGCTTGAGAATTTTGATTGTACATTGACGTCAATATTGTGACCTATCTTTCGAATGTTAATGTTGTTTTTACTTATCTCTACAATAAGTGCTCTTTTTGTCATACGAGTATAAATGACTAACTTACTATATAGCAGCGCTGCATAAAGTGGGATAGGGGACAGCATAATTAATATTGCTGTGTATTCTGGCTTAGCATCGCCTTGATAAATGGCTTGTACCAATAATATCGTAACTAACAAAGCTGAGAGGCATAAAGCTATTCGAGCCATTACCATCACCCTTTCGCTTTAATTATGAAATTAGCAACATTGTTACCAGATTCACTTATCCAGCCTGTAAATGTTGGTGCAAATGACATAAGGGCTACATATAAAGCGATATGAATTAAGGTAATTCTAAGAACCGGGTTATGGAGTAGGTTTTGAGGTTTTTCTTCTGTTGATTTGGAACCGTGATATTTACACAATGAATTATAAAACGACAGAGATATAAATAAACTGACAAGCAGGGTTACAGCTTTTCCTAAACCTGTTGAGTAAACCTGAAGGTTTTCAGTGATCGCATTGTTGTCGAAGTTTGAGAGCCACAAAAGAAAAGCGACTCCAGCAAAAATTAAAACAATATTTCTCATAATCATTTATTAGCTGGTAAAGGATGTTCACTAGCTTAATCATTGCAATTGGTTGTGAGGTGTATTTTTAATGCTAATTTCGGTATTTTTTTTGATTAAATTAATTTTAAAAGCCGTTAACTAACGACTAACTTTTGATAAGTTTAATATGTTTACTGCGAACTCAGCATAGACTTTTGCAACATAGCTGGCGTTTCATTGGATAGAGCAAGTTTTTGATATTTGCTAGCCATTGATGAAAGTTGGTTACCGTGGTGACGCAAGAAACTCAGAGCTTCCTCTAAATCATTGTGATGTTCTTCGGTTGGTAGTTCTAAGTTTATGCGTTGTTGGAATACGGTATCAAGCAACTCTATACCGCCAATAAAGTCGTTAAACTTAGGTTTGTTAGCGCTTGTTTGATTCGCTGTTAGTAGTACAAAGTTTTCTGGTTTCATTATGATTGCCTTAATAAAAAGTGCGAGATATCAAACTATCATTATTTAGATATCTCGCTTTTTTTGGGCTTGTTATTTAAATTGGCCGTTAAAGTCTTCTAACAACGCTTCATAATCGAGTTCAGATTCAATGCCATGAATTTTGGCTTGAGCTTTTAAATCGGAGTAACTCAGTGTCGGTGTTACTGAGAGTTTTGGGGTAGTTACCACCGATTTTGTATCAATAACTAATACTCCTTTTACTTCTTTCACTCTCACTAGTAACTCTACATATTCTGCGACTTTTGCTGGTGGTATTTCTTCTTCAAGCATCGTCTTTGTGATTGCTTCGATGTCTACCACTTCAATTTTGGGCATACTTGATAAGTAGCTAACTGCATCTGATGAATAGCGCTCAATTTGTGCATCTGTATAATACATATTCACAATAAATCCGATACTCGCTGCGATTACTATTTTTGTTATCTCTCTAAGGATTTTCATATTAATCACCTAACTTTAACTTGGCGCCAGAAATAACAGCGAATGAAATTGAACGGCCCGGTGAAATCTCGATTACGGGATGTATTTGCTCAGCAAGCTCGATGTAATATTCAGCTAATCTATCCATTGCATTTGATGCACCTTGAAATACACCAGCTGCAGCAACAGAGCCATAATCGACTGTTTGCCATAAATCCTGATCACCAGGTTCTGTGTTAACTGAAAGTGAGCGTCTAGGCGCAACAGCTTGAGAAATACCACTCATAAACCCTGCAGCCATACTACCAGCAAGCAAATTACCATTTTTTGAAACAAGTCTACCTGCAATGCCTAATTTGCCATCATAATCTGACACTGCATTTGCTTGTATGGCGCTTTCCACACTTCTACCATCCTCACGAACACAGGTGATAGATTGAGCCCGAATATGTGCGCGTTCACTTGATAAGTCACCGATTGCTTGGCCGATTACATGGCATTCACGAATATCTAATGTGAAGTGATTTGGTAAAATCGCCTCTTTTTTAACGCGAATAATTACAGGCATTGGTGATTTCTTCGCAGCTAACTGAGTCGGTGCATCTAAGCCTGTTAACAGAACACCTGAAAAGAAGCTCCCTGCTGGTAGGTATACCGTACCTTCATTAGCATCCACCAGCCCACCGTCATCCTTTGTATTTTTTGGTTGCTTTACTGCTTCTTTAGGTGTCTGCTCTTTTTGTGTAATAAGAAACTCATCATGAGACTTTTCTTCAATCTCACCTGTTTTCTTGATGCTTCTAACGCTGCGCTGGGTAATAGTGCGAATGACTTTACCCTCAATTTGAGGTTTAGCGGTGACAAATGTAGCTGGCGTTCTATCGAATACGCGTTGGTCAACTTGCTCAACGGTTTCAATTGCGTTGTTGTACGCTGTCATATTGTCAGGTTGCGCGTTTCGATTAGTGTTCTTTCTTTGACCATTTGACTGCTGTCTGTTTGAAGGTGTTCTTGGCGCTTTTGCTTTCGCATTAATTTCTTGTTGGCGCTTTAAGTTTTTTAACTCCAGTGACTGTGCATCGAGGTCTTTTTGAAGTTGCTCTACCATTGCCAATACTTTTTCTTTTTCTTGATAAATTCGACGTTCACGCACTTGCAAAGCATCAGCGCTTTCTTTGTAAATCTCGTTAAACTCATCTTGATCAAGATTTGAAATTTCATTGGTATCGAATAAGCCTTTTACTCTGCCTTTGCTATCAACGCGATCTTCAGCTTTACGCTCTGCAATACGCTCTTCAAGCGGTTTAAACTCTTTACGATTGGACATGGCGTGGTAAATCGGGATTGCGAGCACACCTATGAGGCATACAACTACAAACTTTCTGAATTTAGGATCGGCCCACTGCTCTTTAAAATTAAAACTCATGTGACTCTCCTACATATTCACTACGCGAGGTCGCGAGTTGTTTTTAATAGTGCGACTTGAACCAATTGATTTGTCGCGGAGTATGTAAACCTCAGTAGCTTCACCTGGCTGTAATAGCGATTTATTGTAGATAGCGACTGCCATTACGTTACGGCTTTCACACATCTGTTCACGCATGCTATAGGGGCGCGTTGTGTTGTTTTTAACTCGTACAACATCAACAACTTCTCTCGTTCCAACAATACGCTGCATTACACGCTGCTCGATTGTAAGACCACAAGGTTGTTTCATCGCGAGTGATACATCGTGTGACAATGTAAACCCTCTTGGGATTTCACCACGACCAACTGGTTTTAAGATTTGTTTTATTCTGCTGATACGCGCTGTATCTGTTTTAAAGTTTGGTTGAATTTCAGATTGCTCAGCTTTTGCTATGGCTTCTTGCTCTTTTAAGTCAATACGATGTTTGTTTCCCTTGTATTTCATCTCCTTTGAAAGATTGATATCAAGGTTCACGATTACGGGCATAGCTTCCATAGGCACCAAAGTCACGTTGACCATTGACTCTGGCACGCCTTCTTCAAATAACATTAACGCAACCGGTTTAAGGGAGTTGATGGTGATATATAAACGTCCATCTTCTAATTCCATTACCGAGTCTTCATCATGCGTTCTTACAGCAATCATTTTAAAATTCGTAATAATTGGATTTGTAAGACCGGCAGCTACTGGGATGGCGATATTTGAGCCTGGCTCTAAATCTTTGAATTCTTGTGTTGGCTTGTATTTAGATTTCACAATTTCCAAGAAAGAGTAGGGGGTATTTGATTTAACGAGTGGTGAAGTATCCACATACCCCGGAAAATCAGATTCATCAAGCACACCCGTTTCAGTCGTTTTTGCGATATGACGCACTTCTTTATCTGTGGGTAATGTTTTCATAGCAGCAGCGTTAGCGCTGAACTGTGAATTTAGAACAGCGGAATCGAACACATCTTGTTTTGAAACAGGTTGCGGCTCAGGATTGATTAGCTGTGTAGGTAATTTAAAATCCTTCGCTGGAGATTCTTGGCTCTCATTTGCAATTGCTAATGTTGATAATCCACAACAGAGTGATAACGCGATAAGCTTAGTTTTCATTAGTTTCACCTTTATTTGCGGCTTGTTTCTCTTTCTCTTTCTCTTTCAAATCTTGAGCTGCTTCAAGCACAGCAATTTCGAGTTCCGAGTCATAATAGGGTTGTGAAGATAAATTGTCTGTCGGTGCTTGGTTTCGTGCTTCCATGGCCTGCTTACGTTTTCTTGGTGTACCTGGATATTGATCTATATGAGTAATGCGAGGTCGGCCATGACGCACTTCGATTTTGAATTCATATGACCATTTCGAATCTGACTTAGGTGTACCGTCAATAAAGGTGAGCTTTTGACCCCAGATTGTAATTAAGTCTGTTGAAGGCTCATGGATGAGGTCCTCAGCAATAAACACTTGCTTAATGCCACGCATTCGAATGACTTCGGACTGCTTTTCAAGCATTGGTTCGATTTGGAATTTAAGTAGTGGAGATAACACATTCATCAATGAACTTTTTACAAACTCCACATTTTCAGGTGTGATATTACCGATAAGCTGTGCAGTGCTGAGCGCCCATGATTGTTGATAGTTTCGGTTAGCTTTTTTACCTTGAACTGATAGTTCACCAAAGATTTGCTGTTCTGGTACTGCGATTATTTCTGCTTCTTTGAAAAATATCATCATAATCAAAACAACAACGCCTATGGATAAGCAAAAGTTTCCAACGAGTTGCAAGTTTCCTGATGCAACAGCTGCACTCCAAGATTTTCCGACTTGTGAATCTTTGAACATCATTTTATTTGCCTATCTAAAATACGTTTTTTGAATTGGGTCTACGATAGATTTTGATGGATTGGTAATGATCAACCCTTTACTCCAAGCCATGTGGCGTAGATATGACTTTGGAAATCTACTTTTTAATTTCTGAGTGATATAAATATAAATAGATGCGAATACGATAAGAATGAATGTCTTTTTGATGATCATCCCAATTGCTACCGCCAAAAATAGGGGGATTACTTGTTCTTTGGTAAACACGAATAGTATTAGCAAAGGGTCGTTAATATGTCTTTTAGCTCGATAACTATTGGGATTACTCATCACTAAAACCTCCGTTAGTTAAATTGGCAATCCGCTGGCCACAGGTAAGCCTGCAGTTAAGAAGTACTCAATTGCATCTTGTGCATTGGCAAACATCATTGCGATAATAAATGCACCACCAGCGTTGATGTAGTTTTGCTTCATGATGCCTTGGAAGGCAGCGACACCAAATGTGAATAGTGAGATGATGATGCCGGGCGCACCGGTTAACCAACCAATTACTTCTGCATAAATACCATACAAAAAGTCACCTGCAGTTGGGGCCGCGGCAATTGCACCAGCTGATAGAAACATGAGTGCTAACGTTGCCGCTTTTTTCTGTTTATTACTTAACTGGATCTTCCCAGTATTTTGCTTTGCTAAAGTCGTCATTGAAATTCCTCTCTAGATTGATTAACGAGTTTTAACTTCAATGTGATGGTAGCTTTGAGTTGATTTTTGGCTTTCTATTTTTTTTGGAGTTTTTAGGAAAAAATACACTTATAAAATAAGTTTTGATTTTGGAAAGGCTATTAAGCTTTGTTTTACTTTTGCTGAAGAACACTCTGGTTGGGTCTATTTTTCTTTTCTAGTGGAAGATGCGAAAATATGGCTATAGGTAAGGCGTCGGAAGCTTAAAATTAAAAGTCTAAAATGAACCGAAACCAGATGAAAGATTCACTATAATGTATGTAATTTGATATGAATCGTCTTGCAAGTTTTTGTAATCTTACAGTTATGCAATATCTTTTTGTGAACACAAAAGACTGCCCAAATTTTTTAGCCCTAAGATTAGACTTTCCAGTTCAAGTAATTACTATTGCAGATTGATGGTCATCTCTTAAGGTGTTATAGAGTATACCGCTAGGCTTTACACGCCTGATATATTTGGATATTTTATTAAAGGGTTACTTTGCTCCGACGACCCCCTCAGGTATAAGCCCAAATAAATTCTATGATTTTGAATCTCATTGTCCAGGTGTTCCAAAAGATTTTAAATTTGGCAGTTACAAGATGACAGCAATAGGATATGAACTGGTTTAATTGAGCCGGACACTTTAATAATGGACAATGTTCTAATATTGAGGTGTTAAATGACAAAACGTAAAAATAAATCTTA